>NZ_JBVODQ010000003.1:0-608742 GCF_055666685.1 Enterobacter sp. E14S | reverse complement strand
TTTTTTTTGTTCACTTTTTGTTTTATACAAAAATATTAGAGTCTTCCCTGTTATTTATAATGTGAACTGTTATGAAATGTATCTTAAGTTTTTCAAAGTTAACTCTTTTTTTATTCTTAATAACGAAGCTCTCCTTGGTTTACGCTGTTGGTGGTTCTGAAACATGTTTGTTTCAACAAGGTGTACAAAGTGTAATGAATATTAAAATAAATCCTGGTTTGATCAAGGCTGATGCTGTGGTTGGGTCGGTGCTATTCAAACAAGACTATCTGTATGATAATGTTTCTTCTCATCAGGCAATATATTGCGGTTCTGATGGTTCTTACTCCTTTAGCTTTATTTCAGCTATGGTGGGTAATTCTTCGTATGGTAGTCACGTTTACGATACGAATATTCAGGGTGTTGGTGTTCGTGTTTCAATGTATTCATCGCAAAACTATCACTCTTTCCCAACATCTCCCACGGCTTCCCCATTTAATGTGGGCATTACTTTTATAAATGAACCTTTTGGTGCAACTTTTGGTACGGGTTATCTTCATGTAATGGTCGAGTTGATAAAAACAACAAATTATATTGGCTCAGGCACATTGAATTATTCAGTAGGTAAATATTTCTATGCGAAAGCAGGTAATGAATTGCTCATGTCCGATCTAAATATAACTGCTAGCATTGAACCGGAGGCTTCTTGCAAGTTTGACCAATTAACGCCAAAATTGATTGAACTAGGTAATGTCGATGCGAATTCTTTATCTGCTCCTGGCTCCACAGCAAACGCAAAAGCTTTTTCTTTAGGGCTTAATTGCGATAAACCCGCTAACGTTAGCCTGGCTATTTCGGGGACCAGCGATCCTGCGGCTTCTGATGATGGTGTACTGAAACTTGATGGCTCAAGCAAAGCAAAAGGAGTAGGGGTGCAAATTTTACATGATGGAAAAGGCGTTGCTATCAATGGCAATCTTCCCTTAGGCCAACTCAACAGTGGAGCGTCTTCAGTCTCTTTGCAGGCCAGGGTTTACAGGACAAACGAAGCGCTGGTAGCAGGCCCATTTAGTGCTGTAACAACTGTCTCTATTGTTTATCAGTAAAAGATTGGGAATAAACGGGCAGGATGCCCGGCCGCGTATTCTTTACCCGCTTTTTATCGATTAACGCCATTAATTTTTTCAATTTTCGTAACTTACGAAGCGCCATCGCCGATACCACCTCTTTTATTTCTTGCTTCTCTACTTCGATAAACCTGCAAAACTGTGGCCCTGCGGCAAATGAGGCGACGGTGACATTTTCGGGGACACCTGATAGCGAAAATGGAGATCTATTTGCGCTTGAAAACGGGACTGACGCTGCGAAAGGTCTGGCGCTGGGAATTTATGACAATGATGGAAAGAGAATAGCCCCTGGTGGTACCAGCAGGGGGTTGTCCTGACAGCCGATCAAACATCGGTTTAGTTACGGTTCAGTGCCCGCTATGAGGCCGTGACGGAGGGGGTAACCGCCGGGAGAGCTGATGCGACGGCGACGTTTATTGGGAATTATAACTAGTTGATTATATTAATTTAGGTCTTGTTTGTTTTCGATTGTCCTAATTAAGATTTTTTATCGCTTTTTATTTTTTTTAAAAAATAATAAGGTTTCCATCTCGTTTGTAATGCGAAATAAATATGAAATATATATCAATTTTTTTTAAAGCTGATGTTTTTTTTGGCGATATTAATGAAGTTACCCTTTGCTTATGCTGTCGGTGGAACGGAGAAGTGTGTGTTCAACCAGGGGGCTTCAAGCGTAATAAATATAAGTCCTACTCTTAATGTGCTTAGCACCACTATCCCTGTTGGGGGAACAATCTATAGTCAAGCCTATTGGTATGATTCCATAGCATCACATCAGGCAATACTTTGCGGAACAGATCCTAATTATAACTTCAATTTTATAACCGTCATGAACGGAACGTCTTCCTTTGGAAGTAAGGTATATGATACAAATATTGAAGGCGTTGGTGTTAGGGTATCAATGTATTCTTCGCAATCCTACCATTCTTTTCCAACGTCAATAACCCCAGCGCCTTTTAATGTCTTGATTAACTTTTCCGGAGTGCCAGGCGCAACTTTTGGTACTGGTTATCTGTGTGTTTATTTCGAGTTAATCAAAACGTCTTCCTATGTAGGGACTGGTACACTGAGCTATTCAGTACCAAACTTCTTTTATGCACAGGGTAGTAATCAATTAACAATGGCTGATCTCAATATACGTGCTAACATTGAAGTTGATGCCTCCTGCAAGTTTGACCAATCAACACCGAGATCGGTTGAGTTAGGTAATGTCGATGCTAATTCATTATCTGCTCCAGGAACCACAGCAAACGCAAAAACTTTTTCTTTAGGGCTTAATTGTGTGAAACCCGCTAACGTTAGCCTGGCTATTTCGGGGACCAGCGATCCCGAGGCTTCTGATGATGGTGTACTGAAGCTTGATGGCTCAAGCAAAGCAAAAGGAGTAGGGGTGCAAATTTTACATGATGGAAAAGGCGTTGCTATTAATGGCAAGCTTCCTTTAGGTCAACTCAGCAGTGGATCGTCTTCAGTCTCTTTGCAGGCCAGAGTTTACAGGACAAACGAAGCGCTGATAGCAGGCCCATTTAGTGCTGTAACAACTGTATCTATTGTTTATCAGTAAAAGACAGGGAATAACCGGGCAGAATGCCCGGCCTCGTATTCTTTACCCACATTTTTTCTCGATTGACACCATTAGTTGTTCAATTTTCGCGACTTACGAAGAGCCATTGCCGATACCACCTCTTTTATTTCGGACTTCTCTACCTTTGGCAGCGCCGTCACCACCATTCTTCCCTCCTCAACGACAATCTCCACCTGCGTGCGGCAGTCGAAACCTGCCTCCAGCAGCCACTTGCCTTTGATACGTCATGAAGCAAATGGCATACAGCCTGGATAACTCGTCGCAGAACTCACCGTAAGTCGGCGGGGTTTATGCCCGGTGGTTTGATAGCGGTGCGGTGGTATTGGTGCAACGCCGTATCGAGCTCGTTACTGGATTTAACGACATGTAATTATAGCAAGAGGGAAAGGCTAGTCTGTTAAAAAATACTCAAACCTGAATTTTGGACCAACCTGAACATATAAAAAAGCCGCGTTAATAAACGCGGCTGAAAGAGATTGTGATCCTCTATGGTTTAAAACGGTCGTCCCACGGCATTAACCGATGCGCCCGTTGTTTTAATTTCTCTGCCTCAACCTTACGATCTAAAAAGAATAAGATATTAACCTCATCGTTCCAGGCATCTCCTTCCATATGCCATCTAATCCACTCGCCATTTTCTGTGGCATATCTTTCCAGCTCATCAATATCGCCCGCCTGGTTGAAATGCAATAAATGAAGCTGGCTAAGATCGCGCTGATAGCGCATCTGCATTAATTCCGGCACGTGCAAATTGATAATGCGCTCAGGTGAAGCAAGTCGTCCCGTTTCAAAATTGCCCAGCACAATACTGGTGTAAAAAAGCTGAGCAGACAGCACGACGCCATACAGTGCTATGAATGTCAGCTGCCAACGTAACCGCGAAGTGCATACCTGCAGTGTGCGGATCTGCCCGTCTGCTGAGGCCATCAAAATCAGAATGGCAAAATAGTGTGCCACGGAGTAGTAGAGTGGAAACTCTACCTGGGTGTGCAGCAGAATCGGTAGAGTGGCGAGCAGTGCCGCCCATTGCCACAGGCTTTTACGTCGAACGCAAAGAATTATCCAACCCCACAGCAGACATAGCCCGCCCACAAGCGCAAGCGCGCCGCCCTCCGCCCAAATAAACAGTGTTTCGTTGTGCGGATGCTGCATCATCTCCCGACTCGGGTTGTCGCCAGGTAACGCTGCCATGAAATGCTGAAAAGCCGATTCGAACGTTCCCAGCCCCCAGCCCTGCCATGGGTGAACCCAGATCATACGCAGCGTGTACTCCAGGGTCAGCCAGCGCTGCTGGTTGGAGCCTTCATGGATAAGTGAATTGACTACGGGCTGCTGAAGCATCAGTACACCGAGCAGACCGCCGAACGCGGGCAGGATCAGAATCAACACCCGTCGCCAGCGGGTGGTTCGATGTAGAAAACGGGGCTGAGCGAACAGCACAGACGAGCAACCCACTGCGGTGAGCCCGCCGAGCCAGCCGATGCGGGAATGGAACATCACCATTGTTGCTGTCAGCATCATGATGGCTATGCTTATCGCCACAAACCGTATGCGCTCGGCTCGAGGCCGATAAAGCCTGCGTCTTGCATCGGCGAAAAGATAGAGCAGGGCGGCAAACCCCGTCACAAGAAACGAGGCGGTCACGTTTACCTGTTGGAAGATGCCGGGTGCGTAGCCGGCATACTTTTCCGCCAGTGAATTCAGCGGGAAGGGTAAATATTGTGGGCAGTAAAAACCAGCCAGAGAGAGTACACACTCAATAACCGCTGCGGTAGCCAGCAGATAAAACAGAGCAACGGTTTCTTTTTCTCTGATGGGGTGCTGCAGGAGGGTAAGGTAAACGAAAACACCGCCCCAGATGCCGGCAAGCCTCGGCAGGGCGATGGGCAAGGCTTCGCGAGGCGACCAAAGAGCCGGGAGGGTAAACAGCAGCGCGCTTGAAAACAGCATTAAAAAGGTGGGGGTAACACGCACCGTTTTTGTAGCCAGAAACAGCCATACGATGAGTCCTGATAGCGAGATAATGGCCCAGCTCAACAGATTTGTCGGCAGGTTCATGCCGTAATCGCCGCTGTTTGGCCAGGGGATATGCATTATTATCAGCCAGTAAAGGCTGAAAACAATGATAAGCGGCAGGTGCGCAACGCGTTTGATACCGGTCTGCTGTAATAATACGGATGAATGAAGATGCATAATCATTAAAGGGGTAAAGCTTTATTCTATTTTTACCTGAGTAGGTCGCCTAATGAACTTGAGTCCAATTTAAGATTAGCTATCTGTCTTCTTTAATAACCATTTCCCGCAATAAATGTCTCGCATAATGACAATTAACTTTGAGTTGCAGGAAATGTATACGGTGTTATTCTCAGGGGGATGTTTTTTTGATGAATGATTCATATCTGGGTGTTATGATTTACGTAATCAATTTCCTTCATAATTAACTTTAATGACAGATCGTCGTTTACCCCAAGTTTTTTCATGATCCTTCGCTTGTGCGAACTGATGGTTTTTTGACTTCGGAAAAGTTCATAAGAAATTTCCGTTCCTCTTTTACCAGAATGTAGTCCTGAAAGTATCCGCATTTCTGCTGCTGTAAACTCTATGTTTTTATACAGCTGCGCATATTTATCGACCATCTTAACGGTCATTGTACTTGTAAAACGACGTTTTTTAAGACTGCTTTCTACCAGTTCGCGAATGTGAAACTGTAATTCGTCTACGCAGAGCATAGAACAGGTGTAGTAGTTTTGTAACGTATAGGCTAGTGCCGATTGTTCACCTTTCAGTAGAACAAGGGTTTTATATCCCTGTTTTTTTTGAATAAGTTTATTTTCTTCCGGCGTTATTTCTCTAATGCTCTCGTAATTTGTGAAGTCAATAAGTGTTAAATGCGCTTTTTCAGATGCTGGCTCTGCTTTATTAATTAATGAATAGCTCCATCCAGGGTTGTTTTTTAATAAATTATTTAAGGCGATAGTGAAGCCGTAAAGATAAATATGGTTTGATAGAGTATTTTGTATTTTATAAATAAACATTTTCGCCTCAGAAAGTAATGGATTTGATTTGTGATATTGTGGCTAATATTCCTAACCATTCAGGAGCATCCAATCCAATCCGAGTGCAGGCGTTCCTTTTTAAGGAGTAAATGGTTTTTTGACTGCAGCGTCTTAGATTGGCTATGCTGGCAATGTTCATACCTTTCGATATATCCAGAAGTGTGGCAAGCTCGTTATTTGTTAACTTCGTCCTGTGGAGGTTTTGGGCTGTTCAGGACAGCGTGTCGGGAAAGAATATTTAGCAGCAAAGTCAGTTAATTCTTCATATAGCGTAGTCTCTGTAAAAATATAACTGACCCCAAGAGAAATTAACAATTTTTTAAAAGCATCATCCTGTTTGGACATCCATACTACAATTTGATAATCCATGGATGAGAAGTGATGTATTGCTCGTAAAAAAGGAATAATATCCTTCCCTGTACCATCAATGCCGAGAGCAACCAGCGCAGATTGATCTGCAATGCTACAAAAATCTTCAATAAACATCTCGGCTCTGATGTCAAAGACATCCCATCCATATTCATCGAAAATATGGGTTACAGCGTTATGTAATAAAAGTCGTGGCTCATAGAGCACGACTTTGGGTCTCGATTCATGAGGAAGTGTATTCATCGGTATAATAGTCCATATGTGGTTAGCGCTTCCTAAGTATCCTTTTTTTGGCACTATTTTTTGTTAGTGTCTCATTGTTATTTAATGAAATGAAGAAAAGCATTGAAAAAAAATACTCTTCGTCTACTTAGTAGAAAGGCATAAAGTATTATTGTAAATTTCCTCCGATTTGAGTGTCTAATTAACTCGGGTCCAATTTAAGATCTGGTTTCATGATCGCCAATCAAATCATCCAGTGGTACGTCTATCAGCGGGAAGAACAATTTTTCTGCTGCGGATGTTTATCAGGAATACGCAAGATATGCCCTCAGCTGAACTTCGTGTGGCATTGAAACGACAGCAGGTGATGTTGGCTGAGAGAGAAGAATTATCGACTGGAATGAATTCGGAGCTGAACTGTTAAGCGCTTCAGAGGTTAAGGCTTCCTTAACGCGCTATGCGCCGGTGTGGGGGTTAAACATCCGCAGATTACAGTTTATTGAAAACAGGCACGCCGGAACCCAGCGTGCCGGTATGATCAGCACTCAGTCACAATCGTGCTCAGGGGCAGGCGAGACTTCGGCAGCGTGGCGTTGAAATCTTCCATGCTGTGGTGCCCAACCGGTACCACGACCAGACTGGTAAAGCCTTTCTCTTTCAGGCCAAATTCTTCGTCGAGAATGGCGGCGTCGAAACCTTCAATCGGTACCGCGTCCAGGCCCATCGCGCCTACGCCCAGCAGGAAGTTACCGACGTTCAGGTAAACCTGCTTCGCCATCCACTCGTCGTCATCTTTCAGATCCACGCGGTGCATGTCGGCGAAATAGGTGCGGCCCTTATGGTTTGCGGCTTTGGCTTCCGGCGTGTTGAAACGGCCATCGGCCTCTTCCTGATCCACGACGCGCTCCAGCCAGGCGTCATCCATCGCGGTTTTTGCGCAGAACACCACCACGTGGGAAGCATCCAGCATTTTGCGTTCGTTGAACACATAGGTGCCCGCGGCGGATTTTGCCACGCGCGCTTTTCCTTCCTCGGTGCTGGCTACAATGAAGTGCCACGGCTGGGAGTTGGTGCTGGACGGGCTGTACTGCAGCAGGGTTTTGATTTTTTCCGCTTCTTCCGCGGTCAGTTTTTTGCTTGCGTCGAACGCCTTGGTCGAGTGGCGTTTCAGGGCGACAGAAATGATATCCATAACAACTCCTGGTGATGAAATTCGCCCGCTCGCGGGCGCGAAAAGAATGCAGATTACAGCGGGACGCGGAAAAAGATAAGTGCAATTCGAGCGCTTAATCTGTTCGTCTCAGACGAACAATCAGACCGGCCGGATCCACTTCTGGTCTTTTTTCGGCAGCTTGTCTACCACCAGATTCCACGAGTCATTAATGAGGTCGGTCACCAGCTCCGGCGTCACGTCGTCGGTGCCGTAAAGGGAAATCCAGTGCTTTTTACTCAGATGGTAGCCCGGCTCTATCCCGCGATAGATCTGCTGATTTAACAGCGATTTCTCCGGGTCTGACTTCAGGCTGACGTGCGGTCGCCCGTGCGCGACCGCGACGATCATGAAAATCTTTCCGCCCACTTTAAACACGTCAAACTCCGGCCCAAACGGCCAGCAGTGTTCGGTGAAGGGCAACTCAAGGGCCACGCGCATTGCGTGTTCCTGCAAGGATTTACTGTCCATCGCTCTCTTCCTGG
The DNA here is from genome assembly GCF_055666685.1 of Enterobacter sp. E14S. NCBI lineage: Bacteria > Pseudomonadati > Pseudomonadota > Gammaproteobacteria > Enterobacterales > Enterobacteriaceae > Enterobacter > Enterobacter sp. E14S. The sequence continues at coordinate 600,709 of NZ_JBVODQ010000003.1, read as the reverse complement.
GCCAGCCCGCGCCACATCACTTCAAACCCGAGCGCTTTAAAATCAACGGCGCGGGAAGGGTCGCGAGTGGCAAATTCCATCGTGGATTCGGCCAGCGATAGGAAAAGCGCATCGCCAAACGTTTTAAATTCATCTGACATAAACACCTGACGCACCGAGCGGCGGCACAGCTCGTGGAGTTCCGGGAACATCTCTTTCACCGCCTGTTCCGTTTCGGCGCTCAGCTTTTCACTGACGCCGATCTGGCGGATAGCCGCATGAGAAACGGGGTTACGAATACCCCAGTCCACGTAGCTGTTCCAGATATTGCGGGTATGTTCTTTAGGCAGCGTGATGGTGCGATCGAGGTTTGCCAGCATGGCCTGGCAGAGATCCTGCTTCAGGTGCAGATAGAGGGCATTCAGCAGATCGTCTTTAGTGGGAAAGTAGCGAAACAGGGTCCCTTCGGCGACGCCCGCGTTACGGGCGATTAACGACGTTGAGGCGGCAATACCTGACTGTGCAAACGCCACCGTTGCGGCTTCCAGTAAGGCCTGTTTTTTATCTTCACTCTTCGGACGTGCCACTAAATTTTTCCCCCTGTCAATTATAAAAACCCTGATTGAAACACGTGCTTTGACACGCTGCAACGCGGAATGTCAAAGATCGAAAACGTCTTGACGACTTTATCATCATATCTATAATGAGTGCTTACTCACTCATAATCAAGTTTACCCCGCGCAAACTATCGGATGGGGCGCGTTTTCGGGTCTGGATATGAAAAAACCTCTCTTCATCTGCGTGGTGTTAATCATGATTATTGCTTCAGCCGCGAGTTTACCGTTTGTACTGAACGCCGGATTTGGTCAGCCACCGCAGGGTGAGCAGCTCACCGAAGTGGAGGCCTCCCCCCAGTATCGCGAGGGGAAATTCCACAATACGCTGCCGACGCCGGGTTATAACGGCGACAAAAACATGCTGGTCGCGACGTGGGATTTTCTGACCAAAAAAACCGAAAACGCGCGCCCGGCCCAGCCGCTGCCGCTGGTGAAAACCGATCTTGCGAGCCTGCCGCTGGAGCAGGACACCCTGGTGTGGCTCGGTCACTCCTCGTGGTACCTGCAGCTCGCGGGCAAACGCATCCTGATTGACCCGGTGCTCAGCAACTATGCCGCGCCGTTCTCGTTTCTGAATAAAGCCTTTGCCGGAGAGTATCCGTGGCGCGCTGAAAGCATGCCTGAAATCGACCTGCTGATAATCTCGCACGATCACTACGATCATCTGGATTACGCCACCATCCGGGCGCTACTGCCGAAGGTGAAGCGCGTGGTGACGCCGCTGGGAGTGGGATCCCATCTGCGCTACTGGGGGATGAAGCCTGAGATTATTGACGAGCGCGACTGGAACCAGTCGGTACGCATCAGCGATGAACTGACGGTGCATGTTCTGCCGGCGCGCCACTTCTCGGGGCGCGGCATCAAGCGCGATCGAACCCTGTGGGGCAGCTTTATGTTCGTCACGCCAGAGCAGAAGGTTTATTACAGCGGGGACTCCGGCTACGGCCCGCACTTTAAGGCCATCGGCGAGCAGTTTGATGGCGTGGATGTCGCCATCATGGAAAACGGCCAGTACGACCAGGACTGGAAGTACATCCACATGCTGCCGGAGGAAACGGCGCAGGCCTCGGTGGATCTGAACGCGAAAGCCGTGGTGCCCGGGCATAACGGACGCTTCGTGCTGGCGAAACATACGTGGAACGATCCGCTGATCCAGCTGGCTAAAGCCAGCAAGGATAAAAACTATCGGCTACTGACACCGGCGCTGGGCGAGCCGTCCGGGTGAGTGACGCCACGCAAACCTTTCGCGCGTGGTGGGAATAATGTTTAAGCGAGAAGCAGAGGGGGACAGCAGCATGACCATTTCCGCTCAAGTCATCGATACTATCGTCGAATGGATCGACGACAATCTGCACCAGCCATTACGTATAGAAGAGATTGCCCGCCACGCGGGCTACTCGAAGTGGCACCTGCAGCGGTTGTTTATGCAGTACAAAGGGGAGAGCCTGGGGCGTTATATCCGTGAGCGCAAGCTGCTGCTGGCGGCGCGCGATCTGCGTGAATCCGACGCTCGGGTCTACGACATCTGCCTGCGCTATGGGTTTGACTCGCAGCAGACGTTTACCCGTATCTTCACCCGGACGTTCAACCAGCCGCCTGGGGCGTACCGTAAAGAGAACCATAGCCAGACACATTAACATGTCGCGTGTAGGCCGGGTAAGGCGAAGTCGCCACCCGGCTTTTTTATTGGCTTACGAGGCCAGTGAAAACCAGCGGCGCCAGACGAAACGCAGGACGAAGAATTCGATGGCACCCAGCAGTAAAAACCACACGCAGAACAGAATGGTGTAAAGCTGGTTCAGATCGACCATGTGAAAGGTCTGAACCAGCTTCTGCGCCAGCACCAGACCCAGCGACGGCGCGGGCAACAGCAGGCAGGAGAGCAGGGCCAGCAATAAAATGCCGCCTGCCGTAAGCAGCGATTCTAACGGGTGTTTCATCGTAATGTTAATCGTCAGTTAAAAATGTCATTGTCCGGCATCCTGTAACGTAAAGCAATATCAGCGACTCAGGCGTTATTGAATAAAACGAAGATATTATTTAGCGAATAAATAACAAAATACGACCCGGCATTTATATTAATATCGCGTTATGTAAATAAACATCTTTATCAGGAAAATAATTTTACAAATGTATAGGTGCTATAACCAATTAACGTGGCAATAACAATGGCCGCGATAACGTATAACACCAGTCGGCGTCCGCGATAAATACCCCACATGGTTCCCCCTCGTTTAATGTTGGTTTAGAAATATTTTGTAAAAATCAGGCCATCGAAATAGTTTTAATCAGTTTTGAATAACCGAGAAGTCATTATATTGCGGTAGATCAATTTTACCCGCAAGACTTTAAAATGAATTTATTTAAGCCAGAAAGGAATTCAGGCTTCTGTTCACCGGATATTGAAGGAAAAATACGATGACCGAAAAAAAATTGTCCCCAAACATGCCGCCTTCCGGCGGGCTGGCATACCAGCAGACCGTAGAGCAGGTGCTTACCCACACGCAGAGCCAGGCCAGCGGCCTGGATCGTGCAGAGGCGCAGGCGCGTCTGCAAAAATCAGGTCCGAACGCGCTGCCGGAGAAAAAAGGCAAACCCGCCTGGCTGCGTTTCCTGGTCCATTTTAATGATGTGCTGATTTATGTCCTGCTGGCCGCCGCCGTATTAACAGCAGTAATGGGCCACTGGGTTGATACGCTGGTAATTCTGGGCGTGGCGGTAATCAATGCTTTAATTGGCCATATTCAGGAAAGCAACGCGGAAAAATCCCTGAAGAGCATTCGCAATATGCTCTCCAGCGAGGCGCGCGTTATTCGTAACGGCAATCACGAAACTCTACCCACAACTGAAATAGTCCCGGGCGATATTATTGTATTACGCGCGGGGGATCGTATTCCGGCGGATATGCGTTTAATCGAGGCGCATAATTTACGCGTGGAAGAGGCGATTCTGACCGGTGAATCTACCGTGGTGGATAAACATATTAATCCGCTGAGCGGCGAACTGCCGCTGGGCGACCGCACCAATATGGTCTTCTCCGGGACGACCGTAAGCGCGGGCGGTGGCGTCGGCGTGGTCACCGCAACCGGTAAGGACACGGAGCTCGGCCACATCAACCAGATGATGGCGGGCATCGAAAAGCACCGCACGCCGCTGCTGGTGCAGATGGACAAACTGGGTAAAGCGATCTTCGCGATTATTCTGGCGATGATGGCCGCGCTGTTTGTCTTCAGCCTGGTGTTCCGCGAGATCCCGATGGGCGAGCTGCTGCTCTCTCTGATTAGCCTGGCGGTGGCCTCCGTGCCGGAAGGTCTGCCGGCGATTATCTCCATCATCCTCTCGCTGGGCGTGCAGGCGATGGCGCGCAAGCGGGCGATTATCCGCAAGCTGCCGACGGTTGAAACCCTGGGCGCGATGACCGTGGTCTGCTCGGATAAAACCGGCACTCTGACTATGAACGAGATGACGGTCAAAGCCATTATCACCGCTGACGCCTGCTACCGCGTGGACGGCAACAGCTACGAGCCGGTCGGCAACATCTACCTGGAAGGCAGCGACGAGCCGGTCCACATCCAGCCGGGCACCGTGCTGGAGCACTACCTGCGCACCATCGACCTGTGTAACGACAGCCAGCTGATTCAGGACGAGCGCGGCCTGTGGGGCATCACCGGTGGGCCGACCGAGGGCGCGCTGAAGGTGCTGGCGGCGAAGGCCAGCCTTGAGCCGGTCATGACCACGCTGGTTAACAAGATCCCGTTCGACTCGCAGTACAAGTACATGAGCACCCACTACCAGATTGGCGGTGAGGAGCAGATCCTGATCACCGGCGCGCCGGACGTCATTTTCGCCCTGTGCGCGCAGCAGCAGACCCGCAACGGTGCGGAAGCCTTCAACCGCACGTACTGGGAAAGCGAGATGGAGCGTTACGCGCGTCAGGGGCTGCGCATGGTCGCCGCGGCGTTCAAGCCGGCGAACGGCGAGCAGGAACTGACGCACGACGACCTGAGCCACGGCCTGATCTTCCTCGGCATCGCCGGGATGATGGATCCGCCGCGTCCGGAAGCCATTGATGCGATTAACGCCTGCCAGCAGGCGGGGATCCGCGTGAAGATGATCACCGGGGATCACCCGCAGACGGCGATGAGCATCGGCCAGATGCTGGGGATCGCCAACAGCGAGCAGGCGGTCACCGGCTACGAGCTGGAGAAGATGGACGACGCCGCGCTGGCGGAAGCCGCGGTGAAGTATGACATCTTCGCCCGTACCAGCCCGGAGCATAAGCTGCGCCTGGTGAAAGCGCTGCAGGATAAAGGTGAAATCGTCGGCATGACCGGTGACGGCGTGAACGATGCCCCGGCGCTGCGTCAGGCTGACGTCGGCATCGCGATGGGCATCAAGGGCACGGAAGTGACCAAAGAGGCGGCGGACATGGTCCTGACGGACGATAACTTCGCTACCATCGCCAGCGCGGTGAAAGAGGGGCGTCGCGTTTACGACAACCTGAAGAAGACCATCCTGTTCATCATGCCGACCAACCTCGCGCAGGGGCTGTTGATTGTGATTGCGCTGCTGGCGGGGAACATCATTCCGCTGACGCCGGTGCTGATTCTGTGGATGAACATGGCCACTTCCGCCACGCTCTCCTTCGGCCTGGCCTTCGAAGCCGCCGAGCGCAACATCATGCGTCGTCCGCAGCGTCAGACCGGGCAGCACGTGATGGATGCCTACGCCGTCTGGCGCGTGGCCTTCGTCGGCACCATGATTGCCATCGCCGCCTTTGCGCTGGAAGCCTGGCTGGCCCCGCGCGGCCACAGCGCGGAGTTCATCCGCACCGTGCTGCTGCAGATGCTGGTCTGCGCCCAGTGGGTGTACATGATTAACTGCCGTAACACCGAAGGGTTCTCTCTGAACCGCGGTCTGCTGGCGAACAAAGGGATCTGGCTGGTGACGGGCGTGCTGTTCCTGCTCCAGGCGGCGATTATCTACCTGCCGTTTATGCAGATGCTGTTCGGCACCGAAGCTCTGCCGCTGCGCTACTGGTTTGTGACTCTGGCGGTGGCGGGCGTGATGTTCTTCGTCGTCGAAATCGAGAAGCGACTGACCCGCAGGTTCCGTAAGGCTGCATAACCTTTTGCCCTCACCCTAACCCTCTCCCACGGGGAGAGGGGACTGTGGCCTCCCTCTCCCTGTGGGAGAGGGCCGGGGTGAGGGGAGAAACAACGCTGAGGTACTCCCATGAAACTCCCACTCCTGTTCGCGCTCCTCGCCTGCACCTTGCAACCCGCATTCGCCGCCGCCATCCCCGTTCGTGTCGCCACCGTGGAGCAGACCGCCCACGCCGCCGAGCGCCAGATCCCGGGCCGCATCGAAGCCATCCACACCGTTGAGCTACGCGCGCGTACCGAAGGCGCGATCGCCAAAATCCACTTCCGCGACGGGCAGTACGTGAAAAAAGGTGACCTGCTGTTCGAGCTGGACGACGCCGAGCCGCGCGCCGCCCTGCGTCTGGCGCAGGCTGAGGTGAGAAGCGCCGAAGCCACGCTGCGCCAGGCGCAGCAGCAGCTGTCCCGCTTTGAAAGCCTGGGCAGCAGCAACGCCATTAGCCGTCACGACGTGGACAACGCCCGCATGCAAAGGGACGTGGCGAGCGCCGCGCTGGAGCAGGCTAAAGCCCGGCTCGAAACCCGTAATGTCACCCTGAACTACACCCGCATCACCTCACCGATCGATGGTCGCGTAGGGCACAGCCGGTTTCACGTCGGCAGCCTGGTCAACCCTGCCAGCGGCGTGCTGGTGGAGGTAGTACAGCTCGATCCCATCCGCATCGCCTTTGCGCTGGAAGAGGGCGCGTTTGCCACCAAAGCCGGACAGCATGCGGATATCAGCGCCATGAAGCAGGCCTGGCAGGCGTTCATTGACAGCAACGGCCAGCGCGTCAGCGGCGAGCTCACCTCAGTGGACAACCGCATCGATCCGCGCACCGCCAGCGTGATGCTGCGCGCCGAGTTTGCCAACCCGCGCCATCAGCTGCTGCCCGGCGGCAGCGTGAACGTGACGCTGCGCCCGGCCAGCGAGCTGCCGGTTCTGACCCTACCCGCGGCGGCGGTCCAGCAGAACGGCGACGGGTTCTTTGCCTGGGTGGTTAACGCCGACGGAAAAGCCGAAATGCGCCCGCTGAAGGTCGCCGGACAGATCGGCCAGCAGTTTCAGATTGCCTCCGGCGTGAAGTCCGGTGAGCGAGCGATTACTGACGGCGCGCAGCGCATGCAGCCAGGCGCGGCCGTCCAGATACTGAATTAAGGAGCCATCATGCTGACGTTTTTCATCAAACGCCCGCGCTTCGCGATGGTGATTGCGCTGGTCATCACCCTGGTGGGGGCCATTGCGCTGAGGATTATCCCGGTGGAGCAGTACCCGCAGATCGCGCCGCCGGTGGTGAATGTGTCTGCCAGCTGGCCGGGCGCCAGCTCGGCTGACGTGGCGGAGGCTATCGCCACGCCGCTGGAGACCCAGCTGAACGGCGTGGATCACATGCTCTACATGGAGTCCACCAGCTCGGACGAAGGCTCGTATAGCCTGAACATCACCTTCGCGGCGGGCACCGATCCGGACCTCGCCGCCATCGACGTGCAGAACCGCGTCTCGCAGGCCGTGGCGCAGCTCCCGACCGAAGCACAGCAAAACGGCGTGCAGGTGCGCAAGCGCGCCACCAACCTGATGATGGGGGTAAGTCTTTACTCACCGAACAACACCCATACGCCGCTGTTCGTCAGCAACTACGCCAGCACCCAGGTGCGCGAGGCGCTGTCCCGCCTGCCGGGCGTCGGGCAGGTGCAGATGTTTGGCGCGCGCGACTACAGCATGCGCATCTGGCTGCGTCCGGACCGCATGAACGCCCTGAACGTCACCACCGACGACGTGGCGCAGGCGCTGCGCGAGCAGAACGTGCAGGGGGCGGCAGGCCAGGTCGGCACGCCGCCGGTGTTTAACGGCCAGCAGCAGACGCTGACCATCAACGGCCTGGGGCGCTTAAGCCAGGCCGAAGACTTTGCCGACATCATCATCCGCGCGGGCGAGATGGGCCAGCTGGTGCGCCTGAAGGACATCGCCACCATTGAGCTCGGCTCGCGCAGCTACAGCTCCGGCGCGCGGCTGAACGGGCACGACTCCGCCTATCTCGGCATCTACCCGACGCCGTCCGCCAACGCCCTGCGCGTGGCCGACGCGGTGCGGGCGGAGCTGGAACACCTCTCGACGCGCTTCCCGGACGATCTGGTCTACGAGGTGAAATTCGACACCACTTCCTTTGTGGCTGCCACCATTAAAGAGATCGGCGTCTCGCTGGCGCTGACGATGCTGGCGGTGGTGGTCGTGGTGTCCCTGTTCCTGCAAAGCTGGCGCGCGACGCTGATTGTCGCGCTCGCTATTCCGGTATCGCTGGTGGGCACCTTCGCGGTGCTCTACACGCTCGGCTACTCCGCCAACACCCTCAGCCTGTTCGCCATTATTCTGGCGCTGACCATGGTGGTGGATGACGCCATCGTAGTGGTGGAGAGCGTCGAAACGCTGATGGCGGAAGGGCAGAGCCGCACGGCGGCGACCGCACTGGCGCTGCGCCAGATCGCCGGGCCGGTCATCGCCACGACGCTGGTGCTGCTGGCGGTGTTTGTGCCGGTAGCGCTGCTGCCGGGGATTGTCGGCGAGCTGTACCGCCAGTTCGCGGTGACGCTCTCGACGGCCGTGACGCTCTCAAGCCTGGTGGCGCTGACCCTGACGCCCGCCCTGTGCGCGATGCTGCTGCGTCCGCGCCCGGCGCAGCCCGCGGCAATTTTCCGTGGGTTCAACCGGGGGCTGGAGGCCACGCGTGGCGTCTACACCCGCATCGTGACCATCTTCAACCTTCGCCCGTGGCTGGCGCTGCTGGCCACCGCAGGCGCGGCGGCCGTGGTGGCGTTCAGCTTTACGTCGATGCCAAAAGGCTTCCTGCCGCAGGAGGATCAGGGCTACTTCTTTGCCAGCGTTCAGCTGCCTGAGGCGGCCTCGCTGGAGCGCACCGAAGCGGTGATGACCACGGCACGCGAACTCATCGCTAAAAATCAGGCGGTGGAGGACGTGATTCAGGTCTCCGGATTTAACATTCTCAACGGCACCGGCGCCTCCAACGGCGGGTTTATCTCCATCATGCTCAAGGACTGGAGCGAGCGTCCGCCGCTGGATGAGGTGATGGGTACCCTGCAGCGCCAGCTGCTGGCCCTGCCGGAAGCGACCATCATGACCTTCGCGCCGCCGACGCTGCCGGGGCTGGGCAACGCCTCCGGCTTCGACCTGCGCATACAGGCGCAGGCGGGGCAGAGCCCGGCAGAGCTGGAGCGCGTGACGCGTGAAGTGCTGGCGAAAGCCAACCAGCATCCGCAGCTGAGCCGCGTGTTCACCACCTGGAGCAGCAACGTGCCGCAGCTGACGCTGACCGTTGACCGCGAGCGCGCCGCGCGCCTCGACGTGCCGGTGTCGCGCATCTTCAGCAGCCTGCAAACCGCCTTTGGCGGCACACGCGCCGGGGATTTCAGCGTCAACAACCGCGTCTACCACGTGGTGATGCAGAACGAGATGCAGTGGCGCGAGCGCGCCGAGCAGATCGGCGAGCTGTTCGTGCGCAGCAACAGCGGCGAGCGGGTGCGCCTGAGTAATCTCGTCACCATTACGCCGACCGTCGGCGCGCCGTTCCTGCAGCAGTACAACCAGTTCCCGTCCGTGTCGGTGAGCGGCTCGGCGGCGGACGGTGTGAGCAGCAGCACCGCGATGGCGGTGATGGGCGAGATCCTGGCGGAAAACCTGCCAGCCGGGTACGACTATGCCTGGAGCGGCATGTCGTACCAGGAGCAGCAGACCGGCAATCAGGCGATATGGATTGTGCTGGCGGCGGTGGTGATGGCGTGGCTGTTCCTCGTTGCCCAGTACGAGAGCTGGACGCTCCCGGCGAGCGTGATGCTCTCGGTGCTGTTCGCCATCGGCGGGGCGCTGGTCTGGCTGTGGCTGGCGGGCTACGCCAACGACGTGTACGTGCAGATAGGTCTGGTGCTATTGATAGCCCTCGCCGCCAAGAACGCGATCCTGATCGTGGAGTTTGCCCGCGCGCGGCGCATGGACGGAATGGCGATTGTCGATGCCGCGCGGGAAGGGGCATCGCGCCGCTTCCGCGCGGTGATGATGACCGCCGTGTCGTTCATTATCGGCGTCCTGCCGATGATGCTGGCGACCGGGGCGGGTGCCCAGAGCCGTCGCATCATCGGCACCACGGTGTTCAGCGGCATGCTGGTGGCGACCGTGGTGGGGATTGTGTTTATCCCCGCGCTGTTCGTGCTGTTCCAGCGCCTGCGCGAGTGGGGGCACGGCCTTACGGACTCGTCGCCCACAGCTCGCAGTGCTTCTGAACCAGAGAAATCAGCGAGCCGCCGTCAGCGATAAACTCCCGCATGCGCTGCGCCTCGCTCTTGCCCTGCTTTAACAGCAGGGCAATTTCATTGATTGCGCTCGTCGCGCCAAGCTTCTCGGCCGACGGCGCAACCTGCTCCAGCAGCCACGCAATGTCTTCCGCCACGGTTTTGTGCTCGCCGGTATGCACGTCCGTCAGGATCCCCTCCAGCCCGTAGCGACAGGCCTGAAAACGGTTAAAGCGGTACAGCAGAAAATCTTTTTCCTGATGCTTATAGGGCCGCGCGGTCAGCAGCCAGTGCGACGTCGCCTGAATAAGCCCGGCGATGTTAATGGCGTGGCCGAGCGTCAGCGGCGTATCCATCACCCGCACCTCGACGGTGCCGAAGTGCGGGCTGGGGCGAATATCCCAGTGCAGATCCTTAATGCTGTCGATCATGCTGGTCGAACTCAGGCGGCGGAACAGCCCCTCGAACTCCTGCCAGCTGTTGACCCACGGCATCTGGCCGTTATCCGGAAATCCCGAGAAGATGTTGAGCCGCGACGAGGAGAACTTCGTGTCCGTGCCCTGCATGTACGGCGAGGCCGCCGCCAGGGCGATAAAGTGCGGCACGAATCGCGACAGGCCGTGCAGCAGGTAAATCGCGTCGTCCCCGGTCCGGCAGCCGACGTGCACGTGCTGGCCGAACACCGTCGCCTGCAAAATCAGGTAGCCAAAGCGCTCCAGCGTGACGTTATAGCGCTCGTCGTCGCACACCTCCTGCCGCTGCCACTTCTGGAACGGGTGAGTCCCGCCGCCGCAGATCTGGATATGCTGCTCCGCTGCCGCGCGCAGGATGCTCTGCTGCATCACCGAGAACTGCGCCGCCGCCTGGTCGATGTTCTGGCACACGCCGGTGGCGATTTCGAGCATGCTTTCGGTGATGTCGTGTTTGACCTCGCCGCCTTTGATGTCGTCTTTGACGGCGGCGATGAGCGCGGAGGAGTCCTGGCTCAGATCGTAACCCGGCGGGTTAACCACCTGCAGTTCGAGTTCGATGCCGAGGGTGAAAGGTTCAGAGGACTTAAAATCGGGTAAAGGCATGGCGCACTCCGTTGTCTGTTGTGTGTTGAGTATAGACAACGACGTGGCGCTCACTTTTCAGGGTGGTATAACTGTTAGCAGGCTTAGCGAAAAGGGGAGTTAACCATGTCTGACAATCCAGTGATTGCGCTGATTGGGCCTGGCGCAATTGGGACCACCATCGCCGCGGTGCTGCATGACGTTGGCCGCACGCCGCTGCTGTGCGGACGCACCGCGCACCCGGAATTACGCCTGCGCCACGACGAGGGGGAAACCGTGGTGCCCGGTCCGGTATTAACCGATCCGGCCGTCATCAGGCAGCCAGTGGCTCTGGTTTTCATCGCAGTGAAAACTACCCAGAACGCCGACAGCGCCGGGTGGCTGCGCGCGCTGTGCGATGAAAACACCGTGGTCTGCGCCCTGCAAAACGGCGTGGAGCAAAAAGCCCAGCTTGAGCCGTGGGTTAACGGCGCGACGGTGCTGCCGTCGGTGGTCTGGTTCCCGGCCCAGCGCGAGCCGGATGCCTCCGTCTGGCTGCGCGCCAAACCGCGCCTGACCCTGCCGGACGTGCCGCAGGCGCAGCGGGTGGTGGAGGCGCTTCGCGGTACGCGCTGCGCGGTTGAGCTCTCGACAGATTTCGCCTCCGTCGCCTGGCGCAAGCTGCTGCAAAACGCGGTCGCCGGGCTGATGGTGCTTTCTAACCGCCGCGCCGGGATGTTCAGGCGCGAAGATATCAGCGAGCTTGCGCTGGCCTACCTGCGTGAGGGGCTTGCCGTTGCCCGCGCCGAAGGGGCGAAGCTGGACGATGACGTGGCGCAGGAGATCCTGGCGAACTTCCAGCGTGCGCCAGTAGATCTGGGCACGTCGATCCTGGCCGACCGCCAGGCCGATCGCCCGATGGAGTGGGATATCCGCAACGGCGTGATCCAGCGCTACGGCCGCAAGCACGGGATTGCGGTGCCCATCAGCGATGTGGTGGTGCCGCTGCTGGCGGCGGGGAGCGAGGGGCCGGGCTAACGGCCGCTGTTTTTCCGTTCGGCAAAGTAGTGGGCGGGCGTGCTGCCCATCGCTTTTCGGAACATGGTGATAAACGCATTCACGGATTCGTACCCGAGCGTTGCCGCCACGTTCTGGACGGGTACGCCGCTTGCCAGCTCCCGCAGGGCAATAATCAAATGCAGCTGCTGGCGCCAGCGCCCGAAGCTCAGCCCGGTCTCGCGCTGCATCAGGCGGGCAAACGAGCGCTCGCTGAGGGCGAGCCGTTTCGCCCAGTCCTTCAGGGTGCTTCTGTCCTCAGGGCGGCTAACCAGCGCGTCCGCCATGGCGCGAATTTTCGGATCGGTTGAGACCGGCAGGCTTAGCTTCTGCTGCGGCATGCTGGCGAGCTCGTCCAGCGTGACACGGGTCAGCCTCGCGACGTGGCCGTCGGGGGGATAATCCACGCTTTCGCGCGTCAGACGATCGACCAGCTCCTTAATCAGCGGCGAGATCGCCAGCGTGCAGCATCTCTCCGGCAGCGCCGCCGCGCCGGGCTCAATAAACAGATAGTTAAGATGCGCGTTCCAGGTCGCCCTGGCGCTGTGCGGGATCCCGCCGGGGATCCAGACGGCGCAGTCCGGCGGCACGATCCAGATATCATTATCCGCGTAACAGCTGACCGCGCCGTATCGGGCAATGATCAGCTGGCCCTTGCGGTGGGTATGCACCGGCACTTCCGCGGCGTAGTCCACGAAGTCCAGATGACGAGCCACGGCAGGGGAGGCGGTGGCGTCAGGGTCATACAGCGTATGAGCGAGTTGAGGCTTCACGATTCTGGCAACATTTAGGTATTTTTTGACAGAATAGAGTATTTAAGCGGGTCTGCAAGCCGGTAATAATCCCGGCATGAATAAAATCTTCTCTCATCCCGTGCGTCTCCCCGCCGCGCTGCGAAACGATGCGGGCGCGCTGATCTACTCTGCGAAGAGCTTTGCCGCGGCGATGCTGGCTTATTATGTTGCGCTGTCGATCGGCCTCGAACGCCCCTCGTGGGCCATTATTACGGTTTACATCGTGTCGCAGACGTCGGTCGGCGCATCGTTGAGCAGAAGTCTCTACCGGCTGGCCGGTACCGTGGCGGGTGCCAGCGCGACCGTTGTGATTGTGCCCGCCTTCGCAAATACGCCAGTCCTGTGCAGCGTGGTGCTGACGGGCTGGATCGTATTCTGCCTGTGGCTCTCCCTGCTGGAACGCACGCCCCGGGCTTACGCATTTGTGCTGGCAGGCTACACCGCGAGCCTGATTGGTTTTCCGGCGGTGTCCGATCCCGGCGGCATCTTTAACGTCGCCATCGTTCGCGTGCAGGAGATCGCGATTGGGATTTTCTGCGCGGCGCTGATCCACCGCTACGTGCTGCCCGCGCGCGTATCGGGCCAGTTCAACGCTAAATTATCCCAGACGCTACAGGCCGCGCGCGGTCGGGTGGCGGATACCTTAGCAGGCAAACCCGACGCGGCTTCCGGCCCCCTGCATCTGGCCCTGGCGCTGCAGTTCCTGCAGGGCATCAGCCACCATATTCCGTATGATTTTGCCCTTTCAGCCCCGGTGCGGCAGGCCAGAAAAGCGATTCACGATCGGCTGGCGCGGCTGGTTATCGTCAACTGTGAACTACACGATCGCCTGCCAGCGATCGGAACCCTGCCCGCCGACGTGCAGGCGTTGATGGGCGACGTTCAGGCCTGGCTTGCCGCTGAAGGCGCTGATGCCGGCAGTACGGCAGAGTCGCTGCGGCTCCGCTGTACGCTTCTCATCGATCGGTATGCCGCGCAGGCGCAGACGTTTGACGACGCGCTGCAGGTCAGTTTTATCCGCTACCTCTCGGAGGCGATCGCGCTTCTGCAGCAGTGCGAACGTCTTTCCGGGGCCGTCCACCGTGCAAAACCCGTGTTTGGGGAGGTGCAAACCCGCGCGGTGAAAGGCTACGTTTTCCATCGCGATCCTCTTACTGCCGCCCGCACGGCGCTGGGGGCTTTCGCCATCATCCTGAGCGGCTGTCTGGTCTGGATCTTCTCGGCGTGGCCGGATGGCGGTACGGCGGTTTCGATACTCGGCGTCTGCTGCACGCTGTTTGGCAGCTTCGACACCCCGGCGCCGCACATCGTGAAATACATCATTGGCTCATTCTGGGGCATGGTCATTAGCCTGTTCTACAGCTTTGCGCTGCTGCCGCAGGTAAGCGATTTCCCGGTGCTGGTGGCGGTGCTTGCCCCGGCGTATCTGCTGGCCGGGTCGCTTCAGGCGCGCCCGCCCACCACGTTTATGGCGATGGGCATCACCCTGACCCTGCCCATTCTGTGCGAGCTGGGGGCGCACTACAGCGGAGACTTCGCCGTTGCGGCCAACACCGCCATCGCGCTCTTTGCCGCCACCGGCTTTGCCGCCGTCAGCATGAGCCTGCTGCAAACCGTGCAGGCGGACGGCGCCATCGCGCGTCTGCTGAACCTCTGCCAGCGCGACATTCGCCGCAGCGTGAAGGGCACGCTGCGGGTTGATGAAACGCACTGGATCAACCTGATGATAGACCGAACCGCCCTGTTGCTGCCGCGTTTGCAGCGCAGCGCGCGCGCGCCGGAGCAGGCGCTCGATCGGCTGCTGCACGCGCTGCGTCTGGGGCTGGCGGTCATGCATTTACGCCGCAGTGACGCACCGCCCGGCAGGGAGGTTGACGCGCTTTTTCATCGGATAAACGCTGCGGACCGCAACGCCTTGCGCGAACGCATCGCTGCCCTTATCGAACGTCATCTGCCTGCAGCAGATGAACATACGCGCCAGTTTGTCTTCAGGCTGGTGGATCTGCACTGTGCATTACGGGGGCCAGACCATGGTTAACGATCTCAATATCGGCGGGGTTTTTATTCCGGGGTTACTGATGGTCGCCCTCGCGGCGCTGGTCTGCACGCTGGGCCTCGTCGCGCTTTTCTCTCTCAGCAGGCTCTACCGTCGCTTGCCGTTTCGCCCGCTGATGGATGTTTCAACCTGGATTGTCACCTTTTTCCTGCTGATGCAGGGTCTGACCGCGTTGGGGTTATTGTCATGAAATCACTGCTCTCTTTACTGGCTCGCTATGCGCTGACGTTGAGCGCCGTCGCGGCGGCCACGCTTCTGGCCTTTATGATGTGGAAACACTACGCGCAAACGCCGTGGACCCGCGACGGCCGCGTGCGGGCGGACGTGGTGCAGATTGCGCCGGACGTCTCCGGGCCGGTCATCAGCGTGGCCGTGCGTGACAATCAGTGGGTGAACCGGGGCGATGTGCTTTACACCATCGATCCGCGCTGGCTTAAGCTGGCGGTGGTCAGCGCGCAGGCGGACGTCGAATCGAAACGCCATGAGATGCTGATGCGCCAGGATGCGGCCCATCGCCGCACGCTGATTAAAAACGCCATCTCGAGCGAGGATTTACAGCAAACCGGCAGCGCGGCGAACGTCGCGGCGGCCAATTATCAAGGCGCGCTGGCCGCGCTGGATCTGGCAGAGCTGAATCTGGCGCACGCCACCGTCCGTGCGCCGGTCTCGGGGTACGTCACGCACCTGCGGCTTCGCCCCGGGGACTACGCGACGGCGGGGGAGACGAAGGTCGCCATCGTTGATGCCCACAGCTTCTGGGTGGTGGGGTACTTTGAGGAGACCAAGCTGCGCCATATTCGCATCGGGGATGCCGCGCAGGTGGTGCTGATGGGTTACGAGCCGGTCATCACGGGCCATGTGGAGAGCATCGGGCATGGGATCGGGGACAGCAACGACGAAACGGGCGGGCTGGGTCTGCCCGACGTCGAGCCCACCTTTAGCTGGGTGCGCCTGGCGCAGCGCGTGCCGGTGCGCATTCATATCGACAGGTTGCCGGAGGGGGTTGAGCTGGTGGCGGGGCTGTCGGCGAGCGTGGCTGTAGGGAGATAGGGAGGGAAGGTGATAGATGTGAGTATGAATGTCTGTGTTGTGCCAGGAGCAGACGTTAAGGAAAGTATTATTTAGATGTGAAATATTTGCGTAATATTTTTTCTAATAGCGAGAAAACGACCGTGACCCTTTTGGGAGTAATCAGCTGGTAAGGTCGATATAAATAAAATTGCCATTTCTCCTGTCGCAGTTCTGGCAGTGGGGGAACAAGTTGGCCGCTTGCTAAGTACTCCCTACAGATAAAATCGCTGGATTGTACAACCGTTTTTCCGGCCAATGCAGCCTGAATTTCGGCGTATGGGTCTGTAGTATAAAACTCAATATGACGAGGGACAAAAGTATTCACTGCGTCACTCATAAACTCAAATGATTTCCCCGTTTCAGGATTAATTAAACCACTAAATGGATAACGCTGTCGAAGATCTTCTAAATCAGTTGGTGCTCCCAGGCGCGCAATGAGTTCAGGGGATGCAACCAAAATATGTTCAACTTGCCCGATATTTTTAATGATAAAGTTTGGATTAGGCTCTCGCCCTACGCGTATGCCTATATCGATACGATGCTCGATAGTATCAAGTTTCATCATATCTAAACGCCAGTCGATAAATAACTCAGGATATGGACGCAGTGCAGTCAACAGTTCATACAAGATTTGCTCGTGTTTTGGAAATCGAAGTAATGTGATACGAACAATACCTTTCATTTCATTATCATCTTTCGCCATCAGAAATAACTTTTCAGAATCTTCCAGCAGTCGCTTCGCTTGGGGTAAAAATAACTCACCGAAACTGGTGAGAAAGATCGACCGAGTATTGCGTTTGAAAAGAGGTTCACCAAGCTGTTTCTCCAACTCAGCGACTGTTCGGGTTACTACTGATGGTGAAACCGACAGCTTTATGGCTGCTTCGCGGAAGTTCAGGGTTTCAGAGGCAATGATAAAAAACTTTAGGGCATCAAGTTTGTTCATGATTGTTGTGAAAATTGCAATAATGTATTTTGATAATAGCAATTAATTTGCAACTATTCCACTCATATAATCGAACAATCAAATAAGTAACCTGTCTTAATTTTTATCAGAACTCAAAAGAGAAAATTATGTCAATTCAACCAGTAGAGTTAAACAAAGCCTATCGTTTATTGCAGGTCGGGCCAACGACGATGATATCAGCTAAAAATGATGGCATTGAAAATGTCATGGCAGCGGCCTGGGTGGGGTTAGTAGGAAATAATAAAGTAATGGCTTTTATAGGTCCACAGGCATTTACTCGCGGACTTGTAGAAAAAAGTGGATATTACGTTGTCCAGATCCCAGTAGTAAAACAGATGGAAATGGTTTTATATGCTGGAGGCCACAGTTATTCTGACACACCCGATAAAAACAGTAAAATTCCACTGTTTTATCAGAAAGAGTTTGACCTTCCTTTAGTTGAAGGTTGCGCTGGCTGGCTAGTCTGTAAGGTCATACCCAATGTAGAAAATGAAAAACAGCACAACTTGTTCATGGGGGAAATTGTCGGAGCATGGAGTGATGACCGCGTTTTCAGAAATGGGCACTGGATTTTTGATGATGCGCCTGATGAATTACGTACTGTCCATTACGTAGCTGGCGGACAGTTTTACGCCATTGGTAAAGGTACAAAATTCAATTATGGTCCAGGAAAAGACTAATCCTTACTGCTGTATAAATGTAGCCATATAACATGGCTACATAGAGGTAATAGTATAAATAAAAACAACCGACTTAAGATGTCCGCTTTTTGCTCTTAACGGACATTCAACAAACAACTTTGTACTTTGAGTAAGGCCGAAATCCTGCTTATTACCTCGCATATTTCCGGCCTTCAGTCACCCGCCTCAGTGCGCCGTTATATAAGGCTCCTTCACAAATTCAGCCAGCAGCCAGACCATATCATGCAGCAGCCCGGTGAGTTCTTTCGCCACGCTCGCAGGCAACGTTCCGCCCATCACCGCCAGCGTTAACGCCACAGCATAATCCACCTGCAACGCCGTTTCCTGCCAGCAGTCCGGCACACAGGAGGTAATCTTTTCCCCTGCGATCAACTGTTCAACCAGATACGACGGAAGCTCCGAGTCACAGCACTCACGCAGCCGCTTAAGCGCAGCCAGCAATCGCTTGCAGAGTGTGGCAAACGTCACCGTATCGTCAGTGTCCACCAGCACGCTAACATACGCAGTGCAGGCGTCAGCCAACTCAAAGAGATCAGCAGAATCGGGAAGTTGCAGGTGAAGAAGGTGATGAACAGCACTTTCCTCAGAAAGCGCGTAAGACAGGGAAGGGATAGTTGTCATGTGATTTTCCTTTTTAAACTTACTCCAGACCACCACATAAGTTCCTACGCTCATGGGTGGTAGCGCTGACGGAGGTAGGAATACCGCACATGACAAAGCGGCCAACCTTTCGGTTGCTCCGCCAGCGCGACCGTATTTTAACGGGATGAACGCTGTCGCGACAAAAATAATTGCCGAGTCATGTTAAACGGGTTCCTACGCCCGGTTACGGATGTGCCGCAACGCAGGCACTTTACGACCGCGAAGAAGGGATGAAAAGGGATCCTCCTGGATTACATAAGGTTACTTGCAGGTTTGCGAGGAGTCTTCCAGAAAGCCCTGTCATCAATATCTTTCCAAATGCCACTCCATGCGTTTATGGTGTTACTTCCCCTTCTACTTTATCAGGTTGCACATATGCCGAGCGCCAGCGAGAGCAAAGACTGGGTCAAATTTGCGCAAACGCCAGGGAAAATAGAGCGCATAGAGGCGTATTTCAGCGGACATGGCTATGAGCCACATCGGCATGACACCTACGCGATAGGCAGAACCTTGTCCGGGGTGCAGAGCTTTCACTATCGGGGCAGTCAACAACACAGCCTTCCGGGCGGGACGATGGTTCTGCACCCGGACGAAGTGCATGACGGAGAGGCGGGGACGACTGAAGGATTTCAGTATCGGATGCTGTATATCGATCCGGCGTTAGTTCAGAAAATCCTGGGCGGAAAACCGCTGCCGTTTATTCCCGGCGGGATCTCATCCGATCCCCGGCTTTTTGCGGCGACCGAATCCTTGCTAAAAGCACCAGAAGAACCTGTCGATACGCTGGAAGAAGAGGATGCGCTTTACGATCTGGCCAACACGCTGGCCATGGTGGGAGGACAACGCTTTCGTCGATGCGCATTCGATTATCGTCGCGCAGAGCGTGCACGCGAGTATATTCAAACAGAATTCAGCCAGGACATTACGCTCGACACGCTATCCGAGGTCAGCGGCAGGGATCGCTGGAGCCTGAGTCGGGATTTTCGTGCACTTTACGGAACAAGCCCGTATCGCTATGTGACGATGCTGCGTCTTGAATATTGCCGACGTTTGATTGAAAAAGGCCTGTCTCTTGCTGAAGCGGCCGTTGAGGCCGGGTTTTCTGACCAAAGTCATATGACTCGCCAGTTTATCAAAACGCTGGGGATCTCACCGGGACGCTGGCAGAAAATCATCCAAAACAGCCGCACCTGAGCTGCACAATCGTTCAAGACCGGCGCAACGGCCTTACTCTATCCTGGACACTTCTCAACCATAGGGAGTGTCACCATGTATCAACCCATTAATCTGGAAAATAAATTTTCCCTCTTCGACGCGCACTGGCAGCCGAAGGTCATCGCTCAGATGAATGACTACCAGTTTAAGATTGTGAAAATAGAGGGAGATTTTATATGGCACGCGCATCCTGAAACCGACGAAGCATTTATCGTGGTTGAGGGTGTGATACGTATTGATTTTCGTGACGGGCACGTGCTCGTTAATCCGGGGGAATTGTACGTTGTGCCGAAAGGCGTTGAACATAAGACGTCTGCTGAAACGACGGTAAAAATGATGATGATAGAACCTTGCGGGGTTCTGAATACGGGACACGAAGGCGGGGATCGCACCGCAGAGAACGATGTCTGGATTTGAGGACGAAGGATGACTTGCCGGGTGGCGGCTGCGCCTTACCCGGCCAACAAACCCTCAAAACCCCTATAAGCCGCTATGATTCCTCGCTCATCATCGTCAAAAACCGCTTCACCGTCCGCGAGCGTTCAAAGCGTCGCCAGCAGAGCGCGATATCGGTATAAAGCTCCGGCGAGCTCAGCGAGTGATAGGTCACATTCGGCGGTGAAATGGCCGCCATGGATTTGGGCACCAGCGCGAACCCGCCGCCCGCGGAGACCATGCTCAGAGAGGAGGAAAGCTGCGACGACTGCAGCGCGTGCTGCACGTCGATCCCGGCCCGCTCGCAGCAGCCGTGAACCCGTTCGTACAGCCCCGGCGCGACCTCCTGCGGGAACAGCACCACCGGCGTATCCCGAAGCTGCTCTAACGCCAGCGAATCGCACGCCGCCAGCGGATGATCGCGATGCAGCGCCACCACCATCGGCTCCCGGTCGAGGATTTTTAACTCGAACGCCTTGCTGCTCTCGCACGGCAGGCGCACGAAGGCGATATCCAGTTCACCCTCCGCCAGCATTGTCGTCAGCGACGACATATTGGCTTCCACCTGGTGAACCTGCACCGCCATGTTCTGCACCTGAAACTGGCGGATCAGCGCGAAAATTTTGGGATGAAAAGCGTCGGAGCTGGTGATGCCAATCGACAGGTTCCCGTTCAGCCCGCGCGCGATGCCGCGGGCCTTTTCCAGCGCGGCATCGCTCAGCGCCAGGATCTTGCAGGCGTCCTCGTAGAAGGCTTCTCCCGCTTCGGTCAGCTCCACGCCCCGCGTCAGGCGTCTGAACAGCGGCGTGCCCACTTCCTCTTCGAGCCGTTTGATCTGCTGACTCAGAGGAGGCTGTGAAATACCCAGCGCTTCGGCCGCCCTGGTGAAGTGTCGCTCGCGTGCAACCGCGACAAAATACCGCAGATAACGAAGTTCCATATCTAAAACGTCTCAAACCAGCATGGTTTCTATATTGGAACTCTCTGCTGAATCGGGTCAACATTTATTTAACCTTTCTAAATAAAGTTGAAGAGGACGAGCACGATGATGCATTCATCTGCCTGCGACTGTGAGGCCAGCCTGTGTGAGACCCTGCGGGGGTTCTCCGCCCGGCATCCTGACAGTGTGATCTACCAGACATCGCTAATGAGCGCCCTGCTAAGCGGCGTGTACGAAGGGGAGACCACCATCGCCGATCTGCTGGCACACGGTGATTTTGGCCTGGGCACCTTCAACGAGCTGGACGGCGAAATGATTGCCTTCAGCAGCCAGGTGTACCAGCTGCGCGCCGACGGCAGTGCGCGTGCCGCGAAGCCGGAGCAGAAAACGCCGTTCGCGGTGATGACCTGGTTCCAGCCGCAGTATCGTATCACTTTCAATGCGCCGGTCAGCCGTCAGCAGATCCATGACGCGATCGACCAGCAGGTCCCCTCCGACAACCTGTTCTGCGCGCTGCGCATTGACGGCAATTTCCGCCACGCCCACACCCGCACCGTACCGCGCCAGAAGCCGCCGTACCGCGCGATGACCGACGTGCTGGACGACCAGCCGGTGTTCCGCTTTAACCAGCGCGAAGGGGTGCTGGTCGGGTTCCGCACGCCGCAGCACATGCAGGGCATCAACGTGGCCGGCTATCACGAGCATTTCATCACCGACGACCGTCAGGGCGGGGGCCATCTGCTCGACTATCAGCTGGAGAGCGGCGTGCTCACCTTCGGTGAAATTCACAAGCTGATGATTGACCTGCCCGCCGACAGCGCGTTCCTACAGGCCAACCTTCACCCCAGCAATCTTGATGCAGCGATCCGTTCCGTCGAAAACTAACAGGAGAACTACCGTGAACAGTGAGAAACAGTCACGTCAGTGGGCGCACGGCGCCGATATGGTTGTCGGCCAGCTGGAAGCGCAGGGCGTGAAGCAGGTGTTCGGGATCCCGGGGGCGAAAATCGACAAGGTCTTTGACTCCCTGCTGGACTCCTCTATCGAGATCATTCCGGTACGCCACGAGGCCAACGCGGCGTTTATGGCGGCGGCGGTCGGGCGGCTGACCGGCAGGGCCGGGGTGGCGCTGGTCACCTCCGGGCCGGGCTGTTCTAACCTGATCACCGGCATCGCCACCGCCAACAGCGAGGGCGACCCGGTGGTCGCGCTGGGCGGGGCGGTGAAGCGGGCGGATAAAGCCAAGCTGGTGCACCAGAGTATGGACACCGTCGCCATGTTCAGCCCGGTCACCAAATACGCCGTGGAGGTCAGTTCACCGGACGCGATTGCCGAGGTGGTATCGAACGCGTTTCGCGCCGCCGAGCACGGCAGGCCGGGGGGGGCATTCGTCAGCCTGCCGCAGGATATTGTCGACCAGCCCGCGACGGGCGCGATTTTACCCGCCAGCGGCCCGGCGCTGATGGGCCCGGCACCGGAGTCAGCGATTAACGACGTGGCGAAGCTTATCGAAAACGCCAAAAATCCGGTTATCTTACTCGGCCTGATGGCCAGCCAGCCCGCGAACAGCGCCGCGCTGCGCAAGCTGCTGGAGAAAAGCCGCATTCCTGTCACCAGCACCTATCAGGCCGCCGGGGCGGTAAACCAGGAGCACTTCACCCGCTTTGCCGGCCGCGTCGGCCTGTTCAATAACCAGGCGGGCGACCGGCTGCTGCATCTGGCGGACCTGATTATCTGCATCGGCTACAGCCCGGTGGAGTACGAGCCGTCCATGTGGAACAGCGGCGACGCGACGCTGGTGCACATTGACGTGCTGCCCGCCTATGAAGAACGCAATTACGTGCCGGATCTGGAGCTGGTGGGGGATATCGCCGAAACGCTGAACCTGCTCGCTAACCGGATCGACCGTAAGCTCGAGCTGAGCCAGCGGGCCTCCGAAATTCTGGTCGATCGCCAGCATCAGCGCGATCTGCTCGACCGCCGCGGCGCCTCGCTCAACCAGTTTGCCCTGCACCCGCTGCGCATCGTGCGCGCCATGCAGGACATTGTGAATAACGACGTGACGCTCACCGTGGACATGGGCAGCTTCCACATCTGGATCGCCCGCTACCTCTACAGCTTCCGGGCGCGTCAGGTGATGATCTCCAACGGTCAGCAGACCATGGGCGTCGCGCTGCCGTGGGCGATTGGCGCGTGGCTGGTGAACCCGGGCCGCAAGGTGGTTTCGGTCTCCGGCGACGGCGGCTTCCTGCAGTCGAGCATGGAGCTGGAAACCGCGGTGCGCCTCAACGCCAACGTGCTGCACATCATCTGGGTGGATAACGCCTACAACATGGTGGCGATTCAGGAAGAGAAAAAATACCAGCGCCTTTCCGGCGTCGAGTTCGGCCCGGTCGATTTCAAAGCGTATGCCGACGCCTTCGGTGCGAAAGGCTTTGCCGTGGAGAGCGCCGAGGCGCTTGAGCCGACGCTGCGTGCGGCGATGGATGTGGATGGCCCGGCCGTGGTGGCCATTCCCGTCGACTACAGCGATAACCCGCTGCTGATGGGTCAGCTCCATCTCAGCCAGATTTTGTGACTCAATATAAGGACAGAGAAATGCAAAAAGTTGCTCTCGTAACAGGCTCAGGCCAGGGGATTGGTAAAGCGATCGCGCTTCGCCTGGTGAAAGACGGCTTTGCCGTCGCCATCGCCGACTATAACGTTGAGACGGCAAGAGCCGTCGCCGATGAAATCATCCGTAACGGCGGCAACGCCGTTGCCGTGAAGGTCGATGTCTCTGACCGCGAGCAGGTGTTTGCGGCGGTGGAGAAAGCCCGCACCGCGCTGGGCGGCTTCGACGTGATCGTTAACAACGCCGGGGTTGCGCCGTCCACCCCAATCGAATCCATCACCCCGGAGATTGTTGACAAGGTCTACAACATCAACGTGAAAGGGGTGATCTGGGGGATCCAGGCCGCGATTGACGCGTTTCGCAAAGAGGGGCACGGCGGCAAGATCATCAACGCCTGCTCCCAGGCGGGCCACACCGGCAACCCGGAACTGGCGGTCTACAGTTCCAGCAAGTTCGCAGTGCGCGGCTTAACCCAGACCGCGGCACGGGATCTCGCGCCGCTGGGGATCACCGTTAACGCCTACTGCCCGGGCATCGTCAAAACGCCGATGTGGGCGGAGATCGACCGTCAGGTGTCCGAGGCGGCGGGTAAACCGCTCGGCTACGGGACCGAAACCTTTGCCAAACGCATTACGCTTGGCCGTCTGTCCGAGCCGGAAGATGTCGCCGCCTGCGTCTCATACCTGGCAGGCCCGGATTCCGACTACATGACCGGCCAGTCGCTCTTAATCGATGGTGGAATGGTGTTTAATTAAATTCTAATAAGCTCTGACATGAGTTTTCCCCTGCACCCATGCAGGGGCTTTTTTTTGTCTCCTCCTTCATTGTGCATTACACTGCGCGCTGCAAAACTTTAGTCATTACGATCTGACAGGCGGTAACAGCGATGAACGGTACAATCACAACGTGGTTTAAAGATAAAGGCTTTGGATTTATCAAAGATGAAAACGGCGACAACCGCTATTTTCATGTGATTAAGGTCGCGAACCCCGATCTGATTAAAAAAGATGCCGCGGTGACCTTCGAGCCAACCACCAATAACAAAGGCCTTTCCGCCTACGCGGTGAAGGTGATCCCCGAAAGTAAGCACCTCTATATTGCGGGCGAGCGCGTGAAGCTCACCTCGATCAAATCCTTCGTGGTGTTCAGCGAAGAAGAGCCGGTTGATGCCAAAATCGACAAAGAGAACGCGGTGCTGTCGGTCGGGCTGCTGATGAACAGCATCAAGCCGAAGTCCGATAAAAAGCCGGGCGAAACGCGTTCGGTGAAGAAGCTGGCGATCACCACCTTCCAGAACACGACGCTGATCTTCACCGAAGATGAGATCGACATCGATGCCACGGTGAAGCTGCTGAAGTGATTTTTTGCCGGGTGGCGGCGACGCCTTACCCGGCCTGCGAAACCCGCGCGGCGCTCGCCGCCGCACGGTTTACCCCATCCTGTGCTCGCCCCTCAACATCGCCTCACGGTCAAACACCCTCTGGATCTCACCGTGCGCCATAAACGCCGCCCGGTCGGACATATGCGCAACCACGTCCGCGTCGTGGCTCACCAGCAGATAGGTCATGCCGTGCTCGGCTTTCAGGCGGTTGAGCAGGTTCAGGATTTCCGCCTGCACCGACATATCCAGCGCCGAGGTCGGCTCGTCCAGCAGGAGTAGCTGCGGGCGCAGCAGCAGCGCGCGGGCAATGGCAACGCGCTGGCGCTGCCCGCCGGAAAGCTGATGCGGATAACGCCTGCCCGCGTCGGCGGAAAGCCCCACCTGCTGCAGCGCATCCGCCACCTTTTCGGCAATCCGCGTTTCGCCGTGGATGTTTAACGGCTCCGACAGGGTGCGCGCAACGGTGTGGTTCGGATGCAGCGAGGCCCACGGATCCTGAAAC
Organism: Enterobacter sp. E14S; assembly: GCF_055666685.1. Classification (NCBI taxonomy): domain Bacteria; kingdom Pseudomonadati; phylum Pseudomonadota; class Gammaproteobacteria; order Enterobacterales; family Enterobacteriaceae; genus Enterobacter; species Enterobacter sp. E14S. Next base: position 575,265 of record NZ_JBVODQ010000003.1, on the reverse strand, counting down.
ACCATCTGCACGTTGCGGCGAAGCTCGCCTTCAAAACGCCGTCCTGGCCGTAGCGCGTCTCCCAGGATCGAAATGCGGCCGTTCCACTCGCGCTGCAGCCCCGCCAGCACGCGTAGAATAGTTGATTTCCCGCAGCCGGATTCACCTATCAGGCTGAAGGTTTCCCCTTTTTCAATGGCAAAGCTGGCGGCGGACACCGCCGTTTTCTCCCCGAATCTCACCTGGAGATCCTTAACTTCAACGAGCGCCATTATCGGCCTCCTTCCACGGCTGCGTGCGGTCCAGCGTCGGCAGCATCTGGCCGAACGTTTGCGCATTGGGTCGGCAGGTCCACAGGGTGCGGGTGTACGGATGCGTCGCCTGCGGGAGCCGGCTTGCCGCCATCTCATCGACCTTCTCGCCCTGGTACATCACCAGCACGCGGTTGCAGTGTTCCGCCACCAGCGGCAGATCGTGGCTGATGAGCAGCATCGCCATCTGGCGCTCTTCGCTCTGCTGCACCAACAGCTCGAGGATCTGATTGCGCAGGCGGGCGTCCAGCGCGGAGGTGGGTTCGTCGGCAATCAGCACCTGCGGGTTGTTGATCAGCGCAATGGCGATCATCACCCGCTGGCCCATGCCCCCGGAGAGTTCGCCGGGGTAGCGCGTGAGGGCGTGTTCGTTGAGCCCGACGGCGCGGATGATGTCGTGAATGCGCGCCAGGCGCTCGGGGCGGGGCAGACGCTGGTGCAGGGTCAGCGCTTCATCAAGCTGAGCGGCGACGTTTTTCGCCGGATTCAGCGCGTAGCGCGGGTCCTGCAGGACCATCGCAATCCCGTTGCCGCGCAGCGCCTGCCAGCGGCGGGTGTTCAGGGTCAGCAGGTCGTTGCCGAGCACGTTAAGCCGGTTCGCGCTCACGATGCCGGGCTTACGCACCAGCCCCATCAGGGCGCGGGCGGACATTGACTTGCCCGAGCCGGATTCCCCCACCAGCGCCAGCCGCTCGTTGCCCAGCGTGAAGCTCAGGTTGTTGACCACGCGCGCGGCGGGGTAGTCGATATTCAGCGCATCGACGATGACGCGTTGTTCAGTCATGCTGTGGCTCCAGTACGTCGCGCAGGCCATCGCCCAGCAGGTTAAAGGCCAGGCTGGCAAACAGGATCGCTCCGCCCGGAATGGCGGCAATCCACCACTGGTCGAAAATCACCTGCATGCCGTCGGCAATCATCGCGCCCCATTCGGCCATTGGCGGGCGTGCGCCAAGGCCGAGGAAGCCCAGCCCGGCGGCCGCCAGAATAATGCCTGCAAGATCCAGCGCCAGCCGCACAATTGCGGACGGCAGACACAGGGGCAGAATATGGCCGACCAGCAGGCGCGGGCCGCGAATGCCCATCATCCCGGCGGCGGCGAGGTAGTCGCTGTGGCGCAGGCGCTGAATTTCACTCCGCGCCTGACGCGCGTAGGCGGGCCAGGTGGTTAAGGCCAGCGCCAGCGCGCCGTTGACCAGCCCCGGGCCAAGCATCGCCACAAACGCGAAGGCGAGGATCAGGCGCGGCATCGACATCACCACGTCGGTAAAGCGCATCAGGATGCGCTCCATCCAGCCGCCGTAGTAGCCGGACAAAATCCCCACCAGCAGCCCGGCGGGCAGGGTGATAACGGTGACTAATGCCACCAGTCCGAGCGCCGGTCGCGTGCCGTAAATCAGGCGCGAAAGCAGGTCGCGCCCGTAGCTGTCGGTGCCCAGCCAGTGCTGGCTGTTCGGTGCCTGCAGGCGCGCGGCGGCGTCCTGCCAGTTCGGGTCAAGCGGCGCGAGCCACGGCGCGAACAGGGCGATAGCCACCAGCAGCGCGATAGCAGCCAGCCCGCAAAACGCGGCAGGGGAGCGGCGCAGGCGGCGTAAGAAAAGATAAAACGGCATCAGCGCACCCTGGGATCGGTCGCCCGCACGAGCAGGTCGGTAAGGTTATTGATCAGCACAAAGCAGACGCCAATCAGCAGCGTGCCGCCCATGACGGCGGTGGTATCTCCGGCGAACAGGGCGGTGGTGAGGTAGCGCCCGATCCCCGGCCAGGAGAAGACGGTTTCGGTCAGTACCGCGCCTTCCAGCATGCTGGTATAGGCGAGGGCGATCACCGTCAGCAGGGTGCCGCGAATGTTCGGCAGCACGTGGCGCAGCAGGATGGCCATCTCCCCGGCGCCCTTGGCGCGGGCAAGCAGGATGTACTCTTTGTTCATTTCGCTCAGGCAGGCGGATCGCGTCAGGCGCGTGATGCTCGCCAGCGAGTAATAGGCCAGCAGCAGCACCGGCAGCACCAGGTGGCTGAGGGCGTTGCGGAACGCCTCGCGATCGCCGGAAAGCCAGGTATCCACCAGCGCAAAGCCGGTGTGCGGCTCGACGGTGAACTGCCAGATATCGTCCAGCCTGCCGGGACCCGCGCTCCACTGCAGCTTCGCGTAGAACAGGGCCAGCATCAGCAGGCCGAGCCAGAAAATCGGTACCGAGTTGCCGAGCAGGGTGAGCGTTCTGATGGCTAAATCGAGCGGCGAACCGGCGTAGCGGGCGCACAGCACCCCGGCAATCACGCCGAGCACGGCGCCGATGATTAACGCCAAAGTCGCCAGCTCCAGCGTGGCGGGGAACGCGTGCAGCAGATCCTGCAGCACCGGCTGCCCGGTGGCGCTGGCGGTGCCTAAATCACCGTGGGCAAGGTTTTGCAGGTAGTGCCAGAACTGCACGGGCAGGGGACGATCCAGCCCAAGCTGGTGGCGAACCTGATCGTAGGTTGACTGGCTGGCGTGATCGCCCACGATCTGCAGCACGCGATCGACCGGTGAGAATGCCGAGAGCGCAAACGTGACGAGCAGCAGCCCGAGGAGCGTGAGCAGCAGGGTCAGCAGACCCTGGAGCACGCGGGTGGAAAGATGTGGCATGGGAAAATCGTTATCCTGAAAATATGCACGGACGACCCCCTCTCCCACGGGAGAGGGAGAAGCAGAAGGGCTACTTCGTGACGCGATCGTACCAGACCATATCCGCGTTCAGCCCCTGCTGATACCCCTTCACGTTATCGCGCACCACGATCTGGGTTTTACCCTGATCGACGAACACGTACGGCGAATTCTGCTGCAGCTGCTCCTGCATCTTCTTGTAGAGATCAAGACGCTTCGCCGGATCCGGCTCGGCTACCGCCGCCAGCGTGGCTTTGTTCAGCTCCGGGATTTTCCAGCCGTTCAGCCCGGCCACGGTGCTGGATTTACCGTCGTTCCACGCGAAGGCGCTGGCGTTAGAGTGCGCGTCGAAGTAGTCCGGGATCCACAGACGAATCGCCGCCTGATGCTGCTTTGCGCGCACGCGGGCATAGACCTGGCTCCCGGCGGCAGGCAGCAGATCGACCTTCACCCCCCCCTGAGCAAAGCTCGCCTGCATCGACTGGGCGATGGTGATAAACGGCGGCTTGTTCTCCACGTCCAGCGTGAAGTGCGCGTCTTTAATGCCCGCTTTGGCGAGAATGGCTTTCGCTTTTGCCGGGTCAAATTTAAACGGGTTGTCTTCCAGCGCGCCCGGCAGGCCGACCGGCAGGAAGCTCTGATGAACAAAGTACTGGCCTTTCAGCAGATTTTTGGTGATGCCTTCATAATCGACCAGCCAGCGCGAGGCTTCCCAGAACGCCGGGTTGTTCAGCAGCGGGTTGGCGCTGTTGCCAGTGTTAAACACCAGGTAATTTTGCTCGGCGGACGGAATGCTCAGCACCTTCACGCCCGGCTTGCCGTCGAGCGCGCTAATCTGGTCTGCGCCCAGATCGCGCGCCACGTCCGCATCACCCTGCTGGATCAGCAGGCGGCGTGAAGCCGGATCGGGGACGTTTTTAATGATGATGCTTTTGAGCTTCGGCGCGCCGCCGGGCGCTGATTCGTTAGCTTCCAGCACGATAGCCTGATGCGGCTGATAGACGCGCATTTTGAACGCACCGCTGCCCGCCGAGTGCATTTTCAGCCAGGCGTTGCCGAAGTCATTATCCTTCACGTTTGCCGCGACCTGCTTTTCATCCACTATGGAGGCAATCGGCGTGGAGAGAATATTCAGCGCCACCGACGGGCTAACGTCCGCCGTCCAGTGAAGCTGGAGGGTATGGTCGTCCACCTTTTTCAGCTGGCTGGCGATGTTGCTCGCGTCCCAGCCCAGCACGTTGAGGATAAAGGCCGGGGATTTGTTCAGCGTCACGGCGCGGGTGTAAGAGAAAATCACGTCTTCCGGGCGCAGAGGGTTACCGGAGGCGAATCTGGCATCGGGCTTAAGCTTAATCGTCAGGGTTTTTGCTGCCGCGTCCGCTTCCCAGCTTTCTGCCAGAATCGGGGTGATTTTTTCCGGGTTATCGCGGTCCGGCTGGACCAGACGCTGATACAGGCTCGGCACGGTCTGGATGCTGGAAAGCTCGTTGGCTTCGGCCGGGTCGAGGCTCACGATGTCATCCAGCCCCTGGGCAACAACCAGCGTGTTGGGCGGAGTAGCGGCGTGGACAGCGCCTGAGAGCGCAGCCAGCACCAGTAACGGCAACAGTTTTTTCGTCATAGCGATCCCTGAGAAGAATATATTGTGATTGTTTTATGCTCCGCTACGTTAGGGCGACTCTTAAATTCCGCAAAGTCGAAATTCAGCTTTGCTTATATCTTGCGGGAATATCGCATGCGCTCGGGCTATTAAAATACGCTGCTTTTCGCCCGCTTTTTAACCTGCTATAACAAACTCCTTACCTTTCAGGGAGTCACCACCGTGCCCGAAATCAATCAACATGGTCAAACCGTTAACGATATCGTTCCCGACTGGAGAGGCGCGCGCGTATTAACCCGCACGCCGCTGTTCGGCCAGTATTGCCGCCTGGAGCCGCTGGATGCCGATCGTCACGCGGCCGATCTCTATGAGGCCTACGCGCTGGGCGACGACAGCGACTGGACGTGGCTTGCCAGCACGCAGCCAGCGAGCGTGGAAGCCACCGCCCACTGGATCGTGGCTAAGGTGATGGACGATGAGCTGGTGCCGTTTGCCGTCATTGATTTACGCACCGAACGCGCGGTGGGGCTGGTGAGCTATATGGCCAACGAGCGGCTGCTGGGGTCGGTGGAAATTGGTCACGTGACCTGGTCGCGCAGGATGAAAGGAACCCGGATGGGCACCGAAACGGTGTGGCTGCTGCTGAAAAATGCGTTTGAGCACGGCTACCGGCGCGTCGAGTGGAAGTGCGATTCCATGAACGTTGCGTCACGCAATGCGGCGGAGCGGCTGGGGTTTGTCTGGGAAGGACGCCTGCGCCAGAAGCTGGTGCGCAAAGGGCGCAACCGCGACAGCGATATGCTTTCTATTATTGACGCCGAGTGGCCGCAAAGAGACGCCGAGCTGCGCGCCTGGCTGGCGGCGGAGAATTTTGACGGAGAAGGGCGGCAGATTAAGCGGCTTGAGGCGTTTCGGTTATAAGTGTTTTATGTAGGGTACATCTGAAACGGTCGATCAATCTGCGGAAATGGCAATTTCAATCAAATTGGTTTTTCCTGACTGTAGCCCCTGCGTCACCGCCGTGGCGATATCCGCGGTCTGGGTCACCCGGCAGCAGCGGATACCCATCGTGGTGCCCAGCGACTGGAAATCAATTCGCGGGTTAATCAGATCCATCCCGATAAAACGACCCAGCTTTGTCGAACTGTAGCCCGGCTGTCCTTTCATGAAGTTTTTCAGGATGTTGTACTCCAGGTTATTCATCACGATAAAGGTGACGGGCAGATTTTCGTGCGCCGCCGTCCAGAGCGCCTGCGGCGAGTACAGGGAGGCGCCGTCGCCAACCAGACACACAACCGGCTCGCGCCCCAGCCCCAGCGAGTGACCTACTGCTGCAGGCATTCCCCAGCCCAGACCACCGCCGCGCATAAAGTAGTAGCGCGGGTGCTGCTGGTCGGAGATAAACCGGCGAACGTGTCTGGCCGTTGCAATCGCTTCGTCGACAATCGTTATGCCCGGTGGAACAGACTTTATCACCTCGTAGGCCGCGACCATCGGCGAAATCGCCGGCCGCAGCCGCTCGGCTGCCAGACGTTCTTCCTGCAGTTGCCACTCTTTTTCACGTTCAGCGCGTGCCGCTTTGAGCAGCCGCTGATGCGTCAATTTGCTTGCCACCCGGCGCTGCTCAAGCTTCGGCAGCAGTTCCTTCAGGGAGAGCTTTATATCCCCCATCACCGAGAGGCGGGTGGCGTAGGTGCGGCCAAGTTCGTTCATATCCGCCGAGAGCTGATACACCGCGCAGGTTTCCGGAATCGCCTCGCCCTCGCTATACAAAATGGTAATCAGGCTTCTGCCGCCGATGATAAACACCGCATCGTAGGCATTAACGACGCTGGCGATTTCATTTGCGGTGGTGGGCATATTGCCTCGCCAGAGCGCGTGCTGCGTGGGGAAGGGCAAATTCAACGGCCAGGAGGAGCCGTAGACGTGAGCGCCGAGCGCTTCAGCAAGCTGGACAATCTCCTGCGTCGAGCCGCTGGAGTGAACTTCATCCCCCGCCACAATCATGATCCTGCCGGGGGTGACTTCGCTTAGCGCCTGCGCCAGTTCGTCCAGCGAGCCCGCCACGGTGTGGTAGTTCACTTTAGAGGCCGTTTGTATCCCGGCGTCGCTCAGCTCTTCCATCACGTTCATTGGCAGGGATAGCAGCACCGGACCGGCCGGAGGATAGCTGGCGGCATGAAACGCCCGACGCACCAGCACCGGAAGCTGGTCGGCGCTGGTGACCTCCTGCGCCCATTTCACCACCGGCGATCCAATGGAGACAATGTCATCGTACAGGAGCGGGTCGCGCACGTAGTGCCGCGTGTCCTGCTGCCCGACGGTGACAACCAGCGGCGTTTTCATGATCCGCGAATTAATGAGATTCCCCATGCCGTGCCCAAGACCGCTGGCGGTATGCAAATTGATAAAACCGGTCTTGCCGGAGGCTTTCGCGTAGCCGTCGGCAATGGCGACCACGCTGCTCTCCTGGAGTGCCAGAATATAGTGAATATTTTCATGGCGAAGAAGGGCATCAATGAGCGGAAGTTCGGTGGTGCCGGGGTTGCCAAAAATATATTCCACACCTTCACTCTCCAGCACTTCAAGGAGAATGTCGGCACCCGAACGCATATTTAAATCTGATATGGACGTTAATGATTTAATCATAATGACACCTCAATCAGCGTTATTTAACTCATGCTAAAATTCTTCCTGAGTAGGACGGACAATTATTTCATTTACATCAACGTCTCCAGGCTGTTCGATAGCAAATAATACGGCTCTGGCAATCGACTCTGCCGGAATAGCCTGCTTATAAAATTCATGCAGGAACTGTTTGCTCGGGGCATCAGAGCTGCCAAACTGCAGCTCGCTTTCAACGGCGCCGGGTGAAATAAGGGTCGTCCGAACGGTTTTCCCCGCTTCCTGACGTAACCCTTCACTCAGGGCGCGGACGGCGAATTTCGTGGCGCTGTACACCACGCCGCCGGGGGCAAGGACCTTGATACCCGCCACGGAGGCCACGTTAATAAAGTGTCCGCTCCTCTGGCGCTGGAATACCGGGAATGCCGCTGCGATCCCGTACAGCACGCCTTTGATATTGGTATCGATCATCCGGTCCCACTCGTCGGTTTTCAGCTCGCTGAGGGGAGCAATCGCCATAAAGCCCGCGTTGTTGATCAGCACGTCGACGCGCTGGTATGCGGCAACGGCAGCGTCAATCGCGCGCTGAACCTCCTCCTGTCGGGTCACGTCCGCCTTTACGGCAATCGCCTGGCCGCCCTGCTGAATAATGCGATCCACCAGGGCGTTAATTCTCTCCAGACGACGGGCAACCAGCACCAGTGAAAACGGTTTATTTGCCAGATGAAGGGCAATGGCCTCACCAATACCGCTACTGGCACCGGTGATAACAACAACTTTGTTTGCACTATTATTCATGATCTTATCTCGCCGTTGAGTGATGCAAAAATAAAGGCAGGGAAGAATTAAAGAATAATGACAATATCTTTAATTTTGGATTTGAATATATTGTATATTTCGAATGGAACCACATTCGATTAAACATAGATGAGTTGCAGGAACAGTGTCAATACACTTTTAAATAATCAAAATAATAGCAGAGTAATATTTATTTCTTATAGCTAACGAAAAATATTATCGTAATGAAGGGAAGTATTGAAAACCCTCCCCTTTTACAGAGAGGGCAGGATATTAAACTTTCTGTCGCGCCTGACGAACCGGCGCCCCGTTCGCCACATAATACGCCGCCGTGCTCTTCGCCAGCGGCTCGCGCCCGCGGATCGCGTCGGCAATTTTTTCTCCAATCATGATGGTGGTGGCGTTCAGGTTGCCGGTAATAATCTGCGGCATAATCGACGCATCCACCACGCGCAGCCCTTCCAGCCCGTGAACGCGGCCTTCGCCGTCGACCACCGCCATCTCGTCATAGCCCATCTTGCAGGTGCCGCACGGGTGGAAGGCGGTTTCGGCGTGGTTACGCACGAACTCGTCGAGCTGCTCGTCGGTCTGGCATTCGACGCCCGGGCTGATTTCGCGACCGCGATATTTGTCCAGCGCGGGCTGGTGCATGATCTCACGGGTGATGCGGATAGCGTCGCGGAACTCCTGCCAGTCCTGCTCGTGAGACATATAGTTGAACAGGATCGCCGGATGCTGGTGCGGATCGCGCGACTTGATGCGCACGTGGCCGCGGCTCGGGGAGCGCATGGAGCCAACGTGGCACTGGAAGCCGTGCTCTTTAACCGCGTTCGAGCCGTTGTAGTTAATCGCTACCGGCAGGAAGTGGTACTGAATGTTCGGCCACTCGAACTCTTCGCGGCTGCGGATAAAACCGCCCGCTTCGAAGTGGTTGCTCGCGCCCACGCCGGTGCCGCCAAACAGCCACTCGGCGCCAATCTTCGGCTGGTTCCACCACTGCAGGGCAGGGTAGAGGGAGACCGGCTCTTTGCATTCGTACTGGAGGTACATTTCCAGGTGATCCTGCAGGTTTTCGCCCACGCCGGGCAGGTCGTGCACCAGCGGGATATCGAACTGCTTCAGCAGCTCCGCGCTGCCCACGCCGGAGCGCTGGAGGATCTGCGGGGAGGCAATCGCGCCTGCGCACAGCAGCACCTCTTTATTTGCCGTCGCTCTGGACGGGATAGTGCTTTCGCCCTCCAGCCACTCGACGCCCGCCGCGCGCTTGCCGTCAAAAATAATATGATCGGTCATGGCGTGGGTGCGGATGGTCAGGTTCGGGCGCTTTTTGGCCTGGTCCAGATAGCCGCGCGCGGTGCTGGCGCGTCGGCCCTGCGGCGTGACCGTGCGGTCCATCGGGCCGAAGCCTTCCTGCTGATAGCCGTTGAGATCGTCGGTGCGCGGGTAGCCCGCCTGCACGCCCGCTTCCACCATCGCCTCAAACAGCGGGTTCACGCCCGGTTTCGAGGTGGTGACGCTCACCGGACCGTCGCCGCCGTGGTAGTCGTTCGGCCCCACGTCGCGCGTCTCCGCCTTGCGGTAGTAGGGCAGGCAGTTGAGGTAGCTCCAGTGCTCAAGGCCAGATTCTTTGGCCCAATTGTCCAGATCCATGGCGTTACCGCGCACGTAGCACATACCGTTGATCAGCGACGAGCCGCCCAGCCCTTTGCCGCGTCCGCACTCCATGCGGCGGTTGTTCATGTACGGCTCTGGCTCGGTTTCGTACGCCCAGTTGTAGCGCTTGCCCTGCAAAGGGAACGCCAGCGCGGCGGGCATCTGGGTGCGGAAGTCAAAGCGGTAGTCCGGCCCGCCCGCCTCAAGCAGCAGGACGGTGGTATTCGGATCTTCAGTCAGTCGCGTTGCCAGTACGTTGCCGGCAGAGCCGGCCCCGATAATGATGTAGTCAAATTGCAAATAAACCTCCCGGTTAAAATATGGACTGGAATTTACCCATCTCAACCTGGATGGACTTCACCTGGGTGTAGCTCTGCAGCGTCATCACGCCGTTCTCGCGGCCAATGCCGGAGTGTTTGTAGCCGCCAACCGGCATCTCTGCGGCGGATTCACCCCAGGTGTTGATCCAGCAGATGCCCGCTTCGAGCTGATGAATGGCGCCGTGCGCGCGGTTCAGGTCGGCAGTGACGATGCCCGCCGCCAGACCGTAGTCGGTGTCGTTGGCGCGGCGAATGGCTTCTTCATCGGATTCATAGGTGAGGATGGACATCACCGGGCCGAAGATCTCTTCGCGCACGATGGTCATTTCGTCGGTGCAGTCGGTGAACACGGTCGGGGCGACCCACGCGCCGTTGTCGAAGCCTTCGCCCTTCAGCACGTCGCCGCCGCACAGCACGCGCGCGCCTTCCTCTTTACCTTTGGCGATGTAGCGCAGCACGCTGTCGCGGTGCGGGAAGCTGACCATCGGGCCAAAGTTGGTGCGTTCATCGAACAGATCGCCCGCGCGGATGCGGCCCACGCGCTCAACGATTTTCTGCTCAAACGCGGCCTTGAATTTCGCGGGCACGAACACGCGGGTGCCGTTGGTGCACACCTGGCCGGAGCTGAAGAAGTTCGCCATCATGGCGATGTCTGCCGCGAGATCCAGATCGGCGTCGTCGAAAACGATCAGCGGGGATTTACCGCCCAGCTCCATCGTCACCTCTTTCAGGGACGAGGCCGCCGAGTTGGCCATCACCTTTTTGCCGCTGGCGACGCCGCCGGTGAAGGAGACTTTCGCGATGCCCGGATGCTCGGTCAGGTACTGGCCGGTCTCCGCGCCCACGCCCGGCAGGACGTTAAACACGCCGTCCGGCAGGCCCGCTTCGGTGTAGATTTCTGCGAGCTTCAGGGCGGTGAGCGGCGTCACTTCGCTCGGCTTGAAGATCATCGCGTTGCCCGCCGCCAGCGCCGGGGCGGATTTCCACAGGGCGATCTGGATCGGGTAGTTCCACGCGCCGATGCCCGCCACTACGCCCAGCGGCTCGCGGCGGGTGTAGACGAACGAGGTCTCACGCAGCGGGATCTGGCTGCCTTCCAGCGCCGGGATCAGCCCCGCGTAGTACTCCAGCACGTCCGCGCCGGTGATGATATCGACGGTGGAGGTTTCGGAATACGCTTTACCGGTGTCGAGGGTTTCCAGCTTCGCCAGCTCATCGTTGCGCTCGCGCAGGATATCGACGGCGCGACGCAGAACGCGCGAGCGCTCCATGGCGGTCATCGCCGCCCAGATTTTTTGCCCGCGTTTTGCGCTTTCAACGGCGCGATCGACGTCTTCGCGTCCGGCGGCCTGTACGCTCGCCAGAACTTCACCGTTGGCCGGGTTGATGGTCTCGAAGGTGCGACCGCTGGTGGCGGAGGTATAACCACCATTGATATAAAGCTGCTGTTCTGCCATTCGGGACATAAATTCTCCTCGGTTATTCGGTCGGTAAATGCTGGCTGATGAAGTGGCTGGTGAGCGACTGCGCCAGGGTTTTATCCAGCGGCTTGCCGCTCAGCGCGGCGCGCAGCCACAGCCCGTCGATCAGCGCCGCCAGGCCGTAGCCCGCCTCTTCTGCCTGTTCGCGCGGCAGCTCACGGCGGAACTCGTACACCAGGTTTGACAATAAACGACGGCTGCTCACCTGCTGCAGGCGGTAGAGCATCGGCTGGTGCATGCTGCTCGCCCAGAAGGCCAGCCAGGCCTTCATTGCCGCGCCGCTGACCTGGGTTTCATCGAAGTTGCCGCTGACAATCGCCTGCAGGCGCTGCTCCGCGCTGCCGCCCGGCAGGGCGCGTAAGCGGCTCAAAACCGCGTCGCGCAGCTGGCCGGTGATGTCGCGCATGGTCGCTTCCAGCAGACCGTTTTTGTCTTTGAAGTAGTGACTGATGATCCCCGTGGAAACGCCCGCCCGACGGGCGATCTGCGCGATCGTCGCGTCATGCATTCCCACTTCATTTATTGCTTCCAGCGTGGCGTCGATAAGCTGCCTGCGCCGGATCGGCTGCATCCCCACTTTGGGCATTTTTGCCACTCCATTCATCAGCGTTGGTAATACATTAAAGCGGTTTTTGATTGGACGTTCAATATAAAATGTGTCTTAATTGTTGCGGATTTGGATTTTAATAGTTACAAAAACAGTGGGGATACTGGATGACAGACCTTTCACAAGACAGAGAAAAAGACAAAATCAACCCGGTCGTTTTTTATACGTCCGCCGGGCTGATTTTGTTGTTTTCCCTGACGACCATCTTCTTTCGTGATTTTTCTGCCGAGTGGATTGGGCGCACCCTCAACTGGGTGTCGAAGACCTTCGGCTGGTATTATCTGCTGGCCGCGACGCTCTATATCGTCTTCGTGGTCTGCATCGCCTGCTCGCGCTTCGGCTCGGTGAAGCTCGGGCCTGAGCAGTCCAAGCCCGAGTTCAGCCTGCTGAGCTGGGCCGCGATGCTGTTTGCCGCGGGCATCGGCATCGACCTGATGTTCTTCTCCGTGGCGGAACCGGTCACGCAGTATATGCAGCCGCCGGAAGGGGCAGGGCAGACGATGGAGGCGGCGCGCCAGGCGATGGTCTGGACGCTGTTCCACTACGGCCTGACCGGCTGGTCGATGTACGCCCTGATGGGCATGGCGCTCGGATACTTTAGCTATCGTTATAATTTACCCCTCACCATCCGCTCCGCGCTGTATCCGATTTTCGGTAAAAAAATTAACGGCCCGATTGGCCACAGCGTCGATATCGCGGCGGTGATCGGCACCATCTTCGGTATTGCGACGACGCTCGGGATTGGCGTGGTGCAGCTCAACTACGGGCTGAGCGTGCTGTTTGATATTCCGGATTCGATGGCGGCCAAAGCGGCGCTGATTGCGCTCTCCGTCATTATCGCCACCATCTCGGTGACGTCGGGCGTGGATAAAGGCATCCGCGTGCTGTCCGAGCTGAACGTGGCGCTGGCGCTGGGCCTGATCCTGTTCGTGCTGTTTATGGGCGATACCTCGTTCCTGCTCAATGCCCTGGTGCTCAACGTGGGCGACTACGTAAACCGCTTTATGGGCATGACGCTGAACAGCTTCGCCTTCGACCGTCCGGTGGAGTGGATGAACAACTGGACGCTGTTCTTCTGGGCGTGGTGGGTGGCGTGGTCGCCGTTTGTCGGCCTGTTCCTGGCGCGTATTTCGCGCGGGCGCACCATCCGCCAGTTCGTGATGGGCACGCTGATTATCCCGTTCACCTTTACCCTGCTGTGGCTGTCGATTTTTGGCAACAGCGCGCTGCATGAGATCATCCACGGCAATGCAACCTTCGCGCAGGAAGCGATGGCGCACCCGGAGCGCGGCTTCTACAGTCTGCTGGCGCAGTACCCGGCGTTTACCTTTAGCGCCTCCGTGGCGACCATCACCGGCCTGCTGTTCTACGTTACCTCGGCGGATTCCGGCGCGCTGGTTCTGGGCAACTTCACCTCGAAGCTCAAAGACATCAACAGCGATGCGCCGAACTGGCTGCGCATCTTCTGGTCCGTCGCCATCGGCCTGCTGACGCTCGGCATGCTGATGACCAACGGTATCTCGGCGCTGCAGAACACCACGGTGATCATGGGCCTGCCGTTCAGCTTCGTCATCTTCTTCGTGATGGCCGGGCTGTATAAATCGCTCAAGGTGGAAGACTACCGCCGCGTCAGCGCCAGCCGCGACACCGCGCCGCGGCCGATGGGCGCGCAGGACAGGCTGAGCTGGAAGAAACGCCTCTCGCGCCTGATGAACTACCCGGGCACGCGCTACACCAAACAGATGATGGAGACGGTCTGCTTCCCGGCGATGGAAGAGGTCGCGCAGGAGCTGAAGCTGCGTGGTGCCTACGTGGAGCTGAAAAACCTGCCGCCGGAGGAGGGCGAGACCCTGGGGCACCTGGATCTGCTGGTGCACATGGGCGACGAGCAGAACTTTGTTTATCAGATCTGGCCGCAGCAGTATTCGGTACCCGGGTTTACCTACCGGGCGCGCAGCGGGAAATCGACCTACTACCGGCTTGAGACCTTCCTGCTGGAAGGGAGCCAGGGGAATGATTTGATGGACTACAGCAAGGAGCAGGTGATCACGGACATTCTGGACCAGTATGAACGGCACCTGAACTTTATCCATCTGCACAGGGAAGCTCCGGGGAATAGCGTGATGTTCCCGGATGTTTGAGATTTGAGCTGAATAACCTATAAAGGCATCGCCGTCGCCCTCAAGCCGGGTGGCGGCGATGCCTTACCCGGCCTACAAAACCGGTTTACCGCAGGCCTGATAAGCGCAGCGCCATCAGGCATTTAGCAGCGTCCACACGTTCCCGTTATCATGCTGCCAGACGAGGGTGAAGCGTTTACCCTCAGGATATTGTCCAGCCGGGCGCGAAAGCGCCAGCGTGATTGTTTTTTCCGTTAACTCTGTGACTCTCGCCCACTCAAACCCCATGTAAATTTTTACCTTCGGAAAGAGGGCTTTAAACAAACTCTCTTTGGCGCTAAAAGCGAGCGTCAGCGCCAGCGCAAAGGGGGAGCACGAGTGCGTCAGGCACATTGCTTCCTGCGCATCAACGATGCCGTCCTGGATTTCGCGGGCTTCGTGGTCTGGAAGAATGGCTTCGCAATCAATACCTACGAGCGCATCTGGATGACGGACGACAACCGCCATGGCCTGCGTGCCGCTGTGGGTGATGCTGCCGGAAATACCGTCCGGCCAGAGCGGTTCGCCGCTGGGGCCGATGCCGGGGATCGCGCGTTCATTTATCGCACCGAGCGCATGCGCGGCGGCGATGCGGCCTGCCAGATGCTCGGCTTTGCGTTTGTGTCCGGCGTTTGCAAACTCAGCGTAGTGGGGGAGCCAGAGAAGGTCGGCGTCGGTGAAGGTGGTGGGATCGAAGGTGACGTGGTGGACGGTGTGGCCGGCAAGAGAAAATGTGCTGTGGATGGTGTGCATGGTTTTCCTCTATCAGCAAATAGTGCGGCCTGATGCCCTCACCCCGGCCCTCTCCCACAGGGAGAGGGGGGAGTTACTGCCTGTATCAGAATCGCGTATTCACGCTCATGTACCAGGTACGGCCAGGTTCATTATATGTGTATGCCCCCGCACCGTACATATACGCACCGGTGGTGGAATTTCCGGTCGTCTGGGCATTACCCGCGCGCCACTGGCGTTTGTCGAAGACGTTATCAACGCCGCCGGTCAGACTAACGTTTTTGGTCATATCCCAGGTCGCGCTCAGGCCAACGATGCTGTAAGGGCTGACTTCGTCTTTCTCAGACCCGGTCACCGGCTGGCCTTTGTAGTTGTACTTCTTCGGCTGCTGCTTGCCGTACCAGGTAAAGGTCGACTGGAGCGAGACGTCCTGATGCACCTGCCAGCTCAGGGTTGAGTTCAGCGTGTACTCCGGAATGATCGACAGACGGTCGCCGGTCTCCTTGTTCTTGCTCTGCAGCATCCAGGTGATGTTGTTGGTCCAGTTGATCGTGTCGCTGACCGGCACGTTCAGGGAGCCTTCCAGCCCTTCGACGACTGCTTTCGGAACGTTTTCCCACTGGTAGATATCCGTCTGCACTTTACCGGAAGAGGTATGGCCAATCGGCGCGTAGCCCGCTTCAATCTTGTCGCGGTAGTCGTTGCGGAACCAGGTCACACCCGCCAGCCAGCCGTCGCGTTTCCACTCCAGGCCAATCTCTTTGTTGATGCTGGTTTCGGCTTTCAGGTCGTCGTTGCCCATCATGTAGCAGCCCACGCCGTCCGAGCTGGCGTAGCAGCCCTGGCCTTTGCTGTACAGCAGGTAGTTCGGGTTGGTCTGGTACAGGCTCGGCGCTTTATAGGCGCGCGCGATCCCCATCTTCAGCGTGAAGTCATCCCCCAGCCCCTGCGACAGGTTAAGCGACGGGCTCCAGTTGTTGCCGACGATGGTGTGATGGTCGAAGCGCAGGGCAGGGGTCAGCATGGTGCTGTCGGTCAGCTCCATGTTGTTTTCGGCGAACAGGGAGAAAATCTCCGCCGAGGTGTACGGGCTGCGGTCGTTGCTCATGCCCGGAATGGTGCCGCCCTGCAGGGTTTGCGTAAAGGAGGTGGAGTCCTTCATGCGCTGCTGGTTCCACTCGGTGCCGAGAGTCAGGTTCTGGTTGACGAGGAAATCGATCGGCAGGTTGATTTCGCTGTGCAGCATCACGTCGGCCAGGTCGGTGTCTGTGAATTTATCGCTGTTGAACAGGCCTTCCGTACCGCCCGCTAGCCCTTCGCCCAGGCGGGAGTTGCGGGTGTGTTCGTACTGCGCCCAGCTGCTGGTGGTAATGCCGTTGTCCCAGCCGCCGTTCCAGGTCACCGCGAAGTTCTGGCGATAAATACGGTTCGTCTCTTTGCCGTAGTTCTTCTTCACCAGCGCGCTGTCGTTGTTGGTGTTCTGCGTATCGCCCGCATAGAGGTTGTTCTGGCGGCTGTAGCCCGCCTCAAACTCCAGAGACTGCATCGGCGCGAAGTCCCAGCGCACCACGCCGTTGATGTCTTTGTTCTCCACCCCTTCACGGCCCGCAGGGAGGGTGTTGGCGTAAGCGCCGGTACGCTCAGACTGGTGGCCCTGGTTGATGTCCCACGCGTCGGCCTGGGTCTTATCCAGGTTACCGAACATGCGGAAGCTGAAGTCGCCGCCCAGCGGGCCGCTCAGGCTGAAGTTGGTGCGTTTGGTGGAACCTTCGTCCTTGTGTTCAGGCGCGTTCAGGTAGGTGTTCCAGGAACCGTGCCACTGGTCGTCGAATTTTTTGGTGATGATGTTTACCACGCCGCCTGCCGCGCCGTTGCCGTAGCGCGCGGCGGCCGGGCCTCGAATGACCTCAATGCGCTCGATCATCTCCGGCGGCACCCAGCCGGTATCGCCGCGCGTATCGCGCTCGCCGCGCCAGCCCAGACGGATGGAGTTACGGCTGGTGACCGGCTTGCCGTCGATCAGGATAAGGGTGTTTTCCGGGCCCATGCCGCGAATGTCAATCTGGCGGTTGTTTCCGCGCTGGCCGCTGGTGGAGTTACCGGTCAGGTTAACGCCCGGCATGGTACGGATGATTTCCGCCACGTCGCGCGCGGGCGGATTTTTGCGGATCTCGTCGGCGGTGATGGTCGACACGCCCGGCGCCTGTAAATTCTGCTCGGCGGCAGTGATCACCATGGTGTCTTCGTGCTGCGCAGAGGCGGTGTTGTCGTCTGCCACGGCGGGCAGCGCGACACCATAAATCCCTAAATTGACCAGCAAGGCCAGAGAGTGAATCTTCTTATTCATTGTACGTCCCGCTTTTATGGTTATTTAATGAGCGCGCTTCCCACAGCGCGGGCATTACGCTATTGCAAATGCAAATAGTTATCAATAATATTATCAATAAAATTTGCTCTGAAACAAAAAAGACTGTGAAACATGGGGTTATAAGGGTGACGACGTTAACAACCGGAAGTGAAGCGTGGTGGCAGTCGAAAAATGGACCTGAATGGGAACGTCAGAAGGAGAAGTGTTGCGTCACCTTCTGGTGGCGGGATCCGGCAGGAACGAAGAAAACCTCATCGGTCAAACGCGTCTGGCTCTACGTTACCGGCGTGACCGATCACCATCAAAATGCCCGCCCGCAGTCCCTCGAGCGCATCCCGGATACCGACGTCTGGCAGTGGCAGGGCGAATTCAGCCCCGAGTGGCGCGGGAGCTACTGTTTTATCCCTTCTGTAAATGAAAACGATTTTGCCGATACCGTGTTTGAAGGCGAGCTGCCGGACCGCATGGCGCTGCGCGAAGGCTGGCGCAAGCTGCTGCCGCACGCGGTTTCCGACCCGCTGAATCGGCAGAGCTGGCGCGGCGGGCGCGGTCATGCCGTCTCGGCGCTGGAGATGCCGGACGCGCCCGTTCAGCCCGGCTGGAATCAGCCCAAAACGCCCTTCAAGGCGCCGAGTTGCATTGAATGGGAAAGCGCGCGCCTGAAAAACCACCGTCGCGTCTGGATTTTCACCACCGGGGATGACGGCCCGGAACGTCCGCTGGCGGTGCTGCTCGACGGTCAGTTCTGGGCCGAAAGCATGCCCGTCTGGCCCGCGCTGGCGTCGCTTACCACCGAGCACAAACTGCCGCCTGCGGTCTACGTATTAATTGATGCGATCGACATGGAACACCGCAACCGCGAATTGCCCTGTAACCGCGATTTCTGGCTGGCGGTGCAGGAAGAACTTCTCCCTCATGTAAAACAGCTCGCGCCTTTCAGCGACCGCGCTGACCGTACCGTGGTCGCGGGCCAGAGCTTTGGCGGACTCTCTTCGCTTTATGCTGGCCTCAGCTGGCCGCAGCGGTTTGGCTGCGTGCTGAGCCAGTCCGGCTCGTACTGGTGGCCGCACCGCGGCGGGCAGCAGGAAGGGCGCCTTATCGAACAGCTCAGAGCCGGTGAGCTAACCGCGAGCGGGTTGCGTATCGTCCTCGAAGCCGGGCGCAACGAGCCGCTGATTTTCAATGCCAATCAGGCGATTTATGCCGAACTACACGCGCAGCAGGTGACCTGGCGTCAGGTTGACGGCGGACACGATGCGCTTTGCTGGCGCGGTGGGCTGACGCAGGGGCTGATGACCCTCTGGCAGCCGCTCATTCACTAACGGAGTCTGTATGGAATTCAGCAATCCTTTCGATAATCCGCAGGGACAGTTCGCCATTTTGCAAAACGACCAGGGGCAGTACAGCCTGTGGCCGCAGCAGTGCGAATTGCCGGCGGGGTGGCGCGTGGTGTGCGAAGCGCAGTCTCAGGAGTCGTGCCAGCAGTGGCTGGCCGGGCACTGGCGCACGCTTGAACCGTCCCATTTTGCGGAGGGGAGCGCATGAACCGTCTTCCTCTCGTCGCCGCCCAGCCGGGTATCTGGATGGCGGAACAGCTTTCTTCCCTGCCAAACGCCTGGAGCGTGGCGCACTACACCGAACTGAAAGGCGATATCGACGCGCCGCTGCTGGCAAAAGCCATCGCTGAGGGCATGACGCAGGCCGATACCCTGCGGATGCGTTTTGCCGAGGAGAACGGCGAGGTGTGGCAGTGGGTGGATGACACCTACGTTCTGCCGGAGCCGTCCATCGTTCGCGTTACCTCTCATGAAGATGCCGTGGCGCTGATGGAGGCCGATCTCAATCAAAACCTGCGCGTCGACAGCGGCCAGCCGCTGGCGTTTCACCAGCTGATTCAGGTGGGTGAAAGCCACTGGTACTGGTATCAGCGCTATCACCATCTGGTGGTGGATGGCTTCAGCTTCCCGGCCATTACCCGCCAGATCGCCGCGATTTACGCCGCGTGGAAAAAGGGTGAACCGACTCCTGACTCCCCGTTTACGCCATTTGCCGAAGTGGTGGAGGAGTATCAGCGCTATCGCGACAGCGAGGCGTATCAGCGCGACGGCGCCTTCTGGGCGGAGCAGCGCAGGCAGCTTCCTTCTCCGGTCTCGCTCTCTTCCGCGCCGCTGCCGGGACGCGCCGCTACTACCGATATCCTGCGCCTCAAAATCGCCGCCGACGACCGCGCCTTTAGCCAGCTTGCGCAGGCGGCAGGGCAGGCGCAGCGTACCGATTTGGCCCTTGCGCTGGTGGCGCTGTGGCTGGGCCGTCTGACCGGAAGGCTGGACTACGCCGCCGGGTTTATCTTTATGCGCCGCATGGGCTCCGCCGCGCTGACCGCGACCGGGCCGGTGCTCAACGTCCTGCCGCTGGCGGTCAGTATCAACCCGCAGGAGAGCCTGCCGGAGCTGGCGCTGCGCCTGGCCAACCAGCTGAAAAAAATGCGCCGCCACCAGCGCTATGACGCCGAGCAGATCGTGCGCGACAGCGGGCGTGCCGCAGGCGACGAAGCCCTGTTTGGCCCGGTGCTGAACGTGAAGGTATTCGATTATCAGCTGGATATCGACGGCGTGGAGGCCATCACCCACACGCTCGCAACCGGCCCGGTGAACGACCTTGAGCTGGCGCTGTTCCCGGACGAACAGGGCGGATTGAGCATTGAGATCCTCGCCAGTAAGCAGCGTTACGATGAGGCGACGCTTTCCCGTCACGTCGCGCGCCTGAACGCGATGCTGATGCAGTTTGCGGCCAACCCGGACCTGCGCTGTGGCGACGTGGAAACCGTTTCAGAGCAGGAATATCAGCAGCTGGCGCGCATCAACGATACCGGACTGGCGCTGCCGGCCACCACGCTGGCGGATCTGGTGGCAGAGCAGGCGAGTAAACGCCGGACGCCCCCGCGCTGGCGGACGCGCATATTGAGCTCAGCTATCGTCAGATGCGCGAGCAGGTGGTCGCGCTGGCAAACCTGCTGCGCGCGCGCGGTGTGAAGCCGGGCGACAGCGTGGCGGTGGCCCTGCCGCGCTCGGTGTTCCTGACGCTGGCGCTGCACGGCATCGTCGAGGCCGGTGCCGCGTGGCTGCCGCTCGATACCGGCTATCCGGACGACCGCCTGAGGATGATGCTGGAAGACGCGAAGCCATCCCTGCTCATTACCACCGACGAGCAGCTTCCGCGCTTTAGCGATCTGCCGATTACTGCCTTTAGTTACAACACCCTTTTACGGGCTGCGGGTGCTGAACCGCTGCGCCTGGCGACGCCGGAGCAGACGGCGTACATCATCTTTACCTCCGGTTCGACGGGCCGCCCGAAAGGCGTGATGGTCGGCCATACCGCCATCGTTAACCGCCTGAAGTGGATGCAGGACCACTACCCGCTGGACGTGACTGACGTGGTGGCGCAGAAAACGCCGTGCAGCTTTGACGTGTCGGTGTGGGAGTTCTGGTGGCCGTTTATCGCCGGGGCGAAGCTGGTTATGGCCGAGCCGGAGGCGCACCGCGACCCGCAGGCGATGCAGAGCTTCTTCGCCCGGTACGGCGTGACTACTACCCACTTCGTGCCGTCGATGCTGGCGGCGTTTGTCGCCTCGCTGACGCCGGAAAACGTCGACTGCTGCAGGACGCTTAAACAGGTGTTCTGCAGCGGCGAAGCGCTGCCGACCGAGCTGTGCCGCGAGTGGGAGCAGTTGACCCATGCGCCGCTGCACAACCTCTATGGCCCAACCGAAGCGGCGGTTGACGTCAGCTGGTATCCGGCGTTTGGCTCCGAACTGGCGGCGGTGGAAGGCAACAGCGTGCCGATCGGCTTCCCGGTTTGGAACACGGGGCTGCGCATTCTGGACGCGATGATGCGCCCGGTGCCGTTCGGCGTGGCGGGCGATCTGTATCTCACCGGCATTCAGCTGGCGCAGGGGTATCTTGGCCGTCCGGATCTCACCGCCAGCCGCTTTATTGCCGACCCGTTCGCCCCCGGCGAGCGGATGTACCGCACCGGCGACGTTGCCCGCTGGCTGGACAACGGCGCGGTGGAATATCTCGGCCGCAGCGATGACCAGTTAAAAATTCGCGGACAGCGCATCGAACTGGGCGAAATCGACCGGGCGATGCTGTCGCTGCCGGACGTGGCCCAGGCCGTGGCGCACGCCTGCGTGTTCAACCAGGCGGCGGCCACCGGCGGCGATGCCCGCCAGCTGGTGGGCTACGTCGTCTCCGAATCCGGCTTACCGCTGGATCGCGACGCGCTGCGGGAATCGCTCAAAGCGCAGCTGCCGCCGCATATGGTCCCGGTGGTGCTGCTGCAAATCAGCGCGCTGCCGCTCAGCGCGAACGGCAAGCTTGACCGCAAGGCGCTGCCGCTGCCGGAGCTGACGAGTAAATCCTCCGGCCGTGCGCCGGAGACGGAAACCGAAGTCGCCGTCGCGCAGGCGTTTTCCGCCCTGCTGGGCTGCGAGGTCAACAACATTGAGGCCGACTTCTTTGCCCTCGGCGGACACTCGCTGCTGGCGATGCGCCTGGCGGCACAGCTTAGCCGCGCGTTCGGGCGAAGGGTGACGCCGGGGCAGATTATGGTCGCCTCCACTGTGAGCAAGCTCAGCGCGCTGCTGGACTCGCAGATGAGCGACGAGCAGGCGCAGCGACTGGGGTATGAAACACTTCTGCCGCTGCGCGAAAGCGACGGCCCGACGCTGTTCTGCTTCCACCCGGCCTCCGGCTTTGCCTGGCAGTTTAGCGTGCTGGCGCGCTATCTCAGCCCGCGCTGGTCTATCGTCGGCATTCAGTCGCCGCGTCCGGACGGGCCGATGCAGCAGCGTGCGGATCTGGATGGAGTCATTGAGCATCACCTGGCTACGCTGCGTAATCAGCAGCCGCAGGGGCCATATTATCTGTTCGGCTATTCTCTCGGCGGCACGCTGGCGCAGGGCATTGCCGCCCGTCTGCGCGAGCAGGGTGAAGAGGTGGCCTTCCTCGGCCTGCTGGACACCTGGCCGCCGGAAACCCAGAACTGGTCGGAGAAAGAGGCCAACGGCCTCGACCCCGAGGTGCTGGCGGAAATCGAACGCGAGCGTCAGGCGTTTATCGCCGCCCAGCAGGGGCAGGGCTCCAGCGAGCTGTTTAACGCTATCGAGGGCAACTACGCCGACGCGGTGCGGCTGCTGACCACGGCGCGCAGCGCGCGGTTTGACGGCAAAGCGACGCTGTTCGTCGCCGAGCGCACCCGAACGATGGATCCGCAGGTCGCGTGGGCGCCGTGGGTGGCGGAGCTTGAGGTGTACAGCCAGGACTGTGCCCACGTGGATATCATTTCACCGCAGGCGTTTGAAAAGATAGGGCCGGTGTTGAGGGAGATATTGGGGTAACGTCAAAAGCGCCTCCCAAAGGGCGAGGAGAGGGGTTGCTCCCTCTCCCTGTGGGAGAGGGCCGGGGTGAGGGCATCAGACCGCACGCCTGCCCAACGGCACCACCAGCGGCGTACCCGCCACCGGATCGTCAATAATCATGCAGCGCATGCCGTAGATCCGCTCGATCAGATCCGGCGTCACAATCTCTTTCGGCGCGCCCTGCTCCACGATCTCACCGTCGCGAAGCGCAATCAGATGCGTGGCGTAGCGGCACGCCTGGTTTAAGTCGTGCAGCACCGCCGCCAGGGTGTATCCCTGCGTGCGGTTCAGCTCGCTCAGCAGCTCCAGCAGGTCAATCTGATGGCTGATGTCGAGCCAGGTCGTCGGCTCGTCCAGCAGCATGATCGACGTTTCCTGTGCCAGCACCATCGCGATCCACGCCCGCTGACGCTGCCCACCGGAGAGGGTGTCCACGCTCTGCTGGGCGAGATCGGTGATGCCCGTCGCCTGCATCGCGCGGTTCACCGCCTCGTCATCCTCTTTACGCCAGCGGGTAAACAGCGGCTGGTGCGGGTAGCGCCCGCGCGAGACCAGCTCCTGCACCGTGATGTCTCCCGGCGTGGTGGCGTTTTGCGCCAGCAGACCGATGCGTCTGGCCACCTCTTTGCTGGCGAAGCGCTGGATCTGCTCCCCGTCGAGGAACACGCTGCCCTCAGCCGGCGTCATCAGGCGGCTCATCGTCCGCAGCAGGGTCGATTTGCCGCAGCCGTTCGGGCCGATAATCGCGGTGAAATGGCCGTCCGGAATGGCGACGGATAAGTCACGGGCAATGATTTTTTTGCCGTAGCCGAGGGTGAGGTTTTCGCCGCGCAAGCGGGTGGTTGTATCTGTCATTTCCTGCGTGACTCCTGAACGAGCAAGACGATGAGGTAAATCCCGCCGAGGCTGACGGTCACGACGCCCACCGGCAGTTGATAAGGCATAAACAGCCGCTGGGCGCAGAGATCGGCGGCCAACAGCAGCAGCGCACCGCACAGCGCCGCCTGGGTTAATCCCCAGCGCGCCGTGCCGCTAAGTCGCCGGGCGATGTGCGGTGCCACGAGGGCGATAAAGGAGATTGGCCCGGCAATCGCGGTGGAGGCGGCGGTCAGTAGTACGGCGACCAGCATCAGCATCAGGCGCGAGCGCTCGACGCCCACGCCCAGCGCGCAGGCGCTGTCGTCGCCCATCTCAAGCAGACGCATGCGCCGCACCAGCAGCAGCGCGCCGATAAACATCAGCAAAATCAGCGGCGCGGCGGGCCAGGTTTTGCCCCACGTCAGGCCGTTGAGCGACCCGGCGTACCACAGCCCGGCGGAGAGCGCGGTTTCCAGCGAGGCCTGCAGTAAAAGCCAGGTGTTAAAGGCCATCAGCATGGCGCGGATGCCGATCCCGATGATGATCAGGCGAAAGGTGTCGATACCGTTGCGCCAGGCCAGCGTCCAGATCAGTAATGACGTCAGAATGCCGCCCGCCATCGCCGTAAAGGTAATGGCCGTCAGGTACTGACCAAACAGCACCATTGCCACCAGCACGCCGCTCCAGGCCCCGGTGTTAAGGCCCATCACGTCCGGGCTGCCGAGCGGGTTGCGCATCAGCGACTGGAATATCGCACCGCTCACGCCGAGCGCCGCGCCGACCAGAATCGCCATCGCCACGCGCGGCAGTCGCCACTCCGTCACCACCATGGTGATGTTGCGCGGCGCGCTGCCGAGCAGGGCGTCAAAGACCTGGACAAAATCGAGCGTCACCGCGCCGCTGCGCAGGCTCCAGACCGCCAGCAGCAGAATGACAATAGTCAGCAGGCATACGCTGGTGAGTAAACGCCGGGACGGGGCCATCATGCGCCACCTCCGCGTTTACGGCGTACCAGGAAAATCAGCACCGGCGCGCCGATAAAGGCGCTGACCACCGAGACGCGCAGCTCGCCGGGCACCAGCAGGCGACCGAGCACATCGGCAAACAGCAGCAGGGCAGGGGTGGCAAGCAGCGTCACCGGCAGCGACCAGCGGTGATCCGCCCCCACCAGCCAGCGCGCCATGTGCGGCATCATCAGGCCGATAAAGGCGATCGGACCGACCACGGCGGTCGCGCTGCCGCACAGCACGGTGATGGCGAACAGACCAATCAGCTGCGTGCGCGCCACCCGGTTGCCGAGGGCGGTCGCGGTGTCGCTGCCGAGGCTCAGGCTGTTGAGCGACCGGCTTAAAAACAGCGCCATGGCGGCGGCGATAATGACCGGGATCGCCACCACTTTTAGGGTTTCAAGGGTGCGGATATCCAGCGAACCGGCCTGCCAGAAGCGCAGCTGGTCGTAAACGTCCGGGTTGAGCAGGGCGATGCCGTTGGACAAGCCTTCCAGCACCGCCGCGAGCGCCACGCCCGCAAGCGTCAGGCGTACCGGGCTCAGCTGCCCGCCGCCCTGGCTGCCGGTAAAGGCGACCACCAGCGAGGCGGCCAGCGCGCCGCAGAAGGCCATCACCAGCTGTTCGGAGGGCGAGGTCAACCCGAACAGCGCCGCGCCGAGCACGATGGCAAAGCTGGCGCCGGAGTTAACGCCGAGGATGCCGGGGTCCGCCAGCGGGTTACGGGTGAGGGTTTGCATCAGGGCGCCGGCAAGGCCCACGCGCGCCACCGGCCAGCAGTCCGGCAAGCGTGCGGGGCAGTCGGGCGTCGAGCACGATGACGCAGTCGGCGCTCTGGCAGGTGCCGGAGAGCGCATCAACGATAACGGACGCGGGCAGCGGCTTCGCGCCGACCAGCAGGCTGAGTGCAGTCGCAAGGATCAACAGCAGCAATAAAACGGGCACGGCAACGGCGCGCACCGAAGAAGAGGAAAACGACATAGCAACATCCATGATTTGATAATGATAGTGATTATCGTTATCTATCTTATTTGGCTATGTTAGCATGTGCGCCCATGGAATGGGTAGAAATAGACTCAAGGCTTTGTCATGAATCAAAAATCCTGGCTGCTCAACCTCAGCCTGCTTAAAACGCATCCGGCGTATCGCGCCGTTTTTATCGCTCGCTTTATCTCAATATTGTCCCTCGGGCTGCTCGGCGTGGCCGTGCCGGTACAGATCCAGACCATGACGCACTCCAGCTGGCTGGTGGGGTTATCCGTCACCTTAACCGGCGGGGCGATGTTCATCGGCCTGATGGTCGGCGGCGTGCTGGCGGACCGCTACGAGCGTAAAAAGCTGATCCTGCTGGCGCGCGGCACCTGCGGCGTGGGCTTTATCGGGCTGTGCCTTAACGCGATGCTGCCGGAGCCGTCGCTGATCGCCATTTATGCCCTGGGGCTGTGGGACGGCTTCTTCGCCTCGTTAGGCGTGACGGCGCTGCTGGCGGCGACGCCCGCGCTGGTCGGGCGTGAGAATCTGATGCAGGCGGGGGCGATTACCATGCTCACCGTGCGTCTGGGCTCGGTGATTTCGCCGATGGTGGGCGGCCTGCTGCTGGCGACCGGCAACGTGGCCTGGAACTACGGGCTTGCGGCGGCGGGGACCTTCATCACCACGCTGACGCTGCTGCGCCTGCCGCTGCTGCCTCCTCCGCCGCAGCCGCGCGAGCATCCGCTGAAATCGCTGATGGCCGCGATTCGTTTCCTGTTCAGCAACCCGCTGATTGGCGGGATTGCGCTGCTCGGCGGCCTGCTGACCATGGCGAGCGCCGTGCGCGTGCTCTACCCGGCGCTGGCGGGAGAGTGGCAGATGAGCGCCTCGGAGATTGGCATTCTCTACGCCGCCATTCCGCTCGGCGCGGCGTGCGGGGCGCTGACCAGCGGCAACCTGGCGCAGAGCGCGCGTCCGGGATTCATTATGCTGCTTGCCTCGCTGGCCTCGTTTATCGCCATCGGCTTCTTCAGCCTGATGCCGGCGTGGGCTCTCGGGGTGCTGTGTCTGGTGATTTTCGGCTGGCTGAGCGCCATCAGTTCGCTGCTGCAGTACACCCTGATCCAGACCCAGACGCCGGAAGGGATGCTCGGGCGCATTAACGGCCTGTGGACGGCGCAGAACGTCACGGGGGATGCGATTGGCGCGGCGATCCTCGGCGGGCTGGGGGCGATGATGACTCCAGTGGCCTCGGCGAGCTGCGGCGGGTTTGTACTGGCAATTATTGGCGTGATTTTGTTAGTGGCGCTGGTGGAATTGCGGCGGTTCAGGCAGGAGAGTGTGTTGAACGACGGTGCGGCCTGATGCCCTCTCCCAGAGGGAGAGGGAGGGGAAATGCCTACTTAAACAACGCATTCAATCTGTCTAACACCAACATCGCGCTGTAATAATCAAGGCGGAACGTCTCGGTTCCCAATGCCCAGACCCGTTTGTTTTTCACCGACGGCAAATGCGCCAGCAGCGGGTTGGCGTAAATCGCATCCACGTCTTTCTGGTCGCCGGCAAACACAAACAGCCCTTCGCCGTTCAGCCCCGTCGCCAGGTTTTCCCCTCCCAGCTGAATGATGTCGTGGCGTTTGCCCTGGCTTTTTGAGGTGTGCAGTCCGGCGGGCAGTTCCGCCAGCGTAAAGCCCAGCTGGTGCAGCAGCTTGCCCTGCGCCGATTCCGCGGTCCACAGGTTGGCGCTGTGCGCGGCGGCGGTGTAGACGATGGCGTTCACCGGCTGCGGCGGCAGCTTCATCTGCTGTTTCACCTGCGCGAGCTGTTTATCAAACGCGGCAATGCGCTCTGCGGCCTGTTTTTCCTGCCCGGTGAGGGTGCCCAGCTGGGTCAGCAGTTCCTGCCAGCTCTTGTCGTCGTAGTTGATGATAAGCGTTGGGGCGATGGCGGAGAGCTGATCGTACAGCGCCAGCGCGGAATCCCCGCCGGTAGCGCTGATCAAAATCAGATCCGGCATTTGCGCGGCGACCGCTTCGGCGCTCGGCTCGCCGATGTACAGCCGCGCAACCTTGCGCTGTTTCGCAATATCACCCCACTGGCGCAAAAAGCCCTGCGCATCCGCCACGCGGTTGTTCGGCGTGGTCGCGCCGCTGGCAACGACCGGCGCGTCAATCGCCAGCAGGGAGCCGGTTAAGGTCACGCTGGTGGAGACAATGCGCGTCGGTTTGCTCTCTAGCGTGTGAACGCCTCGGCTGTCGGTCACCTGACGCGGCCAGTCGGCGGCAGCGGCTGAGGCAAGTCCTAAAACAAAAAGTCCAGATAAAAGCAGGGTATTACGGAATAGAGCAGGGAATTTCACAGCGCGACATCCTGTTTTTGTTGAAGATAATGCTTCTCATTTTCATGGTTGCCGCGAAGGGATGCAAGCTTTTGTCGCACAAGTTATTTGTCCGACGGTTGACAGCGAAGCGATGTGGGATTAGGTTAGCCGACGAAAATATAAATGATAATCATTATTGCTTCTTTTATCATTTTGAGGAGGATGATATGGACACGTCCCTGGCTGAGGAAGTTCAGCACACCGCGACCGCGCTGCAATCAGACAGCTTTTTCTTTATGTCGCCATACCGCAGTTTTACTACCTCAGGCTGTTTTGCCCGCTTCTCTGAACCCGCCGTGGGCGGTGACGATCCGGCCGGGCAATTCCAGCAAAAATTAGCCCAGGCCTTCCGGAATGCGAAAGCCAACGGTATCGCTCATCCGGTAATGGTAGGGGCTATTCCGTTCGATACCCGCAAGCCATCTTCTCTGTTTATTCCGCAGCGCTGGCAGACCTTTTCCCGCCCGGCACGTCAGCAGTCCGCACGCTATTTTTCCGGCTCGCAGGCACTGAAGGTGGAACAACGCACCGAGATCCCGCCGCAGCCCGTGTTCGAAGAGATGGTCGCGCGCGCCGCGTCGCTCACCGCCACGCCGCAGGTGAATAAGGTGGTGCTGTCGCGCCTGATTGATATCGCGACCGACAAACACATGGACAGCGGCGCGCTGATGGAGCGGCTGATCGCCCAGAACCCGGCGAGCTTTAACTTCCACGTGCCGCTGGAAGACGGCGGCGTACTGCTGGGCGCCAGCCCCGAACTGCTGCTGCGTAAAGAGGGCGCGCACTTTAGCTCGCTGCCGCTGGCAGGCTCTGCGCGCCGTCAGCCGGACGACGTGCTGGATCGCGAAGCGGGCAATAAGCTGCTTGCCTCCGAAAAAGACCGTCACGAGCACGATCTCGTAACCCAGGCGATGAAGGCCATTCTGGCACCGCGCAGCCACCACCTGAGCATGCCGTCTTCCCCGCAGCTCATCACCACGCCGACGCTGTGGCATCTGGCGACGCCGGTTGAAGGTGACGCGCGTGAAAATGAAAACGCCCTGACGCTGGCCTGCCTGCTGCACCCGACCCCGGCGCTGAGCGGCTTCCCGCATGAGGCGGCAAAAGAGCTGATTGCCGAGCTGGAGCCGTTCGACCGCGAGCTGTTCGGCGGCATCGTCGGCTGGTGCGACAGCGAAGGCAACGGCGAGTGGGTGGTGACCATCCGCTGCGCGCGTTTGCAAAAAAATACCGTTCGCCTGTTTGCCGGCGCGGGCATTGTGCCTGCCTCTTCGCCGGTGGGCGAATGGCGCGAAACGGGCGTGAAGCTCTCCACCATGCTCAACGTGTTTGGCTTGCACTAAGGATCGCTCATGACCATTCCTTTTACCCGCTGGCCTGAGGAATTCGCCCGCCGCTACCGTGAAAAAGGCTACTGGCAGGATCTGCCGCTGACTCACATCCTGACGGATCGCGCGGACAGCGATGCCGTGGCGATTATCGACGGCGAGCGGCACATCACCTACCGCGCGTTTAATCAGGCGGTAAACAATCTGGCGTCCGCTCTTCAGGCGCGCGGGCTGCAGCGCGGCGAGACGGCGCTGGTGCAGCTCGGAAACGTGGCCGAGTTCTACATCACTTTCTTCGCGCTGCTGCAAATCGGCGTCGCGCCGGTGAACGCGCTCTTTAGCCATCAGCGCAGCGAGCTGAACGCCTACGCGGAGCAGATCAAACCCGCCGTGCTGATTGGCGATCGCGACCACGCGCTGTTTGCGGGCGATGATTTTCTTAACACCTTTGTGGATGCGCACCGCTCGGTTCGCGTCGTGCTGCTGCGCGGCGATCAGGGCGAACACGCCCTGGAAGCGGCAATTGCGCGTCCGGCGGACAACTGCATCCCGAACCCGACGCCCGCCGACGAAGTGGCGTTTTTCCAGCTTTCCGGCGGCAGCACCGGCACGCCGAAGCTGATCCCGCGCACGCACAACGATTACGACTACAGCATTCGCCGCAGCAACGAGATTTGCGGCATCACCGCCGAAACGCGTTACCTGAACGCGCTGCCCGCAGCGCATAACTACGCCATGAGCTCGCCGGGATCGTTAGGCGTCTTCACCGCGGGCGGCTGCGTGGTGCTGGCGAACGATCCGAGCGCCACGCTCTGCTTCCCGCTGATTGAACGGCATCAGATTAACGTCACCTCGCTGGTTCCTCCGGCGGTGAGCCTCTGGCTGCAGGCGATTGCCGACGGCGCGGGCAACGCGCAGCTCAAATCCCTCAGGCTGCTGCAGGTGGGTGGCGCACGCCTCTCCGCCACGCTCGCGGCGCGCATTCCGGCGGAAATCGGCTGCCAGCTTCAGCAGGTGTTCGGCATGGCGGAAGGACTGGTGAACTACACCGCGCTCGACGACGCGCCGGAGCGCATCATCAACACCCAGGGCCGCCCGATGTGCCCGGACGACGAAGTGTGGGTGGCGGACGAGCACGGTAACTCGCTGCCGCGCGGTGAGGTCGGGCGTCTGATGACGCGCGGGCCGTATACCTTCCGCGGCTATTTCAACAGCCCGGAACACAACGCCAGCGCCTTTGACGACGACGGCTTTTACTGCTCAGGCGATCTCATCGCCATCGACGAGCAGGGCTACATCACCGTGCAGGGGCGTGAGAAGGATCAGATCAACCGCGGCGGCGAGAAGATCGCCGCCGAAGAGATTGAAAACCTGCTGCTGCGCCACGAGTCGGTGATCCACGCCGCGCTGGTGAGCATGGAGGACAGCCTGCTGGGCGAAAAAAGCTGCGCGTATCTGGTGGTGAAACAGCCCCTGCGCGCGGTCGAGGTGCGCCGCTTCCTGCGCGAGCAGGGCGTTGCCGAATTCAAGCTGCCGGACCGCGTGGAGAGCGTGGATGCGCTCCCGCTGACGCCGGTCGGCAAAGTCGATAAGAAACAGTTGCGCCTGTGGCTTGCTGAACGCGCCCGGGGCTGAGGAACAGAGTATGGCCATTCCAAAATTAACCGCTTACGCGCTGCCGACCGCCGCAGAGCTGCCAACCAGTAAAGTGAACTGGGCGTTTGAGCCTGAGCGCGCCGCGCTGTTGATCCACGATATGCAGGAGTATTTCCTGAACTTCTGGGGCGAAAACAGCGCGATGATGCAGCAGGTGGTGGCGAATATCGCCAGACTGCGCGCTTACTGCAAAGCGCACAATATTCCCGTGTACTACACCGCTCAGCCGAAAGAGCAGAGCGACGAAGACCGCGC
Organism: Enterobacter sp. E14S; assembly: GCF_055666685.1. Taxonomy (NCBI): domain Bacteria; kingdom Pseudomonadati; phylum Pseudomonadota; class Gammaproteobacteria; order Enterobacterales; family Enterobacteriaceae; genus Enterobacter; species Enterobacter sp. E14S. The sequence goes on along the minus strand of NZ_JBVODQ010000003.1, from coordinate 544,116 downwards.
CCTGCTGAACGACATGTGGGGGCCGGGCCTGACCCGCTCGCCGGAGCAGCAGCGCATTGTCCGTGAGCTGACCCCGGACGAAGCCGACACGGTGCTGGTGAAGTGGCGCTACAGCGCGTTTCACCGCTCGCCGCTGGAGCAGATGCTGAAAGAGACGGGACGAAACCAGTTGCTGATTACCGGCGTGTACGCCCACATCGGCTGCATGACCACCGCCACCGATGCCTTTATGCGCGACATCAAGCCGTTCTTTATTGCCGACGCGCTGGCGGATTTCACCCGCGACGAGCACCTGATGTCGCTCAACTACGTGGCCGGACGCTCGGGCCGCGTGGTAATGACCGACGAGCTGCTGCCGTCCGTTCCGGCGACCAAAGCCGCGCTGCGTGAGCTGATCCTGCCGCTGCTGGATGAGTCCGACGAGCCGATGGATGATGAAAACCTGATCGACTACGGTCTGGACTCGGTGCGCATGATGGCGCTGGCCGCCCGCTGGCGCAAAGTGCACGGCGATATCGACTTCGTGATGCTGGCAAAAAATCCCACAATCGACGCCTGGTGGGCGCTGCTCTCCCGCGAGGTGAAGTGATGGGGCTGGATTTCACCGGTAAAACCGTCTGGGTGACGGGCGCGGGGAAGGGGATTGGCTACGCGACGGCGCTGGCGTTTGTGGAGGCGGGCGCGCAGGTTACCGGGTTCGATCTGGCGTTTCCGCTGGGGGATTATCCGTTCGCCACTGAAACCCTGGACGTGGCGGATACCGCGCAGGTGCATGAGGTGTGCGGGCGCGCGCTGGCGTCGCTTGAACGGCTGGACGTGCTGGTCAACGCGGCGGGCATTCTGCGCATGGGGGCGACGGACCAGCTTTCGCAGGAGGACTGGCAGCAGACCTTTGCGGTCAACGTCGGCGGCGCGTTCAACCTGTTCCAGCAGACGATGGGCCAGTTCCGCCGCCAGCAGGGCGGGGCGATAGTCACCGTGGCGTCCGACGCGGCGCACGCGCCGCGCATCGGCATGAGCGCCTACGGCGCGTCGAAGGCGGCGCTGAAAAGCCTGGCCCTGACCGTCGGGCTGGAGCTGGCGGGCAGCGGCGTGCGCTGTAACCTGGTGTCGCCGGGCTCAACGGATACCGATATGCAGCGCACCCTGTGGAAAAGCGACGATGCGGAGCAGCAGCGTATTCGCGGCTTTGGCGAGCAGTTCAAGCTCGGCATTCCGCTGGGCAAAATCGCTCGTCCGCAGGAGATAGCCAGCACGGTGCTGTTCCTTGCTTCCGATGCCGCCAGCCATATCACCCTGCAGGATATCGTGGTGGACGGCGGCTCCACGCTGGGAGCGTAAGATGATCTGGAAACGTCATTTACCGCTCGAGGAGCTGAACGCGACCAGCCTGAATACGCTGGTGGCGCATCTCGGCATTGTCTATACCCGTATCGGTGACGACACGCTGGAAGCGGAGATGCCGGTGGATGCGCGCACCCATCAGCCGTTTGGCCTGCTGCACGGCGGCGCGTCGGCGGCGCTGGCGGAAACGCTGGGATCGATGGCCGGTTTTCTGATGACCCGGGACGGGCAGAGCGTGGTGGGGACGGAGCTTAACGCCACGCACCATCGTGCGGTCTCTCACGGCAAAGTGCGCGGCGTTTGCCAGCCGCTGCATCTGGGGCGTTCGAGCCAGAGCTGGGAGATTGTGGTATTCGACGAGCAGGGGCGGCGGTGCTGCACCTGTCGGTTGAGCACGATGGTGTTGGGCTAAGCCAGGCAGATCAAAGTGATCGGCTTAACACTGTGGTGTAAATCTCTGGTTTGACCACGCATTATTGCGTTTCAAAGTTGTTAAATTTTTCCGGTTGTTCTAGAAACAAAATGTAACATCTCACTGTTTCACAACAACGGACAACAACTATGAACAACTCAGGGAAATACCTTATATGGGCAGGGCTCTCCGTTGTGGGAGCCTTTGCCCTGGGCTATATCGCCCTCAACCGGGGGGAACAGATCAATGCGCTCTGGATCGTCGTCGCCTCCGTCTGCATTTATCTGATCGCGTACCGTTTTTATGGCCGCTATATCGCGAAGAACGTTCTGGGCGTTGACGCTACGCGCATGACGCCTGCCGTCCGCCATAACGACGGGCTGGACTACGTGCCGACCGACAAAAAAGTGCTGTTCGGTCACCATTTTGCGGCGATTGCCGGAGCGGGTCCGCTGGTGGGGCCGGTGCTGGCGGCGCAGATGGGCTACCTGCCGGGGATGATCTGGATCCTCGCGGGCGTGGTGCTGGCGGGCGCGGTGCAGGACTTTATGGTGCTGTTCGTCTCGACCCGCCGCGACGGGCGTTCGCTGGGTGAGCTGGTAAAAGAGGAGATGGGGGCAACCGCCGGGGTGATTGCGCTGGTGGCGACCTTTATGATCATGGTGATCATCCTCGCGGTGCTGGCGATGATCGTGGTGAAAGCGCTGACCCACAGCCCGTGGGGGACCTATACCGTTGCCTTCACCATTCCGCTGGCGCTGTTTATGGGGATCTATATTCGCTACCTGCGCCCCGGCCGCATTGGTGAGGTGTCGGTAATTGGCCTGGTATTCCTGGTGTTCGCCATTATCTCCGGCGGCTGGGTGGCGGAAAGCCCGACCTGGGCGCCGTTCTTCGACTTTACCGGCGTCCAGCTGACCTGGATGCTGGTGGGCTACGGCTTTGTGGCGGCGGTGCTGCCGGTATGGCTGCTGTTGGCTCCGCGTGACTATCTCTCTACGTTCCTGAAAATCGGCACCATCGTCGGGCTGGCGATCGGCATTCTGATTATGCGCCCGACCCTGACCATGCCTGCGTTAACCAAATTCATCGACGGTACCGGCCCGGTCTGGACCGGTAACCTGTTCCCGTTCCTGTTTATCACCATCGCCTGCGGCGCGGTGTCCGGCTTCCACGCGCTGATCGCTTCCGGAACCACGCCGAAGATGCTGGCGAATGAAAATCAGGCCTGCCTGATCGGCTACGGCGGCATGCTGATGGAGTCTTTCGTGGCCATCATGGCGCTGGTCTCTGCCTGTATCATCGACCCGGGCGTATATTTCGCGATGAACAGCCCGATGGCGGTACTGGCACCGGCTGGCACCGTTGACGTGGTGGCGTCCGCCGCGCAGGTGGTGAGCGGCTGGGGCTTTGCGATTACCCCTGATACGTTGACGAGCATCGCCAGTGAAGTGGGCGAGCAGTCGATTATCTCTCGTGCGGGCGGGGCGCCGACGCTGGCGGTCGGCATGGCGTATATTCTGCACGGCGCGCTGGGCGGGCTGATGGACGTGTCGTTCTGGTATCACTTCGCCATCCTGTTCGAGGCGCTGTTTATCCTGACGGCGGTGGATGCGGGAACCCGTGCGGCGCGCTTTATGCTGCAGGACCTGCTTGGCGTGATCTCCCCGAACCTGAAGCGTACCGATTCGCTCCCGGCTAACCTGCTGGCGACGGCGCTGTGCGTGCTGGCGTGGGGCTACTTCCTGCACCAGGGCGTGGTCGATCCGCTGGGCGGGATTAACACCCTGTGGCCGCTGTTTGGTATCGCCAACCAGATGCTGGCGGGCATGGCGCTGATGCTCTGCGCGGTGGTGCTGTTCAAGATGAAGCGCCAGCGTTACGCCTGGGTGGCACTGGTGCCAACCGCGTGGCTGCTGATCTGTACCCTGACGGCGGGCTGGCAGAAGGCCTTCAGCCCGGACAACAAGGTGGGCTTCCTGGCGATTGCCAACAAATTCCAGGCGATGATCGACAGCGGTAAGATCCCGGCGCAGTACACCGAGTCCCAGCTGTCTCAGCTGGTGTTTAACAACCGTCTGGACGCCGGGCTGACCATCTTCTTTATGGTGGTGGTCGTGGTGCTGGCGTTGTATTCTCTCAAGACCGCGCTGGCGGCGTTGAAAAACGATCAGCCAACGGCGAAAGAGACGCCGTACGAGCCGATGCCTGAAAACCTGGAAGAGATTGTGACCCAGGCGAAAGGGGCGCATTAACCTGTGTGCCGGGTGACGGCTTCGCCTTACCCGGCCGCCTACATTTTTTCTCGGCCCTCTCCCTCCGGGAGAAGGCCGGAAACAAACGAGACACTGATTATGTTCGACACCCTTTCCAAAGCAGGTAAGTACCTTGGCCAGGCCGCCAAAATGATGATTGGCGTGCCGGACTACGACAACTACGTTGAGCACATGCGCGTCAACCATCCGGACCAGACGCCAATGACCTATGAAGAATTTTTCCGCGACCGCCAGGACGCCCGCTACGGCGGCAAGGGCGGGGCGAAGTGCTGTTAACCCTCTTTCGGTAGATAGAGGCTGATCTGCTCCTGCTTGCAGCCGTAGATCGCCGCCAGCTTTTCGCGGGTGCGCTTTTGCGGACGGGAGTCGAGCGCTTCCAGCTGTGATACGGCGGACTGGGTGATGCCGAGCTTCTCAGCCACCTCCTGCTGGGACATGCCGCGCAGGATACGCCACGCGGCCTGCAGGCTAACGTTCTGCCAGGTCATGATGCTGCACACTTCTCCGGGCAATTCCACGTCATCATAGCAATCGTGTTCGACTTCAATATCCTCCAAATCATCGTCGGTTTCGTCGTCAATCTCTGCCATCTGTAAGCACATACGGAAGTATTCGTCATAGGGCATGACCACGAACTGTGTTTTCCCATTATTGTCCTTAATCAGCTGAACAGCCATAGGGAGCTCTTTCCTCATGCAGGTAAGTGGTTGATGTTTTGCGTTTAACGTCCACAACATAACAATCGTTATCGGGATCGTCCCGCAGCGTAATAAGGATGCGGTAATCGCCTACGCGTAACCGGTAATGATTTTCTAAAACCGATATTTTTATGATATCGGGCCGGGAAGCCGAGCGGTCATCCAGTTCAGCCAGTTTTGTTTCAATGCGTTGTCGATAGCGACTATCAATTCGGGACAACGACTTCTTTGCTACCTTTGACCACACAATCTTCATCCGTACCTCCACTGTACGCCCACACAAAGTATAAGGAAATAATAAGGCTATTAGATAAATTCCGAATTTCTAATGGGATACTGTAGAGCGGAGAAAAAACGGGAGAAAGCGGCAAAACGCGAACCGTCGAGGGCGCTCGGAAACGCCTCTGCCGGGCGACAGAGGCTTGCAGGGCGATTGCGATCAGGCGTTCAAACCTCCGTCCACGTCCAGGCCGGTACCGGAGATCTGCCCGGCCGCCGGGCTGGCAAGAAACGTGACCGCCGCCGCGACGTCTTCCGGCTGACCGTAATGACCCAAAGCAATAAGCTGACGCTGAGAGTCAGCCTGTTCCCCGTCTTCCGGGTTCATATCGCTGTTGGTGGGGCCGGGGTGCACCAGGTTAACGGTAATGCCGCGCGGCCCCAGATCGCGCGCCAGCCCGCGGGTGAGGGAGTTAAGGGCAGATTTGGTCATCGAGTAAACGGCAATGCCCGGCTGCGCCACGCGGTTTGCCAGACAGCTGCCGATGTTGATAATGCGCCCGCCGTCGGACATGTGTACCAGCGCTTCCTGAATGGCAATCACCACGCCGCGAATGTTGACGTTGATTAGGGCGTCAATGTCCGCCAGCGTCATAGACTCCAGCGGGCCGCCGCGCGCGATCCCGGCGTTGTTGACCAGAATGTCCAGCCCGCCAAGGGAACGCGCCGCATGGGTGACGGCATCCTGAATCGCCTGCGCGCTGGCGCTGTCGGCCTGCACGGCTTCGCTGTGTCGTCCCAGCGCCTTAATTTCATCGGCGACCGCCTGGGCTTTATCGGCAGATTTTTCATACGTAATAATCACATCCGCACCGGCGCGCGCCAGCGACAGGGCAATCGCACGACCCAACCCGCGGCTGGCACCGGTAACCAGCGCCTTTTTACCTGTTAAATCGATCTGCATGATGACCTCGTTACGAGAGTGGTAAGAATCATCATTAGGTATAGCCTGTCGGCGCGATCAGCGGCTGAAGGATTCCACTTTCTCAAACGCGGCGCGCAGAACGTCAGGCGTTAACGTAACAGGTAAATAGTGAATCGACTCCACCGGGCGCAGGGTGTGGGCGATGACCCGATCCAGCTCGTCGCGGTTAGTGATGTCGACGTCCAGCTCGCGAAGCGTGGTCGGCAGGTTAAAACGCTGGTACGCCGCCACCAGCTGCGACAGCACGTCGTCCTGGCCGAGCAGGGCGCTCTGCACCAGAATGCCGTAGGCCACCTTGGTGCCGTGCAGGTATTTTTCCGTCTGCGGCAGCACGGTTAAGCCGTTGTGTACCGCATGCGCCGCCGCCACGCGCGTATAGCGCTCGCCCAGGCCGCCGACCATCCCGCCGCCGGCGATGATTGCATCGACCACGTCCCGGAACGCCTGCGTCTGTTCGCCGCGCTGCTGGTCGACCAGCGCCTCTTCGCTGCGCGCCAGCAGCACGTCGCGGATCGCCAGCGCGCCGTTGATGCCCAGCCGCACGGTCAGCGGCAGGTTTTCCGGCTCAGGTGCCAATACCACCGCTTCGTACCACTTCGCCAGCGTATCGCCGATGCCCGCCAGCAGGTACTCCGCCGGAGCGTTAAGGACGATCTGCGGCTCCACCAGCACCAGGAAGTTGGCGTCGTCGAAGATCTCAAAATGCAGCGCCTGACCGGCATCGTTGTACCAGACGGAGAGCGGGGTCCACGCCGCACAGGTCGCGGCAATGGTGGGGATACCCACGAACGGCACCCCTAAGCGGCGCGCCACGGCCTTGACGGTATCCATCACCGCGCCGCCGCCGACGCCAATCACCACGCTGGCGTCGCTGCCGGATTCATTCACCAGATGGGTGACGTCCCGCTCGCTGCAGTGGCCTTTAAACAGCAGGCGTTTCGCTCCCGGCGCGTTAAAGCTCTCGGGCAGGAAAGGGCGCGCGCCTTCGATAGCGCGCTCGCCGTAAATCCACACCGCGCGGGAAAGCTGTTCCGGGGTAAAAAAGTTATCCAGCTGCGCAAGGCTTCCGGGATGAGAGAAGTAGTTCGCCGGGCCAGGCACGACGCGGATATCGGTGTTGCTCATGATGGTGTCCTTATTGCGGAAGCGCTAACCCGATGTTATGTCTGGACATCCGGATGGCTAATAATATTTCGCTTTAACTTATGCCTTTTCCGTCGTTGTCAGTCAACCAGAGCTGTGAAAAATTCGATAAATCAGAAGAGTAATGAAGGATTTACGCGGATGGTTTCCAGTCGCCTTGAGATGCGCGGTATCAGCCTGGCCTTTTCCGGCTTTCAGGCGCTGTCGCGCGTGAATTTCACCTTAACCGGCGGATCCGTACACGCGCTGACCGGTGCCAACGGCGCGGGAAAATCGACCCTGATGGCGGTGCTGTGCGGGACGCACGACCACTATGAGGGCGAGATCAGCATCAACAACCAGCCGGTGAGCATCCGCGAACCGCTTGATGCCAAACGGCTGGGGATCCACCTCGTTCAGCAGGAAGTGGACGTAGCGCTAATCCCGGGGTTAAGCATTGCCGAAAACATCATGCTCGACCAGCTGGCGCAGCCGGGGCATCGCTTCAGCTGGCGCGCGATCCGCCAGCAGGCGAGACAGGCGCTGGCGCAGCTCGACGTGACGCTGGACGTTCGCCGTTCCATCGACGGCTGTTCGCTGGCCGAAAAGCAGCAGATTTTGCTGGCGCGCGCCCTGTCCCACCACTGCCGTTTTTTGATTCTTGATGAGCCCACCGCGCCGCTGGACGCGCATGAGAGCGAGCGCCTGTTTGCGGTGGTGAGACGTTTAAAGCAGCAGGGCATCGGCGTGGTGTTTATCTCTCATCGTATTCACGAGCTGAAGGCCATCTGCGACACCCTGACGGTGCTGCGCGACGGCAAGCTGATCGAGTCCGGCCCGATGGCCGATCTTAGCGGCGAAGCGATCGTCGAGAAGATGCTCGGCCACGTGCTGAGCGATATCTATCCGCCCGCGCGGCCGCCGCACGGCAACGAAACGCTGTTACGCGTTGAGGGGCTTCACGACGACGCGCTGCTGAAAGATATCTCCCTGCACCTGCGCAAAGGTGAAATTCTCGGGATTGCCGGGCTGGCGGGCGCGGGAAAAACCGAACTCTGCAAGGCGCTGTTTGGCGCCAGCAAAAGCCGCGTGACGCGCGGTGAGCTGAATCATCAATCCTGGCAGCCGCGCGACCCGGCCGACTCCGTGCTGCGCGGGCTGGCGCTGGTGCCGGAGGAGCGGCGGAAAGAGGGCATTTTTATCGACGAGCCGGTGAGCATGAACCTTGCCGTGTGTGCCGATAACAGCTTTTCGCGCTGGAGCCTGTTTGGCCATCGTCAGGCGTGGCGCTGGGCGGAAGAGGTCATCGCCCGCGTCGGCGTGCGCGCCCGTGGACCAGGGCAGGTGCTGCGCCGCTTATCTGGCGGCAACCAGCAGAAGGTCGCCATCGGTAAATGGCTGCGCAATGACGCCAGCGTGCTGATATTCGACGAGCCGACCAAAGGCGTGGACGTGAAGGCCAAAACCGACCTGTTCCAGCTGATTGACGGCCTGGCGCGCGAGGGCAAAGGGGTGATATACGCCTCGGGCGAGTTTGCCGAGCTGGTCGGGCTGTGCGACCGCATCTGCGTCCTGTGGGACGGGCGCATCGTGGCGGAAATCGCCGGGGCCGAGGCCCGCGAAGAGATACTACTTTATTATTCAACCGGAGGAACGGCGTCGTGAGCAAGGCCCTTTCAGTGAACGCGGCGGCGTCTGGCCGCCAGCAGATTTTCGATTTTCTCTACAGGTGGGGCATGCTGTTGACCGTCGTCGCGCTGGTGGCCGTCTTTGGCCTGGCGTCGGACAGCTTCCTCGATCCGAACAACATCATCAATATTTTGCGCTCGATTGCCATCGTGACGGTGATTGCCATTGGCGTGTCGATCTCGTTGACCATCGGCGGGTTCGATCTCTCTGTCGGATCCACCGCCTCGCTGGCGAACGCGCTGGTGATTTCCCTTTTCGTCTGGCACGGCTTTGGTACCACCGAGTCGATTCTGATCACCCTCGCGCTCTGCACGCTGGTGGGGCTGTTTAACGCTTTTCTGATCGTCATCCTGCGCATTCCGGACATGCTGGCGACGCTTGCCAGCCTGTTTGTGATCCAGGGCGTGGCGATGACCTACAGCTACGGCGGGTCGATTACCGAGAACATGGTGCTGCCGAGCGGCGACATGGCGGAAGGGACCATTCCGGCGGCGTTCAGCCTGCTGGGGCAGGTGCCGACCATCGTGATCGTCATGCTGGTGGTGACCGTGCTGGCGCAGCTGGGCCTGTCGTTGACCACTCACGGGCGCCGGATGTACGCCATCGGCGGCAACCCCGAAGCGGCGCGTCTCTCCGGCATTCGCACCACGCGCTACAAGGTGGCGGCCTACGTGATTGCCTCTCTGCTGGCGGGCCTGGGCGGGATTTTGCTGGCTTCGCGCATCGGCTCGTCGCAGGTGAATGCGGGCGGCGGATACCTGATGGATGCGGTGGCGGCGGCGTGGATTGGCTTCTCGCTGGCCGGGTCCGGCAAGCCGAACGCGCTGGGAACCCTGGTCGGGGCGGTCATTCTCGGCGTGCTGTCGAACGGGCTGGTGATGCTCTCCGTGCCGTATTACGCCATGGACATTATAAAAGGGCTGGTGCTCGCGGTAGCGCTGGCGATTACCTACATACAAAAACGCTGACAACACAACGGGATAAAAAAATGAAAAAGATAGCACTCTCTTTGGTGGCACTTGGGTTGCTCACGGCTCTGCCAGGCTTCGCGGCTACGCCCGCGCCGCTTCCGGCTGCCATTGCGAACCATGACGGCCCGATCCGCATCGCGGTGATCCGTAACCTCGGCTCAGACGACAACACCACGCAGTTTATTGCCGGGGCAATTCAGGAAGGGAAGAAGCTCGGCTTTAAGGTCAGCACCTTTTTAAGCAACGGGGACGACGCCAAATTCCAGGACTTCGTGAACCAGGCGATCAGCCAGAAGTATGACGGGATTATCCTGTCCCAGGGGCGCGATCCGTACTCCACCGCGCTGGTGAAGAAAGCGGTGGATGCCGGTATCAAAGTCTCCGTCTTTGATACGGCGGTTAACGGCGAGATCCCTGGCGTGACCGTCACCCAGCAGGACGATGCCTCCCTGACGAACCTCTCCTTCGGCCAGCTGGCGAAAGATTTCAACGGCAAGGCCAATATCGTCAAGCTGTGGGTGGCGGGCTTCCCGCCAATGGAGCGTCGTCAGGCGGCCTATAAAGAGCTGCAAAAGCAGTATCCGGACATCAAAGAGCTGGAGTCTATCGGCGCCGTGTCCTCTGACGTGCAGGGCGATACCGCCAACAAGGTGGGCGCAATCCTTGCGAAATATCCGAAAGGCAAAATCGACGCTATCTGGGGAACCTGGGACGCCTTCAGCCAGGGCGCGTATAAGGCGCTGAAAGAGAACGGCCGCACCGAGATCAAGCTCTACAGCATCGACATCTCTAACCAGGATCTGCAGCTGATGCGCGAGCCGGGCAGCGCGTGGAAGGTGAGCGTGGCGGTGGATCCGAAGCTGATTGGCGCGACGAACGTGCGCCTGGTGGCGAACAAGATTGCCGGGGAAGCGACGCCTGCGACCTACGATTTCAAAGCGGCGGCCATTCCTCAGGCGCTGCTGACCGCCCAGCCGGGCCCGGTGAACGTGGCGTCGCTGGGGAAAATCATTCCGGGCTGGGGCCAGACGGAAGATTTTATCGCGCCGTGGTTTGCGACGCTGGAAGCGAAAAACAAGTAAAACCAGGCCGGGTGGCGTCAGGTGCGGCCTGATGCCCTCACCCCGGCCCTCTCCCACAGGGAGAGGGGGAAAACCAACAGCACCCGTAGGCCCGGTAAGCTTAGCGCCAACGGGCGAAAGGAGTTCAAGGTGTCTCAATTACCCCCACCCGAATACAGCCGCAATATGCGGCTGATTGGCCATAGCGATCAGGGCGGTCGCCCGGACGGCGTGCAGCTGATGGTGCATCGCGGTTTCGCCTATATCGGCCATATGGTGTCGCAGGGCTTTTCGATTGTCGACGTGCGCGACCCGAAAAACCCGAAAGCGGCGGGCTACGTGCCCGCGCCGCCCGGCACCTGGAACGTGCATCTGCAGGCGCATGACGACCTGCTGCTGGTAATTAACGCCCGGGATCTGTTTGCCGATGCCCGCTTTGCCGACGAGAAAGTCTACTACACCCGCCAGGTGGGGGAGACCGTCAGCGACGTGCAGGACAAAGGCTGGAGCGCCGGGCTGCGGGTGTTTGATATCTCCACGCCCGACAGGCCGCGCGAAATCGGCTTTCTGTCGCTGAGCGGCATCGGCATTCACCGCATCTGGTACGTCGGCGGCCGCTGGGCGTACGTGTCGGCGCTGATTGACGGCTTTACCGACTACATCTTTCTGACCATCGACCTGGCGGACCCGCGCAAGCCTGAAGTGGCGGGGCGCTGGGGGCTGCCGGGGATGAACCAGGCGGAAGGGGAGAAGCCGAACTGGCCGGAAGGGAAACGCTACGCGCTGCACCACGCGATTATCGTGGGTGATACCGCCTACGGCAGCTGGCGCGACGGCGGCCTGACGCTGCTGGACGTGAAGGACCGCACCCGGCCGAAGCTGATTAGCCACCGCAACTGGAGTCCGCCGTTTGGCGGCGGGACGCACACCGCGCTGCCGCTGCCGGACCGCGATTTGCTGGTGGTGCTGGACGAAGCGGTGCTGGATAACCAGGAGGACGGCGAAAAGCTGATCTGGCTGTTTGATATCCGCGAGCCGTCGAACCCGGTCAGCATCTCGACCTTCCCGCAGCCGGATGAAACCGACTACGTGGCGAAAGGGGCGCACTTCGGGCCGCATAATCTGCATGAGAACCGGCCGGGGAGCTTTATCAGCTCGACGCTGATTTTTGCGACCTATCAGAATGCGGGCGTGCGTGCATATGACATTTCCAATCCGTATCGACCAGTGGAAACGGGGGCGCTGGTGCCCGCCGCGCCGGAGAGAATGATGGACACGCGGCCGAATCGCCCGCAGGTGATCCAGTCGTGCGACGTGTTTGTGGATGCGCAGGGGATTATTTACAGCACGGATTATAACGGCGGACTGTCGGTGATTGAGTATCTGGGGTGAGTGCGGTTTTATGCCCTCACCCCGGCCCTCTCCCACAGGGAGAGGGAGAAAACCAAATGTAATCAGCTGTACTGACGCACTCGTGCCACCAGATCTTCCGCGCTGTCGATGCGGTCGGCAATGACAATCAGCGCTTTACCGAGCGTTATCGCGTGGCGCAGGCACTCGTGGCGCATCGCCTCGTCCTGAATGGTGTCGATATCCGCGACGTGGGAAAGCCCGACGCTGCGGCGAATCAGCTCGGTGCCGCAGAAGCCGATGGCGTCATGCCAGACCTTTTTCAGGAACGCGGAGGCATAGCCCGGCGCGCCGAGCGCGGCGTCGCGCGTTTTCTCGTTTGCCAGCGCCTGGAAGCGTTCCGCGAAGGTGTTCCACAGCTCCTGAATATCGGTCAGGCGCTGCTCGCGCGCGGCGGCGGCATCGCGAATGCCCAGGTGCCCCGGCAGCCCGCAGAAGTTCAGCAGCAGGTTGCCGATGGCGGTGCCGACGTCAAAGCCAATCGGGCCAAAGTAGCCGAACTCGGCGTCGATGGCCTTCAGGCTGCCGTCGGCCACAAAAATCGAGCCGCTGTGAATATCGCCGTGCAGGAGCGCTTCGGCGTGCGAGAAGAAGCGGTGCTTCAGGGAAGCTACGGCAATTTTAAGCTGAGCGTCGTCGCGCAGGGCCGCGACGTCATTTTCCAGCTCGGCCGGGTAGCTGTTGCGCTCGTGGATCTGGTACGGATCGTTGAAGAACAGATCTTCGGTGATCTCGCACATCTCCGGGTTGATGAATTTCGCTACCTGCGCTTTTTTCGCGTGCGGGTGCAGGAAGAAATCGCTGGTGTGGAACAGCGCGTGCGCGAGGTATTCACCCAGCTGACGGGCCGCCTGCGGGTAGTAATTGTTTTTAATCAGCTCGCCGCGCCAGATGCGATGGCTTGAGAGATCTTCCATCACCATCACCGCCAGCTCCGGGTCAAAGTGGTGGATTTTCACGGTGTGCTGCGGGCTGTGCTGGTAGTGCTCGACCAGGGTTTGCGCTTCAAGGCGGGCGCGGTCCAGCGTCAGCGGCCAGGATTCGCCGACGCAGCGCACGTAGGGCAGCGCCTGCTTAACGACGATGCGGCTCACGCCCGCGCCGTCGAAAATTTTGAATACCAGATTGAGGTTGCCGTCGCCTACTTCCTGCGCCTCTACCAGCGATGAAGGATCGTCAAGTCCGCCAAACTGCCTGGCATACTCCACGGCGTCCTGAGCGGTAAAGGTACGGTATTGCGACATGGCCTGCTCCTCACGAGTTTTCTAATTAAGACATGTAGACGTCTATACATCTGGATTTCATCCTGACACAATGTGCTACAACAACGCAACAGGGAATTAACGACATGCAGACATTACAGACGACCAGCCTGCGGGTGACGAATAATCAGCTCTTTATTCTCGATCAGCAGGCGCTTCCGCAGGAGAAACGCTGGCTGGATGCCACGACGGTAGAGGCGCTGGTCGGGCATATCCACGCCCTGCGCGTGCGCGGCGCGCCGCTGATTGGTCTCTCTGCAAGCCTGCTGCTGGCGCTGCTGGCGGAAAACGGCAAAAGCCGCGACGAGCTGGCGGCGGCGCTGGAAACCCTGCGCGCCTCCCGCCCGACGGCGGTGAACCTGATGAACAATCTCGACCGCATGAAGATTGCGCTGTGGCAGGAAGAGTATGTTCCGGCGCTGGTGGCCGAAGCGCTGCACCTGATTGACGAAGACAAACGGCTTTGCGACGCGATTGCCAAAGCCGGCAGCGCGCTGGTGAAGCCCGGCAGCCGTCTGCTGACCCACTGCAACACCGGCGGGCTGGCAACGGCAGGCGTCGGCACCGCGCTGGGCGTGATTGCCCGCGCGCATCAGGACGGCAACGTCAGCAGCGTCTGGGTGGATGAAACCCGTCCGCTGCTGCAGGGCGGTAGACTGACCGCGTGGGAGCTAGGCGAGCTGGGGGTGCCGTATCAGCTGATTACCGATTCCATGGCTGCCAGCCTGATGGCAAAAGGGCTGGTGGACGCCGTGTGGGTGGGCGCAGACCGCATTGCCGCCAACGGCGACGTGGCGAACAAGATCGGCACCTATTCTCTGGCGGTGCTGGCGAAATTCCACGGCATTCCGTTTTATGTGGCTGCCCCGCAAACGACCCTCGATCCGGACTGCCCGAACGGGGACGCGATCCCGATTGAGCAGCGCGCCGCCAGCGAGGTGACGGGCGTGGCCGGAAGCTTTGGCGCGGTGCAGTGGGCGCCGGAAAACGCGCAGGTCTATAACCCGGCGTTTGACGTCACCCCTGCCTCGCTGATCAGCGGCTGGGTGCTGGATACGGGCGTAGTCACGCCGGAAGCGGTGGCAAACGGGAAATTCGCCTGAGTCCGGCTATCCTTTAAGGGGTTCCCTTGAGAGGACAATATCGTGACGCTGGATCCTGAAACTGACTTAAAACTGGAGCGCGTGGTGGACGCACCGCGCGACCTGCTGTGGCTCTGCTGGACCACGCCGGAACACATCAAAAACTTCTTCATTCCTGCTCCCCATAAGGTGACCGAATGCGATCTCGATCTCCGCGTGGGCGGGCGGTTCAACACCGTGTTTGAGGTGGACGGGCAGCGGATGGATAACCGGGGCGTATTTCTTGAAATCGACCCGGGTAAAAAGCTGGTCTTTACCGACGGCTATACCGAAGGCTGGAAACCGGCCGAGAAGCCGTTTATGACGGCGATCCTGCTGCTGGAGGATGTGGGCGAGGGCAAGACCCGCTACACGGCGATTGCGCGTCATCCGACGAAGGAAATCCGCGAACAGCATGAGCAGATGGGCTTCCACGAAGGGTGGGGGATTGTGCTGGATCAGCTGGTGGGGTATGCAAAAGGGCTTAACGCGTAGTGCGCGCTGATGCCCTCACCCCGGCCCTCTCCCACAGGGAGAGGGAGAAAAGATCATGCCAGCCTTGGATACGCATCCGCGATCGCATCGCCCGTAAACTGCGCCACCCAGCCTTCCGGGTTATCGAAAATACGGATCGCCGTAAAGTTCGGCTCTGAGCCCATATCAAACCAGTGCGGCGTGCCCGCGGGAACGGAAATCAGGTCGTTTTTCTCGCACAGCACCTGATACACCTCATCGCCAATGTGCAAGCAGAACAGCCCCGCGCCTTCCACGAAGAAGCGCACTTCGTCTTCGCCGTGGGTGTGTTCGTTCAGGAACTTCGCGCGCAGCGCCTCTTTCTGCGGGTTGTCGGCGCGCAGGCTGATCACGTCCCAGCTCTGATAGCCTTTTTCCGCCACCAGTTTGTCGATCGCATGCTGATACGCCGCGATCACGGCTTCAGGGGCGGGATCGGGTCCTAAATCGCGATCCGCCGCCCAGCGTTCAAACCGCACGCCTTTGGCATTGAGCTGCTGGGCGATCTCGGCGGCGTCGGTGCTGTGCCACTGGTGTTGACTGGCGTCTTTATCGGAATAAATGGTCAATGCGCTCATGAAGGGATCTGCTCCGGATTAATCTCGTCAAACTGGTGGACCTGATGGTGATGGCTTGCGCCGTCATCATCACCGCGAATCAGCTGCAGGGTGCGAAAACCTGCCTGTTCAGCCGCGTCCAGCTCCTGATGAATATCGGACAGGAACAGGATCTGCGACGGGGCGATGCCCGTTTGTGCCGCAATGTTCTGATAGGACTGCACCTCGCGCTTGGCGCCGATGTGGGTATCAAAATAGCCGCTGAACAGATGAGTAATATCACCTTCGTCGCTGTAGCCAAATAACAGTTTCTGCGCGGCGACGGAGCCAGAGGAATAAACATAGAGATCAATCCCTTGCGCTTTCCACTTTTCCAGCGCAGGCAGTACGTCCGGATAGAGGTGGCCGGTAAAGTCACCGTTCACGTAGCCGTCATGCCAGATAATCCCCTGCAGGGCTTTGAGCGCCGTGGATTTGCGGTCCTCATCCATAAAGGCAAAAAGGGCCTCGATAAGCTCGCTGACGCTGGCGTGCGGGTTACCGATTTCATCACGCAGGTTGTCCAGAATGGATTTGACCGGCTCGGCGTACTGCTGCGCGGTCACGAAGGCCGCCAGCCGCTCACGCGCGTAGGGGAACAAAACATCATGGACAAAACGGATATCGCTGGTGGTCCCTTCAATATCCGTCACAATCGCGCGAATCATACTCTCTCCAGTTGTCGTAAACGCATTTCGCATTCAAATAAGAATTCTAGTCCTTCCAGATGACGGCGGGCTTCGGCCACGTCGCGTCCCCAGCAGGTTAAGCCATGACCGCGCAGAAGAAAACCATAATTAAGCGGGCGTTCCTGTGCGTAATGGGCGATTCGGGAGGCGAGGGCGTCAATATCCTGGTCGTTATCAAAGACCGGGATAGCCACCGTATCCTGATGCGTGGTCTGCCCGGTGAGGGATTTTTGCATCTCAAAGCCGCTGATGTTGAGCTCGGCTTCTTTGACCAGACGCGACAGCACCGTGGCGTTGACGGTATGAACGTGCAGGACGGCGTTGGCTTCCGGGAACAGGCGATAAATCAACGTGTGAAGACCGGTTTCCGCCGACGGCCTGCGGCCAGACGGCGCGCGGTTGGTGGCGATTTCAACCTGCAGAAAATCCGCCGTTGTCAGGCTGCCTTTGTCTTTGCCGGATTCGCTGAGCCAGCAGAGGCGCTCGTCCTGACGCACCGACATGTTGCCCCCGGTGGCGGGTGCCCAGCCTTTGGCGCCAATCCAGCGGCAGGCGTCGACAAGATGTGTGAGTTGCAGGTTGTCTGTCATTTCCTTTTACCCTCGCGGCCAGGAATATTCATATGGTTTAGACGTCTAAGCGTCTTGATTGCCAAAGACTAGCATCGTGTTATAGTGGCAGCAACATAAGTATTACAAGCAGGCACGACACAATGAGCAATAACACATTGATTCCTCAGAGTAAACTTCCCAATCTCGGTACTACCATCTTTACGCAGATGAGCGCTCTGGCGCAGCAGCACAGCGCCATTAACCTTTCTCAGGGATTCCCGGATTTCGACGGCCCGACCTATCTGCAGGAGCGTCTGGCGTACCACGTGGCGCAGGGGGCGAATCAGTATGCGCCGATGACGGGCGTGCAGGCGCTGCGGGAAGCCATTGCGGATAAAACGGCGGAGCTGTACGGCCATAAGCCCGATGCGAACAGCGATATTACGGTGACGGCAGGGGCGACCGAAGCGCTCTATGCGGCCATTACCGCGCTGGTGCGTACGGGCGATGAAGTTATCTGCTTTGATCCGAGCTACGACAGCTATGCGCCTGCGGTTGAACTCTCCGGCGGCGTGGTGAAACGCGTGGCGCTCCAGCCGCCGCATTTTCGCCCTGACTGGCAGGCGTTTGCTGCGCTGCTGAGCGACAAAACCCGGCTGGTGATCCTGAATACCCCGCACAACCCGTCGGCGACGGTGTGGCAAAAGGCCGATTTCGCCGCGCTGTGGCAGGCGATTGCGGAGCGTGAAATTTACGTGCTCAGCGATGAAGTCTACGAGCACATCTGCTTTGCAGAAGAAGGACACGCCAGCGTGCTGGCCCATCCGCAGCTTCGCGAGCGTGCTATCGCCGTCTCATCGTTCGGTAAGACTTACCATATGACCGGCTGGAAAGTGGGCTACTGCGTCGCACCGGCGGCTATCAGCGCAGAGCTGCGCAAGGTGCACCAGTACCTGACCTTTGCCGTGAACACGCCGGCTCAGCTGGCGCTGGCGGATATGCTGCGCGCCGAGCCGGAGCACTATCGCGAGCTGCCGCACTTCTATCGTGAACGTCGGGATCTGTTTGTGACGGCGCTCAGCAAAAGCCGTCTGGAGATTTTGCCCTCAGAAGGGACCTATTTCCTGCTCGCCGACTACAGCGCGATATCGGATCTGGACGACGTGAGTTTCTGCCAGTGGCTGACGAAAGAGGTGGGCGTAGCCGCCATTCCGCTGTCGGTATTCTGCGCCGATCCCTTCCCGCATAAGCTGATTCGTCTTTGCTTTGCGAAGCAGGAATCGACGCTGCTGGCGGCGGCAGAGCGCCTGAACACGCTCTGATTATTTCACCGTCCAGGCTTCTGAGTAACGACGGTCTGCAAACAGCTCCAGCAGACCGTTGATTTGCTTGAGGCGCAAGACTTCATCGCCGTCCATTCCCAGCTCCTTGCTTATTCTCTCGTCATTCCAGCCAAGCTGAACCAGCTCGCGAACGATCTCTGACATGGCGTTAATCTGGTGTCGACCCCGCGCCCGGTTGTGACGAATAGTGGCAGCCATACGGTCATGTTTATCCTGTCGGTCCTGGCGCAGGAAGGTCACAGGGAGATAACCCTTGAGCTGGTGCTTCAGTGCCGCCCGATTTGTACCGATTTCATGGCGATGAAAACCATCCACAATTTCGTAGTGTTGCGGTTCACTTTCTGTCACAACGATAGGTTGGGTGAATCCATCGAGTTCCAGCGACTTACTGAGCAGCCGTTTTTCTGGCGGGGCAACATTATTGGGGTTGTAATCGTTAGCGGTAATAGCGTCCTGTCTGATCCAGAGGACGCAGTCTATCGGTTGCGCACGAAACGGACTGTGTTTATGGATCGCTTCGCGAAAGGCATTTATGGCGTTAATGCGTTCCTCTTCGGGAAGTGACTGAAGGTACGTTTCCATCTCGTTGATTAGTTTTTGTCGCATAATATGCCCCACTCCTTGCGTTTCGCCTTCACTCTGTCGCTGTAGCGCTGATAATGTTTGGGTTTATTTGGGCTGAACGATAGCGCCCTGCACCAGTAGTCGTTATTCAGGAGAACCTTACAAATACGGCGCCATGAGGGAATATCTTTCGCACCGATATCACCGTCCTGCGTGTCGGGAATATTCTCTATGCCTCTCTTCTTATACCAGTGCAGATAAATGGCGATTTTATTGCGGTAATGCTCAGCCGTTTTTTGCGGCATGCTGTCGAGAAGCAGCATGGCATATTCGCGCCAGCACAGGTGTTCGGGTTTCAGAATTTTTCGGTGACCATAAAAATGGTTATCGTGTCCGGCGTACATCCCCCCGCTGCGCGCACCGCTCACGCGCTCACACATGGCCGCCCAGCGATCGGGCTCAACAACGTGGTAGAGCCATAAGCCCTGGCGCTGCTCCGGACCAAAGGGTTCACAAATCCGCATGTAGCGTAGCGGCACGCCGGCCTGAAACATCAGGTCATAGAGCGGGTTATAGCAACACCCTGATTTGGCGAACCAGGTCCATATATCGGCGGTTTTCCAGTCGTAGAGAGGGTAGATATACCAGGCATGTCCTCCCGGTGCGACGGTTGTCCAGGGTTTATCGTCGGCAAACCGCTGTTTACGCGCCGACGCGACAGCCAGAAAACGGTTGTAAGACTCATCGGCGCGGATGCCAATCAGTACCGCCGCCGGGCGATTGCGAGAGAACCAGTCGGAGAAACCGCGGACAAAGGTTTCAAACGTCATGCCTGGCTGGTAGAAGGGAAAAAAAGCGGGATCGGTTATCGCATCGTCAGGAGGCTGGCGGACCCATTGGGTGCCGGGTTCCCAGCATTGCCATTCCGGCTGGAATTGCGACAGTGAATTTTGCGTTGTCAGGGGGAGCGCGACCCACCAGAAATGGTCGATGACATCGCTGTACAACTCGCGCATATGTTCCACATGGGTAATGGTATCGGAAAACTGCGCTTCCCAGTCGATAAAGAGCACATCTATTTTGATGTTCATCAGTCGCGCCTGCTGGGCAACGAGATGCAGCATGACGGTGGAGTCTTTACCTCCTGAAAAAGAAACACAGATTCTGGGTAAGTTTTCGAGCGTCCATTTTATTCGCTCCCGAGCAGCAGTAAGAACATCCTGGTCTAAAGGGTATTTAAAAATTGACATGCTTATTCTCATCCTGATGAATAAATACCTGGCTGTAGCGTCAATACTAATGAGAGGATTATATCAGTCAATAATTAATTGGATGTGTAACGGTAATGCCGCGTCATTATATAACGGTGGTGTATGTTTTAACGGTGTGGTTCCCATTTTGTGCGAGAACCACAGCAATATCTCACGGTAAGGATATTTCTTCAATAAAGCTCGCGAATGCCGAGCTATTGAGCGCGGAACGATTGTACATCATGTAAATATCAATGCTGGGGAATGGAATGTCAGTTTCCACTTTTCGCAGGTTGAGCGCTGGCCCATATTGTTCGAAGGCCGGCGCGGGCACTAATCCTATGAGGTCGGACGAACCTGTCACCGACAGAAGGGATATAAAAGAGTCGCTACGATAGACGATATTTCTTTCGGTTAACAGGTTTTCGGCCTTTTCCTGATAGTCTTTGAAGCTGTTTTCATCGTTCAGGTAGGCGGTGAAGTTTTCATTCAGAATCTCTTCACGCGTGGGATTTTCACTGAGACGGGGATGGCCCTCCCGACAAACGAGTACGAAAGGAAGTTTATGGTAGAGGCTACAGGCGACAGAATGATTGTTAGAAGAAGAAAACGAAAATATCAGGTCGGCTCTTCTGTAGGCTAAGAGATCTTCTGCTGAATCAGACGAAAGAAAAACATCATGTAATTCAATTGAATAGTTATGTTTTTCCATCAGCAGTTTTATAGGGTCAAGCGTTGCTTTCGTACTCATAAAATGCGGGCAATAAATGACAAAGTTCTTCTTCAACCCGCTGCTGTGCATGATATTGATAGTCTGCTCCAGCTGGTTCAGGTTCTGTTCCAGATGATGATGCAAATTGACGCCGACGGTCGTGGGCGTGATCCCTTTACCGGAACGGATAAACAGCGGATCGTTGAGTTGTCCTCTCAGACGCTGCAGTGACTGGCTCACGGCAGAGGGGGTGATATACAGCGTCTCGGCGGCTTTACTGATACTAAGGTGCTGGTAAATGCACTCGAAAATGACTAACAGATTAAGATCGAATTTTTTAAGGTCATACAGGTTTGCCATGTTTCGTCCTGAGGGTACTGCGTTTGCTGTGGTTATCATATAACTGATAACAATAGTTTAAGGCTAACCATTTATAACTCTTTCGGTTAGCTCTCTTAGTTTTAAATTAAAATCATCTTAATATATCACGGTGGCAGATTATTGAAATAGCGCTTCAAAAGCGATTGAGATAATTTTATCTTAGGAAAGGGAGCAATCATTTTAAATGACAACCGTCATTTATATATTGCGATACTTTTATAATAAAAATAAATTTATAACGCACCGGAGTGATGTTCGACACAACCTATCACAGCCATAGGCAGGAATGTATCTCTTATGGATTGCTCAATCCCTGCGCGGGTGATGTAATCAAACGGCTGTTACCGCCTTGATATAAAGGGTTGTAGAGCGCAACGCAACGCCAGTTTCGGCTGGCACTGAATGTACCTGCGGGGAATTCAGGTATCAGGGCCGCCCGTTGAGGCGGCCTTTTTACTTTTAGGCTTTCCTGTAAAAGGTTCACCTTGTTGTCTTGTCGATGTTGTAAGGTTTGGCTGATTGATTTGATAAAGCATACGCATTAGCCCCGATGAATAAAGTTGGTTACCTTACATCTCAACGAAAACACGGAGGAAGTACAGATGTCTTTGATTAACACCAAAATTAAACCTTTCAAAAACCAGGCGTTCAAAAACGGTGAGTTCATCGAAGTTACCGAGAAAGATACCGAAGGCCGCTGGAGCGTCTTCTTCTTCTATCCGGCTGACTTTACCTTCGTTTGCCCGACTGAACTGGGTGACGTTGCGGACCATTACGACGAACTGCAGAAGCTGGGCGTAGACGTTTACTCTGTCTCTACCGATACCCACTTCACCCACAAAGCATGGCACAGCAGCTCCGAAACCATCGCGAAAATCAAATACGCGATGATCGGCGACCCGACTGGCGCCCTGACCCGTAACTTCGACAACATGCGTGAAGATGAAGGCCTGGCTGACCGCGCCACCTTCGTTGTTGACCCGCAGGGCATTATCCAGGCTATCGAAGTTACCGCTGAAGGTATCGGCCGTGATGCTTCTGACCTGCTGCGTAAAGTGAAAGCCGCTCAGTACGTGGCTTCTCACCCAGGCGAAGTATGCCCGGCGAAATGGAAAGAAGGCGAAGCGACGCTGGCTCCATCCTTAGATCTGGTTGGTAAAATCTAAGTTTTGCCCATTCGGCAATCAATGGGCGCACCCGCGCCCATTTCATTCCAGCACCATGATGCAAGTTGCATTCAGGCCACCCGTATAAGGCAGCTTGCATGATGACGTCTTAAGAGAGGGAAGAACAATGCTCGACACTAACATGAAAACCCAGCTCAAGGCCTACCTTGAGAAACTGACCAAACCCGTTGAGCTGATTGCCACGCTGGACGACAGCGCCAAATCGGCAGAGATCAAGGAACTGCTGGCGGAGATCGCCGAGCTGTCGCCGAAAGTGACCTTCAAAGAAGACAACGCGCTGCCGGTCCGTAAGCCCTCTTTCCTGATTACCAACCCAGGCTCAGACCAGGGACCGCGCTTTGCCGGCTCGCCGCTGGGTCACGAATTTACCTCACTGGTGCTGGCGCTGCTGTGGACCGGTGGTCATCCGTCAAAAGAAGCGCAGGCGCTGCTGGAGCAGATCCGCGATATCGACGGTGATTTCGAATTTGAAACCTATTACTCGCTCTCCTGCCACAACTGCCCGGACGTGGTGCAGGCGCTGAACCTGATGTCGGTCCTGAACCCGCGCATCAAGCACACGGCGATTGACGGCGGTACCTTCCAGAATGAAATCACCGATCGCAACGTGATGGGCGTTCCGGCGGTCTACATGAACGGCAAAGAGTTCGGCCAGGGCCGCATGACGCTGACCGAAATCGTTGCCAAAGTGGATACCGGTGCTGAAAAACGTGCGGCGGAAGAGCTGAACAAACGCGATGCCTACGACGTGCTGATCGTCGGTTCCGGCCCTGCGGGCGCGGCGGCAGCGGTGTACTCTGCGCGTAAAGGCATTCGTACCGGCCTGATGGGCGAACGCTTTGGCGGCCAGGTGCTCGATACCGTGGACATCGAAAACTACATTTCCGTGCCAAAGACCGAAGGCCAGAAGCTGGCGGGGGCGCTGAAGGCGCACGTCAGCGACTACGACGTGGACGTGATCGACAGCCAGAGCGCCAGCAAGCTGGTTCCGGCAGCGGTCGAAGGTGGTTTACACCAGATTGAAACCGCGTCCGGCGCGGTGCTGAAAGCGCGCAGCATTATCATTGCCACCGGCGCGAAATGGCGCAACATGAACGTTCCGGGCGAAGATCAGTACCGTACCAAAGGCGTGACCTACTGTCCGCACTGCGACGGCCCGCTGTTTAAAGGTAAACGCGTGGCGGTGATCGGCGGCGGTAACTCCGGCGTGGAAGCGGCTATCGACCTGGCGGGGATTGTTGAGCATGTTACCCTTCTGGAGTTCGCTCCAGAGATGAAGGCCGACCAGGTTCTGCAGGATAAAGTTCGCAGCCTGAAAAACGTCGACATCGTACTGAACGCGCAGACCACGGAAGTGAAGGGCGACGGCAGCAAAGTGACCGGCCTGGAATACCGCGACCGCGTGAGCGGCGACGTGCACAGCGTTCAGCTGTCAGGGATCTTCGTGCAGATTGGTCTGCTGCCAAATACCACCTGGCTGGAAGGCGCGATTGAGCGCAACCGCATGGGCGAAATCATCATCGATGCGAAATGTGAAACCAGCGTGAAAGGCGTGTTTGCGGCGGGCGACTGCACCACCGTGCCGTACAAACAGATCATTATCGCCACGGGCGAAGGGGCGAAGGCGTCTCTGAGTTCCTTTGACTACCTGATTCGCACCAAAACCGCATAACAGAAGAAAGTAAGGCTACACCTGCAATAGCGAGAGGCCACCGAAAGGTGGCCTCTTTTTTTATCTTACGACCATCACCGGTATATGGGTGTGGCGGATCACGCTGGAGGCGTTAGAGCCCAGCAGATGCGTGGTAATGGAAGGGTTGCGCGAACCGATGACCACCACGTCTGCTTTAAGTTCGTTCGCCAGTTCGTTTACCGCATCGCGTACGCTGCCGAATCTGACGTGCGTTTTGATGCGAGAAGGGTCGATGCTGAAGTGGCTGACCATGGTTTGCAGGCGAGTTTCCGCTTCATGCTGCAAATGCTCCTCGAAGCGACGCACGTCGGCGGCAAAGCGGTGCAGGCTCAGGCTGGCGGAGCCCGGCAGTACGTGCAAAAGATGGATAACACCGTCCTGCTGCGCCAGGAACTCCGCATGGCGAACGGCCTTGTCGCTCAGCTCCATCTCAAAAACATCAACCGGCATAATGATTCTCTGATACATACCCGTTTCTCCTTGTTTATAAACGCTGAACTCATTCAACCATAAAAAATAAATGGTTTCTGTAAGCGCCCCGTCAGTTTTCTTATCTCACCAGGATAAATCTCAAAAGCCCCGTATTTCAGGGCAGACCTTCAGGGGTAGCTACCCTTATACACTTACCTGGAACCTTTCGGAGGTCGCATGAAAGCACTTACGTATCACGGTCCGCACCATGTACGCGTCGAGAATGTCCCCGATCCCATTATCGAACAGCCCGACGATATCATTCTGCGCGTCACGGCCACGGCTATCTGCGGCTCCGATTTGCATCTCTATCGCGGAAAGATCCCGAAGGTGCAGCACGGCGACATTTTTGGCCATGAGTTTATGGGGGAAATCGTCGAGTGCGGCGCAGAGGTGAAGAATTTGCAAAAAGGCGATCGCGTGGTGATCCCCTTTGTCATTGCCTGTGGGGACTGTTTCTTCTGTCGGTTGCAGCAATACGCGGCCTGTGAGAATACCAATGCCGGGCAGGGCGCCGCGCTGAACAAAAAGCAAATCCCCGCGCCGGCCGCGCTGTTTGGCTATAGCCATCTCTACGGCGGCGTGCCGGGGGGACAGGCGGAATATGTCCGCGTGCCAAAAGGCAACGTCGGGCCGTTTAAGGTCCCGCAACTCCTCTCCGATGATAAGGCGCTGTTCCTGTCCGATATTTTGCCCACGGCCTGGCAGGCCGCAAAAAATGCGCAGATTGAAAAAGGCTCAAGCGTTGCGGTTTTCGGCGCCGGGCCGGTGGGGCTCCTGACTATTGCCTGCGCGCGGCTGTTAGGGGCTGAGCAGATTTTTGTTATCGATCACCACCCGTACCGTTTGCGATTTGCCGAGGCGCGTTACGGCGCAATCCCCATCAACTTTGATGACGATAACGATGCAGCGGAAAAAATCATCGAGCAGACCGCTGGCCAGCGCGGCGTTGATGCCGTGATTGATGCGGTTGGGTTTGAAGCGAAAGGCAGCACCACCGAAACGATCCTCAGCAATCTTAAAATTGAAGGTAGCAGCGGCAAAGCGCTGCGGCAGTGCATTGCTGCCGTTCGACGCGGTGGCGTGGTTAGCGTACCCGGCGTGTACGCCGGGTTTATTCATGGCTTCCTGTTTGGCGATGCCTTTGATAAGGGGCTGACGTTTAAGATGGGCCAGACGCACGTCCATGCCTGGCTCGGTGAACTGCTGCCGCTGATCGAAAAGGGGCTGCTTACCCCGGAAGAGATCGTGACCCATTATCTCCCCCTTGCTGATGCGGAACGCGCCTATAAGGTATTCGAAAAACGGGAGGAGGAGTGCCGGAAGGTGATTCTGGTCCCCGGCGCAGAAACGCCCGAGGCCGCAGAGCAAAAAGTTAAGGGCCTGGTGAATGCTTTCCCGGGTGGGGTTGCATGAGTGCTCGGTTACCTGTGGCGTTCAAGGTAGAGCACGGCCGTGACGATAATCGCCACAAATATCAGAAAAATAAGTGTGATAGCCAGTATCTCACTCATGACCGTCCCCGCGGCACCAAAACAGATTAAGCGTGGATGAAGGCCGCTTTGCGCGATATAGGAAAATGGGGTGAATTTGCGGAAAGAGGATGCGGCTGCATCCTCTGTGCAACGCTGAGGCGCTTGTTCAGAAGAGGTTAACGCAGGTAATCGCCCGCGGCTTCTGGCTGGTAGAGCAACGCCAGCACTTCAAGATGGGCAGAGGCGCCGCCCGGCAATTCCCAGTGGATGGTATCGCCCGTGCGCAGACCCAGCAGCGCGGCACCCACAGGCGCAAGCACGGAAAGCTGTGCGCTGCTGTCGGTCATCTGAGCCGGGTAAACCAGCGTGCGGGTCAGCTCTTCACCGGTGGTCAGGTTGCGGAATTTTACCTGGCTGTTCATGGTGACCACGTCATGTGGCATCGACTCAGGCGTGCACATCTGCGCCCGGTCGAGCTCCTCATTAAGGGCGTCGGCCACGGGAAGTGAGGCAAACTCTGCTTTTTCCAGCAATCTGTCGATACGTTCTGCGTCGAGCTCATTGATGATAATTGTAGGTCTGGACATTTTTACTCCATGTCGTTAATGCTGCGTGTCACGCAGAAACCGATCCAAAAGAAAACCCTCGCCGTCTGGCAGCGAGGGTTTAACTCTCCCGATGATACTGGCTGAGCGCCCAAGTTTGAAGTGATGAAGGTCACATTCATGGTCCATATGAATTTTTGCTGAAATTTATTCAGTCATCATTCCGGGAGGAATACGTTACGCTGAGATCCTGAACCAGGGCGTTGCCCACCAACGAGAGAGAACGATGTACTTCTACCAACCGTCTCAGGGTCACGGCCTGCCGCACGATCCGCTGAATGCCATTATTGGTCCACGTCCGATCGGCTGGATCTCCTCATGCGATAAGGCCGGTCAGATGAACCTCGCGCCGTATAGCTTCTTTAACTGCTTTAACTATCGACCGCCGATCATCGGCTTTTCCAGCAACGGCTGGAAGGACAGCGTGCGTAATATTTCCGAAACAAAGGAATTTGTCTGGAATCTGGCGACGCGCGACCTCGCGCAAGCAATGAACCAAACCTCAGCGATGCTTCCCCACGATCGGGATGAATTTAGTTTCGCCGGACTCACGCCAGCGGCCAGCCGGTTGGTTAATGCGCCCCGCGTCGCAGAAAGCCCGGTGAACTTTGAATGCCGCCTGTCGCAGTGCATTCAGCTTACCAGTGCCGACGGCACGCCGGTCGATACCTGGCTGGTATTGGGGGAGGTGGTCGGTATCCATATTGCCGAAACGCTGCTGGAAGAGGGGGTATACCAGACGGCAAAAGCGCAGCCCATCCTGCGCGCGGGTGGGCCGACTGCGTACTATGGCATCAGTGACGAAAACCGGTTTGATATGGTGCGCCCGACCGTGGGTCAGTAACCGGCTTTATCAATCACGAACTGTTTTCCGCAGTTACCCGGATGTGGCTGCGGTGCAAATGACGCCGCTGAAAGCGGGTTGTTAATGGCGTCTGCCTTCAGGGAAATCTGCATCTCGGTCAGATACGCCGGATTGCCGTTGCAGGTCAGCTTGATCGCCTTGATGTTCTCTTTGCCCCAGCTTTTGGCAACGGCACTGTCAAAGTCGCTGCGATTGACGGGTTTCCCGTAGTTGTCGGCGAGGAATTTACCGACCGCGCTGCTTTTAACTTCCTGATTCATTCGCACCATCGTGCCGAAATAGGCATCCGGATCGAACCCAAAGCAGACGCCATGTTTGGCATATTCGTAGCGTTCCAGGCAGGAATTCCCGCCCGCGCCCGGCATCACGTCGTTGAGCTTTGCGGCAGCGGAAAGCGACAGTCCGGTTTCGGCGGCATTGCATTTGCGGCTGGCCTTCACTTCCGGCATGTTCGGAATCGGACGCGTGGCGCAGCCAAAACGCATCCATCGACGTTCGTCCACGCCGCGTGCGGCAATAGATTTCGGCAGGCCGGGCCATAGCCCGTGAACGGTCAGCAAATCGGCTTTATTCTCGCGCTCTTTTTGCAGGCGACATTCGTCAGGTTCATTACGGTTGCGCTCGACCATGCTCTGGCAAAACCCGGTTTGCCAGGAGAGCGCCAGCACATAGCGATCGAAATCGCCATACTGGGTTGCCTTCAGCGGTTCCGCCTGTGCGGAGAAGAAACAGAGAGCAAGCGCCATTGCGCCAGACGGGATGACGATATCCTTCCTGAACATATGATTTCCTGATCGAATGAGCACGATTAATTTCTGGAAGTTATTAAAGCACAAAAAGCGCCCGCAGGCGCTTTTTGGATATCCCTAATTTAGCTTAGGCCGCGCCGGGTACCAGCACTTCCGTGGCGATAATCACGATAATCAGACCAACTATAACGGGCACTGAGGTGCGTTTGACGACTTCGAATGGCGAAATTTTCGCCATCCCGGCAACGGCGACGACCACACCCGACACCGGCGAAATGGTCCGGCCGAGGTTTGACGCCTGCAGCATGGGAATGGAGAGGTAGGCCGGGTTAATACCGGAAGAGTGAGCCAGTTTCGGGATCATCTCAACGAAAGCGTAGAAAGGCGCATTACCGGAACCGGTGGTCATCGCCGCCAGCATGGTGAGCACCACCAGAACCAGCATCAGGATAATACTGGCGGAGCCGAACGAGGTGGCGATAGAAATCAGGCTCTGGATAAAGCCGATCGTGCTCAGACCCTGGGCAAAAACGCCCGCTGCAACCAGCAGGATAACCACGCCAGCGAAGGCATCCGCCATACCGCGATACGCAACTTCCAGACCCGAGAAGACTTTTTGCGTGTTAAAACCGCGCACAAACTCCAGCACGGCGGCCAGCAGCATGCAGATGACCAGAATGGTGATGATGTGCAGCTGTGGACCCCATTTGCCGTCAAAAATCAGCACTCCGACAATCGGGGTGAACGGCAGAATGGCATAGAACGCGGGAGCGGTCGTGGTGATTTCACTCACGTCCATCATTTCATGGCTGATGTTTTCTTTCTTATCGAGATAGCGCTGCCAGAAGAAATGCGCGATCCCCATGCCCACGATGGCAACAATCGAGATCGGTAACGTGGTTTTAAAGGCGAAGTCGATGAGTGACATCTCCGCCGCCTTTGCCGCCAGCACAACGTCGCCGGAGGTCGGGGAGAGAATAATCGCTGCCGGAGACGCGCAAATTGCCGCAGCCGCGCCACGGCTGATACCGACGTTCACCATGACCGGGAACAGCGTCGCCATGAGCAGTACGCCAAGTCCGGTAGCTGACGAAACGGCCAGCGACATCAGGCAGGCGAGGAAATAGGCGGCGACCATCAGCAGATACGGCGAGTTGATGTATTGCAGGGGTTTAGAGGCAAGCTTAACGACCATGTCGTTGGCGCCGATGTGGGTCATGTAGGCTGCAAAACCGCACAGCATCATGATCATCATACCCAGGTCACCGCCGCGACTCATGAGCAATATTTTAATGTATTCAACAATATCTGTAGCAGTGTAACCGGTACTGGTCGCGCTGGCAGGTAACACCTGGTGCCCCATTATTGCGCTGATAATCAGCAGCGTTAAACCGCCGACAAATAATACGCCCGTGGCCGAGTAGCCTTTAATGATGTAGCGTGCGACGCCGACAATGACGACGACTCCAATAAGGAGTTCGAATAACGTAAGCATGATTTCCCCTGTATCTTTGCTGCTATGGAGCACAAAAAATCAATAAAAAAAAGAAGGATGAAAATGTGCCGAATAATTGGCCTGTTCTTGCTGATTAAAATCAATAAACAGACGACTAGAGAACCGAACAACCGTGTTTTGCCATGGCCAGTACATTTATGTCATGCGGCCCTTGACCGTCAGAAATAGCGCAACATGCCTCATTAATGATAACAAATTGTTAATGTTTTGTATGGTTTTGCATATTACTGATTAACAAAGAGTAATGTGAAAAGTCACACCCCTTGTGGGCTTATTTGCACGTATCTCTCGCTTTCTTTAAGAATATTCCCGGAAAGAGCCCGAATAATTAGGAATAACGCTGATGTCGTTAAGCATTGATTCAACTACTTTATGGTAAACTTTGCCTCGAATACTAAGAATGGTAATTGCATTGTGATTGTACGTAATACATTTTTCTCTATTTTGTTGTTTATTTTTGGGCAGTTAACGTTTTCTTCTGTTGCACAGGCAGAAGGCAACGCGACGGATAAAGGCTGGTTCTCAACCTTTACGGATAATGTTTCCCAGACATGGACGGCACCTGAACATTATGATCTCTATGTCCCGGCAATAACGTGGCATGCGCGTTTTGCTTATGACAAAGAGAAAACCGATAAATACAACGAGCGTCCGTGGGGCGCGGGTTTTGGCCAGTCGCGCTGGGATGAAAAGGGAAACTGGCATGGCATCTATCTGATGGCCTTCAAAGACTCGTTTAATAAATGGGAGCCGATTGGGGGGTATGGTTGGGAGAAAACCTGGCGTCCGCTAGCGGACGAGAACTTCCACGTCGGTTTGGGCTATACCGCCGGGGTCACTGCACGTGACAACTGGAACTACATTCCGATCCCGGTCCTGCTGCCTTTGGCCTCTATTGGCTATGGTCCCGCAACGTTCCAGATGACCTACATCCCGGGTACGTACAACAACGGTAACGTTTACTTCGCCTGGATGCGTTTTCAGTTTTAACTGACAAAACGTTACATGCTGGTGATAAAACGCGCAGTTGTTGATTCATAAGCGATAAAAATCTGTCAGTGAAAATTAACGCGACTTTAGTCACCTTTTATCAAAGATCCGCTGGACAAAAGGTCCCACAATTGATGTACTGATAACCGACACAGCATTTGTGTCGTTTTTTAATGTAAAGGTAATTTTGATGTCTAAGATTAAAGGTAACGTTAAGTGGTTTAATGAGTCCAAAGGATTCGGTTTCATTACTCCTGAAGATGGCAGCAAAGACGTGTTCGTACACTTCTCTGCAATCCAGTCTAATGGTTTCAAAACTCTGGCTGAAGGTCAGCGTGTAGAGTTCGAAATCACTAACGGTGCCAAAGGCCCTTCTGCTGCTAACGTAATCGCTCTGTAATTCAGACGCGTCAGCAAGAATTTCAAAACCCGCTCACTGAGCGGGTTTTTTTCGTTTTGAATCAGCCAAGCAGATACATTTTCAGGAAGCTGGCTACGATCAGCACGCTCAACAACACCATTCCTGCGCTCATCAGACTCTGTTTCATTCTGTCACCCTCGTTCAGTATTGCATTCAGAGTGACAGAGAAAAATTAAGCCAACATTAACGGTTCGGCTGTTAATGCGCGCTTGCGGAAGAAAATAGCCAAAATGCGATCCCCGTCATCGCAAACGAGCCGAACATATTGATCGCCATATTCATCAGTGCCCAGCCAATGCGGCCTTCCTGAAAGAGAAAAACCGTTTCCGCAGAAAAGGTTGAGAAGGTGGTCAAACCGCCGCAGAATCCGGTGGTAATCAATACCTTCCACATTGGGTCGATGTGCGTCATTCGGTTAAACCAGGCCAGCCCCATGCCAATGATAAAGGCACCAATCAGGTTTGCGGCGAGCGTCCCCATGGGAATCGCCTGATGCAGGTGGTTAAACCGCATACTCAGAAACCATCGCGCAACGCTACCCGTTCCCCCACCAATAAAAACGGCTAAAAGTAGTTGTAACACGCTAAATACCTGCTATTTGATGTGTAAGAGTAGCGAGTTTAACGCCGTTTATGATGAGGGGACAAATATGTATGTAGCGGTAGGGCAGTTTGCCGTCACGCCTGACTGGCATGAGAATACGAGAACATGCGTCAACCTGATGATGCAGGCCCGGCAGAAAGGCGCGTCGCTGTTGGTTCTCCCCGAGGCGCTGCTGGCCAGAGCTGATAACGACCCGGATTTGTCCGTGAAGTCCGCGCAGCCGCTGGATGGCGAATTCTTACAGCAATTGCTCGCCCAAAGCGCAGGCAATACGTTGACGACGATATTAACGATCCATGTTCCCTCCACGCCGGGTCGCGCAGTGAATACGCTTGTGGCGATTCGTGACGGGGCCATCGTCGCACGCTACGCCAAGCTTCACCTCTATGATGCGTTCAGCATCCAGGAGTCGCGACGCGTTGATCCCGGAGACAGTATCCCTCCGCTGCTGGAGATTGACGGATTTAAGATCGGACTGATGACCTGCTATGACCTGCGTTTTCCCGAGCTGGCGCTGCATCTGGCGCTGCAGGGGGCTGACATGCTGGTACTGCCTGCCGCGTGGGTCAGAGGGCCGCTAAAAGAGCACCATTGGGCAACGCTGCTTGCGGCGCGCGCGCTGGATACAACCTGCTATGTCGTTGCCGCAGGGGAATGTGGCACGAAAAACATCGGGCAAAGCAGGGTGGTTGATCCGCTGGGGGTGACGATCGCCGCCGCCGCTGAAGCCCCGCATTTGCTGGTGGCGGAGATAAACTTAGAGAGAATCGCGCTTGCGCGTCAGCAATTACCCGTTCTTCGCAATCGTCGGTTTGCGCCACCGCAATTATTGTGATGTTTTTTTCAACAATGCTTGATTCACCTTGTTACAGATTGCTATTGTGTGCACGCGCAAAATGACCGTTAATACAGTCAGGTTTTGGCGCTGAATGCAGCCTGTTTTAAGTAAAGAAGGTATCTATGGGTGAGATTAGTATTACCAAACTGCTGGTGGTTGCCGCACTGGTCGTCCTGCTGTTTGGTACCAAGAAGTTACGCACGCTGGGTGGTGACCTGGGGGCTGCCATCAAAGGCTTTAAGAAAGCGATGAACGATGATGATGCAGCGGCGAAGAAAAGCGCCGAGGATGACGTCCCGGCAGACAAGCTTTCTCACAAAGAGTGACAGCAACGCCTGAGGGCTTGCGAAAAAAAACCGGCTCATGAGGCCGGTTTTTTTGTATTACTGTAAATGAATATTACAGCATTATTTGACTTCTTCGCCTTTAGCCTGCATATCGGCATGATATGAGGAGCGAACGAATGGGCCGCAGGCAGCGTGGGTGAAGCCCATCGCCATCGCTTCGGCTTTCATTTCATCGAACTCGTCCGGGCTCACGTAGCGCTGTACCGGCAGGTGGTGGCGGCTTGGCTGCAGATATTGTCCCAGGGTCAACATGGTCACACCGTGGCGACGAAGATCGCGCATCACCTCGATGATTTCATCATTGGTTTCACCCAGGCCCACCATCAGACCAGACTTGGTCGGAATATGTGGATGCGCTTCTTTGAAACGCTCCAGCAGCCTCAGGGACCAGTTGTAGTCTGCGCCTGGACGCACCTGACGGTAGATACGCGGCACGTTCTCCAGGTTGTGGTTAAAGACATCTGGCGGCGTCGCGGTCAGGATATCCAGCGCGCGGTCCATACGGCCGCGGAAGTCAGGCACCAGCGTCTCGATTTTGATGTTAGGGCTTTTCTCGCGAATGGCCGTAATGCAGTCGGCGAAGTGCTGAGCACCACCGTCACGCAGGTCGTCACGGTCAACGGATGTGATAACCACATAACGCAGCGCCATGTCGGCGATGGTCTGCGCCAGTTTCTGGGGCTCGTTAGCATCAGGTGCGACTGGACGGCCATGAGCAACATCGCAGAACGGGCAGCGGCGGGTACAGATAGCACCCAGAATCATAAACGTCGCGGTACCGTGATTGAAACATTCAGCAAGGTTCGGACAAGAGGCTTCTTCACACACGGAGTGAAGGCCATTCTTGCGCATCGCCGCTTTGATCCCCTGGATACGCGAAGAGTCGGCCGGAAGTTTGATTTTCATCCATTCCGGTTTTCTTAACAGCGCCTCGCGCTCTGTAGCCACGTTTTTAACCGGGATAAGGGCCATTTTATCGGCATCGCGGTATTTAACACCGCGTTCCATCACAATGGGTTTACTCATAGCGTGCGTGTTCCAGTTGCGAATATCGAAGGAAAGCGTTTCAATTCAAGGGAATGTTGTATTTATCAACTATTTTTGAACGAACGACAGGCAGTATATCATTGAAACGGTCGTTAAAGCAGCCTGCCAGATCGCCAATTTGTAAAATAGTTGTTGTTTTGTGCCTTTTGCCCTGCGGGTTGCAGGGGCTTGTGCTGGCAAAACCTGTCAGAAGGCCTGACGGATAATGCGGATGACGTTTTCCAGGACCGGATCGCGCAAACTCAGCTTGTTGTAATGCAGTGAAATCTCGATAGATTCCGCATTAAGCTGACTGAGCGGGATGCTTTCCAGCGGCCAGCATTTTTGTAGCAGGCTGTACAGGCGTGATGGCATAACGCACAGCATGTCGCTGCTGCCGATCAGGGATGCGGTGGTAAACATATTGTAACTGCTGAAGCTGATCTGACGTTCCGGGAAAATTTCATCAATACGCTGACGAAGTGCATGATTAGATTGCCCTTCGGTCATGAAAGATGAGTGATCGTAGTTGCGCAGGTTTTCGATGGTTAACGGCTCGCTAAGAGCAGGATGCTGCTGGCGGCAAACCAGTACCAGGTTATCCGCATAAAGCACATTTTGCCCCAGCGCTCTTGCACTGAAGCTGCCGCTCTCAATAATCAGGTCCGTCTGGAACTGGGCAAGCTGAATGTCTGGTTCATTGAGAGGCACATTGCGAAGCAGGAGCTGCGGAGCATGTTCTTTCACGGCCTGGAAGATCGCCGGCATCACCAGCACCCCTACAGAAGGGGAACAGCCGATGGTGATGGTTCTCTGCTTATCATAGCTCCCGGTTAAATCCAGTGCGCCCAGAATCGACTCCAGCCCCTGGCTGATGTACTCGTGGAGATGCGTGGCGTAAGCCGTCGGCGTTACCCCCTGGCCCTTACGGATAAATAACGGGTCGGGAAATATAGCGCGTAGCTTTTGGATTGACTGGCTTATTGCTGATGGCGTGAGATTAAGAATTTTCGCAGCGTTAACGATACCCTTATGGACATATACCGCCTCAAAAATAGTCAGTAAATTGAGATCAATATTACGTAAAGTCCGAAAAATTTGCGGCTTGTCTTCGCCACCGGGTTCATTCAGTCGTTTGGCTGGTAAATTATTATACTCCACGCTTTCACTCCGTATACATTCACAATATGAATGATAGTTGAATTTATTTATTATGCTTGTAGAGATTCGTAAAGTGTTGGTTTTGTTTCACTTGTTTATCAAGGGCAAACGGTTGTGTGATAATTGCTCACCTTACTTATGCCGTGTTTGCTATGCTTACTGGAGGCTAAATAATATGTGGCGGTAATATTCGGGCGCTTCGAAAATATAGAATCTGTGGATTATTGTAAAGTGCAAAAGCGGTAAATAAACAGTGGCCCGCCAAATTATCGAGCCATGTTGTATGATGTATTAAGCAGGGATATATTCGTATGGGGGATTGTTAAGTAGCGCTAACATCTGCTTTAAAAGCACGGGACGAATATGTTCTGGCGTAGCGGTTTCAACCCACTGACGCATTTGCGTCATTTCCATGCCGGCGTAGCCGCAGGGGTTAATGCGCTGGAAAGGCGCAAGGTCCATATTAATATTCAAGGCCAGGCCATGGAATGAGCAACCTTTACGAATACGCAGCCCCAGAGAGCAGATCTTCATTTCCCCAACGTAGACGCCAGGCGCATCGGCGCGTGGATGCGCGTCAATACCATATTCCGCCAGCGTGTTGACGACAGTTTGTTCCAGTAAGGTAACCAGTTCACGCACGCCCAGCTTTCTGCGCTTCAGATTGAGCAGGACGTACATCACCTGCTGCCCGGGGCCATGATAAGTGACCTGACCGCCGCGATCGCTCTGAATAACCGGGATATCTCCCGTCATTAACAAATGCTCTGCTTTACCCGCCTGGCCCTGCGTAAATACCGGCAGGTGTTCGACCAGCCAGATCTCATCTGGGGTGCTGTCATCGCGAGAATCGGTGAAGTCATGCATAGCCTGGGAGACAGGCTCATAAGGTTGCAGGCCGAGATGACGGACCAGAATTTTATCCTGATACAAAACTGCGTCTCCGAAGACGAGGGACAAAAGATGTGGGGGAGTATATCACAGCGGGGGAGAGGGGTTACCCGGCAAACCGGGTAACCGCAAAGGGACTACAGCACCATACGAACAATTTCGATATTGCCGAGCTCTTCGTACAGCGTTTCAACCTGCTCAATGTGTGTCGCAGTGATGGTAATAGAGACAGAGTGGTAGTTGCCCTTGCTGCTTGGTTTTACTGACGGAGAGTAGTCACCCGGCGCATGGCGCTGTACCACTTCAACCACCTGATCAACCAGCTCAGGTTTCGCCAGACCCATTACTTTGTAGGTAAATGAGGTAGGGAATTCAAGCAGTTCGTTAAGTTTGGTTTTCATGTCAGCTCCGGCGTAACGTCAAAAAATAATAACTCCCACGTCAGGTGGGAGTTATCAGGATACTTAGTATATGGGGATCAAAATCACACTTTCAAGTGTTCAATTTTTAACCAAACCAGTGGTGGAACATCAATTTAATGTAATCAATGATTTTGCCGAAGAAATTGCCTTCAGGAATTTCTTGCAGGACAACCAGCGGACGCTGATCGATCGTTTTTCCATCCAGCTGGAAGTTGATCGTGCCCACAACCTGGTTTTTCTGCAGTGGGGCATGCAGCTCGGTGCTGTTCAGCACGTAGCTGGCTTTCAGATCCTTCATACGACCGCGCGGAATGGTCAGGTAGAGGTCTTTATCAACGCCGAGTGAAGCACGGTCGTTGTCGCCGAACCAGACGGGTTCAGACGCAAACTCTTTGCCTGCTTTCAGTGGATTCACGGTTTCGAAAAAGCGGAAGCCCCAGGTCAGCAGTTTCTTGCTTTCTGTTTCACGACCTTTAAAGGTGCGGCCGCCCATCACGGCAGAGATCAGACGCATCTGACCTTCAGTGGCAGAGGCCACCAGGTTGTAGCCCGCTTTGTCGGTGTGGCCAGTTTTGATGCCGTCAACGTTCAGGCTGTTATCCCACAGCAGGCCGTTACGGTTGGTCTGGCGAATACCGTTGAAGGTGAACTCTTTCTCTTTATAGATAGAGTATTCATTAGGGACATCGCGGATCAGCGCCTGACCAATCAGGGCCATGTCACGTGCGGAGCTGTACTGACCGTCTGCGTCCAGGCCGTGTACGGTCTGGAAATGGCTGTTTTTCAGACCCAGCGCGTTAACGTAACTGTTCATCAGGCCCACGAAGGCATCCTGGCTGCCGGCGGCGAAGTCGGCCATCGCCACGCAGGCATCGTTACCAGACTGCAGGTTGATACCGCGAATCAGCTGGGAAACAGGAACCTGCATACCCGGCTTCAGGAACATCAGAGAGGAACCTTTGAAAACAGGGTTCCCGGTTGCCCACGCATCGTTACCGATGGTGACCAGATCCGATTCTTTGAATTTACCTGCCTTCATCGCCTGGCCGATAACGTAGCTGGTCATCATTTTGGTCAGGCTGGCCGGGTCACGGCGGGCATCGGCATTCTGTTCTGCCAGCACTTTGCCAGAGTTGTAATCGATCAGGATGTAGGATTCCGCGTCGATTTGCGGAACGCCAGGGATCATGGTCTTGATATTCAGGTCATCGGCGTGAGCTGCAGAGAGCGCAGCAGCGCAAAGGGCCGTGGTCAGCGCCATGCGCTGCACAAAACGAGCAGAAAAAGTGGTCTTCATGGTCAGAACTACGACATCCGTGATGGAATTAAAAAAAGTGCCTTACTATAGCAAATGCTATTCAGGCAGGCATCCGACTTTAAGCATGAGTTTGTGAATGTGTTTTACACTAACTGACAATTCGGATACCGCCGGTTAATTATTTCGCAACAGCGATAAATGACTGAAGTTGAGCTTCATTCTGCAGACGCTGCTGCAGGGACGCGGCCTGCGATTTGCTGGCAAACGGCCCCATCTGAATGCGCCAGACCGCGCCGTTCTGCTCAACGCGTCCCGGTACGCCAAACTGCTGGCTCAGACGCTGTTGATACTGCCTGGCCCGGGCCTGATCGCTCACTGCGCCTACCTGAACCACATAGCTGCCGCTTGCCGCTGCTGGAGCCGCTACCGCCGCGCTTTGCGTGGCTGCCGGCGCCGTTACGGGAGCCGGCTGGGTTGCTGGCGCAGCAACGGGAGCAGGGGCTGGAGTCGGCTCACTGCCTTCCAGAACGCCCGAGGCTAAGGTCGTCGGTGCGCCAAGAAAGCCGCTACTCTTTACCGGCGCGCCGGTAGCATCCTCGCTTTGCAGCGTGTCATTGCTGATCGGGCGTATTTCTCCCCCCGGCTGAGCAGGCTCTGCCGGAGACGAGACGCTTCCCATTCCGCCGTCAAGATTTGGGCGGTCAGGAAGGGCATAGGTCTGTTTTGCCACCGTCGTACACGCGGTACCCGGCCCGGAGAGCGAACCATCCTGTGCGACGATAATCGGGTCAATACGAACTTTGGTGTTGTTTGAGGTGTTCAGGCGATCGGCAGACGCGCGCGAGAGGGAAATCACCCGGTCATTCCCGTAAGGACCACGGTCGTTGATACGCACGACGATCATACGGCCATTCGCCAGGTTGGTGATACGGGCGTAGCTCGGGATCGGCAGCGTCGGGTGTGCTGCCGTCAGCTGCATTGGGTCGAACGCTTCCCCGGAAGCCGTCAGGTTACTGCCCGGCTCGGCATCATAAATGGCGGCAAAGCCCGCCTGACTGAAACGGGAAGGATCCTGAACAATTCTATAGCTTTTGCCGTCGCGCTCATAATCCTGGTTGGCACTGGTATTCAGCGGTTCATAAACGGGATCGGCACCGCTAATTTCAACGATCGGGCCATTACACACCGCAGGCTGCGGCGGCGCGACGGTTGCCTGTTGCTGACCATCATCACTTGTGCAGGCCGCAAGTAAACTTGCCGCGATGCAGATCCCCAGCCACTGCTTACGCATTCCGATCCCCTTATTTTTATACGCTTTTTGACAACATTTTTCTGTGGGTATGGATCGACATCACGATACCAAACCCGGCCATCAACACGATCAGTGCCGAGCCTCCGTAACTCACCAGCGGCAGCGGTACGCCTACCACCGGCAGAATACCACTCACCATACCAATATTTACGAAGACATAAACGAATAAAATCAGCATCAACCCGCCGGCCATGACGCGACCAAAAGTGGTTTGCGCGCGTGCTGCAATCCACAATCCCCGCATGATCAGCAGTACGTACAGCGCCAGCAATATTAAGATGCCAACCAGCCCCAGCTCTTCCGCCAGTACCGCAAAGATAAAGTCGGTGTGGCGTTCCGGTAAAAACTCCAGCTGCGACTGCGTGCCGTGCAGCCAGCCTTTACCGCGCAGACCGCCGGAGCCAATCGCAATCTTGGACTGAATAATATGATAGCCCGCGCCCAGCGGATCGGTTTCCGGATCGAGCAGCATCATGACGCGCTGGCGCTGGTAGTCATGCATCAGGAAGAACCAGAGGATAGGAATGAACGCTGCAATCAGCACCACTGCGATACCAATCAGGCGCCAGCTCAGTCCCGACAGGAAAAGGACAAACAGGCCGGAAAGGGCGATAAGAATTGAGGTGCCAAGGTCAGGCTGCGCCGCAACCAGCAGCGTCGGCAGGAAAATCAGCACCAGCGCGATGGCGGTGTTTTTCAGCGACGGCGGACAGACGTCGCGGTTGATAAAGCGTGCCACCATCAATGGAACGGCGATTTTGGCAATTTCCGAGGGCTGGAAGCGGACAACGCCCAGATCCAGCCAGCGCTGCGCCCCTTTTGAAATGGCGCCAAACGCATCTACCGCAACCAGCAAAATAATACAGAAGATGTAGAGGTAGGGCGCCCAGCCTTCGTAGACGCGCGGCGGGATTTGCGCCATCACCACCATGATGATCAGACCCATGGCGATCTGGCCAATTTTGCGCTCCATCATGCCGATGTCCTGGCCGCTGGCGCTCCAGATAACCAGGGCGCTGTACACCAGCAGAGCCAGCAGGATCAGCAGCATGGCTGGGTCGATGTGGATTTTATCCCACAGCGATTTTTTATTTGGATTATCCGTCATGATTATTGGTCCTCCGCCGCAGCGGCGGCCGGGTTTTCAGCCGGCAGTTCGGTGTTGTTATCACCCAGCATAATGTGGTCAAGGATCTGGCGCATGATGGTACCTACTGCTGGCCCGGCACCGCCGTTCTCCAGAATCATCGCCACCGCGACCTGCGGGTTATCATAAGGGGCAAACGCCGTCATCAGCTTATGGTCACGCAGACGTTCAGCAATGCGGTGCGCGTTATAGGTTTCGTTGGCTTTCAGACCAAACACCTGCGCAGTACCGGATTTCGCGGCCACTTTGTACGGTGTACCCGCGAAGTACTTATGCGCGGTACCGTTCGGGCGGTTTGCCACGCCGTACATACCGTCTTTCGCAATTTCCCAGAAGCCGGAATGGATGTCACCCACCGGGGCCTCGTGCGGCTGGTTCCACGGTACTTTTTTGCCGTCTTCAACCGTGCTCTGTAGCAGATGCGGCACTTTCACCACGCCGTCATTGATGAGGATCATCATGGCCTTGTTCATCTGAAGCGGCGTCGCCGTCCAGTAGCCCTGACCGATACCCACAGGAATGGTGTCACCCTGATACCACGGTTTTTTAAAGCGCTTCAGCTTCCATTCACGCGTTGGCATGTTGCCAGAACGTTCTTCTGAAAGGTCCACGCCGGTGTAATGCCCGTAGCCGAATTTGCTCATCCACTCTGACAGGCGATCGATACCCATGTCATACGCCACCTGATAGAAGAAGGTATCCGCAGATTCTTCCAGCGATTTGGTGACGTTGAGATGACCGTGGCCCCATTTTTTCCAGTCACGATAGCGCTTATCTGAACCCGGCAGCTGCCACCAACCCGGGTCAAACAGGCTGGTATTACGGTTGATGACGCCGGCACTCAGCGCAGAGACCGCCACGTACGGTTTAACCGTCGATGCCGGCGGGTAAACCCCTTGCGTCGCGCGGTTCACCAGCGGCGTGTTAGGGTCATTCAGCAGACCTGAATAGTCTTTGCTGGAAATGCCGTCAACAAAGAGGTTCGGGTCATAGCTAGGCATGGAGACCATTGCCAGGATGCCGCCGGTACGAGGATCGGTGACCACAACGGCTGCACGGCTGCCCGCCAGCAGGGTTTCGATATACTGCTGAAGCTTGAGGTCGAGCGTCAGATAGACGTCATGCCCCGCCTGAGGCGGCACTTCTTTCAGCTGGCGGATCACGCGGCCGCGGTTGTTAACCTCAACCTCTTCATAGCCGGTTTGGCCGTGCAGGACGTCTTCGTAGTAACGTTCGATCCCCAGCTTACCGATATCGTGCGTAGCAGCGTAGTTGGCCAGCTTGCCGTCTTTATCAAGGCGGTCGACGTCTTTGTCGTTAATCTTGGAAACGTAGCCAATCACATGCGTCAGCGCGGAGCCGTAGGGATAGTAGCGACGCTTATATCCCTTCACTTCCACGCCGGGGAAACGATACTGATTCACCGCAAAGCGGGCCACCTGGACTTCCGTCAAATTGGTTTTAACCGGAATCGAGGTGAAGCGGTGAGAGCGGGCGCGCTCTTTTTTGAAGGCCGCAATATCGTCATCGTTAAGGTCGACAACGCTTTTCAGCGCTTCCAGCGTATCCTGAACATTATCGACTTTTTCCGGCATCATCTCGATTTGATAGATGGTGCGGTTCAACGCCAGCGGGGTGCCGTTACGATCGTAAATAATGCCGCGGCTGGGTGCGATAGGCACCAGCTTAATGCGGTTTTCGTTTGAACGCGTCTGGTAGTCGGTAAAGCGGACAATTTGCAGATTATAGAGGTTGGCGATCAGCACGCCGGTAAGCAGCAAAATCCCGGTAAAGGCGACCAGCGCCCGGCGCACAAACAGCGCGGACTCAGCCGTATAGTCGCGAAAAGAATTCTGTAGTTTCATCCGCTGCTTAATCTACCCTGGTCAGTCATTACTCGCGGTGATAGGGGTGGTTGGTAGTAATGCTCCACGCGCGATACAGGCTTTCTGCCACCAGTACCCGAACGAGCGGGTGGGGAAGCGTCAGCGCGGAGAGGGACCAACTTTGTTCAGCCGCCGCTTTGCAGGCAGGGGATAACCCTTCTGGTCCGCCAATCAACAGACTGACGTCACGACCATCCTGCTTCCAGCGCTCCAGTTCTTGCGCCAGCTGCGGCGTATCCCAGGGTTTACCTGGAATATCGAGGGTGACGATGCGGTTTTTGCCAGCGGCAGCCAGCATCAGTTCGCCCTCTTTATCGAGAATACGTTTGATATCAGCGTTCTTGCCGCGCTTCCCGGCGGGAATTTCCACCAGCTCGAACGGCATGTCTTTTGGAAAACGACGCAGATATTCAGTAAAACCGGTTTGTACCCAGTCCGGCATTTTGGTGCCGACGGCGACCAGCTGTAACTTCACGCATTAACCCCAGAGTTTTTCCAGCTCATACAGGCGACGGCTCTCGTCCTGCATGACGTGGACAATCACATCGCCGAGGTCGACTACCACCCAGTCAGCCGTCGCTTCACCTTCAACACCCAGCGGCAACAGCCCTGCTGCACGCGATTCCTGAACCACGTGATCGGCAATTGAAACAACATGACGCGTCGATGTACCGGTGCAGATGATCATGCAGTCGGTAATACTGGATTTACCCTTAACGTCGATAGCGATGATGTCCTGACCTTTCAGGTCATCAATTTTGTCAATAACAAAATCCTGGAGTGCTTTACCCTGCAAGTTTTCCCCCTGGGGTGAATGAGATTGTAAAACTTTGAATTCGTAGCCAGACAGTATACCTGAACTCACGCCTGCGTCGGGACAAATGTCTCCGGCCGGGCTTTTGAAGGCGGGTATCATCCCACCCTCCGCCTGAGATTGCATTGCCATTTTTGTAAAACAATTTCTGTAAAGCAATGATCGGCGGGAAAGTCTGGCAGCGGAGAATAACAGTATGGCTTACCCTGTCAAGGCAGGATAAACAATAAGCCGCTTTTTATGCTCTCCGGCTATTCATCTGCGCTTTTCTGATACAAACCGTGCGCATGGATATAGGCCAGCACCGGGGTCGGCAGCAGATCGTCACACGCTAAACCCTGCTGTAAACGCTCGCGAATGAGGGTTGCAGAGATATCAAACCACGGCGTTTCCGCCAGATAGATCTTTCCGGCAGGCTGGTTGTGAAGATCTTCAACATTATCGGTGAGATGGTCTTCCAGCCACTGCTGGTACTGCTCTTCGCGCATGGTCAGCGGATAGCCGGGACGGCGGCAGACGAGCAGGTGGCTGTTCTCCAGGATGGTTTCATACTGATGCCACGTAGGGAAATTCAGCAGGGAATCCTGGCCGATGATAAAAGCCAGCGGCTGGTCTGGTCCTTGTTCGGCGCGCCACTCCTGAAGCGTCTGAGACGTCCAGGAGGGCGTGTCGCGACGCAGCTCACGCTCGTCAAGGCGGAATAGCGGTTTATCTGCGATGGCAAGGGCAAGCATCTCTTTTCGCTGCTCGCTGGTCGCCTCGGGCTGTGGACGATGGGGCGGGACATTGTTGGGCATGATGGTGACGCGCTGAAGGCCGATCAGATTTGCCAGAATTTCAACCGGCTTCAGATGCCCGTAATGTACCGGGTCGAAGGTGCCGCCATATAAGGCCTGTAAAGAATGCATACTATCCATTAAATAAAAACGTCTGCCAGCGCCTTGTGGCAGAGCAGGAGAGAAAGACTTTCCAGCTCCGCCCAGACCGACTGACCGTAATCTTGTTTTAACGTGAGCTCAGCGCGCATCAGAAGCTGTACAGCCTGACGAAGCTGTTCGTGACTCAGGCGGTTGACGGCCTCGGTGGTCAAAGCCCGGCGATTTTGCCACACGCGGTGTTTATCAAAGAGCGAACGCAGCGGCGTATGGGCAGACTGACGCTTGAGCGTAATCAGCAGCAGCAATTCGCGCTGCAGCGTACGCAGCAGAATAACCGGTTCGCTCCCTTCGAGACGCAGCTGTTGCAGAATATGAAGGGCGCGTTTGCTTTTCGCCGATAGCAGCGCGTCCACCCAGTGGAACGGCGTGAAGTGCGCCGCGTCGTTAACGGCCTGCTCGACGCGCGGCAAGGTCAGCTTGCCATCTGGCCAGAGCAGTGAGAGTCTGTCCAGCGCCTGCGCCAGGGCCAGCAGGTTACCTTCATAGCAGTAGCAGAGCAGTTGGTTCGCCGCATCATCCAGCTGAAGGTTGTTCTGCTTCGCTCTCGCTGCCACCCATTTTGGCAGATGCGCCTGTTCAGGCGTCTGACAGGTAACCTGTACCGCGTGGGCTGCGAGTTGGGTGAACCACGCCGCATTTTCCTGCGCTTTGGTGAGCTTGTTGCCGCGCACAATCAGCAGCAGATCGCTGTGAAGCAGGCTGACCAGCGTCGCCAGCTGTTCATTGATGGCCGCGTTAGGGCCGTTCTCAGGCAGCAGGATCTGAATAGTCTGGCGCGACGCAAAAAGGCTCATCGCCTGACAGAGTGAGAAGAGGGCATTCCAGTCGGTGCTGTTATCCAGCTGGACGGTGTGGTGTTCATCGAAACCCTGAGAGGCGGCTTCATGCCGCACGGCATCCAGGCTTTCCTGAAGCAATAACGGATCGTTTCCAAGAAGCAGATATGCCGCGCGCAGCCCTTCTTTGAGCTGCGCGCGGAGTTGTTCAGGATACAGCCTGATCATCATTTACCCAGAGAGTTAGCAGCAGGAAGCGTGCCGGCAACCGGTTTTTCAACAATGTCAGAGCCTTGTCGGGTAGACGCTGCAATACCTGGCAGTTTACGGATCAGCTGTTCCGCCGCCTTGTCGTACATTTCGTTGATGATAATCTGCTGTTCGGCATCTTTTGCCAACGCCGTCTGCGGG
This sequence comes from Enterobacter sp. E14S, assembly GCF_055666685.1. NCBI lineage: Bacteria > Pseudomonadati > Pseudomonadota > Gammaproteobacteria > Enterobacterales > Enterobacteriaceae > Enterobacter > Enterobacter sp. E14S. The sequence goes on along the minus strand of NZ_JBVODQ010000003.1, from coordinate 499,145 downwards.
TTATCGAAGAACGAACGATACACTTTCGCGCTGATCGGATAGATGTCTTTACCCGGGATCAGGACCGCTGCGTTGACCGTCAGCACCATCTGATATTCAGCTGTACGACCGTCCTGGAAGATAGAGGCCGTATCTCTCGACAGACCTGCTCCGATGATACGCAGAGACGGCACATCCTGGCGCAGCGTTTGTTTCTCAACAAGCTCAACGCCGTTCAGACGCAGCTGATTACGAACTGCCCGGCTGAGTGGACCATTCGGATCCGATGAGTCGAAAATCATCGTTTTCATCTCAGCAGGCACCGCCGTGGTATTGCGCAGGTGCCAGCCACAGCCAGCGGTGACAAGCACCGCCAGTGATAAGAGTATTGTTGCCAGTTGTCGCACGTTTCCTCCCGCGCTTAGCCAACGACCAGATTGAGCAGTTTACCCGGTACGTAGATCACTTTACGTACGGTAACGCCCTCAAGATATTTTGCGACCAGAGGTTCCTGGCCCGCGCGCTCGCGAACCTGTTCTTCGGTTGCATCGACCGCCACGGTAATTTTACCGCGGACTTTGCCGTTTACCTGGACCACAACCAGCGTCGTGTTTTCCACCATCGCTGCTTCGTCAGCCTGCGGCCACGGCGCGTTGTCAATATCGCCTTCGCCTTTCAGCTCCTGCCACAGGGAGAAGCTGACGTGCGGAGTGAACGGGTTGAGCATGCGAACAACAGCAAGCAGCGCTTCACGCATTAAGGCACGATCCTGCTCGCCGTCCTGCGGAGCCTTCGCCAGCTTGTTCATCAGTTCCATAATAGCCGCAATTGCGGTATTGAAGGTCTGACGACGACCAATATCATCGGTCACTTTCGCAATCGTTTTATGAACATCACGACGCAGCGCCTGCTGATCTTCAGTCAGTGCGGCGGCGTTCAGCGCCGGGGCATCGCCCAGTGCAGTGTGTTCGTAAACCAGTTTCCAGACGCGTTTCAGGAAGCGGTTCGCGCCTTCCACGCCAGACTCCTGCCATTCCAGGGTCATGTCGGCCGGAGAGGCAAACATCATGAACAGACGCACGGTGTCCGCACCGTAACGCTCAACCATTACCTGCGGATCGATGCCGTTGTTTTTCGACTTGGACATCTTGCTCATGCCGGTATAGACCAGTTCATGACCTTCGGCGTCTTTTGCCTTAACGATACGGCCCTTCTCGTCGCGCTCGACGATCGCATCAACCGGAGAAACCCAGTTACGCTCGCCGTTAGCACCGACGTAATAGAACGCATCTGCCAGCACCATGCCCTGACACAGCAGCTGTTTTGCTGGTTCGTCAGAGTTCACCATGCCTGCATCACGCATCAGTTTGTGGAAGAAGCGGAAGTAGAGCAGGTGCATGATGGCGTGTTCGATGCCGCCGATGTAGATATCAACCGGCAGCCAGTAGTTCGCCGCATCGGAATCGAGCATACCGTCCTGATACTGCGGGCAGGTGTAGCGCGCATAGTACCAGGATGACTCCATAAAGGTGTCAAAGGTGTCGGTTTCACGCAGCGCAGGCTGACCGTTGACGGTGGTTTTTGCCCACTCAGGATCGGCTTTGATCGGGCTGGTGATACCGTCCATGACCACGTCTTCCGGCAGGATCACCGGGAGCTGATCTTCCGGCGTTGGCATCACAGTGCCATCTTCCAGCGTCACCATTGGGATTGGCGCGCCCCAGTAACGCTGACGGGACACGCCCCAGTCGCGCAGACGGAAGTTAACTTTACGCTCGCCCACGCCCAGAGAGGCCAGCTTATCGGCGATGGCGTTGAAGCCCTCTTCGAAGCTCAGGCCGCTGAATTCACCGGAGTTGAACAGGGTGCCTTTTTCGGTCAGCGCGTGTTCGGACAGATCGGGTTCAGAACCATCGGCGGCCAGAATAACGGCTTTAATCGGCAGGCTGTATTTGGTGGCAAACTCGTAGTCGCGCTGATCGTGACCCGGAACGGCCATTACCGCGCCTGTACCGTACTCCATCAGCACGAAGTTCGCTGCCCAGACAGGAATCGCTTCGCCAGTCAGCGGATGCTTCGCATAGAAGCCTGTCGCGACGCCTTTTTTCTCCATCGTCGCCATGTCGGCTTCGGCCACTTTGGTGTTGCGGCACTCGTCGATGAAGGTCGCCAGCTCCGGATTGTTTTCCGCTGCTTTCTGCGCCAGCGGGTGACCTGCGGCTACGGCCAGGTAGGTCGCGCCCATGAAGGTGTCCGGACGGGTGGTGTAGACAGTCAGAGTCTGGTCGTAGTTCTCAACGTTGAAGGTAATCTCCACGCCTTCAGAACGGCCGATCCAGTTGCGCTGCATGGTCTTAACGGTATCTGGCCAGTGATCGAGGTTATCCAGATCGTTCAGCAGCTCATCAGCGTAAGCGGTGATTTTGATAAACCACTGTGGGATCTCTTTACGCTCAACTTTGGTGTCACAGCGCCAGCAGCAGCCGTCGATAACCTGTTCGTTCGCGAGAACGGTCTGGTCATTCGGACACCAGTTAACGGCAGAGGTCTTCTTATACACCAGGCCTTTTTTGTACAGCTCGGTGAAGAACTTCTGCTCCCAGCGATAGTATTCCGGGGTACAGGTCGCCAGCTCGCGGCTCCAGTCATAGCCAAAGCCCAGCATTTTGAGCTGGTTTTTCATGTACGCAATGTTGTCGTACGTCCACGGCGCCGGTGCGGTGTTGTTTTTGACCGCCGCGCCTTCCGCAGGAAGACCGAACGCATCCCAGCCGATAGGCTGCAGAACGTTTTTGCCCAGCATGCGCTGGTAGCGTGCAATCACATCGCCGATGGTGTAGTTACGCACATGGCCCATGTGTAGTCGACCAGAAGGATAGGGAAGCATCGACAGGCAGTAATACTTCTCTTTGCTCTCGTCTTCGGTTACTTCAAAGGTGCGCTTCTCGTCCCAGTGTTGCTGGACTTTTGATTCTATCTCTTCCGGGCGGTATTGCTCTTGCATGGCAGCCAGTGGTCCTGTTTTCAATACAGCTACAAATGTAGCCAATGGATGTGGTAATTCAGATCCGCATAGCATAGCCCAAACGCCCGCGTCAAAACAGCCTTTCGCACAAATGCGCTTTGCAGGAATTTACCGGGTCTGTGCTTCACCTGACAAAGCGGCGATGAAATAAGGTCTATTATTAGAAATAGTTACTTACCCGGGAGGCAAAATGATGAACAAGGTTGCTCAATTTTACCGCGAACTGGTGGCGACACTGACGGAACGGCTGCGTAACGGCGAGCGAGATATCGACGCGCTGGTGGAGCAAGCGCGTGCCCGCGTGACGCAAACGGGTGAGTTAACGCGAACCGAAGTGGAAGAGGTGACGCGCGCCGTGCGTCGCGATCTGGAAGAGTTCGCGCGCAGCTACCAGGAGAGTCAGGAGGAGGTCACGGACAGCGTTTTTATGCGGGTGATTAAAGAAAGCCTGTGGCAAGAGCTGGCCGACATCACGGATAAAACGCAGCTGGAGTGGCGTGAGGTCTTTCAGGATTTGAACCATCACGGTGTTTATCACAGTGGTGAGGTGGTCGGCTTGGGAAATCTGGTGTGCGAGAATTGCCACCACCATATTGCGGTATATACGCCGGATGTTCTACCGATGTGCCCGAAATGCGGCCACGATCAGTTCCAGCGTCGGCCGTTTGAGCCCTAAATAAAAGCAAAACTCTCAGCTCCCTCTCCCCGTGGGAGAGGGTTGGGGTGAGGGCATCAGGCCGCACTATAGTAAGCCAGCCTCTCCGCCAGCAAATCCACAAACGCCTCGCGGTCGATGTCCACCATCACCGTGGTATTCGGTTTATTCCCCGTCAGCGAGTAGTAATCCACCACCGTCATTCCCTGGGTGTATTTTCCCTGCGTCTCAACACCAACCCATCTGTCCACCGTGGTGAACATCTCCGGCTTCAGTAGCCAGGCAATGGTGCACGGGTCGTGCAGCGGCGCGCCGTGGAAGCCCCATTTCTCGGCTTTGTGATACTCCATAAAGTAGTCGAGAAGTTCGGCCACGGTTGTCGCGACCGTATTACCCACGGAGCGGAATCGCTCAATATCGTCCGCCATAATCTGCGCGCGATGGGTAACGTCCAGCCCGGCCATCACGATCGGTAAGCCGGACTGAAAGACGATTTCCGCCGCTTCCGGGTCGACAAAGATGTTGAACTCCGCCGCAGGCGTCCAGTTCCCCAGCCCCATGGCCCCGCCCATAATCACAATACGGGCAATTTTATTAAGCAGCTCAGGATGGCTGTTCAGCAGCAGCGCAACGTTGGTTTGCGGTCCGGTTGCCACCAGCGTTACCGGTTCTGCGCTTTCGCGCAGAACCTTCGCCATCAGCTCGACGGCGGTACAGTTTTGCGGCGTGAAGCCCGGCTCCGGCAGTGCCGGACCGTCCAGCCCGCTTTCACCATGAACGTTGTCGGCAATAATCAGCTCGCGCATCAGCGGCTTCACGGCCCCGCCGGCGACAGGAATATCGGTGCGTTTGAGCAGCGTGAGCATGCGCAGCACGTTGCGCAGGGTTTTGTCAGGCGTCTGGTTTCCGGCGGACGAGGTGACGGCTTTTACCTCGAGTTCAGGGGAGGCAAGAGCGAGGACGAGCGCGATCGCGTCGTCATGACCCGGATCGCAATCGAGAATAATAGGCTGTGCCATAGCGTTCTCCATACGTAGCGTTATTTTGTGACAAGGTTAACGCTGCAATGTGACGCCGACGAGAGGAACTGAGTGAAAGCGTGAAGCAGTGCGCAATCCGCAGATTGCGCACCGGGAAGGTTAGTGCAGGATTTTCGCAAGGAAATCTTTCGCACGCTCGGATTTCGGGTTAGCGAAGAACTCTTCTTTCGGTGAGTCTTCGACAATTTTCCCTTCGTCCATGAAGATCACGCGGTTGGCCACTTTTCGGGCAAAGCCCATTTCGTGGGTCACCACCATCATAGTCATCCCTTCGTGCGCCAGCTCGACCATCACGTCCAGCACTTCGTTGATCATCTCTGGATCGAGCGCCGACGTTGGCTCATCAAACAGCATTGCCACCGGATCCATACACAGCGCGCGGGCTATCGCCACACGCTGCTGTTGGCCACCAGAAAGCTGTGCCGGGAACTTATCGGCATGCGCCGAAAGCCCAACGCGTTCCAGGAGTTTCAGACCTTTCTCGCGCGACGCTTTTTTATCACGCTTCAGCACTTTTACCTGCGCCAGCGTCAGGTTCTCAATAATGGAGAGGTGAGGGAACAGCTCAAAGTGCTGGAACACCATGCCAACGTGAGAGCGAAGCTGGGCGAGGTTGGTTTTCTTTTCGTTGACTTTGGTGCCGTTGACAACGATCTCACCCTGCTGCACCGGCTCCAGTCCATTGACGGTTTTGATCAGCGTTGATTTACCGGAGCCGGACGGCCCGCACACTACCACCACGTCGCCTTTTTTCACTTCTGTGGAGCAGTCGGTCAGCACCTGAAAGTGCCCATACCATTTAGAAACATTTTTCAGGGAAATCATTATACCGTCCTTTTCTTCAGCCAGCTGACCAACAGCGACGCGCTTAAACTAATCACAAAATAGACCGCACCCGCAAAGAGCACCATCTCGACCTGCGTACCATCACGTTCACCGATGGTTGACGCGGTACGGAAGAAGTCTGCCAGACTCAGAACGTAGACCAGCGAGGTATCCTGGAACAGCACGATGCCCTGGGTCAGCAGGAGCGGAACCATGGCGCGAAACGCCTGCGGCAGAATAATGAGCTGCATGGACTGCCAGTGCGTCATCCCCAGCGCTAGCGCGGCGCTCGATTGCCCGCGGGAGATACTCTGAATGCCCGCGCGGATAATCTCCGAATAGTAAGCGGCCTCGAACATTGAGAACGCCACCATGGCGGAGATCAGACGGATATCGGTTTTCGGCGACAGCCCCAGCACGTTCTGCAGGAAGCCGGGCACAATCAGGTAAAACCACAGCAGCACCATCACCAGCGGGATGGAGCGGAACACGTTAACGTAGGCGGTCGCAAACCAGGCGAGCGGCTTAAAGCTCGACAGGCGCATAACGGCCAGCAGGGTGCCCCAGACGATACCAATGATGATGGCAATAACGGTGATTTTTAAGGTAATCACCAGGCCATCAAGCAGGTAAGGCATGGATGGAACGATAGAACTCCAGTCAAATTCGTACATTATTTGCCCCCCAGATTACCCGGCAGGCGGATTTTGCGTTCAACCAGGTTCATCACCAGCATGATGAAAGCGTTAATCAGAACATACGCGAGCGTGATCGCGGTAAAGGATTCCCACGCGTGGGCGGAATAATCCAGCAGCTTGCCCGCCTGCGCGGCCATATCCACCAGGCCGATAGTTGAGGCGATGGCCGAGTTTTTCACCAGGTTCATCATCTCAGAGGTCATCGGTGGAACGATTACGCGGTAGGCGTTAGGCAGCAGCACGTAGCGGTAGGTTTGGGGCAGCGTCAGGCCCATCGCCAGGCCAGCGTTTTTTTGTCCGCGCGGCAATGACTGAATGGCGGCACGCACCTGCTCGCAAACGCGCGCAGCGGTAAACAGCCCCAGACACATCATGGAGGAGACAAAGAATTGCACGTTCGGATCCAGCTCCGACTTGAACCACATGCCAATATTTTCCGGCAGTAGTTCCGGAATGACCAGATACCAGGTAAAGAATTGCACGATCAGCGGAACGTTACGGAACAGTTCCACATACAGGGTGCCAAGCGTTGAAAGAAAACGGTTAGGGACGGTGCGCAGAATACCGAACAGAGAACCGACAAGAAACGCGATAATCCACGCCGTTATCGATAATGCCACGGTAACCTGAAAGCCGCTCCATAGCCAGCCAAGATAGGTGGTGTTGCCGAACGGGGCTTGTTGCAGGAATATGCCCCAGTTCCAGTCTATTGACATAATAAACTCCAGAAAAAAAAGGGTAGCAGCGCTACCCTCGAAGATTGGTGAGAAGCTCATTTTTCGCGCTGAGTGGGGAACGACCACTCAACGTATAGTCTGTCCATGCTTCCCGACAATCGAGAGGGCAGGAGATCCCGCCCCTGTAGTTCTAATTAGTTAAGAGCCTTGTCATTTGGAGATTTGAACAGCGCTTTCATGTCGTCAGACAGTTCAAAATTCATGTTCAGGTTTTTTGGTGGAATTGGGTTCTTGAACCACTTGTCGAACCATTTCTCCGCTTCGCCGGAGGTCTGCACCTGAGCGATGGTGTCATCGATCAGCTTTTTGAACTGCGGATCGTCTTTACGCAGCATACAGCCGTAGGCTTCTTTGGACTGCGCGGTACCAACGATATCCCAGTTGTCTGGTTTCTTCGCTTTCGCACGTTCGCCCGCCAGCAGGGCGTCATCCATCATAAACGCGACGGCACGACCGCTTTCCAGGGTACGGAAGGAGTCGCCATGGTCTTTCGCGCTGATGATGCGCATATCCATTTTCTTCTCGTCGTTCAGCTTGTGCAGCAGCACTTCTGACGTGGTACCGGAGGTGACAACAACCGCTTTGCCTTTCAGGTCAGCGAAGTCTTTGATCTCACCGCCTTTCTTCGTCAGCAGACGGGTGCCCACGACAAAGATGGTGTCAGAGAAGGCAGCCTGTTTCTGACGCTCGAGGTTGTTAGTGGTGGAGCCACACTCGAAGTCAAAGGTGCCGTTTTGCAGCAGTGGAATACGGTTCTGTGAAGTGATTGGGATCAGCTTCACCTGCAGGTCAGGTTTGTTCAGCTTTTTCTTCACAGCTTCAACGATGGCGTTGGAGTAATCCTGTGAATAGCCCACGACTTTTTGCGTGTTGTCGTAGTAAGAGAACGGGACAGAAGATTCACGGTGGCCGACCACGATGACGCCGTTTTTGGCAATCTTGTCGAGAGTGCTGCCTGCTGCCGGCGCATCTTCAGCGTGAACCACGCCTGCAGACATTCCCATAACCAGCATTGCTGTGGCCAGTTTACGTAATTGCATACCCAACTCCTTTTTTATCAGCGCCAGAGACGCTTTGATACCCATTGTGATGTTGTTATATCTCGCGCAATGCGAGTGCAGTGTTATGCAAGCTTGTTAACATTTAGTCTGGCTTAATGTAAAGATTTTGCTGCGTTATTGTTTATTTTTGCGAAGCGCGCCGCACCATTCAGAGGCAAATATCTCCCGTTGCACCGTTTCGGTGCTACCGATGATCTACGCTGGTGCGACAAAGTTGCACGTTAAGCCAAACTGCGTTTACCTGAATAAACAAAGCAATAGGCGTGCCAGAATTGGCATTTGGAGGGAATTGTCGGGTGGCGGCTACGCCTTACCCGACCTACAGCATGGGAAAGTAGGCCGGATAAGCGTCAGCGCCACCCGGCAACAGAAGGGAAGGTTATTTCCGACGCTGACGCAGGCTCATCAGCACCGCGCCAAAGCCGAACAGCACGGTCAAAATCCACAGCGGCCAGTTGCCGGTACGAGCGTATGGCGTCAGCCCCGTGGTTGGCGTGACTTTAGTGGTCAGTACCTCACGGGTAAACTGCGGGATCATCGCCTGAATTTCACCCTGTGGACCAATCACAGCGGTGATGCCGTTGTTGGTGCTGCGCAGCAGCGGACGCGCCAGCTCCAGAGAGCGCATACGTGCCATCTGGAAGTGCTGCCACGGGCCGATTGACTTACCAAACCAGGCATCGTTGGAAATGGTCAGCAGATAGTCGGTATCCGGGCGGAAGTTATCGCGTACCTGCTCGCCGAGAATGATTTCGTAGCAGATGGCCGCCGTCAGGGCAAAGCCGTGCGCGTGCAGCTGAGGCTGTACGTACGGGCCGCGGCTGAAAGAGGACATCGGCAGGTCAAAGAACGGGGCCAGCGGGCGCAGAATCGACTCCAGCGGGACAAATTCACCAAACGGCACCAGGTGGTTCTTATTGTACCTGTCAGTGGAGTGGTAGCTGTACTCGCTGTCTTTCCCGAGCGTAATGATGCTGTTGTAGGTGTCATAGCGGTTCTGCTGATTCAGACGCGCATCGACAATCCCGGTGATCAGCGTGCTGCCGCGCGCCAGCAACAGGTCGTTCATCATGTTGAGGAACGGCTGCTGGTTAATTTCCAGATCGGGAATGGCAGATTCCGGCCAGATGATCAGCTGGGATTTACCCATTACCTCTTCGGTGGCGTTGGCGTAAATCTTCAGCGTATTCAGCAGCTCTTTCTCATCCCACTTCATGGACTGCGGGATATTCCCCTGCACCATGGAAACCTGCATGGCGCGATCGGGCTCGGGCGTGAACCACTGGATATAGCGCAGCGGGAAGGGCAGGGCAAACAGCACCAGCGCTACAGCCAGCGGCTTCCAGCAGCGTGTGACCAGCGCTAATACCAGCAGGCCGCTCACCACCATCAGCAGGAAGTTGATGGCCTCAACGCCCATTACCGGCGCCAGGCCTTTCAGCGGGCCGTCAATCTGGCTGTAGCCGAACTGCAGCCACGGGAAGCCCGTCAGCACCCAGCCTCGCAGGAACTCGGTTATTTGCCAGACCACCGGTGCGGCAATAGCGACGCGCAGCCAGGTGGTTTTTGGCCACAGGCGAGAAAGGATGCCGGCGAACAGACCGATATAGAGCGAGAGATACGCGGCGAGCAATACCACCAGGAAGACGTTAACCGGGCCAGGCATTCCGCCAAACTGGGCGATGCTGACATAGACCCAGTTGATGCCTGAGCCAAACAGCCCCAGCCCCCAGAAGTAACCGACGGCAGCAGCCTGTACCGGACGACGATTCAGGGTCAGGCCCTGAAGCCCCATCAGGGAGAGAATGGCCGCAGGCCAGATATCGTAAGGAGAGAAAGCCAGCGTACCGCTGGCTCCAAGTAACAGCGCCAGCAGCAAACGGACGCGCTGGCGTTCAAGCAGTGGGGCAAATGCCATTTACATTAATCTTCCAGTTTTGGCACCGGTGAGTCGTCCGGCGTTCTGACGTGAACCTGTATAATACGTCGGCTGTCGGCCATTGCCACTTTGAACTGGTAACCGTCGATGTCAACGGTCTCACCGCGCGCCGGGAGGTGGCCAAAGGCCTGCATCACCAGCCCGCCAATGGTATCGACCTCTTCATCGCTGAAGTGGGTACCGAAGGCGTCGTTGAAGTCCTCAATCGAGGCCAGCGCACGCACGGTCCAGGTGTGGCGGCTAAGCTGACGGAAGTCGATATCTTCTTCTTCGTCGTACTCGTCTTCGATTTCGCCCACGATCAGCTCAAGAATATCCTCGATCGTGACCAGACCGGAAACGCCACCAAATTCATCAATAACAATCGCCATGTGGTAACGCTGAGAGCGAAACTCTTTCAGCATCCGATCCACACGTTTACTCTCCGGCACAACCACGGCCTGGCGTAACACTTTTTCCATGCTGAAGGCTTCGGCATCGCTGCGCATAAACGGCAGCAGATCTTTGGCCATCAAAATCCCTTCGATGTGATCTTTGTCTTCGCTGATGACCGGGAAACGCGAGTGGGCTGATTCGATGATCACATCGAGGCACTCGTCCAGGGTCTGGTTACGTTTCAGGGTGATCATCTGCGAGCGGGGGATCATGATATCGCGAACGCGCTGGTCGGCGATGTCCATAACCCCTTCGAGCATTTCGCGCGTATCTTCATCGATAAGGTCGTTCTGCCCGGAATCACGAATCAGCTCCAGCAGTTCATCACGGTTTTTGGGTTCGCCGTGGAAAAGCTGGTTCAGAATGAGGGAGAAAAATCCCTTTTTACTGGTTGTCGTGTCGCTACTGTGTGAATTGTCGTCGCTCATGGCGTTTGTTAAGGGTTCTCTTGTTAGTTCAACGTTTACCGCCACGCGATGTCCTTTCGTGGCGGCATGTGAGTCAGTCAGATGACGGACTATTCTTTCTCGGCAATGTACGGATCCTCATAGCCCAGAGCAAGCATTATCTCTGTCTCGAGGGACTCCATCTCTTCCGCTTCGTCATCTTCAATGTGATCGTAGCCGAGCAGATGCAGGCTGCCGTGTACCACCATATGCGCCCAGTGGGCCTCGAGCGGCTTTTGCTGCTCTTTTGCTTCCTGTTCAACCACCTGACGGCAGATGATCAGATCGCCCAGCAGCGGCATCTCAATGCCCGGAGGCGCTTCGAACGGGAAAGAGAGCACGTTGGTCGGCTTATCTTTCCCGCGATAGGTCAGGTTAAGCTCATGGCTTTCTGCTTCATCCACCAGGCGAATCGTCACTTCTGATTCTTCCTGAAACTGAGGAATAACGGCATCCAGCCATTTCTGAAACTGTGCCTCATCTGGCATGCCGGAATTGTCTTCACAGGCCAGCTGTAAATCGAGGATCACCTGACTCATTTCTGTTCTTGCTCCTGCGCTTCGCGCTTACGTTCTGCGGCCAGTTCGGCCTTACGCTTCTGATCCGCCTCTTCCCAGGCTTCATAGGCGTTAACGATACGCGCGACCACCGGGTGGCGTACCACGTCTTCACTGTGGAAGAAGTTAAAGCTGATTTCTTCGACCTCGGCCAGCACCTCAATCGCGTGGCGCAGTCCTGATTTGGTACTGCGCGGCAGGTCGATCTGGGTGACGTCACCGGTAATGACCGCTTTCGAGTTAAAGCCGATACGCGTCAGGAACATCTTCATCTGTTCGATGGTGGTGTTCTGGCTCTCATCGAGAATGATGAACGCATCGTTCAGCGTACGACCGCGCATGTAGGCGAGCGGGGCAACTTCGATAACGTTACGCTCAATGAGCTTCTCGACCTTCTCAAAGCCGAGCATCTCGAACAGCGCATCGTATAAAGGGCGCAGATACGGGTCGACCTTCTGGCTCAGATCGCCCGGCAGGAAGCCGAGTTTTTCACCCGCTTCGACGGCAGGGCGGGTCAGCAGGATGCGACGGATCTCCTGGCGTTCCAGCGCATCTACCGCAGCGGCAACGGCCAGATAGGTTTTACCCGTACCCGCCGGACCCACGCCGAAGGTGATGTCGTGGTCGAGGATATTGGCGATGTACTGCGCCTGGTTTGGCGTACGCGGCTTAATGACGCCACGTTTGGTCTTGATGTTAATGGCCTTGCCGTAGTCCGGCACGCTTTCCGCGCTCTGCTCAAGCACGCGCGCCTCTTTAATGGCGAGGTGGATCTGTTCCGGCTCGATATCCTGAATTTCGCCGCGCATTGGGGCGGTATCAACATAAAGGCTACGCAGAATGTCCGCAGCGGCGTTGACGCAGATAGGGCGTCCGGTAAGTTTGAAATGATTATCGCGACGATTGATTTCGATACCCAGACGTCGCTCCAGTTGTTTGATGTTGTCATCAAACGGCCCGCACAGGCTCAGCAGGCGAGCGTTGTCTGCTGGCTCAAGGCTAATTTCACGCGTATCTATATTCAAACTGTTCCTCTTTAATTGTTTAACTGACCCATTGCGATAGGGCGTAATAAAACGGTCATTACCGAAATTATTCACGCCACAGAATAAAGGCGCAAGCGTTGCGGAAGATATTGGGGACGATGAGAGGAAATACAAGGCCTGCCGGAAAGGCAGGCCAGGGGGATTAAGGCTGGTAAATCCCCACGCCAGAATCGTTTTCTTTACGGGTACGAGAGATCACGGATTCCGGTGACTCGGCAATACGCAGGCCCATTTCGTCCTCGGTGCGTACCAGCTTCGCGCGCAGCGAGTTGGTCAGCACTTCAACAATCTCGACGTCCACGAATTTACCGATCATATCCGGGGTGCCTTCAAAGTTCACCACGCGGTTGTTTTCGGTACGACCGGAGAGTTCCATAATGCTCTTGCGGGAGGTGCCTTCCACCAGAATGCGCTGAACGGTGCCGAGCATACGACGGCTCCACGCGTTGGCCTGCTGGTTAATACGCTCCTGCAGAATATACAGACGCTGCTTTTTCTCTTCTTCCGGTACATCGTCAACCATATCGGCCGCAGGTGTTCCAGGACGCGCAGAAAAGATGAAGCTGTAGCTGACGTCAAAATTCACTTCACCGATGAGCTTCATGGTGCGCTCGAAGTCATCAGCGGTTTCGCCAGGGAAGCCGACGATAAAGTCGGAGCTGATCTGGATATCCGGACGCGCTTCACGCAGCTTACGAATGGTGGACTTGTACTCCAGCACCGTATGCGGGCGGCCCATCAGGTTCAGCACGCGGTCAGAGCCACACTGAATCGGCAGGTGCAGGAAGCTCACCAGCTCTGGCGTATCGCGATACACGTCAATGATGTCGTCGGTAAACTCCATCGGATGACTGGTGGTAAAGCGAATGCGGTCGATACCGTCAATCGCGGCCACCAGACGCAGCAGCTCGGCAAAGCTGCCGGTGGTGCCGTCGTAGTTTTCCCCGCGCCAGGCGTTTACGTTCTGGCCCAGCAGGTTCACTTCGCGAACGCCCTGTGCGGCAAGCTGCGCAATTTCAAACAGAATATCGTCTGCCGGACGGCTGACTTCTTCACCGCGGGTGTAAGGCACCACGCAGTAAGTGCAGTATTTGTTGCAGCCTTCCATGATAGAGACGAAGGCGGTCGGGCCATCGGCGCGCGGCTCTGGCAAACGGTCGAACTTTTCGATTTCCGGGAAGCTCACGTCAACGACCGGGCTGCGGTTGCCGCGAACCTGATTGATCATCTCCGGCAGGCGGTGCAGGGTCTGAGGGCCAAAGACAATATCCACATACGGGGCTCTCTGGCGGATCAGCTTACCTTCCTGCGACGCAACGCAGCCACCCACGCCGATGATCAGGTCCGGATTTTTTCGCTTGAGAAGCTTCCAGCGGCCTAACACGTGAAAGACTTTTTCCTGCGCTTTTTCACGAATCGAACAGGTGTTCAGCAGCAGCACGTCCGCTTCTTTCACATTTTCTGTCAGCTGGTATCCGTGGGTTGAATCCAGCAGATCGGCCATCTTGGATGAATCGTATTCGTTCATCTGACAGCCCCAGGTTTTTATATGGAGTTTTTTAGTCATCGACTTGCTCAGCTCAGGATTGCAAGCCGCGTATTGTAATGCTTTGGTGGGGTTGTGACCAGTATGAAGGTTATGTGTCTCAGGACCGCAAAAATCCGGTAAACTTAAGGGATTCTCCAATAAGGAAAATTGACCATGACACTCCTACACACCGAAGTTGCCGTTGTCGGCGGCGGTATGGTCGGCGGCGCGCTGGCGCTGGGGCTGGCGCAGCAGGGATTTGAGGTAACGGTAATTGAACAGGCTGCTCCGCCGCCCTTCGATCCCGCCAGCAAACCGGATGTGCGCATTTCCGCGATCAGCGCGGCGTCCGTCGATCTGCTGCGCGGGCTGGGCGTCTGGGAGGCGGTGCTGGCGATGCGCGCCCATCCTTACAGCCGTCTTGAAACCTGGGAGTGGGAAAATGCCCACGTCGCGTTTGATGCCGCTGAGCTGAAGCTGCCTCGCCTGGGTTATATGGTGGAAAACAATGTGCTCCAGCAGGCGCTCTGGCTGTCGCTGGAGGCGCATCCGAAGGTGACGCTGCGCGTTCCGGCGTCGATTAAGGCACTGCATCCTCACGAGAGCGGGTATTTGCTGACGCTCGACAGCGGCGATGAACTGGCCGTGAAGCTCGTCGTCGGAGCGGACGGCGCTAACTCGCAGGTCAGACAGATGGCGGGAATTGGCGTTCATGCCTGGCAGTATGAGCAGTCCTGCATGCTGATTACCGTCGAGTGCGAGAATGCGCCGGGAGAAAGCACGTGGCAGCACTTCACGCCGAATGGCCCGCATGCGTTTTTACCGCTGTTTGATAACTGGGCATCGCTGGTCTGGTACGACAAACCGGCACGCATTCGCCAGCTGCAGGGGCTTTCAATGGAACAATTGCAGCGGGAAATTCGCCTGCATTTTCCGAGCCGTCTGGGCAACGTTACGCCGGTGGCTGCCGGGGCGTTTCCCCTCACGCGGCGCCATGCTTTGCAGTATGCCCGTGAAGGGCTGGCGCTGGTGGGCGATGCAGCGCACACCATTCATCCGCTGGCCGGGCAGGGCGTGAATCTGGGGTACCGTGATGTCGATGCGTTACTGGATGTGCTGGGCAGCGCCCGCGGGCACGCGGAAAACTGGGCCAGCCATCAGGTGCTGAAGCGTTACCAGACGCGGCGCATGGCGGATAACTTTATTATGCAGTCGGGGATGGATCTGTTCTATGCCGGATTCAGCAATGACTTAGCCCCGGTGCGCATTCTGCGTAATATTGGACTGATGGCAGCGGAGCGTGCAGGTGGTCTGAAGCGTCAGGCGCTGAAATACGCCTTAGGACTTTAATCTTTTCCCCCTCTCCCAGTGGGAGAGGGTCAGGGTGAGGGCATCAGGCCGCATCATCCTGAACAACAAAAACAAAAAAGCCCGCAGAGCGGGCTTTTTTGTTACTTAAGTGGCTGGGGTGCAGGGATTCGAACCCCGGAATGCTGGTATCAGAAACCAGAGCCTTACCGCTTGGCGACACCCCAATTGCGTTAAACAAACTGCTTAACGACTTTTAAATTGGCTGGGGTACGAGGATTCGAACCTCGGAATGCCGGAATCAGAATCCGGTGCCTTACCGCTTGGCGATACCCCAACAATTTGTCTTGATTACCGAAAAATCGACAATCTTAATTTGGTGGCTACGACGGGATTCGAACCTGTGACCCCATCATTATGAGTGATGTGCTCTAACCAACTGAGCTACGTAGCCAGTACTGCAATCTTCGATGGCTGGGGTACCTGGATTCGAACCAGGGAATGCCGGTATCAAAAACCGGTGCCTTACCGCTTGGCGATACCCCAATACCGCGGAGAACCGCAAAATCGAAGAAATATGGCTGGGGTACCTGGATTCGAACCAGGGAATGCCGGTATCAAAAACCGGTGCCTTACCGCTTGGCGATACCCCATCCGTGCAACGCTTACCCGGGAATGGTGCGGGAGGCGAGACTTGAACTCGCACACCTTGCGGCGCCAGAACCTAAATCTGGTGCGTCTACCAATTTCGCCACTCCCGCAAAAAAGATGGTGGCTACGACGGGATTCGAACCTGTGACCCCATCATTATGAGTGATGTGCTCTAACCAACTGAGCTACGTAGCCATCTTTTTTCGCGTTACCTTATCGGCGTTGCGGGGCGCATTATGCGTATAGACCCTTGCAGCGTCAACACCTTTTTCAACGAAAATAGCCTGAATGTGACTGTTTGGTTAGGTTGCGAACAGCGTGGCCGAATATTCGGCAATTATTGGTTATTAATCAGATTTAGACGGTGAAATGTGAGGCAAAAAAATCAGGCCCCTGAAGGGCCTGATTGCGATCTGAATGATTATTTGTAGGCTGACTGGTGAACGCCTACCGCGCGTCCTGACGGATCGTTCATGGATTTGAAAGATTCATCCCATTCAATCGCTTTGGCAGAAGAGCAGGCGACGGACGGGCCACCCGGTACGCACTCCGCGGCGCTCGGTACCGGGAACAGCTCTTCAAAAATTTCACGGTACAGATAGGCCTCTTTCGAACCCGGCGTGTTGTACGGGAAGCGGAAGCTCGCGGTTTCCAGCTGTTGGTCAGAAACCTGTTTCGCCGCGACCTCTTTCAGGGTGTCGATCCAGCTATAGCCTACGCCATCAGAGAACTGCTCTTTCTGACGCCATGCCACGCTCGCCGGCAGGTAGGATTCAAAACACTCACGCAGGATATGTTTTTCCATTTTGCCGTTGCCGCACATCTTGTCCTGCGGGTTGATGCGCATCGCCACGTCGAGGAATTTCTTATCCAGGAACGGCACGCGCGCTTCCACGCCCCAGGCCGACATCGCTTTGTTGGCACGCGCACAGTCGAACATGTGCAGCGCCTGCAGCTTACGCACGGTCTCTTCGTGCAGCTCTTTGGCGTTCGGCGCTTTGTGGAAGTACAGGTAGCCGCCAAACACTTCGTCAGACCCTTCGCCGGAGAGCACCATCTTGATGCCCATCGCTTTGATCTTACGCGACATCAGGTACATCGGCGTTGAGGCGCGGATGGTGGTCACGTCATAGGTTTCAATGTGATAGATCACATCGCGGATCGCATCCAGACCTTCCTGCACGGTGAAGTGAATCTCATGGTGCACGGTGCCGAGGTGGTTCGCCACTTCCTGCGCGGCTTTCAGGTCAGGTGCGCCTTCCAGGCCAACGGCAAAAGAGTGCAGCTGTGGCCACCAGGCTTCTGAGCGCTCCTGATCTTCCACGCGACGGGCCGCGAATTTCTTGGTGATCGCGGAGATCACGGAGGAGTCCAGACCGCCGGAGAGCAGCACGCCGTACGGCACGTCGGACATCAGGTGGCTTTTCACGGAGTCTTCCAGGGCCTGACGCAGCTCGGCTTTGTCCGTGACGTTGTCTTTTACCGCATCATAGTCGAACCAGTCACGCTGGTAATAGGAACGGATCTCGCCGTCTTTGCTCCACAGATAGCTACCCGCCGGGAACTCTTTAATGGTGCGGCATACCGGCACCAGGGCTTTCATTTCAGAGGCCACGTAGAAGTTGCCGTGCTCATCGTGGCCCATGTACAGCGGGATAATGCCGATGTGGTCACGGCCAATCAGGTAAGCGTCTTTTTCGCTGTCGTACAGGGCGAAGGCGAACATGCCCTGCAGGTCGTCCAGGAACTCGGGCCCTTTCTCCTGATACAGCGCCAGGATCACTTCACAGTCAGAACCGGTCTGGAAAACGTAGCGGTCGCCGTATTCGGCGCGCAGCGCCTGGTGGTTGTAGATCTCACCGTTGACAGCCAGCGCGTGCGTTTTTTTCTCGTTATACAGCGGCTGTGCACCGGCGTTGACGTCAACAATGGACAGACGTTCGTGAGCCAGAATCGCTTTATCACTGGCGTAAACGCCTGACCAGTCCGGACCGCGGTGACGCATCAGGCGGGACAGTTCGAGTGCCTTTTTACGCAGTTCGCCCGCGTCAGTTTTAATATCCAGTACGCCAAAAATTGAACACATAACCTTCTCCGTTAACCCTGTTGCTTTGTAATGTTGCTTGCTTATGAAAATGCCGCAAAGGGGCAGGGCGCGCAAGCGTTTTACGGGTGAAAACGGAAAAAGTGCAATAGTGATTGCGGAATAGTGAAAAAAGAGTATGCCATGAATTCTTTTATTGATGATTATGCAATAAAACGTGCTTTTTGTTAGATGTGGTTTTATTTGTGCAGGCCATAAATGAAAAACCACGCCCTGAGGCGTGGTTCGGTATCAGATGATGTCGATTTCATCGACGGAGGGGTAAATCCAACTTGGCCGGAACGGCATCGAATCAATGTCATCAAGTTGAGAGACGCCGGAGAGGACCAGAATCGTCTCCAGACCCGCCTGGAATCCGGCCAGAATATCGGTGCGCAGGTTATCGCCGACAATAACGGTTTCTTCAGAGTGGGCCTGCATCTTGTTGAGCGCGGCACGAATGATCCACGGGCTCGGTTTACCGACCACAAACGGCTGACGACCTGAGATTTTTTCGATACCGGCGCACAGCGCGCCGCAGGCCGGATAAAAACCACGGCCGTGCGTATCCGGGTTGGTCGCGATAAAGCGCGCGCCGCTGGCGACAAAGTATGCTGCCTTATGCATCATCTCCCAGTTAAAGGAGCGCGTTTCGCCGACAATCACAAAGTCCGGGTTCACGTCAGTGATGGTAAAGCCAGCTTTGTACAGCTCGTGTATCAGCGCACCTTCACCCACTACGTAGGCTTTTTTACCTTCCTGACGCTTCAGAAAATCCGCCGTGGCCATTGCCGAGGTATAAAACACGCTGTCCGGAACGTCGACGCCCGCCGTGGCAAAGCGGTTAGCCAGATCCTGACCGGTTTGGGAAGGGTAGTTCGTGAGCAGAACCAGAGGCATTCCTTTGTCGATGATGCGGTGAAGAAACTCCGCAGCACCCGGCACGGCAACGTTGTCGTGCATCAGCACGCCGTCGATATCACAAATTACATTCTTAATGGTCATGGACAGTCCGACATCAAAAAAAGAAGGCGTTACTATAAGGTCCGATCAACTTTCCAGCAAATGCTGCAGCAGAATTCCGTTGAGCATGGCGCGTTTGACCAGCGCGAACGCGCCAATCGCCGAGCGATGGTCAAGCTTTGAACGAACCACCGGGAGGTTCTGGCGGAATGCTTTCAGCGCCTGGGTGTTAATACAGCCTTCAATGGCGGGGAGCAGCACCTTTTCCGCCTCCACAATTTCACCGGCGATAACCACTTTCTGGGGGTTAAACAGGTTAATGGCGATGGCGATGGTTTTCCCCAGATGACGGCCTACCTGCTCGATCACTTCACAGGCCAGCGCGTCGCCTTTATTGGCGGCTTTGCAGATGGTGCCTATCTTGCAATCGTCCAGCGTGACGCGGCTTTGGTAACCCTGTTCAAGGAGATGGCGAACGCGCTGCTCGATGGCCGTGTTGGCGGCAATGGTCTCAAGACAGCCGAAGTTGCCGCAGTGGCAGCGCTCTCCGAGGGGCTCAACCTGAATGTGGCCGATCTCGCCGACGTTACCGTTGCGACCAATAAAAATACGGCCGTTAGAGATAATACCGGCGCCCGTTCCGCGGTGAACGCGCACCAGAATAGAGTCTTCACAGTCCTGGCTCGCACCAAAGTAGTGCTCTGCCAGCGCCAGAGAGCGAATGTCGTGGCCCACAAAGCAGGTCACCTTAAAACGCTTTTCCAGCGCGTCGACCAGCCCCCAGTTTTCAACCTGAATGTGCGGCATATAGCGGATCACGCCGCTTTCCGGGTCGACCAGGCCGGGCAGAATCACGGAGATGGCAATGAGTTCACGGATCTTGCGCTGACAGCTTTCAATAAACTGCGCGATGGTATTCAGCAGCGCATGCTCCAGCGTCTCCTGAGTGCGCTCCGGAAGAGGGTAGTGCTCTTCCGCAATCGCTTTACTGCTCAGATCGTACAGCGTGAGCGTGGTGTCATGACGGCCCAGACGGACGCCAATGGCCTGAAAATTGCGGGTTTCGGTGATAATGGAGATGGCGCGGCGGCCCCCGGTAGAGGCCTGCTGATCGACTTCTTTGATAAGACCGCGCTCAATGAGCTGGCGGGTAATTTTTGTCACGCTGGCGGGAGCAAGCTGGCTTTGTTCGGCTATCTGAATTCGCGAGATTGGTCCGTGCTGGTCAATCAGGCGGTATACCGCCGCACTGTTAAGTTGTTTAACGAGATCGACATTACCGATTTGAGCTTGTCCGCCAGGTGTCATACTTTTACTTACTCAGTGACGACCTCGTTACCATTAACGATGGTCTTAATAATTTTATAATCGTGTGTGAATGCCGTCAGGTTTGCAACCATACCTGGTGCAATTCCGCCGAGCTGTTTATCCACGCCCATTGCGCGAGCCGGATAAAGGGTGGCCATACGCAGGACTTCATCAAGCGCAATCCCGCAATGTTCAACCAGGTTACGCACCCCTTCAATCATGGTTAAAGAGGAACCGCTCAGCGTACCGTTTTCATCCACACACAGTCCATTGCGGTAGTATATTGTTTTACCGGCAAAAATGAACTGCTCAATATTTGCACCTGCCGGTGCGGTTGCATCCGTCACCAGACAAAGCTTGTCACCTTTCAGCCGCTTAGCGTTGCGAATGTTGGTGTAATCGACGTGTAAGCCGTCAGCAATAATGCCGCAGTAGACGTCTGGCTCATCCAGAATCGCCCCGACCAGACCCGGTTCACGGCCTGTGATATACGGCATAGCGTTGTAAAGGTGCGTTGCGAAAGTAATGCCCGCGCGGAAACCGGCTTTCGCTTCTTTCAGCGTCGCGTTTGAGTGGCCAGCTGAAACGATAATCCCGGCACCAGCCAGTTTGCTGATGACATCCGTACCCGTCATTTCAGGTGCCAGCGTCACTTTGGTGATCACATCGGCGTTCGCACACATGTAGTCAACCAGTTCCGCATCAGGTTTACGCACGTAATTCGGGTTATGCGTTCCTTTCTTGACCATATTCAGCCATGGCCCTTCAAGGTGCAGACCCAGCGCCTGATTAGGGTGTTTGGCCAGGTATTCGCGCATCACGCGGATACCCTGCTTCATGAGATCATCACTGCTTGTGATGAGCGTTGGCAAATAGCTGGTGCAGCCCGATTTCTCGTTGGCTTTCTGCATGATCTCCAGCGTTTCGACCGTCACCGCATCCGCGGTGTCATTGAATTGCACACCGCCGCAGCCGTTGAGCTGTACGTCGATGAAACCGGGGGAGATTACTGCTCCATTGAGTGAGCGCTGTTCAATCTCCGGCGGCAGTTCTGCCAGCGGGCAAACACGTTCAATCAGGCCATCAGCGATAACAATCGCATGGTCATCCAGAATTTCATGGCCGGTATAAATCCGACCGTGGGTTAAAGCGTACATAACGACCCCCGGTTAAAAAAAGCGGCCGCCTCTTGATGAAGAGGCGGTTATTCAATTACAGACCTTTGATGTTCTCAGCTTCTAACTCGTTGAAGTATTTCAGCGTTTTAACCTTCAGCTCCATCGTGGACGGTTCGTCGCAGACGATGACTGATTTCGGATGCAGCTGCAGGCAGCTGATGGTCCACATATGGTTAACGTTGCCTTCAACGGCAGCCTGGAGCGCTTGCGCTTTCACGCCGCCCAGCACCAGAATCATCACTTCTTCGGCATCCAACAGGGTGCCTACGCCTACGGTCAGGGCGTATTTTGGAACCTGGTTAACATCGCCGTCAAAGAAGCGGGAGTTTGCCACGCGCGTGTCATGGGTCAGCGTTTTAATACGGGTGCGGGAAGCCAGAGATGACGCCGGTTCGTTAAACGCGATATGACCATCATTACCTACACCACCCATGAACAGATGGATCTTACCGTAAGAACGGATTTTTTCTTCATACTGACGGCATTCTGCGTCAATATCAGGCGCGTTTCCATTCAGCAGGTTAATATTTTCAGATGGAATATCAACGTGATCAAAGAAATTGCGGTGCATAAAGCTATGGTAGCTTTCCGGGTGGTCTTTCGGTAAGCCAACGTATTCATCCATATTGAAGGTCACAACATGTTTGAAGCTAACCTGGCCTGCTTTATGCATCTCAACCAGCGCCTTATAGGCGGTCAGCGGCGTGCCGCCTGTCGGAAGTCCAAGAACGAAAGGACGATCGGCGGTCGGTTTAAAGGCGTTAATACGGTTAACGATATGGCGAGCGGCCCATTTACCGACTTGTTCAGCAGTTGCCAGGGGAATCAGTCTCATTGTTCACCTCAAGAGTTAAAGTAGAAGAGTGGGCGGATGGCTATCGGGACCTGATACTTAAGCGTAACCTGGAAACTTTCAGGCCGGATCAATCCGTCTTGATTTTTTGAATGATAAAATAAGTTTTCGCTGTTAGCCAGTATAAGGGAGGGTGAATAACGATATTTGGTGACAAAAATCACAAAAAGTACGCGTTTAATTTGCGATACGAATTAATTTTTCACACACTCACAATGCCAGTGAAGCATCAACTGTATCTATAGTTCGTGACACAATAAAAAACAGAGCTGAGAACATGCCTTAAACGGGGTCTCATAGGGGGAAGAAAGTGAGTATTCTAGGTTATTTACAAAAGGTTGGCCGCGCGCTTATGGTGCCGGTCGCCACGCTGCCGGCCGCAGCCATCCTGATGGGTGTCGGCTACTGGATCGACCCCAACGGCTGGGGTAATACCAGCGCGCTGGCGGCGTTCTTTATCAAGTCAGGTTCCGCCATTATCGACAACATGTCCGTGTTGTTCGCGATTGGTGTGGCTTACGGTATGTCCAAAGACAAAGACGGTGCCGCTGCGCTGACCGGTTTTGTCGGTTTCCTCGTGTTAACCACCCTCTGCTCGCCTGCAGCGGTGGCCATGATCCAAAAAATTCCGGCGGACCAGGTTCCGGCGGCGTTCGGTAAGATCAGCAACCAGTTTGTCGGTATCCTTGTGGGTATCATCTCCGCCGAACTGTATAACCGCTTCAGCAGCGTAGAGCTGCCAAAAGCGCTCTCCTTCTTTAGCGGTCGCCGCCTGGTTCCTATCCTGACCTCGTTTGTGATGATCGTTGTTGCGTTCATCATGATGTACGTCTGGCCGATGATCTTCGACGGTCTGGTGAACTTCGGTGAGCACATCCAGAAACTGGGTTCTGTCGGTGCGGGCGTGTACGCGTTCTTCAACCGTCTGCTGATCCCGGTCGGTCTGCACCACGCGCTGAACTCCGTATTCTGGTTCGACGTTGCCGGTATTAACGATATCCCTAACTTCCTGGGTGGCGCACAGTCCATCGAAGCAGGTAAAGCGGTAGTCGGTATCACCGGTCGTTACCAGGCGGGCTTCTTCCCGATCATGATGTTTGGACTGCCGGGTGCTGCGCTGGCTATCTACCACTGCGCGCGTCCAGAGAACAAAGCAAAAGTGTTGGGTATCATGATGGCGGGGGCGTTCGCGGCCTTCTTCACCGGTATCACCGAGCCGCTGGAGTTCTCCTTCATGTTCGTGGCGCCGGTTCTGTATGTTATTCACGCCGTGCTGACCGGTATCTCCGTGTTCATCGCTGCCAGCATGCACTGGATTGCCGGTTTCGGCTTCAGCGCCGGTCTGGTGGATATGGTGCTGTCGTCCCGTAACCCGCTGGCGACCCACTGGTGGATGCTGATCCCGCAAGGTCTGGTGTTCTTCGCGATCTACTACATGGTGTTCCGTTTCACTATTACCAAATTCAACCTGATGACCCCGGGTCGTGAACTGGCCGTGGCCGGTAGCGAAGCGGATGGTCAGGATGTGAACGTGAGCGGTGCTCAGGATCAGGACGTTTCAGGCCTGGCGCGTCAGTACATCGCCGCTGTCGGCGGTTCTGACAACCTGACCGGTATCGACGCCTGTATCACTCGTCTGCGTCTGAACGTCAAAGACTCTTCCCTGGTGAACGAAGCGCTGGCCAAACGTCTCGGTGCTTCCGGTGTTATCCGCCTGAACAAAACCAGCGTGCAGATTATCGTTGGCTTCGTGGCAGAGAAAATTGCTAACGCCATGAAAACCACCGGTCCGGTAGCCGCAGCAGACGCTTCTGCCGCACCTGCCGCCGCGCCAGCGGCTGCAAAACCGCAGGCGGTACCGAACGCCAAAACGGTAGCCGCGCTGGTTTCACCGGTAACAGGTGAAGTGGTTGCGATTGAGCAGGTGCCTGACGAAGCCTTCGCCAGCAAAGCGGTTGGTGACGGTGTGGCGGTGAAACCAACGGACAAAACCGTTGTGTCTCCGGCGGCCGGTACCATCGTGAAAATCTTCAACACCAACCACGCGTTCTGCCTCGAAACCGAAAATGGCGCGGAGATCGTTGTCCATATGGGTATCGATACCGTTGCGCTGAACGGTCAGGGCTTTACTCGCCTGGTGGAAGAGGGCGCTGAAGTGGTGGCCGGGCAGCCGATTCTGGAAATGGATCTGGACTTCCTGAACGCCAACGCGCGCTCAATGATAAGCCCGGTCGTTTGCAGCAATATCGATGACTTCAGTGGCCTGGTCATTCAGGCGAAAGGTCAGGTTGTTGCGGGTCAAACACCGCTGTATGAGATTAAAGGCAAGTAATCGCTCCTGAGTAGAGTCATGCCTTAAGCGGCGGGGGATATCCTCCGCCGCTTTTTTTGCAGCAAAAGCCCCCATTATTTTCTTCAGAGACGTTTTAAGGGTTGTCACTACGTCCGGCTTATAAGATCATATGCCGTTATACGTTGTTTACGCTTTGAGGAACCCACGATGAGTGAGGCAGAAGCCCGCCCGAGTAACTTTATTCGTCAGATCATCGATGAAGATCTGGCCAGTGGTAAGCACACCACAGTTCATACCCGTTTCCCGCCGGAGCCGAACGGCTACCTGCATATCGGGCATGCGAAGTCCATCTGCCTGAACTTTGGCATTGCGCAAGACTACAAGGGACAGTGCAACCTGCGTTTCGATGACACCAACCCAGTAAAAGAAGACATCGAATACGTTGAGTCCATCAAGAATGACGTGCAATGGCTGGGCTTCAACTGGTCTGGCGATATCTGCTACTCCTCTGACTATTTTGATCAGCTGTACGCCTACGCGGTTGAACTGATCAACAAGGGTCTGGCGTATGTTGACGAACTGTCTGCTGATGAAATCCGTGAATATCGCGGTACGCTGACCGCGCCGGGCAAAAACAGCCCGTTCCGCGATCGCAGCGTGGAAGAGAACCTTGCGCTGTTTGAAAAAATGCGTGCCGGTGGCTTCGAAGAAGGCAAAGCGTGCCTGCGTGCCAAAATCGACATGGCGTCTCCGTTCATCGTGATGCGCGATCCGGTGCTGTACCGCATTAAGTTTGCGGAACACCATCAGACCGGCAACAAGTGGTGCATCTACCCGATGTACGACTTTACCCACTGCATTAGCGATGCGCTGGAAGGCATTACGCACTCCCTGTGTACGCTGGAGTTCCAGGACAACCGTCGTCTGTACGACTGGGTTCTGGACAACATCACCATTCCTGTACATCCGCGCCAGTACGAGTTCTCTCGTCTGAATCTGGAATACACCGTGATGTCCAAGCGTAAGCTGAACCTGCTGGTGACCGACAAGCACGTTGAAGGCTGGGATGACCCGCGTATGCCAACCATCTCGGGTCTGCGCCGTCGTGGTTACACTGCCGCCTCTATTCGTGAGTTCTGCAAACGCATCGGCGTGACCAAGCAGGACAACACCATCGAGATGGCCTCCCTTGAATCCTGCATTCGCGAAGATCTCAACGAAAACGCCCCGCGCGCGATGGCCGTTATCGACCCGGTGAAGCTGGTTATCGAAAACTATCCGCAGGGTGAAAGCGAGCTGGTCTCCATGCCTAACCATCCGAACAAACCGGAAATGGGTAGCCGTGACGTGCCGTTCAGCGGTGACATCTGGATTGACCGCGCTGACTTCCGCGAAGAAGCCAACAAGCAGTACAAGCGTCTGGTGCTGGGTAAAGAAGTGCGTCTGCGTAATGCCTACGTCATCAAAGCCGAGCGCGTAGAGAAAGATGCGGAAGGGAATATCACCACCATCTTCTGTTCATATGACGCTGAAACGCTGAGCAAAGATCCGGCGGATGGCCGCAAGGTGAAAGGCGTGATTCACTGGGTGAGCGCTTCCCACGCGCTGCCGGTAGAAATCCGTCTGTACGATCGTCTCTTTAGCGTGCCTAACCCAGGTGCAGCGGAAGACTTCCTGGCGACCATCAACCCGGAATCTCTGGTGATCAAGCAGGGTTATGCGGAGCCTTCTCTGAAAGCCGCTGAAGCGGGCAAAGCGTTCCAGTTCGAACGTGAAGGTTACTTCTGCCTGGACAGCCGTTACAGCACGGCGGAAAAACCGGTATTCAACCGTACCGTAGGTCTGCGTGATACCTGGACGAAGATCGGCGAATAATATTGCTGGTCTGGTCAATGAGAGACAAACGCCGCACCATGCGGCGTTTTTTTATTTAACGATCAGGGTATTAAGACAGGGCCTAAAGAGGCGTGATAAAAATATCAGGTCAATGAGGTGCTACTTATTTTTCAAAAAAAAAGTTTGTGTCATTACGAAAATTAAAAAGGTTATAAAAAAAGGAGAATGTTCCACGTCTAGTCACTGAAATTCCTGATAATTCCCCGCCATTCCTCGCCTCACCGCAAATGTTACAAAGCACTACTAATTATGTGCACTTCGTCATAATCCTGACTTTTGTCCGCTAAAAAGCATTGATAATTCGCGTCGCGAAAAATAACCTAAAGACGGTAGTTAATTCGAGGGTATTTAAAACTACCCCTGACCATTTGGTCTTTTTTATTTACGCCGCTTCAGGCGTTTTAATTCGTCAAAGAGGAATAATCTATGCGTACGTTCAGTGGCAAACGTAGTGCGCTGGCGCTGGCTATTGCCGGTGTGACAGCAATGTCGGGCCTGGTGGTGACACCAGAGGCGAAAGCGGCAGGCTTCATCGATGATTCTACCCTCACGGGCGGTATTTATTACTGGCAGCGTGAACGTGACCGTAAAGACGTCACCGAAGACAAATACAAAACCAACCTTTCTCACTCCACCTGGAACGCCAACCTGGACTTCCAGTCAGGCTATGCCGCGGATATGTTCGGTCTGGATATTGCTGCGTTTACCGCGATTGAAATGGCGGAAAACGGCGACAGCGCCCACCCGAACGAAATTGCCTTCTCCTCCAGCAACAAAGCCTATAAAGAAGACTGGTCCGGCGATAAGAGCGGTATCAGCCTTTACAAAGCCGCAGCAAAATTTAAATACGGTCCGGTTTGGGCGCGCGGTGGTTATATTCAGCCAACTGGCCAGACTCTGTTAGCACCGCACTGGAGCTTTATGCCGGGTACCTATCAGGGTGCGGAAGCCGGGGCGAATTTTGACTACGGTGACGCGGGGGCGTTGAGCTTCTCCTATATGTGGACCAACGAGTACAAAGCGCCGTGGCACATCGAAATGGACAAGTTCTACCAGAACGATAAAAAAACCAAAGTTGATTACCTGCACTCGCTGGGCGCGAAGTACGACTTCAAAAACGATCTGGTGCTTGAAGCGGCATTTGGTCAGGCACAAGGCTATGTCGATCAGTACTTTGCCAAGGCCAGCTACAAATTCGATGTCGCGGGTAGCCCGCTGAGCACCAGCTACCAGTTCTACGGTACGCGCGACAAGGTCAGCAACGGTGGCGTCAACGACATTTATGACGGCACCGCGTGGCTGCAGGCGTTAACCTTCGGCTACAAGGTCGGTCAGGTTGATTTACGTCTGGAAGGCACATGGGTGAAGGCGGAAGGGCAGCAGGGCTACTTCCTGCAGCGTATGACCCCGACCTACGCCTCCTCCAACGGTCGTCTTGATATCTGGTGGGATAACCGCTCTGACTTCAACGCCGACGGCGAGAAAGCGGTCTTCTTCGGCGCCATGTATGACCTGAAAAACTGGAACCTGCCTGGCTGGGCGGTGGGTGCTTCTTACGCTTACGCCTGGGACGCAAAACCTGCCGATATGGCCACGCCGGACGCATACTACGATCCCAACTATCGCCTGAAAGAGTCTTCCTACAGCCTCGATGCTATCTATACACTGCAGGATGGCCGCGCGAAAGGCACGATGTTCAAACTGCACTTCACCCAGTATGACAACCACTCCGATATCCCGAGCTATGCGGGCGGTTACGGCAACATCTTCCAGGATGAACGTGACGTGAAATTCATGGTTATCGCCCCATTCACCATCTTCTGATGAACGCACCGGCGGGCTGAGTCCCGCCGGTATGGAGACTGCACATGATGAAAAAAATCGTAATCGTCGCGCTGCTGGCATCAGGGCTGGTGGCGTGTGCTCAGAATCAGGCGCCGAAAGAGGACTCCCGTCTGAAGGAGGCGTATAGCGCCTGCATAAATACTGCGGAAGGATCGCCGGAGAAAATTCAAGCCTGTCAGAGCGTGCTGAACGTGCTGAAGAAAGAGAAAGCGCATGAGCAGTTCGCGACGCAGGAAAACGTCCGCGTGATGGATTATCAGGCCTGTATCCAGGCGCGTAAAACCGGTAACGATCAGGAAGTGGCGAAGCGTTGCGACCAGATTTGGAAAGAAATACGAAGCAATAACAGTAACTAATTCGCTGTTATCATGCCCGCTGGCGCAGTGCCAACGGGCTTTTTTAGGCAAAAAAAAGCCAACCTTGCGGCTGGCTCAGAGTATGAATACTGATTATTTCGCGTCGTGCGCGTGATCGTCTTCGCGGCAGTCGCCTTCAGCGCAGTGACCGTAAAGGTACAGGCTGTGGTTCGTCAGGCGGATGCCATGACGCGCCGCGATTTCACGCTGGCGCGCTTCGATGGAATCATCGCTGAATTCAATGACCTTGCCACAATCGAGGCAGATCAGGTGATCGTGGTGCTGCTGCTGGGTCAGTTCGAAAACGGATTTACCGCCTTCGAAATTATGACGGGTAACAATGCCCGCGTCATCAAACTGGTTCAGCACGCGATAGACGGTAGCCAGCCCAATCTCTTCACCCATGTCGATAAGACGTTTATAGAGGTCTTCCGCACTGACATGGTGATTGTCTGGACCCTGAAGCACTTCAAGGATTTTTAACCGAGGAAGCGTAACTTTCAGGCCAGCCTTCTTTAATGCGGTATTGTTGTCAGTCATGCGGAATCTGTCCTGTTGCTAAACGATTCACTTCTGTAGGAAGTGACAGAAAATGCACCCGGGATAATGCGTCTCATTATAGAACTGCCATGGCTAAATGAAAACTGCAAGTCTCAGGCAAAATATGCTTATAAAAACGTGGTATCACCAACAAACTTGCTCAATGGAAAACCACGTTTTATCAGGGAGACATTGTACAGGTCTGGGCGAAAAAGTTAAAAGATTGTAGCGATTAATTTAATCGGTTTGACCTGGAGCATGGGCGCAACCGCAGTTGCGCCGCGATAAAATCAGGCGTTCAGAATATCGTCCAGGTGCAGTTCTTCACGGATCTGCTTCACCCACTTCTCAACACGCTCTGCGGTCAGTTCTGGCTGACGGTCTTCGTCGATGGCCAGGCCTACGAAATGATCGTCATCGGCCAGGCCTTTAGACGCTTCGAAGTGGTAACCGGCGGTCGGCCAGTGGCCTACGATAACCGCGCCGTTCGGCTCAATGATATCGCGGATGGTGCCCAGCGCGTCACAGAAGTATTCGGCGTAGTCTTCCTGATCGCCACAGCCAAACAGGGCGACCAGCTTACCGTTGAAGTCCACTTCTTCCAGCGTCGGGAAGAAATCATCCCAGTCGCACTGGGCTTCACCGTAGTACCAGGTTGGGATACCCAGCAGCAGAATGTCATAGCCTTCCAGATCTTCTTTGCTGCTCTTGGCGATGTCATGCACATCAGCAACGTCTTTACCGAGCTGTTTTTGAATGTTTTTTGCGATATTTTCGGTATTGCCGGTATCACTGCCAAAGAAAATGCCGATGATTGCCATGAGTAAAATAACCTCTTGAAACTTAATAGTATGGTGGCGCAATTTGGCCACGGATAAGGGCAATAATAGCAGAACTGGCAACCCTGCGGAAACAGCTATCGCGCAGGACTGCACTCTGTGCTACATGAAAAGGGCGATAAAGGGGATTTTCAGACTTATGCCTGGCTGCGTAACGTCTCAAGCTGGACGAGCAACATCTCTTCAATGAGCTCGCTGCGGCTGATATTTCGCGCGTCAGCCAGCTCGTTCAGCGCATCGACGGCGTCGGCGTTAAGCTTCAGTTCGACACGCTTAAGCCCACGATTTTTATCGCGTTTAAGCTGGTTGCGTTTATTGATACGCAGCTGTTCATCGCGCGAAAGCGGATTCGTCTTGGGTCGTCCCGGGCGACGCTCATTCGCGAACAGATCTAGTGTCGTACGGTCCGTTTGTTCTTTGGCCATGATTCTGAGACTTCGGGGGAAACACGCCGCCCTGCTAATGCCCGGGCGATAAGCGCGCCATCATACATCACCAAAAACGGCACGCCAACGACTGGAAGCCCGCAGCCTTCCAGTCGCTTTTTTTTTAATCAATTTGCAGTATCAGCAAGATAGCGGCGAATGGCGCGCAGCACAGCATCCGGTTTTTCCGCATGCACCCAGTGCCCTGCACCGGCAATCACGTGCGCGCGAGCCTGCGGGAATTGGGCCAGCAGCGTGTCGCGGTACGCGTCGGTAACGTAAGGCGAGTTGCCGCCGCGAATAAAGAGAGTAGGGTGTGGCCAGGCGGGGACGGTTTCCCAGCCGACGATGTTATTGTACTGATCCCAGAGCACCGGCACGTTAAAACGCCATTGCCCGTCAACAAACGACTTCAGCAGGAACTGCACGACGCCTTCTTCATCAAGATGTTCACGCATGACGGCAGCCGCCTGTTGGCGCGTCGCGACACCCGATTCGGTGACCGCATTGATGGCGGCAAAAATCTCGTCGTGACGACGGACGTCGTAATCCACGGGCGCAACGTCAATCACCACCAGGCCGCTAATACGGTCCGGGGCCAGTGCCGTCAGGGCCATCACCGCTTTGCCACCCATTGAATGCCCGATGAGGGTCACCTTTTGCAGGTCTTGGGCATCCAGCGTATCCAGCAGATCCTGCGCCATCGCCGCGTAGGTCATCTCGTCGGAACGCCCGGAAAGACCATGATTGCGCATATCGACCTGTAAAATATCGTGGTCGGTAACCAGATCGCGCGCCAGCACGCCCAGGTTATCCAGACTACCAAAAAGCCCGTGAACCAGTACGATGGGAGAATTATTGTTCGGCGATTGTGCAGTTTGCGCTCGGGTATTCAATTTCATGGCAAAGTTCTTTTTTTACGTATGTCAGGTTAGGGTATCATGTTGACCATTCTGCCGCCCGGCTGCAAGGTTCCAGTTTAATCTGACTTTTGCGGCCAACCTGGTTTGACGCTATCCGCTGTTGGGATTTGACCTTATAATCCCAATGACTTGTATTCAGATAAGATATCGCACTGGATTAAGATGAAAACAATCGAAGTTGATGACGAACTCTATCAGTATATTGCCAGCCAGACGCGGCATATCGGGGAGAGCGCGTCCGACATTTTACGGCGCATGCTTAAAATTTCCGCCGCTTCACAGCCTGCTACCCCAGTCACCAAAGATGTCGTGTCTCAGCCGAGCGTTGTTGCACAAGCAAAACCTGCCGTGACGCCGGCAAAAGATAAAGTGCGCGCGATGCGCGAGCTGCTGCTCTCCGATGAATACGCGGAGCAGAAAAAGGCCGTTAACCGCTTTATGCTGGTGCTGTCTACACTTTACTCACTGGATAACAAAGCGTTTGCTGAAGCGACCGAGTCGCTTCACGGCCGTACTCGCGTCTATTTCGCGGGCGACGAGCAGACGCTGCTGCAAAATGGCAATCAAACCAAACCCAAACATGTTCCTGGCACCCCGTACTGGGTGATCACCAATACCAATACGGGCCGCAAGTGCAGCATGATTGAACACATCATGCAGTCCATGCAGTTCCCGGCGGAATTGATTGAAAAGGTTTGCGGTACAATTTAACCCTTGCATCAGAAGGACCCGGTAATGGCAAATCACAGCCGTGCAGGCCAACCTGCACAACAAAGCGATTTGATTAACGTCGCTCAGCTGACCGCGCAGTATTACGTGCTGAAACCGGTCGTGGGCAACGCAGAACACGCAGTGAAGTTTGGTACATCTGGTCACCGCGGCAGCGCGGCGCGCCACAGCTTTAACGAACCGCACATTCTGGCCATTGCTCAGGCCATTGCGGAAGAGCGCGCTAAAAACGGCGTTACCGGTCCGTGCTATGTGGGGAAAGATACCCATGCCCTGTCTGAACCGGCGTTCATCTCTGTTGTGGAAGTGCTGGCGGCAAACGGCGTCGATGTGATTGTTCAGGAGAACAATGGCTTCACCCCAACGCCTGCGGTCTCTAACGCCATCCTGGTGCACAACAAAAAAGGTGGTGCGCTGGCTGACGGTATCGTTATCACGCCATCCCACAACCCGCCGGAAGACGGTGGTATCAAATACAACCCGCCTAACGGTGGCCCGGCCGACACTAACGTCACCAAAGTGGTGGAAGATCGTGCAAACGCGCTGCTGGCTGACGGTCTGAAAGGCGTGAAGCGCATTTCTCTGGATGCTGCCATGGCGTCCGGTCACGTGAAAGAGCAGGATCTGGTTCAGCCGTTCGTGGAAGGGCTGGCGGATATCGTCGATATGGCGGCCATCCAGAAAGCCGGCCTGAAGCTGGGCGTGGATCCGCTGGGCGGCTCCGGTATCGAATACTGGAAACGTATCGCCGGGCACTACAAGCTGGATCTGACCATCGTGAACGATCACGTCGATCAGACCTTCCGCTTTATGCACCTGGATAAAGACGGCGCGATCCGTATGGACTGCTCATCCGAGTGCGCGATGGCGGGCCTGCTGGCGCTGCGTGATAAATTCGATCTGGCGTTTGCTAACGACCCGGATTATGACCGTCACGGTATCGTCACCCCAGCCGGGCTGATGAACCCGAACCACTATCTGGCCGTCGCGATTAACTACCTGTTCCAGCACCGTCCGCAGTGGGGCAAAGAGGTGGCCGTCGGTAAGACGCTGGTTTCCTCCGCGATGATCGACCGCGTGGTCGAGGCGCTGGGTCGCAAGCTGGTGGAAGTGCCGGTGGGCTTCAAATGGTTCGTTGACGGTCTGCACGACGGCAGCTTCGGCTTCGGCGGTGAAGAGAGCGCGGGCGCATCTTTCCTGCGTTTCGACGGCACGCCATGGTCAACCGATAAAGACGGCATCATCATGTGCCTGCTGGCGGCGGAAATCACCGCGGTCACCGGTAAGAACCCGCAGGAACATTACAACGACCTGGCGGCACGCTTTGGTGCACCAAGCTATAACCGTATTCAGGCTGGCGCGACGTCAGCCCAGAAAGCGGCCCTGTCCAAACTCTCTCCGGAGATGGTCAGCGCAAGCACCCTGGCGGGCGATCCGATCACCGCGCGTCTGACGGCTGCACCGGGCAACGGCGCATCCATTGGTGGTCTGAAAGTGATGACTGAGAACGGCTGGTTCGCCGCGCGTCCGTCCGGTACGGAAGATGCGTACAAAATCTATTGCGAAAGCTTCCTCGGCGCTGAGCACCGTCAGCAGATTGAGAAAGAGGCGGTAGAGATTGTCAGCGAAGTGCTGAAAAACGCGTAAGTGATGTTCGGGGGCGGGCTGATGCCCTCACCCCGGCCCTCTCCCACAGGGAGAGGGAGAAAACACTAAAAACGGCAACCCCTGGGTTGCCGTTTTGCTTTTACTTAACTGTGCTTGTTCTTCAATTCAAACCGTGGTGACACCAGACCGTACAGCGTCCAGCCCATAAAGGTCACCATTGCCCCGTAGAGCATCGCTTCCTGGCCTGATGAGTAGAGCGCATAGAAGCTGTAGATTGCCCCGATCAGCGCCACGATATTGGCCGCACGCGCTTTGCGTGGATCCACCTTCGCTACCTTCTGAATGATCACCAGCGCTGCCATCGACAGGATATACGGAATGATGTTCGTCACCACCGCCAGGTTGACCAGCACGTTGAACTGGCTGTTCAGCGACGGGCTAATGGTCATCAGCGACAATCCGCTCTGGAAGATAACAATCGCCAGCATGCCCTGCACCGGCGCATCCGCTTTGGTTACGCGGGAGAAGATTTTTGGGAAGTAACCTTCATCAGCCGAGGATTTAAACACCTGTGCGATGGTGAACTGCCAGCCGAGGAGTGAACCGCAGCAGGACATCACCATCAGACCCATGATCACCTTCCCGACTTCCGGGGTGAACATCTGCGCGAAGGCCAGCCCGAACGGCGCCGTGGAGTTAGCCAGATCCATATTCGGTACGATGCCCGCAATCACGTTAGTCGAGACGATATAGATCACCGCCGCGCCCAGCGTGCCGCCGAGGACCGCAATCGGCACGTTCTTTTCCGGATTCTCTACCACTTCCGCGTTCGCGCAGGCGGATTCCAGTCCCAGGAAGGCCCAGAGCGTCATGGCGATTGAAGAGCCGACCGCAGTAAAGAACGGCACATGGTGCGGGTTCCAGGAGTTGGCGTAGAGTGTCGGGCTAAACCAGAACCAGCCGATGATGCACAGGCCAACAACCGGGATAATCACGCCCCAGACGGTGATGCTGGAGAGCTGCCCGGTGATACGCGCGCCGCCAAAGTTAGCCACGGTACAGATCCACAGCACCCCGATGGTCGCCAGCCCAATTTGCACCGGGCTGAGCGTCGCGCCAAACAGCTCCGTACCGTAACCCACGGCGGAGATGGCAATCGCCACGTTGGCGATCAGCAGCGACACCCCGTAGGTATAGTTGGCCATAAAGTTGCCCGACTTGCCAAAAGCGTATTCGGCATAGCCGCCCATGCCGCCTGACTTACGGCTGAACATCCCGCACTTGGCGAACGCCCACGCCAGCGCCATGGAGCCGACTGCCGTCACCAGCCAGGAGATGATAGAGATGGTACCCACCTCTGCCAGTTTGGTAGGCAGCATGATAATCCCGGAGCCCATCATGTTCACCATGGTGAGGATGGTCAGCTGCACCACGCCCATCTTATTGGACTTACTCATAATTTCTCTCCTTTCAGCAGCGCGGGCTGAGCGGCGGGTTGTTTGATGACGTTACAGCGAACCTGTTTGCGACCCTCACACTCCTCGACGTACACACCCTGCAGCTCCGGCGCGAAGCCCGGCAGCAGGTTGATGCCTTCTTCCAGCGCGGCAAAGTAGCGCAGCACGGAACCGCCCCACACTTCCCCTGGAACCACGCACAGCACCCCCGGTGGATAAGGGAGTGCGCCTTCGGCGGCGATGCGGCCTTCCGCGTCGCGCAGGGAGACCAGTTCAACCTCACCGCGCAGATAGGCGTAGTTTGCGTCCTGCGGGTTCATCATCACGCGCGGGAAGTGAGACTTGCGAAACATCTCTTTCTGCAGCTGCTTCACGTTGTGGCGGGCGTACAGGTCATGCATTTCCTGGCAGATCTGGCGCAGAGTATAATCCGCGTAACGTTCCGGATGTTGTTTGTAGAGAGAAGGCAGGACGTCTTTCAGCGGAACATCGCTCTCGAGCAGTTTTTCGAAGCGCACCAGCTGCGCCACCAGCTGCTGCAGTTTGCCCATATCTTCCGCAGGCGTGAGCAGGAACAGGATCGAGTTGAGATCGCATTTTTCCGGCACGATGCCGTTTTCACGCAGGAAGTTGGCAAGGATAGTGGCGGGCACGCCGAAGTCGTCATACTCTCCGGTGCGGGCGTTGATGCCCGGCGTGGTCAGCAGGAGCTTGCACGGGTCGATAAAATACTGATGCTCAGCGTAGCCTTCAAAAGCGTGCCAGTTTTCACCCGGTACGAAGTGGAAGAAGCGCAGATCGGTCGCAATTTCCGCCGTGTCCCAGCTTTCCCACGGGCGGCCATCCACCGTTTCCGGCACGAAGGGGCGCAGATACCGGCAGTTCTCCAGGATCAGCTTGCGCGCTTCGATACCGTTCACCACGCAGTCCATCCACATGTTGCGGCCGCTCTGGCCTTCATGCATACGGGCGTTAATGTCCAGCGCAGCGAACAGCGGATAAAACGGGCTGGTGGAGGCGTGCATCATAAAAGCATTATTCAGCCGCTTATGCGGGACATAGCGCTGTTGCCCTTTGATGTGGCTGTCTTTCTTATGGATTTGCGAGGTCTGCGAGAAGCCGGCCTGCTGTTTATGCACGGACTGGGTGACCAGGATCCCCGGATCGTTTTCGTTCAGCTCCAGCAGCAGCGGAGAGCAGTCGGCCATCATCGGAATAAACTGCTCGTAACCCACCCAGGCCGAGTCAAACAGGATGTAATCACACAGGTGCCCAATCTTATCCACCACCTGACGGGCGTTATAGATGGTGCCATCGTAGGTACCCAGCTGGATCACCGCCAGACGGAACGGACGCGCATCGCGTGCACGGCCAGGCGCCACCTCTGCCACCAGCTCGCGCAGATAACTTTCTTCAAAACAGTGGGCGTCAATGCCGCCAATAAAGCCGTACGGGTTGCGCGCGGTTTCCAGATAGACCGGCGTTGCGCCAGCCTGGAGGAGAGCACCGTGATGGTTAGATTTGTGGTTGTTACGGTCAAAAAGCACCAGGTCGCCCGGGGTGAGCAGAGCGTTAAGCACCACTTTGTTGGATGACGAGGTGCCATTCAGCACGAAGTAGGTCTTATCGGCATTAAAGACCTTTGCCGCATGCTGCTGGGCGATGCACGGCGCGCCTTCGTGGATCAGCAGATCGCCCATTGCCACGTCGGCGTTACACAGGTCGGAGCGGAAAAGCGTCTCACCAAAGAAATCGACAAACTGATTACCGGCAGGATGACGGCGGAAGAACTGGCCACCCTGATGCCCCGGGCAGTCAAACGCGCTGTTGCCCTGCTTCACATAGTCGACAAGGGCGCGGAAAAACGGCGGGCGCAGCTGGGTTTCATACTTCTGGGCGGCCGCTTCCAGCTGGCGTCCATAAAAGTCGTTGCTGGTGTCTGAATACTCAAATACGCCGTGAATGCGCGATAAATAGTCTGCCGGGATGAACTCTTCTTTGTGCGTCGCGACAAAAACAGGAATGCCAAAACCGGTGGCTTCTATTTCGTCCAGTATACCGCTGGCAATATCCGTGACCGCCAGAACAATGGCGGCAACATCAATATAATCAGAGGCGCGGACATCTACCAGTTCACGCTGGATAGTAAAGCAATCCGGACATGCTCGGCTGGCTGCAATTTTTAAACTTTTCATCTTTCTCTCTTTATTTTAGGTAATAAGCGTCCCTCGATTTCTTGCAAGAAAGAAATCGATAATTTACCGGAAAAAAAGCAAAGGGTGGCCGCTGATTAAAATCAGTGAATTGCTTTTTTGATGATTGAAATTCAGTCCGCCCGGTGCGGATGAGTCTGAATTAAAATGAATGAGCGCACGAGTTCACAGGCAATGGCCTGTAAAATAAGGTGTTTCAGGATAACCTGTAAGCGGGTGCGCCAGAAGTCGAAGGACTACCGGGCATTAAAGAGATGAAAGTCAAAGCAGTTTCGGTGGGCAAACATCATGATATGTGTTGTCCGCCTTATATGGGGCATTAAGCGATTGTTGTTTTCCATGTTTCATTTTCCTTTCAGTAATTGAAAGCATGGTCATTTTATCCAGGGAAAGGCGATTAACCGTGAGGTAGATCACCGTTAACCGATCAAATCAGAAATAAATATTCGTTTTAGATGAATATCGCAGATCAAAATTCTGATTTGTTGGTGTTACGTTAACAGGTTGTGTTATCAATGTTTTAAATGAGCAAGAATAACCCGTAAAAATAATGTATGGGTTATTTATGAAATATTTTCTGAGGTGTTTTGATTTTATTTAAAAATAAAATGAATAGTTATTCAAAGCATAAACCGATAACCGATACCGGTTTCAGTTAATAAATGGCGAGGGCGAGCGGGGTCAACTTCGAGTTTCTGACGAAGATGTCCCATATATATGCGTAAATAATGACTATGTTCCACCGCGTTGGGCCCCCACACCTGACTTAACAGCTGGCGTTGGGTGAGAACCTTGCCGTGGTTGTTGAGCAGAACGGCGAGCAGGCGAAATTCTATTGGCGTCAGATGGATTTCTTCTTCACCGCGCACAATGCGTCGCGCGGCCAGGTCAACCCGGATATCCCCAAACGTGTAGGTTGGGTCAGCAGGCGTGGTTGCGCTGTGGCGACGCAGCGCCACGCGAAGACGAGCCTGTAACTCGCCGATACCAAAAGGTTTAATCAGATAGTCATCCGCCCCGGCATCCAGCGCCGCGATTTTATCCGTCTCTTCCGTACGCGCGGAGAGCACGAGGATCGGCATCTGGCTCCACTGACGAACTTCCCGGATAAAATCGATGCCGTCGCCGTCCGGCAGACCAAGATCGAGGATCACCAGGTCCGGCTTGCGGGTGGCGGCTTCAATTAAACCCCGTTGAAGCGTGCCCGCATCATGAACGCGCAGACCGTCCCCTTCCAGCGCAGCGCGCAGAAAACGGCTAATGGCGATCTCATCTTCAACAATCAGAACGTTGATCACAAATCCTCTGGTAATTCATTAAGTTCTGGCGGGGTTTCCAGAGGAAGTGTAACACAAAACCGCGCGCCGCCTTCCGGACGATTCTCTGCGGAGATGGACCCACCGTGGACGTCAATGATTGCCTGGCAAATCGCCAGCCCAAGCCCCACGCCCGGAATGGCAGACTCCTTATTGCCGCGCGCGAATTTTTCGAAAATAGCCAACTCCTGCCCGGCGGGAATGCCGGGTCCGGTATCCCAGACGTCAAGGCGAAGCGTGCCGTCGTCCACCGTCGCATCCACGCCAATTTGCGCGCTGGCGCCCGCATATTTTCCGGCATTTTCCAGCAGGTTGATCAGCACTCGTTCAAACAGCGGACCATCAACGTGAATTAAGGTCAGGGGCTCGGGCATGTTCAGCGCAATATGCCGCCCGCCCAGGCCGGGTTCGAGCATTTTCAGGGCGCTGCCCACTACCTCTTCAAGCGTGAGCCACTCTTTTTTGAGGTTAAAACCGCCTGACTGGATACGCGCCATATCGAGCAGGTTATTCACCAGACGCGTGGTATTCAGCACATGCTGGCGGATCTCGCTGGCCTGAAGCGCGTGTTTAGAGCCTTCGGCCGCCAGGTCCAGCGTCAGGATTTCTGACTGACCAAACAGGACGGTGAGCGGGGTTCGCAGATCGTGAGAGAGCGCCGCCAGCAGCGAGTTACGAATGCTTTCACGCTCGCTCGCCAGCCGGGCCTGCTCTTCGCTGGCGGTGAGGGCCAGCCGCTCCAGCGCGCTGGCAACCAGCAGCGTAAAGGTCTCCAGCAGCCGCTGCTGTTCGGGGATCATCAGCTGGCGCAGGTTTGAGGGCTCGACAATCACCAGCCCCTGATTTTTATCGGCGCTGCGCAGCGGCAGAATTTGGTAGGGCACGCCGGGCAGGGTGTCGGTCCCTGCGCCCGCAGGCAGCCCTTTATCAAAGCTCCAGCGCGCGATGGCTTCGTCCCAGGGCGTCATGCCTGAGGCCGACGTCAGCGGGCGCAGCTTGCCGTGTTCGTCCGGGAGCAAAATCAGGTTGCTGGCATGAAACGTCGAGCGAATGAACTGCTCGCTGGTCTGCACGATATCCAGCGGCGTGCGGCCCACCGCCAGCGATTTCGACATCTCATAGAGATGGCGCGTGCGCTGTTCGCGATAGCGAGCGATACGCGCCTGGTAGCGCACGCCCGCCGTCAGATTCCCGATCACCAGCCCGACGGTGAGCATTACCGCGAAGGTAAGAATGTACTGTACGTCCGACACCGCGAGCGTCCCGCGCGGGGCAATAAAGAACAGATCGAAGCTGATAACGTTGATGACCGTCGCCAGTACCGACGGCCAGCGCCCGTAAAAGAGCGCCACCACCACTACGCCAAGCAGGTAGATCATCACCAGGTTGGCGGCATCAAACGCGATCAGCCACTGGCTGGCAATCACGGTAATCAGTGCGCAGAGCACGACGGCGACAAGACAGCCGCGGAGCTGAATGCGCCATTTATCGCTGAAGGCACGGCTGTCCGGCGCGCGGCTGGGTAACGGCGTGGGCTTATCATCCAGCGCCACGATCACCAGGTCCAGATCCGGTGCACGGCGGGCCAGCTTGTCGGCAAACGATTCGCGGCTAAACCAGCGGCGATGCTGGCGACGGCCAATCACGATTTTCCCGAGATTGTGCTCACGGGCGTAGCGCAGGATAGCTTTATCTTCCTGAGGGTCGGAAAGGGTGGCGGTTTCGGCACCCAGCTCCTGCGCCAGGCGAAGCGAACTCAATATCGCGCGGCGCTGGTTCTCGGGGAGCGCGTGCAGCTGCGGCGTTTCGACATACACCGCATGCCAGACGCTGCCAAATTTAGCAGCCAGGCGGGCAGCGGTGCGGACAAGCTTTTCATTGCCGCTGCCGTGCCCTACGCACAGCAGGATGGCATCTCGCGTATGCCAGACGCGCTCCTGGCCCTGCAGATCGCGCCAGGCGCGCATCTGATCGTCGACGCGATCGGCAGTACGACGCAGGGCCAGCTCGCGCAGGGCAATCAGGTTGCCTTTACGGAAGAAATGTTCGATGGCGCGCTCGGCCTGGCCGGCGATATAAACCTTGCCTTCATGCAGGCGCTGGCGCAAATCGTCGGGGGGAAGGTCGACCAGCACCACTTCATCGGCAGAATCAAAGAAGGGGTCGGGCACCGTCTCGCGCACCTGAATGCCGGTCACGCCACTGACCACGTCGTTCAGGCTCTCCAGATGCTGAACGTTAACCGTAGTGAAAACATCGATGCCGGCTTCGAGCAGCTCTTCTACATCCTGCCAGCGTTTTGGATGGCGTGAGCCTGGCGCATTGCTGTGCGCCAGTTCGTCCATCAGGATAAGGGCGGGACGGCGGGCGAGGGCGGCATCGAGATCGAATTCGGTGACTAGCCGACCGCGGTGGCTGATACGGCGGGGCGGCTGGGTGGCCAGCCCCTTCAGCAGCGATGCGGTCTCTTTGCGTCCGTGGGTTTCTACCACGCCTATCAATATATCGAGCCCCTGCGCCCGAAGCCGCTGGGCTTCCGTCAGCATGGCGAAGGTTTTCCCGACGCCTGCGCAGGCGCCAAAGAAAATTTTCAGTTTGCCGCGATGGGCTTCGGCCGTCTGTTCAAGCAGCCTGTCCGGATCCGGGCGCATGGGCTCGTCGGTCATTTAGTTTTTCCTTAGCGCGTCCAGCGCCAGATTCAGCTCAACAATATTCACCACGGGCATGCCGATAAAGCTGACCAGCGGCTTTTGCGTGTGCTCCGCAACCAGCTGGCTAACCTGTTCGACGGTCAGCTGACGGGCCGCGGCGACGCGCGGGATTTGCCATGCCGCGGCTGCCGGCGTCAGGCTGTAGTCCAGCCCGCTGGCCGAGGCGGTCACCAGCTCTACGGGCACCTCACGGCTGGCCTGCGGATTAGCGGCGCGCAGGGCTGCCACGCGCTCAGCAACGGCTTTGTCCAGCTCGGGGTTGCTGCCCGCCAGGTTACTGCCGCCGGATGCCATCGGATTATACGGGCTTTCGGCAGTGGCGGAAGGGCGCCCCTGGAAGTAACGGGCATCCGTAAAGTTCTGACCAATCAGGCGTGAACCGCGGCTTTCACCGTTTTGCATAATCAGCGAGCCGTTGGCCCGATCCTTAAACCACCACTGTCCCAGCGCGGTGGTCACCAGCGGGTACAGCCCGCCGGTAATGAGAGACAGCAGAATAAACAGAAGTATAGCGGGGCGTAACATCGTCATTTGATTCACCTTTTAAACCAGGCCGAACAGCGTCAACAGCAGGTCGATAACCTTGATACCGATGAAAGGCACCACCAGCCCGCCCAGGCCGTAAATCCACAGGTTGCGGCGCAGCATGGCGGCGGCGGTGAGCGGCTTATAACTCACGCCTTTTAGCGCCAGCGGGATCAGGAAGACAATAATCAGGGCGTTAAAGATCACTGCGCTCAGAATGGCCGATGCCGGAGAGTGCAGGTGCATCACGTTCAACGCGTTTAATTGCGGGTAGGTCGCAGCAAACGCCGCCGGAATGATGGCGAAATATTTCGCCACATCGTTGGCGATACTGAACGTGGTCAGCGACCCGCGCGTCATCAGCATCTGCTTGCCGATGTGCACCACTTCAATCAGCTTGGTCGGGTTTGAGTCGAGGTCGACCATGTTGCCCGCCTCTTTTGCCGCCTGGGTACCGGAGTTCATCGCCACCGCCACGTCGGCCTGCGCCAGGGCAGGGGCGTCGTTGGTGCCGTCGCCCGTCATCGCCACCAGACGGCCTTCCGCCTGATACTGACGAATCAGTGCCAGTTTCGCTTCCGGTGTGGCTTCAGAAAGAAAATCATCCACGCCCGCTTCGGCGGCAATCGCCGCGGCGGTAAGACGGTTATCCCCGGTGATCATCACCGTTTTGATCCCCATTTTACGCAGCTGGGCAAAGCGCTCCTTGATACCGCCTTTGACTATATCCTTCAGGGCAATTACCCCCAGCACGTGTGCGCCTTCGGCCACCACCAGCGGCGTCGCCCCCTGACGGGCCACGCTTTCGACCAGGCTGTCCACTTCCGGTGGGAAGTGGCCGTTGTTGGCCTCAATGTGGCGACGGATGGCGTCAACAGAGCCTTTACGGATCATGCGATCCTGAATGTTAATGCCGCTCATGCGGGTTTGCGCCGTGAAGGGCACGAAAGTGGCGTGAAGGCTCTGAACGTCGCGCTGGCGCAGGTTAAAACGCTGCTTGGCGAGGATCACGATACTGCGGCCTTCCGGGGTTTCATCGGCTAGCGAAGAGAGCTGTGCGGCATCCGCCAGCGTTTTTTCATCCACGCCCGGGGCGGGTAGGAAATCTGACGCCTGGCGGTTACCGAGGGTAATAGTCCCGGTTTTATCCAGCAGTAAGACGTCCACGTCACCGGCGGCTTCCACCGCGCGCCCGCTGGTGGCGATGACGTTGGCACCGAGCATACGGCTCATGCCGGCCACGCCGATGGCTGACAGCAGGCCACCAATGGTGGTTGGGATCAGGCAGACCAACAGCGCCACCAGCACCGTAATGGTGACCGCGGTGCCGCCATAGGCGGAGAACGGCCACAGCGTCGCGGTTGCCAGCAGGAAGACGATGGTCAGGGCCACCAGCAGGATGGTCAGGGCAATTTCGTTCGGCGTTTTACGGCGCTGGGCACCTTCCACCATGGCGATCATCCGGTCGAGGAAGGTTTCTCCCGGGTTAACGCTACACTGGATCACCAGCCAGTCGGAGAGAATGCGCGTCCCGCCCGTCACGGAGGCGAAATCGCCGCCGGACTCACGGATAACCGGCGCGGACTCCCCGGTAATGGCGCTTTCATCCACCGAGGCGCCCCCTTCGATGACTTCACCGTCGCAAGGGATAATGTCACCGGCTTCCACCAGCACCACATCGCCTTTACGCAGTTCATCAGCCGGAACGTGGTCCATCTGCGCGCCGTATTTCGGTTCACGTAGCTTGCGCGCAAAGGCGGTTTTCTTCACCCCTTTCAGGCTGTTGGCCTGGGCTTTACTCCGGCCTTCCGCCAGCGCTTCCGCAAAGTTGGCGAACAGCACGGTAAACCACAGCCACAGGCTGATGGCGCCGGTAAACATCGCATTTCCCGGCATGTGGCCCGTTCCCATGGCAATCGCCAGGGCGGTGGTCAGCACGCTTCCCGCCCAGACAATAAACATCACCGGGTTGTGCCACTGCACGCGCGGGCTCAGCTTTTTCACCGCATCCATGAGCGCCTGGCGAACTAATGACGGTTCGAACAGGGCCAGTTGTTTACGACTCATGACAATTTCTCCGCAAAATCAGCGTAAAGAGAGGTATTCCGCGACCGGGCCTAACGCGAGGGCGGGGATAAAGGTCAGGGCGCCGACCAGTAACACGGTGCCCGTCAGCAGGCCGATAAACAGTGCGCCGTGGGTAGGTAATGTCCCGGTGGTGGTCGGCTGGATTTTTTTATTCACCAGCGATCCGGCAATCGCCATGACCGGCACAATAATCCCAAAACGACCCACAAACATGCAGAACGCCAGCAGGCAGTTCCAGAACGGTGAGTTGGCGCTTAAGCCCGCAAACGCGCTGCCGTTGTTGTTGGCGGCAGAGGAGACGGCATACAGCACTTCGCTAAAACCGTGAATGCCGGGGTTAAAGATGCCGCTGCGTCCGGCCTCGGTCATCAGCGCCAGCGCGGTGCCGAGCAGCACAAGCGCAGGGGTGACCAGAATCGCCAGCGCGGTTAATTTCATCTCGCGAACGTCGATTTTTTTACCGAGGTATTCCGGGGTGCGGCCAATCATCAAACCGGCAATAAACACCGCCAGCAGTACGAACAGCAGCATGCCGTAAAGACCCGAGCCCACGCCGCCAAAGACGACTTCGCCAATCTGCATCAGCCACATCGGGATCATGCCACCCAGCGCCGTAAAGGAATCATGCATGGCGTTGACTGCCCCGCACGAAGCCGCCGTGGTGACCACCGCATACAGGCTGCTGGCGAGAATGCCAAAGCGGCTCTCTTTACCTTCCATATTGATATTGCTGTTGGCCCCAAGCTGCATGAAATGGCCGTTGCCGCTCCATTCAGCCCACATCACCAG
Organism: Enterobacter sp. E14S; assembly: GCF_055666685.1. Lineage (NCBI taxonomy): Bacteria > Pseudomonadati > Pseudomonadota > Gammaproteobacteria > Enterobacterales > Enterobacteriaceae > Enterobacter > Enterobacter sp. E14S. Next base: position 454,277 of record NZ_JBVODQ010000003.1, on the reverse strand, counting down.
CGCCACGCAGACCACAAAGATAAGTGACATGGTCCAGAGCAGGGTGCGGCCCTGACGACGATCGTTAACCACATCACCAAAGGCGAAGCAGAGCGCGGCGGGGATCAGGAAAATCGCCAGCATCTGCACAAAATTGGTCAATGCGGTAGGGTTTTCAAACGGATGCGACGAGTTGGCGTTGAAGAAGCCCCCCCCGTTCGTCCCGAGCATTTTGATGGCTTCCTGTGACGCCACTGGCCCCATCGGCAGGAGCTGTTTTGCACCTTCCAGCGAGGTATAGGGCGCGTAAGGCATCAGGTTTTGCAGGGTGCCCTGCTGGATGAAGAACAGCGCGATCAGCAGCGCAATTGGCAGCAGGATCCACAGCGTAATGCGGGTTAAATCCACCCACGCGTTACCCAGGGTATTGATTTTCTGACGCGCAAACGCACGCGTCAGCGCGAAGATCACCGCGATACCGCTGGCGGCCGAGAGGAAGTTTTGCACGGTTAACCCGACCATCTGGCTGAAATAGCTCAGCGTGGTTTCACCGGCGTAGGACTGCCAGTTGGTGTTAGTGACAAAGCTCACCGCTGTGTTCAGCGCAAGATGCCAGGACAGGCCCGGTAACTGTTGCGGATTCAGCGGCAGGATGCCCTGCAACATCAGCATGGCAAAAAGCGCAATGAGCCCAACGATATTCAGCAGCAGAATGGCGATCAGATACTGACGCCAGTTCATCTCCCGATCGTCTATTCCCAGTACGCGCCAGATCCCTTTTTCAACGCTTCCCGTGCCGGGCAAAGGGACGTTGTTGATCAATCGTGCCAGTCCCGATCCCAGTGGCCTTGCCAGAATGAACAGTACCACTAAGAAGCTGGCAATAAGCAGAAACGCCTGAGCAGCCATCAGAAGGCCTCCGCATTTATCAGGGCATAGACCAGATAACCCAATAACAGGAACACCAGCACGATGCCGGCAATAAGACCTGCACTCACAATCCACCTCCGGGTGACTTTCGTTGTTGTACTAACGGTAGGATTTTCGGCGCAAAGATTTCGCAAAAATGGGGAGGGCGGGTGTAAAAAAAGTATAAAAATGGCAAAGCCCACAATTTAACTGTTGATAAGTAAATCGTTAACTTTTTTGTAACTTAATTACGGAGAGAATGTAAATATTCACTAAATGGGCAAAAATAAGTGGTCGGATGAGTAGTAAAATTACAAACAAAGCGATATTATTTTAGCCAGGTCACAGATTTTGAATTTTCCGGATGACGTTTCCGGCCAACTATAGGGGAGAAAAATATGGATCTTTATAAAGAGTATCCGGCTCATATCGTGTTCTTGCGCCGCGCTTTCGCCGTAGTGGCTGGCGTCCTGGCTCTGCCGGTGATGCTGTTCTGGAAAGATCGTGCACGTTTTTACAGCTATCTGCACCGCGTCTGGGCGAAAACCAGCGAGAAGCCGGTGTGGATGGATCAGGCCGAGAAAGCGACCTGCGATTTCTACTGATACTAAGACTACACATAGCAATAAAAAAACCGCCAACAGCAATGTGGCGGTTTTTTTGTCCCTCGGGATTCGCGGTCCGTTGGGTGGTTTTGCAGCCCCTACCCGGGATTTTTATCATACCCTCCTGTAAGCAGATGGCAATCCCTCGAAGCCTTTATAAATTCCTAATTTTATTCGAGTATCTTACCTTCGCAGCGGATGTTAATTATGATGCTGCGTCCCTTTCCGCCATCTCGCAAATGGGCATCGGTCCTGGGAAAGGTGTATTTACAGCCGTAAAGCAGCCCGCCTACCCGGGCTTGTGTCCACCGCCTTATCACCGGTGGTGAACGGTGGAGCGGTTAGCAGCAGGGACCGCATAATGAAACGCTATTTTTGCATCGCGTTCATTGTCGCCAGCGTACTCGTTGTAAAGAGCGATGAGCCGAATGGGTTTGTCGCTTTATCCACGATAGCGCAGGACAAGTAGCGCTAAGGCCGCCTCGGGCGGCCTTTTTTATTTCATCCCGTCTACACTTCATGGCAAAGTAGTTCAATGCATGCTTTTTCCTTTTACGGCATGCCCTTACGGACATAATGGATAATTGCCTGGAGTTTTATGCCCACCCATCTGGTTTGGTTTCGCGCGGACCTGCGCGTACATGACAACATCGCCCTTGCGGCAGCCTGCCGCGCCAAAGACGCTAACGTACTGGCCCTGTTTATGGCCACGCCCGAGCAGTGGCGGCAGCACGATATGGCCCCCCGGCAGGCGGCCTTGCTCCGGGCGTATCTGAACGATCTGCAGCACTCGCTCGCTGGAAAAGGCATACCGCTTCTCTATAAAGAGGTGAGTGATTTTGCCGCACAGCTTCAGACGGTGCAGGAGATATGTAAGCAGCACAAGGTCACGCATCTTTTTTACAACTATCAGTACGAATTCAACGAGCAGCAGCGCGACCGTCAGCTGGAGAAGATGCTGGAAGGGGTGGTCTGCGAAGGGTTTGATGACAGCGTGATGCTGGCACCGGGCAGCGTGATGACCGGCAACCACGAGATGTATAAAGTATTTACGCCGTTCAAAAATGCCTTTATCAAACGTCTGAAAGAGGCGCTGCCGGAGTGCGTTGCCGCGCCTGCCGTGCGAGGCGAAGCCATAAAAGAGCTGCCTGAGCTGACGTTTGATTACCCTCAGCAGCCGTTTGATGAAACGCTGTTCCCCGCCGATGAGAAAGCGGCCATCGCCCAACTGCGCCAGTTCTGCAAGCAGGACGCGGCCAGTTACGACGCGCGTCGGGATTTTCCCGCCATCGAGGGTACCAGCCGCCTGTCGGCCTGTCTGGCGCTGGGCGCGATCTCACCGCGCCAGTGTTTGCATCGTCTGCTGGCGGAGCAGCCGCAGGCGCTGGAGGGGGGCGCAGGGTCTGTCTGGCTGAATGAACTTATCTGGCGCGAGTTTTATCGTCATCTGATGACCTTTCATCCAGGTTTATGTAAGCATCGGCCCTTCATTGGCTGGACCGATAATGTAAAGTGGCAATCGAATGATAATCAGCTTAAAGCCTGGCAAACAGGGCAGACGGGCTATCCGATAGTCGATGCCGCCATGCGTCAGCTTAATGAGACGGGGTGGATGCACAACCGCCTGCGGATGATTACCGCCAGCTTTCTGGTGAAGGATCTGCTTATCGACTGGCGTATCGGAGAGCGCTATTTTATCTCTCAGCTGATCGATGGCGATCTCGCGGCGAATAACGGCGGCTGGCAGTGGGCGGCCTCTACCGGTACCGATGCCGCGCCCTATTTCCGGATTTTCAATCCGACCACGCAGGGGCAAAAATTTGATGCGGACGGCGAGTTTATCCGCCGCTGGGTTCCTGAACTTAACGGTATACCTGCTAAAGCGATCCACGAACCGTGGGCATGGGCGGATAAACAGCGTGTAAAGCTGGATTACCCTCGTCCGATTGTCGACCATAAACAGGCGCGTGTCGCCACGCTGGCGGCGTACGAAGCTGCCCGCAAAGCATAAGAGAGTGATGATGAAAAACAGCGAACTGGAAAGCCTGATTAACGAAAAACTGAACAGTACCTCCTTCAGCGATTACGGCCCGAACGGGCTCCAGGTTGAAGGCCGTGAGACGGTGCAAAAAATTATCACCGGCGTAACGGCAAGCCAGGCGCTGCTGGACGAGGCCGTTCGTCAGAACGCCGACGCGGTGATTGTTCATCACGGTTACTTCTGGAAAAACGAATCGCCGATTATTCGCGGGATGAAGCGCAATCGTCTGAAAACGCTGCTGGCTAATGACATCAACCTGTACGGTTACCACCTGCCGCTGGATGCGCACCCGGAGCTCGGCAACAACGTCCAGCTGGCGCAGCTACTGGGGATTACCGTGATGGGTGAAATTGAGCCGCTGGTGCCGTGGGGCGAGCTGGCGATGCCGGTTCCGGGGCTGGAGCTGGCCTCGTGGATTGAAGCGCGCCTGGGCCGTCGTCCGCTGTGGAGCGGGGATACCGGTCCGGATACGGTGAAGCGTGTTGCATGGTGTACCGGCGGCGGTCAGGGCTTTATCGACAGCGCCGCGCGTTTCGGCGTCGATGCTTTTATCACCGGCGAAGTTTCCGAGCAGACCATTCATTCGGCGCGTGAACAGGGGCTGCATTTTTACGCGGCTGGCCATCATGCCACCGAGCGCGGCGGCATTCGCGCCCTCAGCGAGTGGCTGACGGAAAATACCGATCTGGATGTGACCTTTATTGATATCCCTAACCCAGCCTGACGAGAGGTAGTTAAGTGCAGCGAGCGCGTTGTTATCTTCTGGGTGAAACCGCCGTGGTTCTGGAGCTTGAACCACCGGTGACGCTTGCCACGCAAAAGCGTATCTGGCGGCTGACCCAGCGTCTGGCCGAACTACCGGAGGTGGTTGAAGCCATTCCGGGGATGAATAACATCACCGTGGTGCTGCGTAGCCCGCATACCCTGGCGCTGGATGCCATTGAGCGTTTGCAGCGCTGGTGGGAAGAGAGCGAGGCGCTGGAGCCGGAATCGCGCGCCATTGAGATCCCAGTCGTTTATGGCGGTACGGGTGGGCCGGATCTTGGCGTGGTGGCAGACCACTGCGGATTAACCGAAAAGCAGGTTGTTGAACTGCACAGCTCGGTTGACTACGTGGTCTGGTTCCTGGGATTTCAGCCTGGATTCCCGTATCTGGGCGGATTATCCCCTCAGCTGCATACGCCACGCCGTGCCGAGCCGCGCGTGAGCGTGCCGGCGGGGACGGTGGCTATCGGCGGCGAGCAGACCGGCGTTTATCCGCTGACATCGCCCGGCGGCTGGCAGCTTATTGGGCATACCGCTACACCGTTATTTGAACCCGGGCTGGAGACACCAATACTCTTGCGTCCCGGGGATACCCTTCGATTTATCCCGCAGAAGGAGGGGGTATGTTAACGCTTATTCGCGCCGGGCTTTACACCTCCGTACAGGATGCCGGTCGCTTTGGTCTGCGCCAGTCGGGCGTGAGCTACTGCGGTGCGCTTGACCGTCCTTCGCTGGAGATTGCCAACCTGCTTGTGGGCAACGCAGGCAGCACGGCGGCGCTAGAAATTACGCTGGGTCAGTGTGTGATTGAGTTTGGTCAGGAAACTTGGTTTGCCTTAACCGGCGCAGGGTGTGAGGCGACGCTGGATGGCAAAGCGGTGTGGACCGGCTGGCGGCTGCGGGCGAAAGCCGGGCAGCGCCTGACGCTCAAACGTCCGCTGCACGGCGTGCGTAGCTATCTCGCCGTGGCTGGCGGCATCGACGTGCCGGAGGTATTAGGTTCATCGAGTACCGATCAAAAAGCCGGGATCGGCGGTCACGAAGGACGTTTGTTGCGCGACGGCGATCGGCTGGCAATCAAAGCCTCCGCGCGCCATTTCTCGACCACGCAGGGCGTAAAACAGCTGCTGTGGGGAAACCAGATCCGAGCCTTACCGGGGCCGGAATATCATGAGTTCGACGAGGCTTCTAAAGAGTCCTTCTGGCGCGCGCGTGGAAGATCAGCCCGCAGAGCAACCGCATGGGCTACCGCCTTCAGGGGCAGCCGCTGACCCGCACGACGGACCGGGAACTGCTCTCCCACGGTTTATTGCCTGGGGTTATTCAGGTGCCGGGAAACGGTCAGCCCATCGTGTTAATGAACGATGCGCAAACTACCGGCGGCTATCCGCGCATTGCCTGCATCATTGAAGCGGATCGCTACCATCTGGCGCAAATTCCCCTCGGCCAGCCGATTCACTTCGTGCAGTGTTCGCTGGAGGAGGCGCTTAAGGCGCGGCAGGATCAGCAGCGTTATCTTGAACAGCTGGCGTGGAGGCTTGATGGTAAAGATTGATTTGAATGCCGATCTGGGCGAGGGCGGAAGCGCAGATGCTCAACTGATGATGCTGGTCACCTCGGTCAATATCGCCTGCGGCTTTCACGCGGGTGATGCCCAAACCATGCTGGAGAGCGTGCGTAATGCCATTAAAAACGGCGTCGCGATTGGGGCTCACCCCAGCTTTCCCGATCGGGAAACTTTGGCCGTACGGCGATGGATCTGCCCCCTGAGACGGTCTACGCTCAGGTGCTCTACCAGATCGGCGCGCTGGAGGCGATGGTGCGCGCCCAGAACGGCGTGATGCGCCACGTGAAGCCGCACGGCATGCTCTACAACCAGGCGGCGAAAGATGCGGATCTGGCGGACGCCATTGCCCGCGCGGTGTGGGACTGCAGCCCGCAGCTGATCCTTGTGGGTCTGGCGGGCAGCGAGCTGATTCGCGCCGGACAACGGCTGGGGCTGACCACGCGTCAGGAAGTGTTTGCCGATCGAGGATACCAGCCGGACGGCAGCCTGGTGCCGAGGACGCAAGCCGGGGCGCTGATTACCGATGAAGGCAAGGCGCTGGCGCAGACGCTGGAGATGGTGCGCGCCGGGCGGGTGACCGCCGTGGATGGAACACCGGCAAACGTGCAGGCCGATACGGTATGTTTACACGGCGATGGCGAGCATGCGCTCCAGTTCGCGCGCCGCTTGCGGGCAGCGTTTTCTGAAGAGGGTATCCTCGTCAGCGCCGAATAATGACGATAAGGACACAAAAATGCCTGAAGGTCCGGAGATCCGCCGCGCGGCGGATAGCCTGGAGGCGGCGATAAAGGGCAAACCCCTGACGGATGTCTGGTTTGCTTTTCCTCAGCTAAAACCGTTTGAATCACAGCTGGTGGGCCAGACGGTGACCCATATTGAAACGCGCGGTAAGGCCTTGCTTACGCACTTTTCCCATAACCTGACGTTATATAGCCATAACCAGCTTTACGGCGTCTGGCGCGTGGTGGAGGCCGACGAGCAGCCGCAAACCACCCGCGTGCTGCGCGTCAGGCTGCAAACGGCGGATAAGGCGATCCTGCTTTATAGCGCGTCGGATATCGAAATGCTTACGCCGGAGCAGCTGCTGACGCACCCGTTTCTGCAGCGGGTCGGGCCGGACGTGCTGGACATGCGCCTGACGGCGAGCGACGTGAAGGCCCGGCTGTTATCACCTAAATTCCGTAACCGACAGTTTTCCGGTTTGTTCCTCGACCAGGCCTTTCTGGCCGGGCTGGGCAACTACCTGCGGGTAGAGATCCTCTGGGAAGTCGGGCTGGCGGCGCAGCATAAAGCGTCTGAGCTGAATGATGAACAGCTGGAGGCGTTGTCCCACGCGCTGCTGGATATTCCGCGGCTCTCGTACAACACGCGCGGCGTGGTGGATGAGAACACGCATCACGGGGCGTTGTTCCGGTTCAAGGTGTTTCATCGGGCGGGGAAAAAGTGCGAGCGGTGCGGCGGGATTATCGACAGGATTATGCTCTCTTCCAGACCTTTTTACTGGTGCCCGCACTGCCAGAAATAAAAGTAAAACGGTAACCCTTGGGTTACCGTTTTTAATGTTTTCACCCTCTCCCTGTGGGAGAGGGCCGGGGTGAGGGCATCAGGCCGCACCCAACATCTTTTAGCGCTTCAGGTCAGACTTAAAATCACGCTGCTCGTAGCCGGTATACAGCTGACGAGGACGGGCGATTTTCATGCCTTCGCTGTGCATTTCGTTCCAGTGCGCAATCCAGCCTACGGTACGGGCCATAGCGAAGATCACGGTGAACATGGAAGACGGAATGCCCATCGCTTTCAGAATAATGCCAGAGTAGAAATCGACGTTCGGGTAGAGTTTCTTCTCGATGAAGTACGGATCGTTCAGCGCGATGTGCTCCAGCTCCATCGCCACTTCCAGCAGATCATCTTTGGTACCCAGCTCTTTCAGCACTTCGTGGCAGGTCTCACGCATGACGGTGGCGCGCGGGTCGTAGTTTTTGTAAACACGGTGACCGAAGCCCATCAGGCGGAAGGAGTCATTCTTGTCTTTCGCGCGACGCACGAACTCAGGAATGTGCTCAACGGTGCTGATCTCTTCCAGCATCTTCAGTGCCGCTTCGTTCGCGCCGCCGTGCGCCGGTCCCCACAGGGAGGCGATGCCCGCAGCGATACAGGCGAACGGGTTCGCGCCTGAAGAGCCCGCGGTACGGACGGTAGAGGTAGAGGCGTTCTGTTCGTGGTCAGCGTGCAGGATCAGAATACGGTCCATCGCGCGTTCCAGCACCGGGTTCACTTCGTACTCTTCGCACGGCGTGGAGAACATCATGCGCAGGAAGTTACCCGCGTAGGAGAGGTCGTTGCGCGGATACACAAACGGCTGGCCGATGGAGTATTTGTAGCACATCGCCGCCATGGTCGGCATTTTGGACAGCAGGCGGAACGCCGCGATATCGCGGTGACGCGGGTTATTCACGTCAAGGGAGTCGTGGTAGAACGCCGCCAGCGCACCGGTGATACCGCACATCACCGCCATCGGGTGAGAGTCACGACGGAACGCATGGAACAGACGGGTAATCTGCTCATGGATCATGGTGTGACGGGTCACGGTGGTTTTGAATTCATCGTACTGTGCCTGCGTCGGTTTTTCGCCGTTCAGCAGGATGTAGCACACTTCCAGATAGTTGGATTCGGTGGCTAACTGATCGATGGGGAAGCCGCGATGGAGCAGGATACCTTCGTCACCGTCAATGTAGGTGATTTTGGATTCGCAAGATGCGGTAGAGGTAAATCCAGGGTCAAAGGTGAATACACCTTTAGAGCCCAGCGTACGGATATCAATAACATCCTGACCGAGCGTGCCTTTTAGCACATCCAGTTCAATAGCAGTGTCACCATTTAGGGTGAGCGTTGCCTTTGTATCAGCCATTTACGGTCTCCTTAGCGCCTTATGCTTAAGACTGCGCTTTACCGGATTTGCTTTCAGCTGTTAATCACCGTTACCAGATTGTTATTTGGCTTACCGCTCAGCTCACGAGGACAAACCAGGGTACAGAGCTATGGCGCCTTGCAGGTAAACGAATGAAATATCAGTGAAACAACAGCAAATCAGCGTTTTTGCAGTCCGAATTATTCAAACCTGTATATCACTAATAACTGTCCTGATAACTTCGGTCAATACCATCACACTGTTACATAACTATTTGTCAGGTGAAAGAGAGACCTCATAACTTTTGCGCATTATATGCCTTTTCTGATGACGTTTGTAACAATATTGTTTAACATTTGTCAAATCAGATGATTAAAAATTAAAAAGATGTTGTTATCGTGACCCTGATCACTGTTCCAGAGAAAACCCGACAAACTGTATGTAGGTTAATTGTAATGATTTTGTGAACGGCCTATACTGCCGCCAGGTCTCCGGAACACCCTGCAATCCCGAGCCACCCAGCGTTGTAACGTGTCGTTTTAGCATCTGGAAGCAATGTTTTGCATGACGCGCAGTTATAGAAAAGGAACGCTGCTTGACCCGCATCGCAGTCCGGAGGAAGGAAACAATAAGAACAGCATGTGGGCGTTATTCATGATAAGAAATGTGAAAAAACAAAGACCTGTCAATCTGGATCTCAAAACGATCCGGTTCCCTGTAACAGCAATAGCGTCCATTCTGCACCGTGTGTCCGGTGTGATTACGTTTGTGGCGGTCGGTATTCTGCTGTGGTTGCTGGGGACCAGCCTCTCTTCTCCTGAAGGATTCCTCCAGGCCTCTGCCATCATGAACAGCTTCTTCGTGAAATTCATCATGTGGGGCATTCTGACCGCGCTGGCATACCACGTCGTTGTGGGTGTTCGCCATATGCTGATGGACTTTGGCTACCTGGAAGAGACTTTCGAAGCCGGGAAACGCTCCGCTAACATTTCATTTGTGATTACTGTCGTGCTTTCACTTCTCGCAGGAGTTCTCGTATGGTAAGCAACGCCTCCGCATTAGGACGCAACGGCGTACATGACTTCATTCTGGTCCGTGCTACCGCCATCGTTCTCACTCTTTACATCATCTATATGATCGGTTTCTTCGCGACCAGCGGCACGCTGACGTGGGAAATCTGGAGTGGGTTCTTCGGATCCGCCTTCACCAAAGTGTTCACCCTGCTGGCTCTGTTCTCCATCCTTATTCATGCGTGGATTGGCATGTGGCAGGTGTTGACCGATTACGTTAAACCGCTGGCGATTCGCCTCCCACTGCAGCTGGCCATTGTTGTTGCACTGGTGGTTTACGTTATTTATGGATTCGTTGTGGTGTGGGGTGTGTAATGAAACTGCCAGTCAGAGAATTTGATGCTGTTGTAATTGGTGCCGGTGGCGCAGGTATGCGTGCCGCACTGCAAATTTCCCAGAGCGGCCAGACCTGTGCGCTGCTCTCTAAAGTTTTCCCGACCCGTTCCCACACTGTGTCTGCGCAGGGCGGTATCACCGTTGCGCTGGGTAACTCCCATGAAGATAACTGGGAATGGCACATGTACGACACGGTAAAAGGTTCCGACTACATCGGCGACCAGGATGCCATCGAATATATGTGTAAAACCGGCCCGGAAGCGATTCTGGAGCTGGACCACATGGGACTGCCGTTCTCCCGTCTGGAAAATGGCACCATCTATCAGCGTCCGTTTGGCGGCCAGTCGAAAAACTTCGGCGGCGAGCAGGCGGCACGCACCGCGGCGGCGGCTGACCGTACCGGTCACGCACTGCTGCACACCCTGTATCAGCAGAACCTGAAAAACCATACCACCATCTTCTCCGAGTGGTACGCGCTGGATCTGGTGAAAAATGCCGATGGCGCAATCGTCGGCTGTACCGCGCTGTGCATCGAAACCGGTGAAGTGGTTTACTTCAAAGCCCGCGCTACCGTGCTGGCTACCGGCGGCGCAGGCCGTATCTATCAGTCCACCACTAACGCCCACATCAACACCGGTGACGGTGTCGGCATGGCTATCCGCGCGGGCGTGCCGGTGCAGGATATGGAGATGTGGCAGTTCCACCCAACCGGTATCGCCGGTGCGGGCGTTCTGGTAACAGAAGGCTGCCGCGGTGAAGGTGGCTACCTGCTGAACAAGCACGGCGAGCGCTTCATGGAGCGTTATGCCCCGAATGCGAAAGACCTGGCGGGTCGTGACGTGGTGGCGCGTTCCATCATGATCGAAATTCGTGAAGGCCGCGGCTGTGACGGCCCATGGGGTCCACACGCGAAGCTGAAGCTTGACCATCTGGGTAAAGAAGTTCTGGAATCCCGTCTGCCGGGCATCCTGGAGCTGTCCCGCACCTTCGCACACGTCGACCCGGTCAAAGAGCCGATTCCGGTTATTCCAACCTGCCACTACATGATGGGCGGTATTCCGACCAAAGTGACCGGTCAGGCGCTGACCGTAAACGAGCAGGGCGAAGACGTGGTTATTCCTGGCCTGTTCGCGGTAGGCGAAATTGCCTGCGTATCCGTACACGGTGCAAACCGTCTGGGCGGCAACTCCCTGCTGGACCTGGTGGTGTTTGGTCGTGCAGTCGGTCTGCATCTGCAGGAATCCATTGCCGAGCAGGGCGCGCTGCGTGACGCAACCGACGACGAAATTGATGCCTCTCTTGAGCGCCTTAACCGCTGGAACGGTAACCGTAACGGCGAAGATCCGGTGGAAATCCGTAAAGCGCTGCAGGAATGCATGCAGCACAACTTCTCGGTATTCCGCGAAGGCGACGCGATGGCCAAAGGTCTTGAGCAGCTGAAAGCGATCCGCGAGCGTCTGAAAAATGCCCGTCTGGACGACACCTCAAGCGAATTCAACACCCAGCGCGTTGAGTGCCTGGAGCTGGATAACCTGATGGAAACCGCGTTCGCGACGGCGATGTCGGCAAACTTCCGTACCGAAAGCCGTGGCGCGCATAGCCGCTTCGACTTCCCGGATCGTGATGACGAAAACTGGCTGTGCCATTCCCTGTATCTGCCAGAGTCGGAATCCATGACGCGTCGTAGCGTCAATATGGAACCGAAACTGCGTCCGGCGTTCCCGCCGAAGATTCGTACTTACTAATGCGGAGACAGGATAATGAAACTCGAATTCTCAGTTTATCGTTATAACCCGGATGTTGATGACGCTCCGCGTATGCAGGACTACACCCTGGAAGCGGAAGAAGGTCGCGACATGATGCTGCTGGATGCCTTAATCCAGCTGAAAGAAAAAGATCCTACGCTGTCGTTCCGCCGCTCCTGCCGTGAAGGGGTTTGTGGCTCTGACGGTGTGAACATGAACGGCAAAAATGGCCTGGCCTGCATCACGCCAATTTCAGCGTTGCAGCGTCCTGGTCAGAAAATTGTTATCCGTCCTCTGCCAGGCCTGCCGGTCGTGCGTGATTTGGTGGTAGACATGGGGCAATTCTATGCACAATATGAGAAGATTAAGCCTTACTTATTGAATAATGGGCAAAATCCACCCGCTCGCGAGCACTTACAGTCTCCTGAGCAGCGTGAAAAACTCGATGGGTTGTACGAGTGTATTCTCTGCGCATGCTGTTCAACGTCCTGCCCGTCGTTCTGGTGGAACCCGGACAAGTTTATCGGCCCGGCCGGTCTGCTGGCTGCCTATCGCTTCCTGATCGATAGCCGCGACACCGAAACCGATAGCCGTCTGGAAGGGCTGAGTGACGCTTTCAGCGTATTCCGCTGCCATAGCATCATGAACTGCGTCAGTGTGTGTCCGAAGGGGCTGAACCCGACGCGCGCCATCGGCCATATTAAGTCGATGCTGCTGCAGCGCAGTGCGTAAGTAGTGAGAGGGGAGCGCTGTTCCCCTCACCCTAACCCTCTCCCTAAGGGAGAGGGGACAGATTGCAGGAAATCTTTAAAAACTGCCGACGGCATTCCCCCTCTCCCTTAGGGAGAGGGTAGGGGTGAGGGTAAAGACCCTTAGACAGTTTCTAAAGGTTCCTTCGCGGGCCACAAAGAGCTCGCAGGTGAACCCCGGCACGTACACGTGGTGTGCGTGGTAGTTTCTACGGCGAAAGTAAGCATAAAAATGCTTAAGGGATCACGATGCAGAACGGCGCAATGAAAGCCTGGCTGGACTCTTCTTTCCTTTCTGGTGCGAACCAGAGCTGGATTGAACAGCTCTATGAAGACTTCTTAACCGATCCTGACTCAGTGGACGCAAACTGGCGTTCCATGTTCCAGCAGTTGCCTGGCACAGGGGTCAAACCGGATCAATTCCATTCCAAAACACGTGATTATTTCCGTCGTCTGGCGAAGGATGCCTCACGTTACTCTTCTGCGATTTCCGACCCTGACACCAATGCGAAGCAGGTTAAAGTCCTGCAGCTTATCAACGCTTATCGCTTCCGCGGTCACCAGCATGCGAATCTCGATCCGCTGGGACTGTGGCAGCAAGACCGTGTGGCCGATCTCGATCCGGCGTATCACGATCTGACCGAGGCCGATTTCCAGGAAAGCTTTAACGTAGGTTCCTTTGCCATCGGCAAAGACACGATGAAGCTGGGCGATCTGATTGACGCGCTCAAGCAAACCTACTGCGGCTCCATCGGCGCGGAATACATGCACATTACCTCTACCGAAGAGAAACGCTGGATCCAGCAGCGCATCGAATCCGTAGCGGGCCACGCGACCTTCTCGGCTGACGAGAAAAAACGCTTCCTGAACGAACTGACCGCAGCTGAAGGGCTTGAGCGCTATCTGGGCGCGAAATTCCCGGGCGCAAAACGCTTCTCGCTGGAAGGCGGCGACGCGCTGGTGCCGATGCTGAAAGAGCTGATTCGTCACGCAGGCAAGAGCGGCACCCGTGAAGTGGTACTGGGCATGGCGCACCGTGGTCGTCTGAACGTGCTGGTCAACGTGCTGGGTAAAAAACCGCAGGACCTGTTCGACGAATTCGCGGGCAAACATAAAGAACACCTCGGCACCGGCGACGTGAAGTACCACATGGGCTTCTCGTCGGATATCGAAACCGAAGGCGGTCTGGTTCACCTGGCGCTGGCGTTTAACCCGTCACACCTGGAAATCGTTAGCCCGGTGGTTATCGGTTCCGTGCGCGCGCGTCTGGATCGTCTGGACGAGCCGAGCAGCAATAAAGTTCTGCCAATTACCATCCACGGCGATGCGGCGGTAACAGGGCAGGGCGTGGTTCAGGAAACCCTGAACATGTCGAAAGCGCGTGGTTATGAAGTGGGCGGTACCGTTCGCATCGTGATCAACAACCAGGTGGGCTTCACCACCTCTAACCCGCTGGACGCGCGTTCTACCCCATACTGCACCGACATCGGTAAGATGGTGCAGGCACCGATCTTCCACGTTAACGCGGATGACCCGGAAGCCGTTGCTTTCGTTACCCGTCTGGCGCTGGACTTCCGTAATACCTTTAAACGCGATGTGTTCATTGACCTCTTCTGCTACCGCCGTCACGGCCACAACGAAGCGGACGAGCCAAGTGCAACCCAGCCGTTGATGTATCAGAAAATCAAAAAACATCCGACCCCGCGCAAAATCTATGCTGACAAGCTGGAGAGCGACAAAGTGACGACGCTGGAAGATGCGACCGAAATGGTCAACCTCTACCGCGACGCGCTGGATGCGGGTGAATGCGTGGTGAAAGAGCTGCGCCCGATGAACATGCACTCCTTTACCTGGTCGCCGTACCTCAACCACGAGTGGGATGAGAGCTACCCGAACAAGGTTGAGATGAAGCGCCTGCAGGAGCTGGCTAAACGCATCAGCACCGTACCGGACGCTATCGAGATGCAGTCTCGCGTGGCGAAAATCTACGCTGACCGTCAGTCCATGGCGGCAGGCGAGAAGCTGTTCGACTGGGGCGGCGCGGAAACGCTGGCTTACGCAACGCTGGTTGACGAAGGTATTCCTGTTCGTCTGTCCGGTGAAGATGCGGGCCGTGGGACCTTCTTCCACCGTCACGCGGTTGTTCACAACCAGTCCAACGGTTCAACCTACACCCCGCTGCAGCACGTGCACAACGGTCAGGGCCAGTTCAAGGTCTGGGACTCCGTGCTGTCTGAAGAAGCGGTGCTGGCCTTCGAATACGGTTATGCCACCGCTGAACCACGCACCCTGACCATCTGGGAAGCGCAGTTCGGTGACTTCGCCAACGGTGCGCAGGTGGTTATCGACCAGTTCATCTCCTCCGGCGAGCAGAAGTGGGGCCGTATGTGTGGCCTGGTGATGCTGCTGCCGCACGGTTATGAAGGTCAGGGTCCGGAGCACTCCTCCGCGCGTCTGGAACGTTATCTGCAGCTCTGCGCCGAGCAGAACATGCAGGTCTGCGTGCCGTCCACCCCGGCTCAGGTCTACCACATGCTGCGTCGTCAGGCGCTGCGCGGTATGCGCCGTCCGCTGGTGGTGATGTCGCCGAAATCCCTGCTGCGTCACCCGCTGGCGGTGTCGAGCCTGGAAGAACTGGCGAACGGAACCTTCCTGCCAGCCATCGGTGAAATTGACGAGCTGGATCCGCAGGGCGTGAAGCGCGTGGTGATGTGTTCTGGTAAGGTTTATTACGACCTGCTGGAACAGCGCCGCAAGAACGATCAGAAAGATGTCGCCATCGTGCGTATCGAACAGCTTTATCCGTTCCCGCATCAGGCGATGCAGGAAGTGCTGAAACAATATGCTCACGTACATGATTTTGTCTGGTGCCAGGAAGAGCCGCTTAACCAGGGCGCATGGTACTGCAGCCAGCATCATTTCCGTGAAGTGATTCCATTTGGGTCAGCCCTGCGTTATGCAGGTCGCCCGGCCTCCGCCTCTCCGGCGGTAGGGTATATGTCCGTTCACCAGAAGCAGCAACAAGATCTGGTCAATGACGCGCTGAACGTCGATTAATTAAAGGATACAAAATGAGTAGCGTAGATATTCTTGTTCCCGACCTGCCTGAATCTGTAGCAGATGCGACCGTCGCTACCTGGCACAAAAAACCAGGCGATGCCGTTAAGCGCGATGAAGTGCTGGTAGAAATCGAAACTGACAAAGTGGTACTGGAAGTACCGGCTTCGGCGGATGGCGTTCTGGACGCGGTGCTGGAAGATGAAGGTACCACCGTAACCTCTCGTCAGATCCTGGGTCGCCTGCGAGAAGGCAACAGCGCGGGCAAAGAGTCCAGCGCGAAATCTGAAGAGAAAGCCTCTACGCCGGCTCAGCGCCAGCAGGCTTCTCTGGAAGAACAGTCTAACGACGCCCTCAGCCCGGCGATCCGTCGCCTGCTGGCTGAACACAGCCTTGACCCGGCAGCCATCAAAGGCACCGGTGTGGGCGGTCGTCTAACCCGCGAAGACATCGACAAACACCTGGCGAAAGCGCCTGCTCAGGCAGAAGCGAAAGCCCCTGCGGCAGCACCAGCAGCACAGCCTGCTCTGGGTGCCCGCAGCGAAAAACGCGTGCCGATGACCCGCCTGCGCAAGCGCGTGGCCGAGCGTCTGCTGGAAGCGAAAAACTCCACCGCGATGCTGACCACCTTCAACGAAGTGAACATGAAGCCAATCATGGACCTGCGCAAGCAGTACGGTGACGCCTTTGAAAAACGTCACGGTATCCGTCTGGGCTTTATGTCCTTCTACGTGAAAGCGGTTGTTGAAGCGCTGAAACGCTACCCGGAAGTGAACGCGTCTATCGATGGCGATGACGTGGTTTACCACAACTATTTCGACGTCAGCATGGCGGTTTCTACTCCACGCGGCCTGGTAACGCCGGTTCTGCGTGATGTGGATACCCTGGGTATGGCTGACATCGAGAAAAACATTAAAGAGCTGGCTGTAAAAGGCCGCGACGGCAAGCTGACCGTAGACGACCTGACCGGCGGTAACTTCACCATTACCAACGGCGGCGTATTCGGCTCGCTGATGTCTACCCCGATCATTAACCCGCCGCAGAGCGCGATCCTGGGTATGCATGCCATTAAAGATCGCCCTATGGCGGTAGACGGTAAAGTTGAGATCCTGCCAATGATGTACCTGGCGCTCTCTTACGACCACCGCCTGATCGACGGCCGCGAGTCCGTGGGCTTCCTGGTCGCGATTAAAGAGCTGCTGGAAGATCCAACCCGTCTGCTGCTGGACGTCTAGTTTTGCAGTCTTGCCCGGCGGCGTATGGCTGCCGGGCCAATAAAAGCACGACCTAACGATTACCTGAAGGATGGATAGAACACATGAACTTACATGAATATCAGGCCAAACAGCTGTTTGCCCGGTATGGCTTACCGGCTCCGGTGGGTTATGCCTGTACTACCCCGCGTGAAGCAGAAGAAGCCGCATCTAAAATCGGTTCCGGCCCTTGGGTAGTTAAGTGTCAGGTTCACGCTGGTGGCCGTGGTAAAGCGGGCGGTGTGAAGGTTGTTAAGAGCAAAGAAGAGATTCGTGCGTTTGCTGAACATTGGCTCGGCAAGCGTCTGGTAACGTACCAGACAGATGCGAACGGCCAGCCGGTTAACCAGATCCTGGTTGAAGCGGCGACCGACATCGCGAAAGAACTGTACCTGGGCGCGGTTGTTGACCGTAGCTCCCGTCGCGTGGTGTTCATGGCGTCTACCGAAGGCGGCGTGGAAATCGAAAAAGTGGCGGAAGAAACCCCGCACCTGATCCACAAAGTGGCAATCGATCCGCTGGCGGGCCCGATGCCTTATCAGGGTCGCGAGCTGGCGTTCAAACTGGGCCTGGAAGGCAAGCTGGTTCAGCAGTTCACCAAGATCTTCATGGGGCTGGCGAACATCTTCCTGGAGCGCGACCTGGCGCTGATCGAGATCAACCCGCTGGTGATCACCACCCAGGGCGACCTGATCTGCCTCGACGGCAAGCTGGGCGCTGACGGCAACGCGCTGTTCCGCCAGTCCGATCTGCGCGAAATGCGCGACCAGTCTCAGGAAGATCCGCGTGAAGCACAGGCTGCACAGTGGGAGCTGAACTACGTAGCGCTGGACGGCAACATCGGCTGCATGGTTAACGGTGCGGGCCTGGCAATGGGCACCATGGACATCGTTAAGCTGCACGGCGGTGAGCCAGCAAACTTCCTCGACGTAGGCGGTGGCGCAACCAAAGAGCGCGTAACCGAAGCGTTCAAAATCATTCTCTCTGACGACAACGTGAAGGCCGTTCTGGTTAACATCTTCGGCGGCATCGTTCGTTGCGACCTGATCGCCGACGGTATCATCGGTGCGGTAGAAGAAGTGGGCGTGAACGTTCCGGTGGTTGTGCGTCTGGAAGGTAACAACGCTGAACTCGGCGCGAAAAAACTGGCTGACAGCGGCCTGAATATTATTGCAGCGAAAAGTCTGACGGATGCAGCTCAGCAGGTTGTTGCCGCAGTGGAGGGGAAATAATGTCAGTTTTAATTAATAAAGATACCAAGGTTATCTGCCAGGGCTTCACCGGTAGCCAGGGGACTTTCCACTCCGAACAGGCGATTGCCTACGGCACGCAGATGGTTGGCGGCGTAACGCCAGGTAAAGGCGGCACCACGCACCTGGGCCTGCCGGTGTTCAACACCGTGCGTGAAGCCGTAGAAGCGACGGGCGCAACCGCGACCGTGATCTACGTTCCGGCACCGTTCTGCAAAGACTCCATTCTGGAAGCGATCGACGCAGGCATCAAACTGATCATCACTATTACTGAAGGCATCCCGACGCTGGATATGCTGACCGTGAAGGTGAAGCTGGATGAAGCAGGCGTGCGCATGATCGGCCCGAACTGCCCAGGCGTTATCACCCCGGGCGAATGCAAAATCGGCATCATGCCGGGCCACATTCACAAGCCGGGCAAAGTGGGCATCGTGTCCCGTTCCGGTACCCTGACCTATGAAGCCGTTAAGCAGACCACCGACTACGGCTTCGGCCAGTCCACCTGTGTGGGCATCGGCGGTGACCCGATCCCTGGCTCTAACTTCATCGACATCCTGAAGCTGTTCCAGGAAGATCCACAGACTGAAGCGATCGTGATGATCGGTGAGATCGGTGGTAGCGCGGAAGAAGAAGCCGCTGCTTACATCAAAGAACACGTGACCAAGCCAGTTGTCGGTTATATCGCGGGTGTGACCGCGCCGAAAGGCAAGCGTATGGGTCACGCAGGCGCGATCATCGCCGGCGGTAAAGGTACGGCTGATGAGAAATTCGCAGCGCTGGAAGCCGCAGGCGTGAAAACCGTTCGCAGCCTGGCGGATATCGGCGAAGCACTGAAATCCATCATTAAGTAAGTCCTCTCTGCGCCCTGAATGGGGCGCGTTGAAATAAAAAAATGTCCGTTTCGACATGGTTGGCCGCTGTAAAGCGGCCTTTTTTATTGCCTGCCGGGCTACATGCAATAGTCACTAAATGGTGTTAATTAGAGAGGGGGATAAAAGTAAAATAATTGTTATTTATTTACTTTAAAGAGAGCGGATGGAAAAAAACGAAAAACGCACTAAAATTTATGTCCTGAATAAATTAGGCATTCGGGCTTCTGAGTTAATAAAAATCACTTCTGTTTATATACATCAATCGACTTGCTAACCTTAATTGTATTTTATATACATATCTTTAACATGGTTTTTACTATGTTCACCGCATCAAAACACATTTAACACAACGGATTGTTTTTGATTTAAATCAATGTTTAATCCTTGGAAAAACCCATCAAAAGGCGGTAAATTGTCCCCGATCAAAATGGCCGAAAAGTGGTAATTTTGCTATAAATTGATCGCCGTCGAAAAACGTAAATGTGATTCAATAAAAACCTGTTTATTGTAAGGGTTTTGCAGCGTATTATATTTGCGGGATCAATTTGAGTTTTTTATTAACGTATTTGTAACCTCACGTCATCGTTTTTATCCTCCTTCAGGGTAATAACGACGACAAGGATGCGAATAATTTGTATTGGGGCATGCGTGTGGATCTCTCTCTGACGGGGTTCACTCTCGGAGTCTTCATGCGATGAGCAAGGAGTCATGATGTTAGATATAGTCGAACTGTCGCGCTTACAGTTTGCCTTGACCGCGATGTACCACTTCCTGTTTGTGCCACTGACGCTCGGTATGGCGTTCCTGCTGGCCATTATGGAAACGGTATACGTTCTCTCCGGCAAACAGATTTATAAAGATATGACCAAGTTCTGGGGCAAGTTGTTTGGTATCAACTTCGCGCTGGGCGTGGCAACCGGTTTGACCATGGAGTTCCAGTTCGGGACTAACTGGTCTTACTATTCCCACTATGTCGGGGATATCTTCGGTGCGCCGCTGGCCATTGAAGGTCTGATGGCATTCTTCCTCGAATCCACCTTTGTAGGTCTGTTCTTCTTCGGCTGGGATCGTCTGGGTAAAGTCCAGCATATGGCGGTGACCTGGCTGGTGGCATTAGGTTCGAACCTGTCCGCGCTGTGGATTCTGGTGGCGAACGGCTGGATGCAGAACCCTATCGCATCTGATTTCAACTTCGAAACCATGCGTATGGAGATGGTCAGCTTTGCCGAGCTGGTCCTGAACCCGGTTGCGCAGGTTAAATTCGTTCACACCGTCGCTTCTGGCTACGTGTGCGGCGCGATGTTTGTACTGGGCATCAGCTCTTACTACATGCTGCGCGGCCGTGACTTCGCCTTTGCTAAGCGCTCCTTTGCTATCGCGGCAAGCTTCGGTATGGCTGCAATCCTCTCTGTTATCGTTCTGGGTGATGAATCCGGTTACGAAATGGGTGACGTGCAGAAAACCAAACTGGCTGCCATCGAAGCCGAATGGGAAACCCAACCGGCGCCTGCTGCCTTTACGCTGTTCGGTATTCCCGATCAGGATGCGCAGGAAAACCGCTTCGCCATTCAGATCCCTTATGCGCTGGGTATCATCGCCACCCGTTCTGTTGATAAGCAGGTGACCGGTCTGAAAGAGCTGATGGTTCAGCACGAAGAGCGTATCCGTAACGGTATGAAAGCCTACTCGCTGCTGGAACAGCTGCGTGCCGGTTCTACCGATCAGGCCGTTCGCGACCAGTTCAACAACGTGAAGAAAGATCTGGGTTACGGTTTGCTGCTGAAGCGTTATACCCCGAACGTTTCTGATGCGACAGAAGCACAGATCCAGATGGCAACCAAAGACTCGATTCCACGCGTTGCGCCACTGTACTTCGCATTCCGTATCATGGTGGGCTGCGGCATCATCATGCTGCTGATCATTGCGGCGTCCTTCTGGTCCGTGATTCGTAACCGCATCGGCGAGAAAAAATGGCTGCTGCGCACCGCGCTGTACGGTATTCCACTGCCGTGGATCGCGATCGAATCCGGCTGGTTTGTTGCGGAGTACGGCCGTCAGCCATGGGCGATTGGTGAGGTACTGCCAACGGCGGTAGCGAACTCTTCCCTGACAGCGGGCGACCTGATCTTCTCCATGCTGCTGATCTGTGGTCTGTACACCCTGTTCCTGGTGGCTGAACTGTTCCTGATGTTCAAGTTCGCGCGCCTTGGCCCAAGCAGCCTGAAAACCGGTCGCTATCACTACGAGCAGTCCACTGCGACTACTCAGCCGGCACGCTAAGACAGGAGTCATCAAATGATCGATTATGAAGTATTGCGTTTTATCTGGTGGCTGCTGGTTGGCGTTCTGCTGATCGGTTTTGCCGTCACGGATGGTTTCGACATGGGGGTGGGGATGCTCACCCGTTTCCTCGGTCGTAATGACACCGAGCGTCGAATCATGATCAACTCCATCGCCCCTCACTGGGACGGTAACCAGGTGTGGCTGATCACCGCTGGCGGCGCGCTGTTCGCTGCCTGGCCGATGGTCTACGCGGCTGCGTTCTCCGGCTTTTATGTGGCGATGATTCTGGTGCTGGCCTCTTTATTCTTCCGTCCGGTCGGTTTCGACTACCGTTCCAAGATTGAAGACACCCGCTGGCGCAACATGTGGGACTGGGGCATCTTTATCGGTAGCTTCGTTCCACCGCTGGTGATCGGCGTGGCGTTCGGTAACCTGCTTCAGGGCGTACCGTTCCACCTGGACGAATACATGCGTCTTTACTACACCGGTAACTTCTTCCAGCTGCTGAATCCGTTTGGCCTGCTGGCCGGCGTGGTGAGCGTGGCGATGATCATCACTCAGGGCGCAACCTATCTGCAGATGCGTACGGTTGGTGAACTGCACCTGCGTTCTCGCGCGACGGCTCAGGTCGCTGCGCTGGTAACGCTGGTCTGCTTCGCACTGGCCGGTGTGTGGGTGGTGTACGGCATTGATGGTTATGTGGTGACCTCTGCAATTAACCACTCGGCACCGTCTAACCCGCTGACCAAAGAAGTGGCGCGTCAGGCTGGCGCATGGCTGGTGAACTTCAATAACACCCCTGCGCTGTGGGCTATCCCGGCTCTGGGCGTATTGCTGCCGCTGCTGACCGTGTTGACGTCTCGTCTGGAGAAAGGCGCGCTGGCGTTCGTGTTCTCTTCGCTGACCCTGGCGTGCATCATCCTGACGGCGGGTATTGCGATGTTCCCATTCGTCATGCCATCCAGCACCATGCTGAATGCTAGCCTGACCATGTGGGATGCCACGTCCAGCCAACTGACGCTGAACCTGATGACATATGTTGCTTGCGTGTTCGTACCGATTATCCTGCTCTACACCACCTGGTGTTACTGGAAAATGTTCGGTCGCATCACTAAAGAACATATCGAAAGCAACACCCATTCTATGTACTAAGTAAGGAGCTGAATATGTGGTATTTCGCATGGATTTTAGGGACGCTTCTTGCCTGTGCATTTGGTGTCATCACTGCCCTGGCGCTTGAGCACGTCGAAGCGACCAAAGCGGGTGAAGAAAAACACTGATGAATATTATCGCGACGCTTTACGCGGTAATGGACAAGCGCCCGTTACGGGCGCTTTCTTTAGTGATGGCATTACTGCTGGCAGGTTGTATCTTCTGGGACCCTTCGCGCTTTGCAGCGAAAACCAGCGAGCTTGAAATCTGGCACGGCTTTCTCATTATGTGGGCGGTGTGCGCAGGTGTGATCCACGGCGTCGGCTTTCGTCCGAAAGCCGTTCACTGGCAGGGAATTTTTTGCCCGCTGATTGCCGATCTGGTGCTTCTCGCCGGTTTGATTTTCTTCTTCTTCTGAATAAGAAATGTCCGTTAACGTTATGGGCTTACCCGAGCCCATAAAAATTTACTCTCCGTTTACTTTCTCCCATTCCCAACCCTCTTTCCCGCGCGTATAGTAGCGAAGTTTAAAAGCATTAACTTTTGTTGCATTACCGGGATGTAAAGTGAATACAACGCTGTTTCGATGGCCGGTTCGTGTCTATTACGAAGATACTGATGCCGGTGGTGTGGTTTACCACGCCAGCTACGTTGCTTTTTATGAACGGGCACGCACAGAGATGCTGCGCCATCATCACTTTAGTCAACAGGTGCTGTTGGCTGAGCGAGTTGCCTTCGTGGTACGCAAGATGACGCTTGAGTATTTTGCGCCTGCCAGACTCGACGATATGCTCGAAGTCCAAACTGAAATTACATCAATGCGCGGGACCTCACTGGTTTTCACGCAGCGGATAGTCAACGCAGAGAATACCGTACTGAACTCAGCTGAGGTGCTGATTGTTTGTGTTGATCCAACCATAATGAAGCCTCGTGCGCTTCCTAAGTCTATTGTCGCGGAGTTTAAGCAGTGACTGACATGAATATCCTTGATTTGTTCCTGAAGGCAAGCCTTCTGGTTAAACTTATCATGTTGATTTTGATTGGTTTTTCAATCGCATCCTGGGCCATCATCATCCAGAGAACGCGTATCCTCAATGCCGCTGGCCGTGAAGCTGAAGCGTTTGAAGATAAGTTCTGGTCGGGTATTGAGCTTTCTCGTCTTTATCAGGAAAGCCAGGGGCGCCGTGAAAACCTTACAGGCTCCGAGCAAATTTTTTATAGCGGTTTCAAAGAGTTTGCTCGTCTGCATCGTGCAAACAATCATGCGCCGGAAGCGGTTGTAGAAGGTGCCTCGCGTGCGATGCGTATCTCTATGAACCGTGAGCTGGAAAATCTCGAAACGCATATTCCATTCCTCGGCACTGTCGGTTCCATCAGCCCGTATATCGGCCTGTTTGGTACCGTGTGGGGGATCATGCACGCCTTTATCGCGCTGGGCGCGGTGAAGCAGGCGACGTTGCAGATGGTTGCACCGGGTATCGCTGAAGCACTGATTGCGACCGCTATCGGTCTGTTTGCGGCAATTCCTGCGGTTATGGCTTACAACCGTCTGAACCAGCGCGTGAACAAACTGGAACTGAACTACGACAACTTTATGGAAGAGTTCACTGCGATTCTGCACCGTCAGGCGTTTACCAGCACCGAGAGCAACAAGGGGTAAACCATGGCCAGATCGCGTGGACGAGGTCGTCGCGAGCTCAAGTCCGAAATCAATATCGTTCCACTGCTGGACGTCCTGCTGGTACTGCTGCTGATCTTCATGGCGACAGCGCCAATCATTACTCAGAGCGTGGAAGTGGATCTGCCGGATGCGACAGAATCACAGGCGGTGAGCACCAATGACGATCCTCCGGTTATCATTGAGGTTTCCGGCGTAGGGCAATACAGCGTCGTGGTAGAGAAAGATCGTATGGATCAGCTGCCGCCTGAGCAGGTTATTGCTGAAGCGCAGCGTCGTCTGGAGTCAAATCCGAAAACGGTCTTCTTAATCGGTGGCGCGAAAGACGTACCCTACGATGAAATTATTAAAGCGCTGAACTTGCTACATAGTGCGGGTGTTAAGTCAGTTGGCTTAATGACCCAACCTATTTGATCATCCGCGTAGTTTTTGGGAACCGATAGTGTCAAAGGCAACCGAACAGAACGACAAGCTTAAGCGAGCGATAATCGTCTCCGCAGTGCTGCACGTGATTCTCTTTGCAGCGCTGATCTGGAGTTCGTTCGACGAGCATATTGATGCATCAGCCGGTGGCGGTGGAGGGTCTTCCATTGACGCCGTGATGGTGGATCCCGGTGCGGTAGTACAGAACTATAATCGCGAACAGCAGCAGAAGGCGAGTGCCAAACGGGCTGAAGAGCAGCGTGAAAAACAGTCGCAACAGCAGGCGGAAGAACTGCGTGAAAAGCAGGCCGCAGAGCAGGAGCGTCTGAAGCAGCTTGAGAAAGAGCGTTTGCAGGCGCAGGAAGCTGCGAAAGAGCAGGCGGAACAGCAGAAGCAAGCCGAAGAGGCCGCGAAGAAAGCACAGGAACAGCAAAAGCAGGCGGAAGAGGCGGCAGCAAAAGCCGCAGCGGACGCGAAAGCACAGGCTGATGCCCAGGCAAAATTAGCGGCAGAAGCGGCGAAGAAAGCCGCTGCTGATGCTCAGAAGAAAGCTGAAGCGGAAGCCGCGAAGAAAGCCGCTGCCGATGCTCAGAAGAAAGCCGAAGCGGAAGCCGCGAAAAAAGCCGCTCAGGAAGCAGAGAAGAAAGCTGCTGCCGAGGCCGCGAAGAAAGCGGCTGCTGCTGAGAAAGCGGCCGCTGAAAAAGCCGCTGCCGATAAAAAAGCTGCAGCTGAGAAGGCTGCCGCCGATAAGAAAGCTGCAGCTGAGAAGGCCGCTGCCGATAAGAAAGCTGCTGCTGATAAAGCGGCGGCCAAAAAGGCCGCGGCTGCTGAAAAAGCCGCTGCTGCCGCAGGGGTTGACGATCTGCTGGGCGATTTGAGCTCCGGTAAGAATGCACCGAAAACGGGCGGTGGGGCGAAAGGAAACAACGCAGCGCCGACGGGAAGTGGTAACACTAAGAGTAACGGTGCGACAGGGGCTGAAATCAACGGTTATGCCGCGCAGATTAAATCCGCTATTGAAAGCCGATTCTATGATGCGTCTTCCTATACCGGTAAAACGTGTACGTTGCGTATAAAACTGGCTCCGGACGGCATGCTGCTGGATATTAAGTCTGAAGGTGGCGACCCGGCTTTATGTACTGCGGCCCTGGCTGCAGCGCGTCAGGCGAAGATGCCTAAACCGCCGTCTCAGGCAGTTTACGAAGTCTTCAAAAATGCGCCGCTGGACTTCAAACCTTAAGTTACATTTTCCCCGTGCAAACGGGGAAAAATAGACCAGGTTTAGTCACAGGGTTCTGGTAGTTTTGTCTATTTGAGTTTGTTAACATTCTGCTAAATTATCGTGGGTAAGGTTATCCGGATAAGGGAGATATGATGAAGCAGGCATTACGTGTAGCATTTAGTTTTTTAATGCTGTGGGCAGCAGTACTGCACGCAGAAGTACGTATCGAGATCACCCAGGGGGTGGACTCGGCACGCCCAATCGGTGTTGTTCCGTTCCAGTGGGCCGGTCCTGGCGCTGCACCTGAAGATGCCGGTGGCATCGTGGCGGCTGACCTGCGTAACAGCGGTAAATTCAACCCGTTAGATCGTTCTCGTCTGCCGCAGCAGCCGGGCAGCGCGCAGGAAGTACAGCCTGCAGCATGGTCTGCACTGGGTATTGATGCCGTGGTTGTGGGTCAGGTTACGCCTAACCCGGACGGCTCTTACAACGTGGCCTGGCAGCTGGTGGATACCGGCGGTGCACCGGGTACCGTTCTGGCACAGAACTCTTACAAGGTCACTAAGCAGTACCTGCGCTACGCGGCACACGCTGCCAGCGATGCGGTATTTGAAAAACTGACCGGCATTAAAGGGGCGTTCCGTACCCGTATTGCTTATGTGGTACAGACCAACGGTGGTCAGTTCCCGTATGAGCTGCGCGTATCTGACTACGACGGCTACAACCAGTTCCTGGTGAAACGTTCTTCACAGCCGCTGATGTCTCCAGCCTGGTCTCCGGACGGTTCTAAACTGGCCTATGTAACCTTCGAAAGCGGTCGTTCAGCGCTGGTTATCCAGACGCTGGCAAACGGTGCTGTTCGTCAGGTGGCGTCTTTCCCACGTCACAACGGTGCACCTTCCTTCTCTCCGGACGGGTCTAAACTGGCGTTTGCGCTGTCAAAAACCGGTAGCCTGAACCTGTACGTGATGGACATTGGCTCTGGCCAGATCCGTCAGGTGACCGACGGTCGCAGCAACAACACTGAACCTTCATGGTTCCCGGATAGTCAAAACCTGGCGTTTACTTCTGACCAGGCTGGCCGTCCACAAATCTATAAAGTCAACATCAACGGCGGTGCTCCGCAGCGTATTACCTGGGAAGGTTCGCAGAACCAGAACTCAGACGTGAGCAGCGACGGTAAATTTATGGTAATGGTGAGCTCCAACGGTGGGCAGCAGCACATTGCCAAACAGGATCTGGTAGCGGGTGGCGTTCAAGTTCTGTCGTCAACGTTCCTGGATGAAACGCCAAGTCTGGCACCTAACGGCACGATGGTAATCTACAGCTCTTCTCAGGGGATGGGATCTGTGCTGAATCTGGTTTCTACAGATGGGCGTTTCAAAGCGCGTATTCCGGCAACTGATGGACAGGTAAAATCACCTGCCTGGTCGCCGTATCTGTAAATAATAATTAATTGATTACTAAAGGAATCATAGAAATGCAACTGAACAAAGTGCTGAAGGGGCTGATGATCGCTCTGCCTGTAATGGCAATCGCAGCGTGTTCTTCTAACAAGAACGCCAGCAATGACCAGAGCGGCGAAGGCATGATGGGTGCCGGCACCGGTATGGACGCGAACGGCAATGGCAACATGTCTTCTGAAGAGCAGGCGCGTCTTCAGATGCAGCAGCTGCAGCAGAACAACATCGTTTACTTCGATCTGGATAAATACGACATCCGTTCTGACTTCGCTGCGATGCTGGATGCTCACGCTAACTTCCTGCGTAGCAACCCATCTTACAAAGTCACCGTAGAAGGTCACGCGGACGAACGTGGTACTCCAGAGTACAACATCTCCCTGGGTGAACGTCGTGCTAACGCTGTTAAAATGTACCTGCAGGGTAAAGGCGTTTCTGCTGACCAGATCTCCATCGTTTCTTACGGTAAAGAAAAACCTGCAGTACTGGGTCACGACGAAGCGGCTTACTCCAAAAACCGTCGTGCCGTACTGGTTTACTAAGAGAATTGCATGAGCAGTAACTTCAGACATCATCTGTTGAGTCTGTCGTTACTGGTTGGAATAGCGGCCCCCTGGGCCGCTTTTGCTCAGGCACCAATCAGTAGTGTCGGCTCAGGCTCGGTAGAAGACCGGGTCACTCAACTCGAGCGTATTTCTAACGCTCACAGCCAGCTTTTAACCCAACTCCAGCAACAACTTTCTGATAACCAAAACGATATTGACTCTCTCCGCGGCCAGATTCAGGAAAGCCAGTATCAGTTGAACCAGGTTGTGGAACGTCAGAAGCAGATTTTGCTGCAGATAGATAGCCTGAGCAGCGGTGGTGCAGCAGCACAAGCACAGCCAGCCGCGGGCGATCAGACCGGTGCGGCGACATCAGCTCCGGCTGCGGATGCTTCTGCTGCAACAGGTGCGCCTGTACAGAGCGGTGACGCGAATACGGACTACAACGCGGCCATTGCCCTGGTGCAGGATCAATCTCGTCAGGATGACGCGCTTGCTGCGTTTCAGAACTTTGTTAAGAAATACCCTGATTCCACTTATCAGCCAAATGCGAATTACTGGCTCGGTCAGTTGAATTACAACAAGGGTAAAAAGGACGATGCGGCGTTTTATTTTGCCTCAGTGGTGAAAAATTACCCGAAATCGCCAAAAGCGCCTGATGCGATGTATAAAGTGGGCGTCATCATGCAGGACAAAGGCGACACTGCGAAAGCCAAAGCGGTTTATCAGCAGGTGGTCTCTAAATTCCCGGGTACCGAAGGTGCTAAGCAGGCGCAAAAACGTCTGAATTCGATGGGATGATTATCGCATGACCAGAAATCGCGTTATTTCTGGTCGTGCCGCATGATTCGTAAGCAGTTAAGTGATCTTCATCGAAATTTTTGTTGCGCTGAATTCTTAAATCAGTAATATATGCCGCCGTTGCCACGGGATATCAAACAACGTGAAAACAGCGTAAAAGTGGGTCGTTAGCTCAGTTGGTAGAGCAGTTGACTTTTAATCAATTGGTCGCAGGTTCGAATCCTGCACGACCCACCACTTAACGCACACCAGCAGTACAGAGTGGGTGATTAGCTCAGTTGGTAGAGCATCTCCTTTACACGGAGGGGGTCGGCGGTTCGAGCCCGTCATCACCCACCACTCGGGTCGTTAGCTCAGTTGGTAGAGCAGTTGACTTTTAATCAATTGGTCGCAGGTTCGAATCCTGCACGACCCACCAATTTTAATGTCTTACTCAGATATTAAACGTGAAGGATAACGTTGCTTTAGCAACGGCCCGAAGGGCAAGGCGAAGCCGAGTCATCCTGCACGACCCACCACTCTCCGGTGGTACCGAGTAAAAATCTTCGAAGTCAGCACCCGAATGGGTCGTTAGCTCAGTTGGTAGAGCAGTTGACTTTTAATCAATTGGTCGCAGGTTCGAATCCTGCACGACCCACCACTTCGAAGATAAAATCCCGCAAGGGGTCGTTAGCTCAGTTGGTAGAGCAGTTGACTTTTAATCAATTGGTCGCAGGTTCGAATCCTGCACGACCCACCAGTGTAGAAAGGCGCCCTAAAGGCGCCTTTTTGCTATCTGCCGTCTGTGCAGGTCGGGCAAGGCGAAGCCGCTGGCCGACAAATGCTATCCGCACCTATTTCCGGTGACTTTTCCTCTCATATTCGCTATCTTGTTTAGTATACAAAACACAATTGCCATGCGTTTTGCTATGTCATGCAAAAGAAAGGCAATATTGTTAAGCCCGTAAAACGAGAAGCCATAATGAGTGTGATGTTTGATCCTGAAGCCGCAATCTATCCGTTTCCGCCAAAGCCTGTCCCGCTGAGCCAGGACGAAAAGCAATTCTACCGTGAGAAGATCAAACGTCTTCTCAAAGAACGAGATGCGGTGATGGTAGCCCATTACTACACCGACCCGGAAATTCAGCAGCTGGCGGAAGAGACCGGCGGCTGTATTTCTGACTCACTGGAGATGGCACGCTTCGGTGCAAAACATCCTGCTTCCACGCTGCTGGTTGCTGGCGTGCGTTTTATGGGCGAAACGGCAAAGATCCTGAGCCCTGAAAAAACCATTCTGATGCCGACGCTTAACGCGGAGTGTTCGCTGGATCTCGGCTGCCCGATTGACGAATTCACGGCCTTCTGTGACGCCTACCCTGACCGGACCGTGGTGGTTTACGCCAACACCTCTGCGGCGGTAAAAGCGCGGGCAGACTGGGTTGTCACCTCCAGCATCGCCGTTGAGCTGATTGAACATCTGGATAGCCTGGGCGAGAAAATTATCTGGGCGCCTGACCGCCATCTTGGAAATTATGTCCAGAAGCAGACGGGGGCTGACGTTCTCTGCTGGCAGGGGGCCTGCATTGTGCACGACGAATTCAAAACCCAGGCGCTGGCGCGCATGAAGGCACTTTATCCTGACGCCGCGATTCTTGTTCACCCTGAATCACCGCAGTCGATTGTCGACATGGCGGACGCCGTGGGCTCAACCAGCCAGCTTATCAACGCGGCCAGAACGCTGCCTAACAGGCAGCTCATCGTGGCGACCGATCGCGGTATCTTCTATAAGATGCAGCAGGCCGTGCCGGAGAAAGAGCTCCTGGAAGCGCCAACGGCAGGTGAGGGCGCAACGTGCCGCAGCTGTGCGCATTGTCCGTGGATGGCGATGAATGGCCTGAAGGCCATTGCCGAAGGGCTCGAGACGGGCGGGGCAGCACATGAAATCCATGTGGATGCCGCCCTGCGTGAAGGTGCATTAATTCCGCTTAACCGCATGCTGGATTTTGCGGCTACACTACGTACTTAATTCAAAACGACCGGGGAAAAGATGGATTTTTTTAGCACGCAGAACATTCTGGTTCATATACCGATTGGTGCAGGTGGCTATGACCTGTCATGGATTGAGGCCGTTGGCACGCTGGCGGGATTACTCTGTATCTGGCTGGCAAGCCTGGAGAAGATCGGCAACTACGCGTTCGGGCTGATTAACGTTACGCTGTTTGCGATTATCTTCTTCCAGATCCAGCTGTACGCCAGTCTGCTTTTGCAGTTGTTCTTCTTCGCCGCCAATATTTACGGCTGGTACGCGTGGTCGCGTCAGAACAGCCAGCAGGAGGCCGAGCTGCAGATCCGCTGGCTGCCCTTGCCGAAAGCCATCGCCTGGTTTGTCGCCTGCGTGGTCGCCATTGGCTTAATGACCGTCTATATCAATCCGGTGTTTGCGTTCCTGACCCGCGTTGCCGTTTCGGTCATGTCCGGTTTCGGCCTGAATGTGACGATGCCCGAGCTCCAGCCGGATGCCTTCCCGTTCTGGGATTCCTGCATGATGGTGCTGTCGATTGCGGCGATGATCCTGATGACCCGTAAATACGTTGAGAACTGGCTGCTGTGGGTCATCATCAACGTGATCAGCGTGGCGATCTTCGCCCTGCAGGGCGTCTATGCGATGTCGCTGGAATATCTGCTGCTGACCTTCATTGCGCTGAACGGCAGCCGGATGTGGATTAAAAGCGCGCGTGAGCGAGGTTCTCACGCGCTTTCCAGCTAGTGGTTATGATGATGTGAATGTCCGGACTGCGCCTCGTTAAGGTGGCAGTCCGGCCCGTTACAGGGCTGATACTCCATCTGGATGGTGGCGTGGCCAATTTCGTAGTGATGTTCAAGAAAATGCTGGATGCGCTCAAGCAGCGCATCGTGGTCGTGAGGCGGGATCACCTGGACGTGCAGCGTCATGACCGGTTTTTCCCCCACCAGCCAGACGTGAACGTGATGAACGTTGCGCACTTCCGGAACTGAACGGCGCAGGTTGCGCTTTAGCTCGTCAATATCCATCGATGCCGGTGCCCCTTCAAGCAGTTCATTCACGCTCTCCTTCAGCAGCCGCCAGGCGCTGCGTAAGACCAGACACGACACCAGCACGGACAGAATCGGATCGACAGGCGTCCAGCCGGTGTAGAGGATCACCAGCGCGGCGACAATCGCCCCGACTGAGCCGAGCAAATCACCCAGAACATGCAGAGCCGCAGCGCGTACGTTGAGGTTCTTTTCCCCGCTGCCGCGGTGCAAAATCCAGAAGGCGAGGATATTTGCCAGCAGCCCCGCCACGGCAATCACCATCATTGTCGCCCCGGCGATAGGCTGCGGGTGTCTGAAGCGCTGTACGGCCTCCCAGACGATAAGAACGGTAATGACCACCAGCGCAATAGCGTTAACAAACGCGGCGAGGGTTGTCAGCCTCAGCCAGCCGAAGGTATGGCGCGCATTGGGAGGACGACGCGCAAACTGCACCGCCAGCAGGGCGAAGAGCAGCGCTGCGGCATCGGTCAGCATGTGTCCGGCATCAGCCAGTAGCGCCAGAGAGTCGGAAATCAGGCCGCCAATGACCTCGATGACCATAAACGTTGCCGTGACGCCAAAGGCCAGCATCAGTCGTTTAGCGTTGTCGTTGCCGGGAGAGGGTGAGTGGGAATGGGAGTGAGCCATGTCTGCTTTCCTGATATGTTATTGTTTTTAGTGTAGCGTTTTTAATAGGTTACTCCAAAAAGAAAGGAGAGCCAGAGCTCTCCTTTTTCTTCCCGAACCCCCCGTTACTGGGTGGTGCCATCGGTTTTGGTATTCGCGTCGTTTCCTACTTTGTCATTAGGGTCAGGGCATTTACCGTCCTTGCACATTGAGTTCTTATGAACCTCGTCCGAACTCATATTGTCATGATTCATGGTACCGGAACCGCTGCCGTTGGGATGCAGCATGGTGCCGCCGGTGTTGGTATTACCGGTATTGATCTGGCTGTTGTCGACATTATTCGGGGCGATATTCTGTTTCGCATCAGGGGCGGGCTGGCCTGCTGCTGCCGCGGCATTCGCATCACCGTTGCTGTCAGATGTGCCCGTTTCCGCGGCCAGGACGCTGCCGCTGGCCAGAGTGAGTGTGGCGGTCAGGAAGAGGGTTGCCAGTTTTGTCATTTTCATCATGGTGCTCCTGTTCTTGTCGTTACGCTGGATAACATTCTCCAACAGTGCATCTTTTTCTGAGGCGAAAGATTCCGCCTTACGGACTTACGTCAGTAGGGAATCGCGTTTAAGCGTGTAAAATTGGTTGTTACAGTTAAAAAGCTTAGGTTAGATCTCGTTTTTCGCTATTTTGTGGCGATTTTTAGGCGAATTCCAGGAATTATCTGCGTGAAGTGTAAAACCGTGTTTACACTTCCTGATCGACAAGATAGATTGAAAGGATTGCTTTCATTACTAAAGATATGGCAGAGCTGGAAAGAAAATGAATTATCAGAACGACGATTTACGTATTAAAGAGATCAATGAGTTATTACCTCCTGTAGCGCTCCTTGAGAAATTCCCCGCCACTGAAAATGCCGCAAATACGGTTTCTCATGCTCGTAAAGCGATCCATAAGATCCTGAAAGGTAATGACGATCGTCTTCTGGTGGTGATTGGCCCGTGCTCCATTCACGATCCTGCAGCTGCGAAAGAGTACGCTGCCCGTCTGTTCACCCTCCGTGAAGAGCTGAAGGACGAGCTGGAAATCGTGATGCGCGTTTATTTTGAAAAACCGCGCACCACCGTGGGCTGGAAAGGGCTGATTAACGATCCGCATATGGATAACAGCTTCCAGATCAACGACGGTCTGCGCATTGCGCGCAAGCTGCTGCTGGAGATCAACGACAGCGGCCTGCCTGCGGCCGGTGAATTCCTGGACATGATTACGCCACAATACCTGGCAGACCTGATGAGCTGGGGCGCAATTGGTGCGCGCACGACTGAATCTCAGGTGCACCGCGAGCTGGCGTCCGGTCTTTCTTGTCCGGTGGGTTTCAAAAACGGCACTGACGGCACCATTAAGGTGGCTATCGACGCCATTAACGCAGCGGGCGCGCCGCACTGCTTCCTGTCCGTAACCAAATGGGGCCATTCAGCAATCGTTAACACCAGCGGTAACGGTGACTGCCATATCATTCTGCGCGGCGGCAAAGAGCCGAACTACAGCGCGAAACACGTGGCAGAAGTGAAGGTCGGGCTGGAAAAAGCCGGGCTGCCACCGCAGGTGATGATCGATTTCAGCCATGCCAACTCCAGCAAGCAGTTTAAAAAGCAGATGGAAGTGGGTGCAGACGTCTGCCAGCAGATTGCCGGCGGTGAGAAGGCGGTGATTGGGGTAATGATCGAAAGCCATCTGGTTGAAGGTAACCAGAACCTGGAAGGCAGCGAGCCGCTGGTGTATGGCAAAAGCGTCACCGATGCCTGCATTGGCTGGGACGATACCGATACCATCCTGCGTCAGCTGGCGAATGCGGTAAAAGCGCGCCGCGGCTGAATTCTCAGGCACAAATAAAAAAGCGCGGAAGGCTCCGCGCTTTTTTTATGCCTTGCGAAAATTACTTCGCTTTACCCTGGTTCGCGACAGCCGCTGCTTTCGCCGCGATCTCTTCTGCGTTACCCAGATAGTAATGTTTGATTGGCTTGAAGTTTTCGTCGAACTCATACACCAGCGGTACGCCGGTTGGGATGTTCAGTTCGAGGATTTCGTCTTCACCCATGTTGTCCAGGTATTTCACCAGCGCACGCAGGGAGTTACCGTGAGCAGCGACGATCACGCGCTCGCCGCTTTTCAGGCGTGGCAGAATGGTTTCGTTCCAGTAAGGCACAACGCGGTCGATGGTCAGCGCCAGGCTTTCGGTGGTTGGCAGCTCAGCGTCGGTCAGCTTCGCGTAACGCGGGTCGTGGCCCGGGTAACGCTCGTCATCTTTGGTCAGCTCTGGTGGGGTGATTGCGAAGCCGCGACGCCACTGTTTAACCTGCTCGTCGCCATATTTCTCAGCGGTTTCCGCTTTGTTCAGGCCCTGCAGCGCACCGTAGTGACGTTCGTTCAGTTTCCAGGACTTCTCAACCGGCAGCCAGGCCTGATCCAGTTCGTCCAGCACGTTCCACAGGGTGTGGATGGCACGTTTCAGCACAGAGGTGTAAGCAAAATCAAAGCTGAAGCCTTCTTCCTTCAGCAGTTTACCCGCTGCTTTTGCTTCGCTTACGCCTTTCTCAGACAGATCAACGTCGTACCAACCGGTAAAGCGGTTTTCGTTGTTCCACTGGCTTTCGCCGTGACGCACCAGGACCAGCTTAGTTATAGCCATCTCTTACTCCTCAAGCATTTTTAGAATGATAACAATTCTCATTATATTGCCGTGGCCGTGCCACCAGCAACGCTTAACCCTAACCATAGCGAAAATAGTCTCTGAGTGTAAGATGCTTGTGAATCCAGGGTTATGATTTTGTCTGCGATCGGCGCTATTTTCAGCAAGGCGTGCAGAAAAAAGCCCTCCGGAGGGAGGGCTGGATATTAATGTGGAATAAAATGATATTCCGTCACGCTCACGTACTCTTTACCCGGGCGCAGCACGCAGTCCGGCTGCGGCCATTCCGGATGGTTCGGGCTGTCCGGCAGGAACTCGCTCTCCAGCGCCAGGCCTTGCCAGTCGCTGTACTCATCATGTTCGCGCGCCGTCGTGCCGCCGAGGTAGTTGCCTGAGTAAAACTGCAGTGCAGGGGCTGTGGTATAAACCGTCATCTGCAGTTTCTCATCCGCAGACCAGACCTGTGCGGCAGGCTGTTTCACATCGCCTTTGGCCTGCAGCAGGAAAGCGTGGTCGTAGCCTTTTACCTTACGCTGATCGTCATCGCTCATGAAATCCTGGGCGATGGACTTCGCGCTGCGGAAGTCAAAGCTGGTGCCGCTCACGTCTTTGAGGCCCTGATACGGAATGCCCATCTCGTCAACTGGAAGATATGCATCCGCCAGGATCTGCAGCTTGTGGTTACGCACGTCGCACTGGCTACCGTCCAGGTTGAAATATGCGTGATTGGTCAGATTGACCGGACACGGCTTATCGACCGTCGCACGGTATTCGATGGCGATACGGTTGTCGTCGGTCAGCGTAAAGCGCGCGGACGCGACAAGGTTCCCCGGGAAGCCCTGGTCGCCATCAGGCGAATCCAGCGAGAACAGCACTTCGCCATCGTTTTGACGAACAATCTTCCAGCGGCGTTTATCAAACCCGTCCGGTCCGCCGTGCAGCTGGTTCTCACCCTGGCTTGGAAGCAGGGTGTACTGCACGCCGTCGAGTTCAAAACGGCTCTTCGCGATGCGGTTAGCATAGCGCCCGACGGACGCGCCCAGATAGGCGGACTGATTGACGTACTGCTCAGGCGAGGCGCAGCCGAGCAGGGTCTCACGCACGCTGCCGTCCGGCATCGGTACGCGGGCAGAAAGAAGGGTAGCCCCCCAGTCCATCACCGTAACGACCATCCCCGCGCTGTTGCGCAGGGTTAACAGGCGATACGGCAGACCATCCGGTGCAAGGGTAGGTGTTTCGTTTAGCACTGTCCGGCTCCTTGTGATGCTTTACAAACATAGAAGGTTTCTTTGATGCCCGTTTTTGCTTCGTACTGCTTCGCCACGGCATCCTGTACGGCAGGGACCAGCTCTTCTGGCACCAGCGCAACGATACAGCCGCCAAAACCGCCGCCCGTCATGCGCACGCCGCCTTTCTCGCCGATGGTGGCTTTAACGATGTCCACCAGGGTGTCGATCTGCGGAACGGTGATTTCAAAATCATCGCGCATGGAGGCGTGAGATTCCGCCATCAGCTCACCCATGCGTTTCAGGTCACCTTTCGCCAGCGCGGACGCGGCTTCAACGGTACGGGCATTTTCCGTCAGCACGTGACGAACGCGTTTGGCGACTACCGGATCCAGCTCGTGCGCCACTTTGTTAAATTCATTGAGCGTCACGTCGCGCAGAGCAGGCTGCTGGAAGAAGCGGGCGCCGGTTTCGCACTGCTGGCGGCGGGTGTTGTATTCACTGCCCACCAGCGTGCGCTTAAAGTTGCTGTTGACGATCACCACAGCCGCGCCTTTTGGCAGGGGAACGGCTTTGGTGCCCAGCGAGCGGCAATCAATTAACAGGGCATGCTCTTTTTTGCCCAGCGCGGAGATCAGCTGGTCCATAATGCCGCAGTTGCAGCCCACGAACTGGTTTTCTGCTTCCTGACCATTCAGGGCGATTTGCGCGCCGTCCAGCGGCAGATGATAAAGCTGCTGGAACACGGTGCCAACGGCGACTTCCAGCGACGCAGAGGAGCTTAAGCCCGCACCCTGCGGCACGTTGCCGCTGATGACTAAATCCGCACCGCCAAAGTTCTTGTTGCGCTTCTGAAGGTGTTTCACCACGCCGCGCACGTAGTTAGACCACTGCTGGCTGTCGTGCGTCACAATCGGGGCATCGAGGGAAAACTCGTCCGTCTCATTACCGTAATCCGCCGCAATCACGCGAACATTACGGTCGTCGCGCCTCGCGCAGCTGATGACGGTCTGGTAATCGATGGCGCACGGCAGCACGAAACCGTCGTTATAGTCGGTGTGTTCACCGATCAGGTTAACGCGGCCTGGCGCCTGGATAACGTGGGTGGCAGGGTAGCCAAATTTCTCAGCAAACAGGGATTGTGTTTTATCTTTCAGACTCATTTTTTAGACTCCTGATTCGCGATAGTGGACGTCGCTAACGGCACGCAGACGTTCTGCCGCCTGTTCCGCCGTCAGGTCACGCTGGGTTTCCGCCAGCATTTCATAGCCCACCATGAATTTACGCACCGTCGCAGAGCGCAGCAGCGGCGGATAGAAATGGGCGTGCAGCTGCCAGTGTTGATTCTCTTCGCCGTTAAACGGGGCGCCGTGCCAGCCCATGGAGTACGGGAAAGAGCACTGGAACAGGTTGTCGTAACGGCTGGTCAGCTTTTTCAGCGCCAGGGCAAGGTCGTCGCGCTGCGCGTCGCTGAGATCGGTGATGCGCTGCACGTGTGCTTTCGGCAGCAGCAGCGTTTCAAACGGCCAGGCGGCCCAGTAAGGGACGACGGCCAGCCAGTGTTCAGTTTCCACCACGGTGCGGCTGCCGTCGGCCAGCTCGCGCTGGGTGTAGTCCACCAGCATCGGCGAACCGTTTTCCGCGTAATACGCTTTCTGCAGACGGTCTTCACGCTCGGCTTCGTTAGGCAGGAAGCTGTTCGCCCAGATCTGGCCGTGCGGGTGCGGGTTTGAGCAGCCCATGGCCGCGCCTTTGTTTTCGAACACCTGCACCCACGGATAGCTCTGCCCCAGCTCTGCGGTTTGCGCCTGCCAGGTGCTGACGACCTCTTTCAGCGCGTCCACGCTCAGCTCGGGCAGCGTTTTGCTGTGATCCGGCGAGAAGCAGATCACGCGGCTGGTTCCGCGCGCGCTTTCGCAGCGCATCAGCGGATCGTGGCTTTCCGGCGCGTCCGGCGTGTCGGTCATCAGGGCGGCAAAATCGTTGGTGAACACGAAGGTGCCTTGGTAGTCAGGGTTTTTGTCCCCGGTGACGCGCGTGTTGCCCGGACAGAGGAAGCAGTCCGGGTCATGCTGTGGCAGCGTCTGTTTTGCAGGCGTCTCCTGAGCCCCCTGCCAGGGGCGCTTGGCGCGATGCGGAGAAACCAAAATCCATTGCCCGCTTAACGGGTTAAAACGACGATGAGGATGATCGACGGGATTGAATTGCGTCATGACGGATCCTTAGTCCGGATAGCCTTGCGGGTGGCGTGACTGCCAGTGCCAGGTATCCTGTGCCATTTCATCAAGCGTGCGCGTCACACGCCAGTTGAGCTCTTTGTCGGCTTTGGTGGCATCGGCCCAGTAAGCCGGCAGATCGCCATCACGACGCGGAGCGAAGTGGTAGTTCACCGGCTTACCGCAGGCTTTGCTGAAGGCGTTAACCACGTCCAGCACGCTGCTGCCGACCCCGGCGCCGAGGTTGTAAATATGCACGCCCGGCTTGTTGGCCAGCTGCTGCATGGCCGCAACGTGACCGTCGGCCAAATCCATCACGTGGATGTAGTCGCGCACGCCGGTACCGTCTTCGGTCGGATAGTCATTGCCAAAAATCGCCAGCGAGTCGCGGCGACCCACGGCAACCTGGGCGATATACGGCATCAGGTTGTTCGGGATGCCCTGCGGATCTTCACCCATGTCGCCGGACGGATGCGCGCCGACCGGGTTGAAGTAGCGCAGCAGCGCGATGCTCCACTCCGGCTGTGCTTTTTGCAGGTCGGTCAGGATCTGCTCCACCATCAGCTTGCTTTTGCCGTACGGGCTTTGCGGTGTACCGGTCGGGAAGCTTTCAACGTAAGGGATTTTGGGCTGATCGCCGTAGACGGTGGCGGAGGAGCTAAAGATGAAGTTTTTGACGTTCGCAGCGCGCATGGCGGAGATGAGACGCAGAGTACCGTTGACGTTGTTGTCGTAATACTCGAGCGGCTTTGCAACGGATTCACCGACCGCTTTCAGACCCGCGAAGTGGATCACCGCTTCGATGGCGTGGTCGTGAAGGATCTCGGTCATCAGCGCTTCGTTGCGGATGTCGCCTTCCACGAAAGTCGGTTGTTTACCGCCAAGGCGTTCAATCACCGGCAGCACGCTGCGCTTACTGTTGCACAGGTTGTCGAGGATGATGACGTCGTGACCGTTTTGCAGCAGTTGCACGCAGGTATGACTACCTATGTAACCGCTACCACCTGTTACCAGAACTCGCATATTTCGCTCCATTGGGCTTATGATATGTAATAACCATAGCATAACAGAGACGCGAAAAGTGTGACATCGGATAAAATAGTGGAATCGTTTACACTCGTTTTCACACTCGCTTTTTCAATGACTGAGTGCATTTTAGATCAAAGAGATAGCGATGTATTGATGCAAGTTATCTGAAAAAGAGGAGGGCAGAGCCCTCCACGGTTAATCGACGTTGCTGAGAAGGTAGCGATAACCCTCACCGTCGGGAACAAACTCCAGGCGATGCGTGATGCAGGCGGGGGCATCTTCGGCATGATGTGAAACGAACAGCAGCTGCGTTTCACCTTCGCTAATCAGCACGTCCACAAAGCGGCGGATAAGCTGGCGATTCAGCGGATCGAGTCCCTGCAGCGGTTCGTCGAGGATCAGAAGCGTAGGGTGTTTCACCAGCGCGCGAACGATCAGGGCCAGACGCTGCTGCCCCCACGACAGACTATGAAACGGCGCGTCAGCGACCCGGTTGTCCATGCCCAGGATATCCAGCCACTGTTGGGCCAGCTTTTGCTGTTTGTCAGACACCGCCTGATAAATACCGATGGAATCAAAATATCCGGAAAGGATCACGTTGCGTACCGTGGTACTGACCCGGTAATCCAGATGCAGGCTGCTGCTGACGTAGCCGATATGTTTTTTAATATCCCAGATGGTTTCGCCGCTGCCGCGACGCCGACCAAACAGCGTCAGATCGTTGCTATAGCCCTGCGGGTGATCGCCGGTGATAAGGCTCAGCAGCGTGGATTTTCCCGCGCCGTTAGGGCCGACAATCTGCCAGTGTTCGCCGGGATTGACCGTCCAGCTAAGACGGTTGAGGATCGGGCGATCGTCATAAGAGACCATCCCATCCCGCAGCACGATGCGCGGCTGGTGGGGATTGAGCGCATGGCGGGCCGAAGGGGCGTCAGGTTCCGGAAGCGTAATTCCGTCGAGTTGTTCACTGTGCGCGAGCTGGGCAATGAGCGCCTGCTTGAGCAGCGCTGTTTTTTCACCGGTCTTGGTCAGGTTACAGTCGGCCAGTACGCCCGCGTGCTGAATAAAGTCCGGAATTTCATCGAAGCGGTTAAGCACCAAAACCAGGGTATAGCCCTGCTGATTAAGCGACTCCAGCAGGGCCGCCAGCTGCGCACGGGACTGCACGTCAAGGCCGTCAAACGGTTCGTCGAGGATAAGCAGCTCGGGCTCGCTCATCAGCGCCTGACAAAGCAGCGTTTTTCGCGTCTCGCCGGTAGAAAGGTATTTAAAGCGCCGGTTCAGCAGGGCGGTGATGCCGAACCGTTCTGCCAGGCGCTGACAGCGGGCGGGATCTTTCACCTCATCCTGAATAATTTCCGCCGTCGTACGGCCGGTATCTTCTTCGCCTGGGCTGAGTAAATCAGTGTTATTGCGCTGCCACTCGTCGCTTACCAGCTTTTGCAGTTGTTCAAATGACAGGCGCGTCAGGCGCGTAAAGTCGCTCTGGTATTCGCCCTTGAGGAGTGGGAGCTCGCCGGCCAGCGCGCGGGCCAGCGCGGATTTACCGCTGCCGTTAGTGCCGACAAACGCCCAGCTTTCGCCCGCGCGTATCGTCAAATCAGCAATCGTCAGCGTTCGGGTATCGCTAAGACGAAACGTGCCTTGCGAAATATGCAATGATGACATGATTTATCCCTGTTTTTGCAGCAATAGATATCAGGGATACGCACTGTCGGCGCGATTGTCAATGCGCTCAGCACAATGTGGCGATAATCACCCGGTCTGCGTTGAACCAGGCGGTAACGACAGAACCTTCTTCTAAACCTTCCGCTTCGCTAAGCGGTATCGTCGCGCAAAGCTGTTGCCCGTCTGCCAGGGTCATCAGCACTTCGCACTGCGCCTGGCCGCGTTCGATATGGCTAATTGCGCCCTGGAGCTGGTTATCGGCCGCCTTTGCGGCGTCGGGATCGCGCGTGATATTGACCCAAGGCGCTTTCAGCAGCACCAGCACCTCTTTACCTTCATCGAGCTCAAGCCGCTCTGCGCTCTG
This sequence comes from Enterobacter sp. E14S, assembly GCF_055666685.1. Lineage (NCBI taxonomy): Bacteria > Pseudomonadati > Pseudomonadota > Gammaproteobacteria > Enterobacterales > Enterobacteriaceae > Enterobacter > Enterobacter sp. E14S. The sequence continues at coordinate 412,767 of NZ_JBVODQ010000003.1, read as the reverse complement.
CGCCGTTATTGCGGCTTTCAGACGGGTGGTGCCATCGGCAAGCAGGATCTCAATATGCTGCTGTACCTGGAGATTGTCGCGCGCCGTCACCGTACCAAACCACTTGTTGCGGGCGCTGGTTTGTAACGAGAAGCGGGAAATGGCGGCCAGCAAGCTGTCCAGCGGAACGTTATCGTCGTCGCTCAACGCGTCAAACGCCTTTTGCTGGATCTGGGCCAGCAGATCGTAAAGCTGAATAAGGCGCAGGCCATAGCGCGTCACGATCGCACCGCCGCCGCCTTTGCCGCCTGTGGCTCTGTCCACCAGCGGTTGTTCGCTCAGGGTGTTCATTTCGTTGATGGCGTCCCAGGCACTTTTGTAGCTGATGCCCGCGTTTTTCGCCCCCTGGCTAATCGAGCCCGTTTGTTCTATTTGTTTAAGCAGGGCGATACGTCGCGGATCGGCGAAAAGCTTCTGCTGAAGTCGTAGAGTGAGGAGAATTTCGGCCTGCATAACAGTGTCCTGGCAAAAAGAGTATTGTGACCCAAATGGTGCAGGGCGCAAAGGGTACCGCACAAAAGGGGATGCTTTTCTCACTTGAAAAGGTAGAATGAGCCATTCACAATATCTGGAGAAAACCATGTTAGAGTTGTTGAAAAGTCTGGTATTCGCCGTGATCATGGTACCAGTAGTGATGGCCATCATCCTCGGTGCCATCTACGGCCTGGGTGAAGTGTTCAACGTCTTTTCGAACATTGGTCACAAAGACCAGGCTAAAAAGCAGCATTGATTCCCCACAAAACGCCCGGCGAGTCCGGGCGTTTTGCTCTCAAGATTTTCCCGTTTACGCCGATATTATTTAACGCATCACGCCGGTTTACCCCTTCAGCGGTACGATTAAACGCTGGGATCTCCCTGACGTTACCGTTATATTAATATGTATATAACGCTACTCACAGGAGTTACAGATGGCACGTTCATGGGTACGCCTTTTCGCAGGGGCAATGCTGACGCTTTCACTTACCGGACACGCGCTGGGGGACGAGGGTAAAATTACGGTCTTTGCCGCGGCGTCGCTGACCAACGCGCTGCAGGACATCGCGGCGGCGTATAAAAAAGAGAAAAACGTCGAGGTGGTCTCCTCTTTTGCCTCTTCCTCGACGCTGGCGCGCCAGATAGAAGCGGGCGCACCGGCGGATCTGTTCATCTCGGCTGACCAGAAGTGGATGGATTACGCGGCGGAGAAGAAATCGATTGATGCCACAACCCGCGAAACGCTGCTGGGGAATAGCCTGGTTGTCGTGGCGCCAAAAGCCAGCGCGCAGGCGGACATCACCATCAACAAACAGACCCACTGGACGAGCCTGCTGAACGGTGGCCGTCTGGCGGTGGGCGACCCGGAGCACGTTCCGGCCGGGATTTATGCCAAAGAAGCGCTGCAAAAGCTGGGTGCATGGGAGACATTGTCACCGAAGCTGGCCCCGGCGGAAGACGTGCGCGGCGCGCTGGCGCTGGTTGAGCGCAACGAAGCCCCGCTGGGCATTGTGTATGGCTCTGATGCCGTTGCCAGTAACGGTGTAAAAGTGGTCGCAACGTTCCCGGAAGACTCCCACAAGAAAGTGGAATATCCTGTTGCGATTGTTGATGGACATAAAAATGCGGCCGTGACGGCCTTCCGCGATTACCTGAAAGGGCCGGAGGCGTCCGCAATCTTTAAACGTTATGGATTTACGACTCACTGATGATATTGACCGATCCTGAATGGCAGGCTGTTCTGCTGAGCCTAAAAGTCTCTTCCCTGGCGGTTGCGCTGAGCTTGCCCTTTGGGATCTTCTTTGCCTGGCTACTGGTTCGCCGTCAGTTTCCCGGCAAAACGCTGCTCGACAGCGTGCTGCATCTTCCGCTCGTTTTGCCGCCCGTGGTGGTCGGTTACCTGCTGCTGATTTCGATGGGGCGACGCGGTTTTATCGGCGAGAAGCTCTACGACTGGTTTGGGCTGACGTTTGCGTTCAGCTGGCGCGGTGCGGTGCTGGCGGCGGCGGTGATGTCATTCCCGCTGATGGTGAGGGCGATACGCCTCGCGCTGGAAGGCGTGGACATGAAGCTCGAACAGGCGGCCCGCACGCTGGGCGCTGGGCGCTGGCGCGTCTTTTTCACCATCACGCTCCCGCTTACGCTGCCGGGCATTATTGTCGGGACGGTGCTGGCCTTCGCCCGCTCGCTGGGCGAGTTTGGCGCGACGATCACCTTTGTGTCGAACATCCCCGGCGAGACGCGAACCATCCCGTCGGCAATGTATACCCTGATTCAAACGCCGGGCGGTGAAGGCGCGGCGGCGCGGCTGTGTATTATTTCAATTGTGCTGGCGCTGGTATCGCTAATGGTGTCTGAATGGCTGGCGCGGCTCAGCCGCGAGCGGATGGGGAAATAAGCATGCTGGAACTCCATTTCACCCAGACGCTGGGAAACCATACCCTGACGCTTAACGAGACGCTGCCGGCAAGCGGAATCACCGCCATCTTTGGCGTGTCGGGGGCGGGAAAAACGTCGCTGATTAATGCCATCAGCGGCCTGACCCGCCCGCAGTCTGGCCGTATTGTCCTGAATGACCGCGTCCTGAATGACGTGGAGAACAAAATTTACCTCTCGCCGGATAAACGCCGCATCGGCTATGTTTTCCAGGACGCACGCCTGTTCCCGCACTACAGCGTGCGCGGCAACCTGCGTTACGGCATGGCGAAAAGCATGGCCGGGCAGTTTGACAAGCTGGTGACGCTTTTAGGCATTGAGCCTCTGCTCGACAGGCTGCCATCGTCGCTCTCCGGCGGAGAAAAACAGCGTGTGGCCATTGGCCGCGCGTTGCTCACCGCCCCCGAGCTGCTGCTGCTCGACGAACCGCTGGCCTCGCTCGATATTCCGCGTAAACGCGAACTTCTGCCTTATCTACAGCGCCTGACGCGCGAAATTAATATTCCGATGCTCTACGTCAGCCATTCGCTGGATGAGATCCTCCATCTGGCCGATAAGGTGCTGGTGCTGGAAGAGGGCAGCGTGAAGGCCTTCGGCAACCTGGAAGAGGTGTGGGGCAGCAGCGTAATGCACCCGTGGTTACCCCGCGAACAGCAGAGCAGCATCCTGAAAGTGAGCATTCTGGAACATCACCCGCACTACGCAATGACCGCCCTGGCGCTGGGCGACCAGCATCTGTGGGTCAATAAGATCGACAAACCGCTACAGTCCGCGCTGCGTATTCGCATCCAGGCGTCGGACGTCTCGCTGGTGCTGCAGCCGCCGCTGCAAACCAGTATTCGAAATATTCTGCGCGCCAAAGTCGCGGAGTGTTTTGATGATAACGGCCAGGTGGAAGTGAAGCTTGAAGTCGGCAGCAGGACGCTCTGGGCGCGCATCAGCCCGTGGGCGAGGGATGAGTTAGGGATCAAACCCGGCCTGTGGCTTTACGCGCAAATTAAGAGCGTCTCGATCACCGCCTGATTACAGCAGGTGGGTGTAAATGTACTGCGCGATGCTGTCGGTGGTGTTGTCACCAATCACCACGTTGGCGCGGGCTTTTACCGCGTCGTCGGCATTGCCCATCGCCACGCCGGTACCGGCGGCTTCCAGCATGCTGATGTCGTTGTAGTTGTCGCCGAAGGCGATCACGTCACGCATCGACCCGCCCTGTGATTCCACATACTGCGTCAGGCGCTTGCCTTTGCTGTTGCCTTTGCGGGCAATGTCCACCTGGTCATGCCAGGACCATTCGCACTCCAGGCCCAGCGTCTGTTCCACGTGTTTTGCGAAGGTATTCAGTTTGGCGGTGTCTTCATCCGTCAGGGCGAATTTCCAGATAGCCTCAACGTCCTGGGCTGCCTGACGCAGGGAGGAAACCTGGGTAAAGACCGGACGCTGCGCTTCAGGCAGGGACAACGCCCAGTTGCTGGTGCGCACCACGTGGCCAGTAGGGCGCTCGTACACCATCGCGTTATCCACGTACATCAGGCCGTGAACGGCATGCTCATCCAGCAGATCGATCAGCTGCAGCGCCTGGGGAACCGGCAGCGGGTCGGATTCTAAAACCTTTTTTGCCTGATAATCATACAAATAAGTACCATTACAACAAATTGCAGGTGTATCTAACGCCAGTGCCTGATAAAAAGGGTGAATGGCAACGTGATGTCGACCCGTTACGATAAGGAGTTGATATCCCACTTCCTGCGCGCGTTTTAGCGCCTCAAGGGAGGAGGGGAGAAGGGTTTTTTGCGGCGTCAGTAAGGTACCGTCTAAATCCAGAGCAATCACACGCGAGGTCATCTGTTTTCCCGGGTTAATATTGAATTTACGTTTTGATGGGATGGTACACCGAGAGGCGAACGCTTCAAAACTCCTGTCGACAATTCAGCATTCACCGTCAAAAGTTAACTACTTTCATGCGCAGTGAGGAGTGAATATTCATGAAACAAACCGTTTATACCGCCAGTCCTGAAAGCCAGCAGATCCACGTCTGGCGTTTAAATACCGAAGGGACACTCACGCTGGTTCAGGTTGTTGATGTGCCAGGCCAGGTGCAACCGATGGTCATCAGCCCGGATAAACGTTTCTTGTACGTGGGTGTGCGCCCGGAGTTCCGCGTGCTGGCCTATCGCATTTCTCCGGACGATGGCGCGCTGACGTACACTGCCGAAGCCCCGTTGCCGGGCAGCCCAACCCATATCTCGACCGATCGTAAAGGCAACTTTGTCTTCAGCGGCTCGTATAACGCGGGCTGCGTCAGCGTAACGCGTCTGGAAGATGGTATTCCGGTCGAAACCGTGGATGTGGTGGAAGGGCTTGAAGGCTGCCACTCGGCGAATATCTCTCCGGATAACCGCACGCTGTGGGTGCCTGCGCTGAAGCAGGATCGTATCTGCCTGTTCACCCTGAGCGACGATGGTCACCTGGTGGCGCAGAATCCTGCCGAAGTGACTACCGTTGAAGGCGCCGGTCCGCGCCATATGGTTTTCCATCCGAACCAGCAGTACGCCTACGTGGTCAATGAGCTGAACAGCTCTGTGGACGTATGGGAGCTGAAAGATCCAAACGGTCAGATTGAGTGCGTGCAGACGCTGGACATGATGCCGTCTGATTTTTCCGACACCCGCTGGGCGGCGGATATCCACATTACGCCAAATGGTCGCCATCTGTACGCCTGCGACCGTACCTCCAGCCTGATTACCGTCTTTAGCGTCTCTGAAGACGGTAGCGTGCTGGCGATTGAAGGGTTCCAGCCAACGGAAACCCAGCCGCGCGGCTTTAATATCGATCACAGCGGTAAATACCTGATTGCGGCGGGGCAGAAATCCCACCACATCGCGCTGTATGAAATTAAAGGCGAGCAGGGGCTGCTGGAAGAGAAAGGGCGTTATGCCGTAGGCCAGGGGCCAATGTGGGTGGTGGTAAACGCTCACTAAGCGGCTAAAAACAAAAAACCTCGCGAATGCGAGGTTTTTTTATCTCTGTAGGCCGGGTAAGGCGAAGCCGCCACCCGGCAAAACAGCTTACTGCTTAGGCTCAGCAACCACTTTGCTACCCAGACCGCGGTTATTGTATTCCCACATGCGGTTGAAGTTAGCGTCGTTCAGGTTGCGCTGCACGTTCCCTTTATCATCCACCGCGCCGGTATTGCCGGAGAATGGACGTTTGGAGATCGCGGCATCAGCCCACGGCTTCGCCATGTTGAAGCCTTCGTTGATCACGCTGTCGCGGATCACGACCTGACCGTTGGTCGCAGAGTCCACGTCCAGGGAGCGTCCCAGCTGCGCCACGCCGTCACCGGCAGCATTAAAGCGGCTGTTCACGGCCAGGAAGCCGTAGAAGAGGTTAGACTGGGTTGCCGGAGCAAACACGTAACCTTCCTGCTGAGTGCGTGAGTTCACCACGCGGAAATCGGTATTATCAAACACCACCGCGCCGCGACCGGACACCAGATCCACGTCACCTTCAACGTAGCTGTTGGTCACCAGGGTACGGGTCAGGCGGTTATTCTGCAGGGTGTTCTGCACGCCGCTGTTGGTCACGAAGAAGGTGTTCTGACGGCCCAGAATGTTGACGTTGTTAATCTGCACCTTATCGCCATCGCTACGCAGCGCAACGGCCTGGTGGCTGCCGGCATCAACGCTGTCGCCCAGGGTATTCTGAATGGTCAGGTTCTGCAGCTGCAGACCGTTATTCTGAGACCAGAATACCGCCGAGCACATCACGCCAATGGTGGCGGAACGCTTGCTCTGGCAGTTATCAAACATATACCACGCAGGTTTGCCCGGCATATATTTACCGGCCGGATTCACCAGGTGACGCCAGGCGTTGCTGTCGATTTCGGAATCAATCGCCAGGCCAATTTTTACGTCGATCGCTTTTTCGCCCAGACCGTAAAGCGTAATGCTGCCAGGGGCCGCCGGAACATACACGGTGCCTTCATATTCACCCGGCAGGATCGCGATGTACTGGCGAGACGCGCTGTGTTTAGTGATGGCAGCATCAACCGCAGCCTGAATAGAGGTATGCGTTACGCCCTGCGCACCCGCCGGGCCAACCACGAAGTCAGGCTGTTTAGGCAGGTTGATAGAAGACGGTGTCCACGGCGCAGCGTTAGGATCCATCGCCGAGAAGTAGTGCGCACGATCGAAGTTCTTCGCTTCATCAGCGGACAAAATCGGGCGGGAGGCGGTACCGGGCGCAACCTGCTCAGAAGGGCGCTGATCCGGTGGTGTTGAACTGCATGCGGATAAGGTCACGCCAAAGGCGAGTGCTAACGCCAGACGGGAAATCCTGGAAATGTTCAAGGTAGAGCTCCTGGGTATGCAAGTCTTAAACGGGATAGACGAAATAGCCTGCTTTTTTATACTAAGTTGAGCGAAACGGGAAGATAAAAAGGGTAAAAGTTGCATTTTTAGCCCCGGAGCGGCAGGTAGGTGATCACAAATAAATAACATTTTCCGTCAAGGCGGTTGACAGTAGACGGTGGATACAAATAAATGTCTATACAACCTAAGACAAGTGGAATGCCCCATGCAGCAGATTCATCCCGACGATGTAATATGGCGAAATGCGCGACTGGCTACGATGGCGTCGGACGTACCTGCGCCTTATGGACTGAAAGAGCAACACGCCCTGGTCGTGCGCGGCCACACTATTCTGGCCGTGATCCCTGAATCTGACATTCCTTCCGGACACCGACACTGTGTCGATCTTCAGGGACGTCTGGTCACGCCTGGCCTGATTGACTGCCATACCCACCTGGTATTTGGCGGCGACCGCGCGGCGGAGTGGGAGCAGCGTCTGAACGGCGTCTCTTATCAAACTATCAGCGCCCAGGGGGGCGGGATTAACGCGACCGTGACGGCGACGCGCAGCAGCTCAGCCGAAACCTTGCTGAAACTGGCGCAGCAGCGGCTCCAGCGTCTCATGAATGAAGGCGTGACGACCGTTGAAATCAAATCGGGATACGGGCTCAACGCCGAGGCCGAAGAGAAGATGCTGCAGGTTGCCCGCCAGCTGGGCCTCAATAATCCGATTGATATCAGCCCAACGCTGCTGGCGGCCCATGCGGTTCCACCGGAATACCGGCAGGATCCGGATGCCTACCTCACGCTGGTCTGCGAGCAGATACTGCCTACGCTGTGGCAAAAAGAGTTATATGAAGCAGTCGACGTGTTTTGTGAAAACGTCGGCTTTACCCCGTCGCAGACCGAGCGTCTTTTCCAGGCTGCCGCCGCGCTCGGTATCCCGGTGAAAGGGCATGTCGAGCAGTTGTCGAATCAGGGCGGCGCGGCGCTGGTCAGCCAGTATAAGGGCCTTTCCGCCGATCATATTGAGTATCTCGACGACGCAGGCGTTCAGGCGATGGCGGAAAGCGGCACGGTTGCCGTCCTGTTGCCGGGTGCGTTCTATTTTCTGCAGGAGCGCCAGCGTCCGCCGGTTGAACAGCTCAGAAAACAGGGCGTGCCGATGGCCGTCGCCACCGACTATAACCCCGGCACCAGCCCGTTTGCGAGCCTGCACCTGGCGATGAACATGGCCTGCGTTCAGTTTGGCCTGACCCCGGAAGAAGCCTGGGCTGGCGTCACGCGCCATGCCGCGCAGGCGCTGGGCCGTGACGCAACCCACGGGCAGCTGCGGGCAGGGTTTGTCGCCGATTTTATCGTCTGGGATGCTCATCATCCGGTTGAGATGGTCTACGAGCCGGGACGCAATCCGCTGTATCAACGTATTTTCCGTGGGGAGGCAGTATGAGGTTATGGCGGCCCGTAGCCGAAACCGTCTGGCAGGGGCGCGATGACAGCGCCGAGGCCAGCAGTGCAAAGCGCATTTTCCAGACGATAAAGCAGCAGGGCCAGTTCACGCCGCTTTCATCCGGCATCGCGCTGATAGGCTTTGAATGTGATGAAGGGGTAAAACGCAATCAGGGCAGGCCCGGCGCCGTGCAGGCACCGGATATGCTGCGAAAAGCGCTGGCAAATATGGCTAGCCATCAGGGGCATGACCGGCTGGCGGATATGGGCTCGGTGTACGTTGAAGGCGGCGAGCTGGAAGCGGCACAGCAGGCGTTAAGCGATGCCGTCACGGCCTGTCAGCAGTCCGGGATGCGGACGCTGGTGTTTGGCGGCGGGCACGAAACCGCTTGGGCGCACGGTCGCGGCGTGCTGGAGGCCTTCCCGAACGAGCGGGTTGTCATTATCAACCTTGATGCCCATCTCGATCTGCGCAAGGCCGACCGGGCCACATCCGGCACCCCGTTTCGCCAGCTGGCGCGCTACTGCGATGAGCGCGGGCGGGAATTTCACTATGCCTGCCTTGGCGTGAGCCGGGCGGCGAACACGCTGGCGCTGTGGGATGAGGCCGAACGCCTGAACGTCACGCTGGTGGAAGATCTCCATTTCAGGCGCGATGCGCTATCCGCCCTGGAAAAGGTACTGGCGCAGGCCGACCGTATCTATCTGACGATCGATCTGGACGTCCTGCCCGCCAGCGAAATGCCTGCCGTGTCCGCACCGGCTGCGTTAGGCATACCGGCGCTGGATCTTCTCCCGGTTATCGAACAAATCTGCCGTAGCGGTAAGCTCCAGGCCGCCGATCTGGTAGAGTTTAACCCACAGTACGATCGGGACGGGCAGGGCGCTAAGCTCGCCGCCCGCCTGGCATGGCAAATTGCTCACTGGTGGGCATAACACTATTCAAGGAGTCACGATGTTTTCACGCTCACCTCTGCCGCAGTCGAGCCCTCCCGCGCCTTTCTATGAAAAGGTGAAGCAGGCGATCAGCGAAAAAATCGCAACCGGCGTCTGGCGCCCGCACGACCGCATTCCGTCGGAGGCCGAGCTGGTAGCCAAGTTCGGTTTTAGCCGGATGACCGTCAACCGGGCGCTGCGCGAGCTGACCGACGAAGGGCTTCTGGTGCGCCTGCAGGGCGTGGGGACGTTTGTGGCGGAACCGAAAGGACAGTCGGCCCTGTTTGAAATCCGCAGCATCGCGGACGAAATTGCCGCGCGTAATCATCATCACCGGTGCGAAGTGCTGGTGCTGGAAGAGACTCAGGCCAGCGCCGAGCAGGCCACGGAGCTTAACGTCAAGGAAGGAAGCCGCATCTTCCACTCCGTGATGGTGCATTTCGAGAACGACATTCCGGTGCAGATTGAAGATCGCTGCGTTAACGCCGAACGGATACCGGACTATCTGAACCAGGATTACACCCAGACCACGCCGCACGCCTATCTCTCGCTCGTCGCACCGCTGACGGAAGGGGAGCACATTGTGGAGGCCGTGCGCGCCACGCCGCAGGAGTGCGAAAGGCTACGCATTAAAGAGCACGATCCGTGCCTGCTGATCCGCCGTCGAACCTGGTCCTCGTCGCACATTGTGTCGCATGCCCGACTGCTTTTCCCGGGGAATCGCTACCGGCTGCAGGGCCACTTCATGTCATAAGTTTTATAAGCGTGATCGCTAACGCAATATAACAAAATTGTATCTTTTTTGTTAAATCTGACCTTGTGTGTGCTTGTCTATACAAGTATATCTAAATGCATCATCTGTCCCCTATGAGGAGCACACAATGTCGTCAGGTAAATACCGCCAGCAGGACGTCCGCGCCGCGCGCGGCACCACGCTTACCGCCAAAAGCTGGCTCACCGAAGCCCCGCTGCGCATGTTGATGAACAACCTCGACCCTGAGGTGGCGGAGAACCCCCACGAGCTGGTGGTCTACGGCGGCATAGGCCGCGCCGCGCGCAACTGGGAATGCTATGACGCAATTGTAAAATCCCTGACCGAACTCGAACACGACGAAACCCTGCTGGTGCAGTCCGGCAAGCCGGTTGGCGTGTTCAAAACGCACAAAAACGCGCCGCGCGTGCTGATCGCTAACTCTAACCTTGTGCCGCACTGGGCCACCTGGGAACACTTCAACGAACTGGACGCGAAAGGGCTGGCGATGTATGGCCAGATGACCGCGGGGAGCTGGATCTACATCGGCAGCCAGGGGATCGTGCAGGGCACCTACGAAACCTTCGTGGAAGCCGGTCGCCAGCACTATAACGGCTCGCTCAAAGGCCGCTGGGTATTGACCGCAGGTCTTGGCGGTATGGGCGGCGCGCAGCCGCTGGCCGCCACGCTTGCCGGCGCGTGCTCGCTCAACATTGAGTGCCAGCAGAGCCGCATTGATTTCCGTCTGCGCACCCGCTACGTCGATGAACAGGCAACCGATCTGGACGATGCGCTGGCGCGCATCAAAAAATACACCTCCGAAGGCAAAGCGGTGTCGATTGCCCTGTGCGGCAACGCGGCGGACATTCTCCCGCAGCTCGTCGCCCGCGGCGTGCGCCCGGACCTGGTCACCGACCAGACCAGCGCCCATGACCCGCTGCACGGTTACCTGCCAAAAGGCTGGACGTGGGAGGAATATCAGAAAAAAGCGGAAACCGACCCGGAAGGTACGGTACTCGCCGCAAAACGCGCCATGGCAGAACACGTCTCCGCCATGCTGGCCTTTAGCCAGATGGGCATTCCGACCTTTGACTACGGCAACAACATCCGCCAGATGGCGAAAGAGATGGGCGTAAATAACGCGTTCGACTTCCCGGGCTTTGTTCCTGCCTATATTCGCCCGCTGTTCTGCCGCGGCATCGGTCCGTTCCGCTGGGTTGCCCTGTCCGGTGACCCGGAGGACATCTACAAAACCGACGCTAAAGTGAAGGAAATCGTCGCCGATGACGAGCACCTGCACCGCTGGCTGGACATGGCCCGCGAGCGCATTAACTTCCAGGGCCTGCCGGCGCGTATCTGCTGGGTAGGGCTGGAGTGGCGTCAAAAACTGGGCCTGGCCTTCAACGAAATGGTGCGCAGCGGTGAAGTTTCCGCGCCGATCGTCATTGGCCGCGACCACCTGGACTCCGGCTCCGTCGCCAGCCCGAACCGCGAAACGGAAGCCATGCGCGACGGCTCGGATGCGGTCTCCGACTGGCCGCTGCTGAACGCTCTGCTCAATACCGCCAGCGGCGCGACCTGGGTATCGCTGCACCACGGCGGCGGCGTGGGGATGGGCTTCTCCCAGCATTCCGGGATGGTCATCGTCTGCGACGGAACCGATGAAGCCGCCGCGCGTATCGCTCGCGTGCTGCACAACGACCCGGCAACCGGCGTGATGCGTCACGCGGATGCGGGTTATGAGATTGCCATTGACTGTGCCAAAGAGCAGGGCCTTAACCTGCCGATGATCCCTGCCACACAAGGAAAGCATTAATGAACGCGTTAACACTCACTCCCGGCTCGCTGACGCTCAAACAGCTGCGTAACGTCTGGCGTAAACCGGTCACCCTGTCGCTGGATGCAACTGCCCACGACGCCATTAACGACAGCGTCGCCTGCGTCGAAGCCATCGTTGCCGAAGGGCGCACCGCCTACGGGATTAACACCGGCTTTGGCCTGCTGGCGCAGACCCGCATCGCGACACACGATCTGGAAAACTTACAGCGTTCGCTGGTGCTGTCACATGCGGCGGGCGTGGGTCAGCCGCTGGATGATGAGATTGTCCGTCTGATGATGGTGCTCAAAATCAACAGCCTGGCGCGCGGCTTCTCCGGCATTCGACTGAGCGTGATTCAGGCGCTGATGGCGCTGGTGAATGCGGAAGTCTATCCGTGGATCCCGGCAAAAGGCTCTGTCGGCGCATCCGGCGATCTTGCGCCGCTGGCGCACATGTCTCTGCTGCTGCTGGGGGAAGGTAAAGCTCGCTGGCAGGGCGAGTGGCTTCCTGCGAAAGAGGCGCTGAAAAAAGCCGGGCTAAACCCAATCACCCTGGCGGCGAAAGAGGGGCTGGCGCTGCTGAACGGCACGCAGGCATCGACAGCCTTCGCGCTGCGCGGCCTGTTTGAAGCGGAAGATCTGTTTGCCTCGGCGGTGGTGTGCGGTGCGCTGACCACCGAAGCCGTACTGGGCTCGCGTCGCCCGTTCGATGCCCGCATCCACGAGGTGCGCGGTCAGCGCGGGCAGATTGATGCCGCCGCGATGTACCGTCATGTGCTTACCGACACCAGCGAGATCGCGGATTCACACCACAACTGTGAAAAGGTGCAGGATCCGTATTCCCTGCGCTGCCAGCCGCAGGTGATGGGCGCGTGCCTGACGCAGCTGCGTCAGGCGGCAGAAGTGCTGCTGGTGGAGGCCAACGCGGTGTCCGACAACCCGCTGGTGTTCGCTCAGGAAAACGAGGTGGTCTCCGGAGGCAACTTCCACGCCGAGCCGGTGGCAATGGCGGCGGATAATATCGCCCTGGCGATTGCCGAAGTCGGCGCGTTGTCCGAGCGCCGCATCGCGCTGATGATGGATAAACATATGTCCCAGCTGCCGCCGTTCCTGGTGCGTAACGGCGGGGTCAACTCGGGCTTTATGATTGCCCAGGTGACCGCTGCGGCGCTGGCGAGCGAGAACAAAGCCCTGTCGCACCCGCACAGCGTGGACAGCCTGCCAACGTCAGCGAACCAGGAAGATCACGTTTCGATGGCGCCAGCTGCCGGGCGTCGTCTCTGGGAAATGGCCTCCAACACCCGCGGCGTGCTGGCGGTGGAGTGGCTGGCGGCATGTCAGGGTGTCGATCTGCGTGAAGGGCTAAAATCCAGCCCGCTGCTGGAGCAGGCGCGTCATGTGCTGCGCGAGCACGTATCGCACTACGATGACGACCGCTTCTTTGCGCCGGATATTGATAAGGCGATGCAGCTTCTGGAAGAGGGAAGCCTTGTAGGACTGCTACCTTCAGTGCTGTGATTTTTTGCCCTAACCCTCTCCCACAGGGAGAGGGAATTGCCCTGTTTTCTCCCTCTCCCTGTGGGAGAGGGCCGGGGTGAGGGCATCAGCCCGCACTATTATGAATACATTGCCGTAATCGACGCGCTGCCCAGCGAATGGAAATGCACGTTAAACCCTACCATCGCGCCGCTCGCCCCTTCATCGACCTCAATCTTCTCCACATCCAGCGCGTGCACCGTGAAGATATAGCGATGGGTTTCCCCTTTTGGCGGCGCCGCGCCGCCGTAGCCCGCTTTACCAAAGTCAGTTCGCGTCTGAATGGCGCCTTCAGGCAGGGCAACCAGGTCTGAACCGGAGCCCTGTGGCAGGACGCGCGTGTCGGCAGGCAGGTTCGCCACAATCCAGTGCCACCAGCCGGAGCCGGTCGGCGCATCCGGGTCGTAGCAGGTCACGACAAAGCTTTTTGTTCCGGCCGGAACCTCGTCCCACGCCAGGTGCGGGGAGATGTTGTCTCCCTGATACCCCATGCCGTTGAATACGTGGCGTTGCGGGAGCTTTTCGCCGTCGCGCAGATCTTTACTGATGATTTTCATACGGTTTACCCTCGTTGATCGCTCGTTCAGCAAGTGTAATGCATAGGGTTACATCGTGAAATGCGCGGGAATGTTAACGGCTGTTACAACCGCGTCGGTTAATTTACGCAGCTGCTCCGGCGTAATGCTGTACGGCGGCATCAGGTAGATAAGCTTGCCGAAGGGCCGTACCCACACGCCCTGGTTCACGAAGAAGCGCTGCAGCGCCGCCATATTCACCGGATGGGTGGTTTCAATCACGCCGATGGCGCCCAGCACGCGCACGTCTGCCACGAAATTCGCACCCGAGGCGGCGCTCAGCTCGTCTTTCAGCTGCGCCTCAATCGCCGCAACCTGCGTCTGCCACTCGCCGCTCTCCAGAATGGCAAGGCTTTCGCTTGCGACGGCGCAGGCGAGAGGATTACCCATAAACGTCGGCCCGTGCATAAAGCAGCCCGCCTCGCCGTCGCTGATGGTGTCGGCCACCTGGCGGGTCGTGAGCGTGGCGGAGAGCGTCATGGTGCCGCCGGTCAGCGCTTTACCCAGACACAGAATATCCGGCGCAATGCCCGCATGCTCGCAGGCAAATAGCTTGCCGGTGCGGCCAAAGCCGGTGGCGATCTCATCGGCAATCAGCAAAATGCCCTCGCGGTCGCACATCTTGCGAATACGTCTCAGCCATTCCGGATGGTACATCCGCATTCCGCCTGCGCCCTGCACAATCGGCTCCAGGATCACGGCGGCGATGTCATGGCGATGCGCCGCCATCAGCCGCGCGAAACCGACCATGTCCATCTCGTTCCACTCGCCGTCGAAGCGGCTCTGCGGGGCAGGGGCAAACAGGTTTTCCGGCAGATAGCCTTTCCACAGGCTGTGCATGGAGTTGTCCGGATCGCACACCGACATCGCCCCGAAGGTATCCCCGTGATAGCCGTTGCGAAAGGTGAGGAACCGCTGGCGCGTTTCGCCCTTCGCATGCCAGTACTGCAGCGCCATTTTCATCGCCACTTCCACCGCCACGGAGCCGGAATCGGCCAGGAACACGCACTCCAGCGATTCAGGCGTCATCGCCACCAGGCGACGGCATAAATCCACGGCGGGCTGATGGGTGATCCCGCCAAACATCACGTGCGACATCTGGTCAATCTGGGCCTTCATCGCCGCATTCAGGCGCGGGTGGTTGTAGCCGTGAATGGCCGCCCACCACGAAGACATCCCGTCAACGAGCCGTTCGCCGCTGGCGAGGTGCAGCTCGCAGCCGTGGGCCGAGGCCACCGGATAAACGGGAAGAGGGCGGGTAGTGGAGGTGTAAGGGTGCCAGATATGCTGCTTGTCGAAGGCGAGATCGTCCTGGGTCATAATCGACTTGTAAACCATTTTGAAAAGTTTTAGGTTTACGAGTATAAACCGAACCGAAAATTAACAAAACCCTTTGGAGAAGCCCGATGGCTCACCACGCACGCTGGACGATGTCGCAAGTCACTGAATTATTCAACAAACCTTTTCTTGAGCTGATGTTCGAAGCCCAACAGGTGCATCGTCAGCACTTCGATCCGCGCCATGTTCAGGTCAGCACGCTGCTGTCGATCAAAACCGGTGCCTGTCCTGAAGACTGCAAATATTGCCCGCAGAGCGCGCGCTACAAAACCGGCCTTGAGTCCGAACGGCTGATGGAAGTGGAGCAGGTGCTCGACTCCGCTCGCAAGGCGAAAAACGCCGGTTCAACCCGCTTCTGCATGGGCGCAGCGTGGAAGAACCCGCACGACCGCGACATGCCGTATCTGGAGCAGATGGTGAAGGGCGTGAAGGAGATGGGCCTCGAAGCCTGTATGACGCTCGGCACGCTGAACGAGGAGCAGGCGCAGCGCCTCTCTGCGGCGGGGCTGGACTACTACAACCATAACCTCGACACCTCGCCGGAATTTTACGGCAACATCATCACCACGCGGACCTATCAGGAGCGTCTGGACACGCTGGATAAAGTGCGTGACGCGGGGATCAAGGTCTGCTCGGGCGGTATTGTCGGCTTAGGTGAGACGGTCAAAGACCGCGCGGGCCTGCTGCTGCAGCTGGCGAACCTGCCGACCCCGCCGGAAAGCGTGCCGATCAACATGCTGGTGAAGGTTAAGGGAACGCCGCTGGCGGATAACGACGACGTGGATGCGTTTGATTTTATTCGCACCATCGCGGTGGCGCGCATCATGATGCCGACCTCTTACGTCCGCCTCTCTGCGGGCCGCGAGCAGATGAACGAGCAAACCCAGGCGATGTGCTTTATGGCCGGGGCCAACTCCATCTTCTACGGCTGCAAGCTGCTGACCACGCCGAACCCGGAAGAGGACAAAGACGTTCAGCTGTTCCGCAAGCTGGGGCTTAACCCGCATCAGACCGAAGTGCTGACGGGCGATAACGAGCAACAGCAGCAGCTGGAGCAGCAGATTTTCAACGCCGACACCGACCAGTTCTACAACGCGGCAGCCGTATGACCTGGCAGGCACGCATCAATACCGCGCTGGACGAACGCCGGGCGGCAGAGGCGTTTCGCGTTCGCAGGGTGGTGGAAAACGGCGCGGGCCGTTTTCTTACCCGCGAGGGGCGGCAGTTTTGTAATTTCTCCAGCAACGACTATCTCGGACTGAGCCAGCATCCGGCCATCATCCGCGCCTGGCAGCAGGGTGCGGAGCGGTTTGGCGTGGGCAGCGGCGGCTCGGGACACGTCAGCGGCTACACCACGGCGCACCAGGCGCTGGAAGAGGCGCTTGCCGACTGGCTCGGCTACCCGCGCGCGCTGCTGTTCATCTCCGGCTTTGCCGCCAACCAGGCGGTCATTACCGCCCTGATGGAAAAAGAGGACCGCATAGTCGCCGACCGCCTGAGTCACGCCTCGCTGCTGGAGGCGGCAAATTTAAGCCCGGCGCAGCTGCGCCGCTTTGCCCATAACGATGCGGAGCAGCTCGCTGCGCTGCTGGATAAACCCTGCGACGGACAGCAGCTGGCGGTCACGGAAGGGGTGTTCAGCATGGACGGCGACAGCGCGCCGCTTGCCGCGCTGCATGAGGCTGCAAAGCGGCAAAATGCCTGGCTGCTGGTCGACGATGCCCACGGCATTGGCGTAATGGGCGACGAAGGTCGCGGCAGCGCATACCAGCAAAACGTGAAGCCCGAGCTGCTGATCGTCACCTTCGGCAAAGGCTTTGGCGTCAGCGGCGCCGCCGTGCTGTGCAGCGAGTCCGTCGCCGACTATCTGCTGCAGTTTGCCCGACACCTGATCTACAGCACCAGCATGCCCCCGGCGCAGGCCGTGGCGCTGTCTGCGTCGCTGGCGGTGATCCGCAGCGCTGAAGGCGATGAACGTCGTCAGCGGCTGGCAGAGCATATCTCCCGCTTCCGCAAGGGGTTAGCGGCGCTGCCCTTCCACAGCCCCGATTCGCAAAGCGCTATCCAGCCGGTGATTGTCGGCGAGAACGGCCGCGCGCTGGCGCTGGCACAGGCGCTGCGCGAGCGCGGCATGTGGGTGACCGCCATCCGCCCGCCAACGGTCCCGCCGGGTACCGCGCGGCTGCGTTTAACCCTGACGGCGGCGCATGACGCTCGGGATATCCAGACGCTGCTGGAGGCGCTCCATGACGCCGGTGAATAAGCAGGCCGTTGCGGCGGCATTTGGCCGGGCCGCGCAGAGCTATTCGCAGCACGATGAGCTGCAGCGTCAGAGCGCGCAGGGGCTTCTGGCCGCGCTTGGCGAGAATCGTTTTCCGCAGGTGCTGGACGCGGGCTGTGGTCCCGGCAGCAACAGCCGCTACTGGCGCGGGACGGGAAGCCAGGTCACGGCTATCGACCTCTCGGAACAGATGCTCGACGAGGCGCGTCAGCGACAGGCCGCGGACCATTATTTGCTGGCGGATATCGAGGCGATCCCGCTGGCGGATGCGCAGTTCGATCTGGTCTGGAGTCATCTGGCGGTCCAGTGGTGCAGCAGCCTGCCGCAGGCCTTGCGCGAGCTTTATCGCGTGGCGCGACCGGGCGGGAAAGTGGCCTTTACCACCCTGCTGGAAAGTTCGCTGCCGGAGCTGAATCAGGCGTGGAAAGCGGTGGATGAGCAGCCGCACGCTAACCGCTTTTTATCGCATGACCAGGTGACGCAGGCGCTGGCAGGCTGGCGCTACCGCAGCACGGTGCAGACCATCACCCTCAATTTTGGCGATGCGTTCAGCGCTATGCGTTCGCTGAAGGGCATCGGCGCCACGCACCTGCACGCCGGACGGGAGAAAAAACCGCTGACCCGGGGCCAGCTGCAGCGTCTGGAGCTGGCCTGGCCGCAGCAGCGGGGACATTTCCCGCTCTCTTATCAACTTTTTCATGGGATTATCGAACGTGAGTGAACGTTATTTTGTTACCGGCACGGACACGGAAGTGGGCAAAACGGTGGCCAGCTCGGCGCTGCTGCAGGCGGCGCGAAAGCTTGGGAAAAACACCGCCGGATATAAGCCGGTTGCTTCCGGCAGTGAGATGACGGCGGAAGGGTTACGCAACACCGACGCGCTGGCGCTCCAGCGTAACAGCACGCGTGAGCTTGCCTATTCAGCGGTGAATCCGTACACCTTTGCCGAGCCGACCTCGCCGCACATCATCAGCGCTGACGAAGGTCGTCCGATTGATTTCACCGTGCTGTCAGCCGGGTTACGGACGCTGGAAAGCCAGGCCGACTGGGTGCTGGTGGAAGGTGCAGGCGGCTGGTTTACGCCGCTTTCAGAGACGCAGACGTTTGCTGACTGGGTGCAGGCCGAGCAGCTTCCGGTCATTCTGGTCGTCGGCGTCAGGCTGGGCTGCATCAATCACGCCATGTTGACCGCGCAGGCCGTCCAGCAGGCCGGGCTGCGTCTGGCGGGCTGGATAGCCAACGACGTGGTTGCGCCGGGGAAACGACACCAGGAGTATCTGGCGACGCTCAGGCGCGTACTTCCCGCCCCGTGCCTCGGGGAAATCCCCTGGCTTGCTGACGGCGCGGAAAATGCCGACACCGGGCGTTATCTCGATCTCAGCGTCTTGCTTCCCGCGACATCCAGTGCGCGATAAGCTCGTCATCCAGTTCGTTAACGTGGCCCTGCGCCACGTTACGCCCGCGATAGAGCATACAGAAACGGTCCGCCACCCGGCGGATGAACGACAGCTGCTGTTCCGCTAGCAGCACCGTCATACCTAACTCCCGGTTTAAGCGCACCAGCAGCTGCCCCAGCTTCTGGGCGAAGCTGTGTCCTGCGCCGTGCAGGGGCTCATCGAGGATCAGCAGGTTCGGGCGGTTCACCAGCGCATTAGCCAGCGCCAGCTGATACTGATCGTCCGGAGAGAGCGTATTGGCGCGGGCCTGCCGCAATGCGTAGAGCGCCGGAAACAGGTCGTAAACGTCAATTTTGGCCTCCGGGTTGGGTTTCCCCATCGCCCGCATGGCGATATGCAGATTCTCCTCAATCGTTAGCTGGGAGAAGATCCGCCTGTCCTGCGGGACATAGCCTATTCCCGGTCCTGAGCGCTGTTCTGGCGGCAGGTTAAGCAAGTCGCGCGGCGGCGCGCCCGCCTCGTGCCAGATGATGCTGCCGCTTTCAACGGGCACTCTCCCGGCGATGCAATTCATGAGGGTGGTTTTCCCCATCCCCGGCAGGCCAACGACGCCTGTACACATCCCTTGCGGAAAATCCAAATTCACGTTCCATAGCGTATGTTGGCTTCCGTAAACTGATTCACAGCACGCAGACTCAACATCTTTTTCTCCTTAAAAATGTGTGTAGGTGAGGCTCGTGTTTGAATCTGCAAAACCCCTGCCAGAAACAGAAATGTGTTCAAAAAAACGGCTTTTTTAGGAATAAATCACCGGAAAGCAGTTTATAAAAAACCGGATTGCACAGCGACGGTGCTGGAGGTGGTGAATTGTGGTGCAGAACCCAAAATGATGAAAATGTGAGCAAGATCCCATCGGTTGGTTATGAATGACGCAACTGTTAATCATCAAAAAATAGCTATAAAAATTTTTTACTGCCGTCTCGTGGGAAAAACCGGGAATTTGCCGAGCGCCAGTCTGTATGGGCTGGAAGCAGTTATCCACTATTCCTGTGGATAACCATGTGCATTAGAGTTAGAAAACATGCGATAAGCGAGAGAAGACGCGGCTTACGCCCAAATTGGCGCGAAACGCGGCTTTAGAAAATATCGTTTATTATTTAATTGCTTAGATAAAAGCAATTCCCGTCATGAAAGTGTCACCGGTTGCCACAAAACTATCATTACCTGGCTTGACAAATGTTAAAAAAGAAAAAGTTCTGGGGATAACCTGACCTGACTGGTGTTTTATATTGTCACAGTCCAAATTTTGGCCGCTATCGCGCTAATCATTCAGGCGCTATGCTAAATATCCTGACATGCTACTGGTTTTTCATCCAGTGTTTTTTACTGGCATTCCTGGCAACAACGAGTAAAATTACTCACCTGCCGCTTATAACGTCATCAGGTCGTCGCCCATGAGTAAACCGTTCAAATTGAATTCTGCTTTCCGTCCATCTGGCGATCAGCCTGAGGCGATCCGTCGTCTGGAAGAGGGGCTGGAAGACGGGCTGGCGCACCAGACGCTGCTGGGGGTAACCGGCTCGGGTAAAACGTTCACCATCGCCAACGTGATTGCGGATCTCCAGCGTCCTACGATGGTGCTGGCACCCAACAAAACCCTGGCCGCACAGCTTTACGGCGAGATGAAAGAGTTCTTCCCGGAAAACGCGGTGGAGTATTTCGTCTCCTACTACGATTACTACCAGCCAGAAGCCTACGTGCCGAGCTCTGACACCTTCATCGAGAAGGATGCCTCGGTTAACGAACACATCGAGCAGATGCGTCTGTCGGCCACGAAGGCGCTTCTGGAGCGTCGCGATGTGGTCGTCGTCGCGTCGGTTTCCGCGATCTACGGTCTGGGCGATCCAGATCTCTATCTCAAGATGATGCTGCACCTGACGCAGGGGATGATTATCGACCAGCGCGCCATCGTCCGCCGTCTGGCGGAGCTGCAGTATGCCCGTAACGATCAGGCGTTCCAGCGCGGGACGTTCCGGGTGCGTGGTGAGGTGATCGACATCTTCCCGGCGGAATCGGACGATATGGCGCTGCGCGTCGAGCTGTTTGACGAAGAGGTTGAACGCCTGTCGCTCTTCGACCCGCTGACCGGACACGTTGAGTCGGTGATCCAGCGCTTCACCATCTACCCGAAAACGCACTACGTGACGCCGCGCGAGCGTATCGTGCAGGCGATGGAAGAGATCAAAGTGGAGCTGGCCGAGCGCCGTAAGGTGCTGCTGGCGAACAATAAGCTGCTGGAAGAGCAGCGCCTCAGCCAGCGCACCCAGTTCGACCTTGAGATGATGAACGAGCTTGGCTACTGCTCCGGCATTGAAAACTACTCGCGCTTCCTCTCCGGGCGCGGGCCGGGCGAGCCGCCGCCGACGCTGTTTGATTACCTGCCGGCAGACGGTTTGCTGGTAATCGACGAATCCCACGTCACGATCCCGCAGATCGGCGGGATGTACCGTGGTGACAGGGCCCGTAAAGAGACGCTGGTAGAGTACGGGTTCCGCCTGCCGTCAGCGCTGGATAACCGTCCGATGAAGTTTGAAGAATTTGAGGCATTAGC
The DNA here is from genome assembly GCF_055666685.1 of Enterobacter sp. E14S. NCBI lineage: Bacteria > Pseudomonadati > Pseudomonadota > Gammaproteobacteria > Enterobacterales > Enterobacteriaceae > Enterobacter > Enterobacter sp. E14S. The sequence goes on along the minus strand of NZ_JBVODQ010000003.1, from coordinate 391,278 downwards.
GCCGCAAACCATTTACGTCTCGGCCACGCCGGGCAACTACGAGCTGGAGAAATCCGGTGAAGACGTTGTCGATCAGGTTGTGCGTCCGACAGGCCTGCTCGACCCGATTATTGAAGTTCGTCCCGTGGCCACGCAGGTGGACGACCTGCTCTCGGAAATCCGCGCCCGTTCCGCCATCAACGAGCGCGTGCTGGTCACTACGCTCACCAAGCGTATGGCGGAAGACCTCACCGAGTATCTCGAAGAGCACGGCGAGAAGGTGCGCTATCTGCACTCGGATATCGACACCGTGGAGCGCATGGAGATTATCCGCGACCTGCGTCTGGGCGAGTTTGACGTGCTGGTGGGGATCAACCTGCTGCGAGAAGGTCTGGACATGCCGGAAGTGTCGCTGGTGGCGATTTTGGATGCGGACAAAGAGGGCTTCCTGCGTTCTGAACGCTCCCTGATCCAGACCATCGGTCGTGCGGCGCGTAACGTCAACGGTAAAGCGATTCTGTACGGTGACAAAATCACCCCGTCGATGGCGAAAGCGATTGGCGAAACGGAGCGCCGTCGCGAGAAACAGCAGCGCTACAACGAAGAGCACGGCATTACCCCGCAGGGGCTGAACAAGAAGGTGGTGGATATTCTGGCGCTGGGTCAGAACATTGCCAAAACCAAAGCGAAGGGTCGCGGCAAGGCGCGTTCAGTGGTGGAAGAAGATACCGTCGTGCTGACGCCGAAAGCGCTGCAGCAGAAAATCCACGAGCTGGAAGGGCAGATGATGCAGCACGCGCAGAACCTGGAGTTCGAAGAGGCGGCGCAGATCCGCGACCAGCTTCATCAGCTGCGGGATCTTTTCATCGCGGCATCGTGAGTAAAGCAATGTTTTCTCCCTCTCCCCGTGGGAGAGGGCCAGGGTGAGGGCAACAGGCCGCACAAAACGAACCTAACCCAGTGCCTGAATCGCCTTCTCCAGCGCCTCGCGCAGCAGGTGACGGTCATGGCGATATTTAATGTCACTCGCTTCCAGCGGTTCCTGCACCACCAGACGATTGCCAATCCCTGACACATCCACTTTTGGGCCCACGACTACGCCGTCAATGATTTTCTTGCCGACGTAATGCTCCATTAATTCAAGTTTGTCCGCCAGCGACAGGCTCGCCGCCGCCGGGCTCAGCTCACGTCCCAGGTTACCGATGTAAACCATCGGGGCAGGGGTGCGGCGCAGCGCCTGCGCCAGCTCTTTAACGAGTAGAATTGGCATCAGGCTGGTATAAAAACTGCCCGGGCCGATCAGGATAAGATCCGCTTCTCCGATGGCCTCCACCGCTTCTCGCGTGGCGGGCACGCTCGGATAGGTCATCAACTCCGCTGGCGGCAGGATGAGCTGGTCGATATTCACTTCGCCGTACACTTCATGCCCTTCGGCGTCGATGGCCATCAAGTCAACCGGTTGTTCAGACATGGGGATCAGGAATGCGTCCACTTTGAGCAGATTACGGATCAAGTTGATGGCTTCCAGAGGCCGTACACTCAGGTGATCGAGCGCCTTTAACATTAGATTTCCGAGGTTATGCCCGGAAAGTTCGCCATTACCGCCAAAACGGTACTCAAACATCGCCGACGCAACGCTTGGCTCGGTAATTAATTGGTTCAGACAGTTGCGCATGTCTCCCCAGGCAATGCCGCCTTCGGCACGACGAATGCGTCCGGTTGAGCCGCCGTTGTCGGTGGTAGTTACTATCCCTGTCAGCCTTGAGCCGAGTGACGATAAAGAGGACATAACCCGGCCTAAGCCGTGTCCTCCGCCAAGAGCGACCACTCGGTCAAGATCCGCAAAAGTGCGATTGCGCATACGTATTCCTTATCACGTTCGATCGCGTAACAGTAACCTAACTACCCCTAAAAGACGATGCCTCACCCGATGCAAAATGACGTATATCAATGTGAAAATGCGGTTTTTAGGTATTCTGTAGCGAAAATGCAGGATTGATTCGCTATATAGATAATTATATAGCGTGAAGCGATAATGGCGTCGTCAGAATTTCCGCGCTACTATCGCCCTAACCACGTTTTCAAAATTGAAAACATACACTCTAGCCCTTGTGCCTGTGTCGAAAGATATGGCGCTCTGGCCGTGGCGAATTTGCCACCAGGGTACAGAAAGAAATGACTGTGCCTCCCGATCTGGAAAGGTGTACATGGCTTCACAACTTACTGATGCTTTCGCGCGTAAGTTTTATTACTTACGTCTGTCGATTACCGATGTGTGCAACTTCCGTTGCACCTACTGCCTGCCCGATGGCTACAAACCGGGCAGCGTTACCAATAACGGCTTTCTCTCCGTGGATGAAGTGCGCCGCGTCACGCGCGCCTTCTCTGAGCTCGGCACCGAAAAAGTGCGTCTGACCGGCGGCGAACCCTCTCTGCGTCGCGATTTCCCCGACATCATTGCCGCCGTGCGTGAAAACGAACGTATCCGCCAGATTGCGGTGACCACCAACGGTTACCGCATGGCGCGTGACGTAGCGAACTGGCGCGATGCGGGGCTGACGGCGATCAACGTCAGCGTCGATAGCCTTGACGCCCGTCAGTTCCACGCCATTACCGGCCAGGATAAATTTCAGCAGGTCATGGACGGCATCGACGCCGCGTTCACGGCGGGCTTCGAAAAAGTCAAAGTCAACACGGTGCTGATGCGTGATGTGAACCACCATCAGCTGGACACCTTCCTGGCGTGGATTAAATCACGCCCCATTCAGCTGCGCTTTATCGAGCTGATGGAAACCGGCGAGGGCAGCGAGCTGTTCCGTCGCCATCACATCTCCGGCATGGTGCTGCGCGACGAGCTGCTGAAACGCGGCTGGCTCCATCAAATCCGCCAGCGCAGCGACGGCCCGGCGCAGGTCTTCTGTCACCCGGATTATAAAGGTGAGATTGGGCTGATCATGCCCTATGAGAAAGACTTCTGCGCCAGCTGCAACCGCCTGCGCGTCTCCTCCGTTGGCAAGCTCCATCTTTGCCTGTTCGGCGACGGCGGCGTGGATCTTCGCGATCTGCTGGAAGACGATGCGCAGCAGGCCGCGCTTGAAGCACGCATTTCTGACGCGCTGACGCATAAAAAACAGACCCACTTCCTGCATCAGGGCAATACCGGCATTACTCAGAACCTGTCCTACATCGGCGGGTAATCAGGCTTAAGAAGGAATCAGAAGATGAGTCAGGTAAGCGCAGAATTTATCCCGACACGCATTGCTATCCTTACCGTTTCCGACCGCCGTGGCGAGGAGGATGATACCTCCGGCCACTGGCTGCGCGAGGCAGCCCATGACGCGGGGCATCACATCGTCGATAAAGCGATCGTGAAGGAGAACCGCTACGCCATTCGCGCTCAGGTTTCGCAGTGGATTGCCAGCGATGAGGTGCAGGTGGTGCTGATCGCCGGCGGCACCGGTTTTACCGCAGGCGATCAGGCCCCTGAAGCGCTGATCCCGCTGTTCGACCGCGAGGTGGAAGGCTTCGGCGAAGTGTTCCGCATGCTCTCCTTTGAAGAGATTGGTACCTCCACGCTCCAGTCGCGCGCCGTTGCCGGGGTGGCTAACAAAACCCTGATTTTCGCTATGCCGGGCTCGACCAAAGCCTGCCGCACCGCGTGGGAAAACATCATCGCCCCGCAGCTGGACGCCCGTACCCGTCCGTGTAATTTCCATCCCCATTTAAAGAAATAAGCTATGTCACAACTGACCCACATTAACGCCGCCGGCGAAGCGCATATGGTGGACGTCTCCGCCAAAGCGGAAACGGTGCGCGAGGCGCGCGCGGAAGCGTTCGTCACCATGCTGCCGGAGACGCTGGCGATGATTATCGACGGCAGCCACCACAAGGGCGACGTCTTTGCCACGGCCCGCATCGCCGGTATTCAGGCCGCCAAGCGCACCTGGGACTTAATTCCGCTGTGCCATCCGCTGATGCTGAGCAAGGTGGAAGTGAACCTGCAGGCGCAGCCGGAGCATAATCGCGTGCGCATTGAGTCACTTTGCCGCTTAACCGGCAAAACCGGCGTGGAGATGGAGGCGCTGACGGCGGCCTCCGTTGCCGCGCTGACCATCTACGACATGTGCAAAGCGGTGCAGAAAGATATGGTGATTGGCCCGGTTCGCCTGCTGGCGAAAAGCGGCGGCAAATCCGGTGATTTTAAGGTGGCCAGCCATGATTAAGGTGCTCTTTTTTGCCCAGGTGCGCGAGCTGGTGAATACCGACAGCCTGACGCTGGACGCGTCCTTCGAAAACGTCGCTACCCTGCGCGCGCATCTGGCGGCACAAAGCGACCGCTGGGCGCTGGCGCTGGACGAAGGCAAGCTGCTGGCCGCCGTTAACCAGACGCTGGTGGAGTTCACCCATCCGCTGAAGGAAGGCGATGAAGTGGCCTTCTTCCCGCCGGTAACGGGGGGCTAAGATGTCTGAAACCCGAATTCTGGTGAGTCCCGAGCGTTTTAACGTAGGGACAGAATACAGCTGGCTGGCGGAACGCGATGAGGACGGCGCGGTCGTCACCTTCACCGGCAAGGTGCGCAACCACAACCTCGGTGACAGCGTGAAGGCACTGACGCTGGAGCACTATCCGGGGATGACCGAGAAATCGCTGGCGGAGATTGTCGACGAGGCGCGAGGCCGCTGGCCGCTTGGCCGCGTCACGGTTATTCACCGCATCGGCGAGATGTGGCCTGGCGAGGAGATTGTCTTCGTCGGGGTGACCAGCGCGCACCGCAGCAGCGCGTTTGCGGCAGGGGAGTTCATTATGGATTACCTCAAAACCAGAGCGCCGTTCTGGAAGCGCGAAGCCACGCCGGAAGGTGACCGCTGGGTAGAATCGCGCGACAGCGATAAACAAGCCGCCAGCCGTTGGTAGTCGGTTTACGTGGATGTGTTAATCTTAACGTGTGTGTCTACTTAAACTTAATCAGGAGTGAATCATGGACCGATTTCCGCGTTCCGATTCAATAGTACAGCAGACCCGTAGCGGCCTGCAGACGTATATGGCTCAGGTGTACGGCTGGATGACGGTTGGCCTGCTGCTTACCGCGTTTATCGCGTGGTATGCGGCGAACACGCCTGAACTGATGATGTTTATCTTCTCCAGCAAAATCACCTTCTTTGGGCTGATTATCGCGCAGCTGGCGCTGGTGTTTGTGCTTTCTGGTCTGGTGCAAAAGCTGAGTGCCGGAATGGCGACTACGCTGTTTATGCTCTACTCGGCGCTAACCGGGCTGACGCTTTCCAGCATTTTCATCGTTTACACCTACTCCTCCATCGCCAGCACGTTTGTGGTCACCGGCGGGATGTTCGGTGCGATGAGCCTCTACGGTTACACCACGAAGCGCGATCTGAGCGGCTTCGGCAGCATGCTGTTTATGGGGCTGATTGGGATTGTGCTGGCGTCACTGGTGAACCTGTGGCTGAAGAGCGACGCGCTGATGTGGGCCGTGACCTACATCGGGGTGGTTATCTTCGTTGGATTGACGGCGTATGACACCCAGAAGCTGAAAAACATCGGCGAGCAGATTGACGTACGCGACAGTTCAAACCTGCGCAAATACGCGATCCTGGGCGCGCTGACGCTGTATCTGGACTTCATCAACCTGTTCCTGATGCTGCTGCGGATTTTCGGCAACCGTCGTTAAGGTTGTTTTGCCGGGGTGCGGTCTGGTGCCCTCACCCTGACCCTCTCCCACGGGAGAGGGAACAAACACTAAAAACGGCAACAAGGTTGCCGTTTTGCTTTTATTTCGCTAACGCCTTCTCGTTCTTCGCTCTCAGCTTTTTCGCCCGACTCTCCAGCACCAGATAACACACCGTTGCCAGCGCCAGCGGCAGGAAGTAATACAGCATGCGGTACGCCAGCAGGGCGGCGATAATCGTTCCCTGAGAGACATGCTCCCCGGCCAGCAGGGCGATAAATACCGCTTCCAGCACGCCGATCCCCGCCGGAATATGCACAATCACGCCCGCAATACTGCTCACCAGCAGCACGCCCAGCACGAAGAAGTAATTGACGTCCTCGCCAATCAGCAGCCAGATAATCGCCCCCATCGCCATCCAGTTGGCGCTGGAGACGGCCATCTGCAGCACCGCAAACTTCCACGAGGGTAGCACCAGCTTTTGCCCTTTAATGGTCATATGACGGCGTCTGGCAAACGCGCACGCCCACAGATAAACGGCGATAATCAGCAGCAGTACGATGCCCAGAATGCGCAGCGTGGCCTCATCGATATACCAGTGCGCGGGCAGCTGCACCACGCCGATGGTGAAGATCACCCCGCCGAGCAAAATATAGCCCAGCCAGTTGGTGGTGATGCTTAACGAGAAAATTCGCGTGATGGTCCCGCCCGGCAGGCCGAGCCGCGAGTAGAGGCGATAGCGCATGCCGATGCCGCCGACCCAGGTGCTCAGCGTCAGGTTAAAGGCGTAGCAGATAAACGACACCAGCATAACCTGACGTTTGGCCAGCTTGTGGCCGCAGTAAGCACGGCCCAGCAGGTCATAGCAGCCGTACATCAGGTAGCTCACGATAACCAGCCCCACAGCGCCCAGCAGCACCATCCGGTTATAGTTGCGGATGACTTTCCACACCTCTTCCCAGTCAACTTTCTGCGCGTAGACCACCAGCAGAACCGCGACCGCAATAAAAAACAGCCAGGTCAGGATCTTTTTTGCCAGCCGCCAGCGCGGATGCGATTTCGACATCAGGGTTTGCCTCCGTCTTCCGCTTCAATACGGTCCTGGGTTTCCATTTCGGGTTGTACCGGCGGGTCCACCTGCGCAAGTTTAGGCGTATGCGCCGGCAGCCAGCCGACCATGGCCGGGAAATGGCGCAGAAAGTGGAACACCACCACGCTGATGCCCAGGTTCCACCAGGTACGTTTAGGGACCATGGACTCGTCCACGCGCACGCAGTCGTTAACGATTAGCGCCTGCAGGTTATCCCGCAGGGTCTGGTTAAACTGGCGATCGTGAATGATCAGGTTAGCCTCGAGATTGAGCGATAAGCTCAGCGGATCGAGATTGCTGGAACCCACGGTGGCCCAGTGATCGTCCATCAGCGCCACTTTGCCGTGCAGCGGTCGGCGGCGATATTCGTAGATCTGCACGCCGCCCTTCACCAGGTAGTTATACAGCAGGCGTGCGCCGACTTTGACGATAGGCATATCCGGCTCGCCCTGCACAATCAGCTTCACGCGAACCCCGCGTCGGGCCGCGTTGCGCATGGCGTGCAGAATACGGTAGCCGGGGAAGAAATAGGCATTGGCGATAATCACTTCGCGCTTCGCATTGGCCAGCATCTTCAGGTAGTGACGTTCAATATCGTCCCGATGCTCCTCGTTGTCCCGCCAGACAAACAGCGCCTGCGCTTCGCCGGGCTTCCGGTTCTCTTCCGGGCGATGGCGGCGTCTCCACCAGCGGCGAACGGCCTCTTTACCCGGCAGGTTCTCCAGCTCAAAGAGCAAAATGTCCTGCACCACCGGGCCTTCAATGCGAATGGCGTAGTCCTGCTTCGCCTCCGGGCCATAGTCGGACATATGCTCAGCGGAGTAGTTAATGCCGCCGACAAACGCCACCGTCTCATCCACCACCACAATTTTGCGGTGCATCCGGCGGAAAAGATTGGTACGCATGCCGAACAGGCGAGGGCCGGGATCGTAGTAGCGGAACACCACGCCCGCGGAGGTCAACTCATTGACAAACGCATCGCTGAGATCCGGCGAGCCATAGCCATCAAGCAATACTTCAATTTTGACGCCGCGCCGGGCGGCGCGCAGCAGCACGCCATGCAGCTGCTTGCCGACGTCGTCTTCGAACCAGATAAAGGTTTCGAGGATCACCTTCTGCTGTGCATGGTCAATCGCTTTAAACACGGCCGGATAATACTCGTCCCCATTGACCAGCAGCGTGATTCGGTTGCCTTCCTGCCAGGAACATTTCATAGGTGGATCTCCGCGCTGAGCGGGGCATGGTCGGAAAGATGTCGCCAGTTAAGGAGCGCCAGGGCGGTCGGGCTGCTGGCGTGGGCATTTTTCACGTAGATGCGGTCAAGCCGAAGCAGCGGGAAACGGACCGGGAAGGTGCGCGCAGGCCTGCCGTTGGCGCGAGTAAAAATCTCCTCCAGCCCGGCATCCACTTTCAACGGATGGTTTGCCCGCTGTCTCCAGTCGTTGAAATCGCCCGCTACCACCACCGGTTCACCTTCGGGAAGCGCGTTGGCCCATTCGGCCAGCATTTTCAGCTGCGCCTGACGATGGGCTTCGCGAAGGCCCAGATGAACACAGCCGACATGTACGGGTCGCTCGAGGTCGGGCGGGGTAATGCGGCAGTAAAGCAGGCCGCGTTTTTCGCTTTCCCCGACGGAAACGTCGCGGTTTTCGTAATGTTCAATGGGGTAGCGGGACAGCACCGCGTTTCCGTGATGTCCTTCCGGGTAGACCGCGTTGCGGCCGTAGGCGTAATCACTCCACATGGTGTCGGCCAGAAATTCATAGTGCGGCGTGTCGGGCCAGTTCTCAAAGTGGAGCGGATGCACTTCGTGTGCGCCCATCACCTCCTGCAGGCAGACAATATCCGCGCTGACGGTGCGAACCGCGTCGCGCAGCTCCGGTAAAATGAAGCGGCGATTAAATGCTGTGAAGCCCTTATGAATGTTTATCGTCAGCACCTTAAGCGAGAAATGCTGCATTTTTTGAGTCATAAGCTCCTTCCTGAGTGACTATCCCAATGAAAATAAAGTGTAGTCGGCGTCACAAAAAGATGCGGCGTTACGGAATTTTCCGTAAAGTGCGGTAGTCTGATTAAGCAGAGAAAAATCCTTCAGGAGAGAAGCCATGAAGTGGCAACAACGTGTTCGTGTCGCAACTGGCCTGAGTTGCTGGCAGATAATGTTGCATTTACTGGTCGTGGCCGTACTGGTGATGGGCTGGATGAGCGGCACGCTGGTGCGTGTTGGCCTGGGGCTATGCGTCCTTTATGGCGTCACCGTGCTGTCGATGCTGTTCTTACAGCGCCACCATGAAGCGCGCTGGCGCGAGGTGGGTGATGTGCTCGAAGAGCTCACCACCACCTGGTATTTTGGTGCGGCGATGATCGTGCTTTGGCTGCTGTCGCGCGTGCTGCAAAACAACCTGCTGCTGGCCCTGGCGGGTCTGGCTATCCTCGCAGGGCCTGCGGTCGTCTCGCTGCTGACCAAAGAGAAAAAGCTACGCAATGTTGCGTCTAAACATCGCGTACGCCACTGAGCCCGTCTGGCCGCTATGACCAGTAGCGGCCACAAACTTCCCCAGACAATATCCAGACTCGCATCCTTCAGATAGATTTGCTTGGTGATGTCCGTAAAGTGCCGAATCGGGTTTACCCACGTCAGATCCTGTAGCCATACCGGCATGTTCTCGACGGGTGAAACATACCCCGAGAGCAAAATCGCGGGCATCATAAAGACGAACACCCCGATAAACGCCTGCTGCTGCGTCGAGCAGAGCGCCGAGATCAGCAGTCCAAATCCCACCAGCGACAGCCCGTAAATCACCATCGTGAAGTAAAACAGCGCCAGCGAACCGGCGAATGGGATCTGGTAGGCCCAAATTCCTACCCCCAGCACGATGGTGGCCTGGAACGTCGCGACGATCAGCGCCGGGACCGCTTTGCCGACGAAAATTTGCCAGGTGGCGAGCGGAGAGACCAGCAGCTGGTCCAGCGTGCCCTGTTCGCGCTCGCGGGCGACGGAAAGGGAAGTCACGATCATCACCCCAATAGTGGTAATCATGGCGATCAGCGACGGCACCACGAACCACTTGTAGTCCAGGTTCGGGTTGTACCAGTTACGCACCACCAGCTCGCTGTTGTTGGGCTTCGGTTTGCCCTCCATCAGCTCCTGCTGGTAATCCTTCACCACCTGCTGCAGGTAGTTGGCCGCTATCTGGGCGCTGTTGGAGTTACGCCCGTCGAGGATCAGCTGCATCGGCGCGGTCTGGAAGGTATCCAGATTGCGGGAAAAATCCGCCGGGAACCGCACCAGCAGCAGCGCTTTTTGCGTGTCGATGGTGGGCTGGATCTCCTGCGGGCTTTTCAGCAGCAGGATATGGGTAAAGGCTTTCGCACGCGCAAAGCGCTGCGTCAGCTCGACGGAATGTTTGCCGTTATCTTCATTGTAAATGGCAATGGTGGCGTTGGTCACCTCAAGGGTGGCGGCAAACGGGAACAGTAAAACCTGGATCAGCACCGGCAAGACCAGAATGGCGCGGGTTTGCGGCTCGCGCAGCAGGGATTGCAGCTCTTTGCGTATCAACGTCCATAATCGGTGAAACATGTTCGCTCCTTAATCCAGTCGCCGTTTGGTTTTCATCCACGTCAGCCCAATAAACATCACCGCTGACGCCATTAAAAATAGCGTGTTGACGATCAGCACCACCGGAATATTCCCCGCCAGGAACAGGCTTTGCAGCGTGCTCACAAAGTAGCGCGCCGGAATAACATAGGTCACGGCGCGGATCACCGCAGGCATACTGTCTATCTGGAAGATAAACCCGGACAGCATAATCGACGGTAAAAAGGCGGCGTTGAGGGCCACCTGCGCGGCGTTGAACTGGTTGCGGGTGATGGTGGAGATGAGCAGCCCCATGCCCAGCGTGCTGAGTAAAAACAGGCTGGTGATAAAAAACAGCACCACCAGCGAGCCGCGATACGGCACGCCGAGGATAAAGACTGAGACAAGCATACAGAGCAGCATCGCCAGCATGCCGAGGAAGTAGTAGGGGATGAGCTTGCAGAGCAGCAGCTCGACGCGCGTCACTTCGGTAGAGAGCAGCGCCTCCATGGTCCCGCGCTCCCACTCGCGGGCGATCACCAGCGAGGTCAGGATCGCGCCAATCACCGTCATGATAATCGTCACCGCGCCCGGAATAATAAAGTGCTGACTGATGGCGGCGGGGTTAAACCAGTAGCGCGTCTGCACGTCGATCAGTGGTTTAAATTCTTCACCCCGGTCCTCCGCGCGCTGCATCTGCCAGAGCTGCCAGATCCCCTCCGCGTAGCCCTGCACAAAGTTGGCGGTGTTCGGCTCGCTGCCGTCGGTAATCACCTGGATCGGCGCGTCGGCATTCGCCCGCGCCATATTGGCGGCGAAATCCACCGGAATGACGATCAGGCCGCGAATTTTCCCGGCCTGCATTTTCTGGATCAACTCCTGCCTGTTATCGCTGATAGTGGCGTCAATATAGGGCGATCCGGTCATGGCATGAGTAAAGTCCAGCGCATCCTCACTCTGCTGCTCCAGCAAAATCCCGACCCGCAGCTTGCTGGAGTCCAGGTTAATGCCGTAGCCAAAGATAAACAGCAGCAGCAGGGGGATGACTACCGCAATCAGCCAGCTGCTGGGGTCACGCACGATCTGCCGCGTCTCTTTAATGCACAGCGCGCACACCCTGCGCCAGGAAATGGCATTACTGCGCATGGGCATTCTCCTTATCCCAGTCGTGGATGAGGGTGATAAACGCCTGCTCCATGGTCGGGTCCGGAACTTCATCATCGGCGGCCTGGTTTTTCAGGTCGTCCGGGGTTCCGTGGGCAATCAGCTTGCCGCGATACACCAGCCCGATGCGGTCGCAGTACTCCGCCTCGTCCATGAAGTGGGTGGTCACCATCACGGTCACCCCTTTTTCCACCATGCTGTTGATGTGCAGCCAGAACTCGCGGCGGGTAATGGGGTCAACGCCTGATGTTGGCTCATCAAGAAACAGAATATCCGGCTCGTGCATCAGCGAGCAGGCCAGCGCCAGCCGCTGCTTAAAGCCGAGCGGCAGCTCGTCGGTGGCGTGGGAGGCGATGTTGGTTAACGCGAAGGCGTCGCTCATGCGGCGGATTTTCTCGTTTTGCGCCCGCCCGCGCAGGCCGTACACGCCGGAGAAAAAGCGCAGATTCTGCTCGACCGTCAGGTTGCCATACAGCGAAAACTTTTGCGCCATATACCCGAGATGCTGGCGCGCCTTGCCGGAGCTGACCTTCAGGTCCATATCCAGCACCAGCGCCTTGCCGGACGTCGGCACCAGCAGGCCGCACATCATCTTAAAGGTGGTCGATTTTCCCGCGCCGTTCGGCCCGAGCAGGCCAAAAATCTCCCCGCGCTTCACCGCAAAGTTGACGTTGTCGGTGGCGGCGAATTCCCCGAACTTTTTGGTGAGGGATTTGGCTTCAATCACCGTTTCGCCCGGCGTGCCTTCCACCGTATGCAAAATGGCGGCAAGCGGCGACTCTGAGGTACCCGCGCCGCCCAGCAGGTCGATAAACGCGTCCTCAAAGCGCGGCGCGGTCTCTTCCATTTCGATCTCAGGCATGCCGGGCGCGCGGCGAATATCGTCGGCGGTGGCCTCTTTTTTGAGAATTACCCGTACCGAGCGGCCCTGGATCATCCCGTCGCTGACCTGCGGCAGCCTGAGCACCCGCTGCAGCAGCCTGCGGTTGGACTCCTGCGGGCTGTGCAGCAGGAAGCTGCGCCCGGCCATGCTCTGCGTCAGCGTCGTCGGCTCGCCCTGATAAAGCAGTTCGCCTTCGTTCATCAGCAGCACGTCCCGGCACTGTTCCGCTTCGTCGAGGTAGGAGGTGCTCCAGAGGATCAGCATCCCGTCGCCCGCCAGCTCGTGCACCATCTGCCACAGTTCACGGCGCGAAATCGGGTCTACGCCGACGCCGGGCTCGTCCAGCAGCAGCACCTTTGGCTCGCCGACCAGCGTGCAGGCTAGCCCCAGCTTCTGCTTCATCCCGCCGGAGAGCTTGCCCGCCAGCCGGTCGGTGAACGGGCCGAGGGAGGTAAACTCCAGCAGGCGAGCGAAGGTGTTTTGCCGCGTTTCGCCGGTGACGCTGCGCAGGTCGGCGTACAGGTTCAGGTTTTCCATCACCGTCAGGTCTTCATACAGGCCAAACTTCTGCGGCATATAGCCGAGCATGGCGTGGAGCGCACCGTCGTCTTTTATCGGGTCAAGACCGAGCACGCTGGCCGTGCCTTCATCCGGCTTGAGCAGCCCCGCCAGCATCCGCATCAGCGTGGTTTTCCCCGCGCCGTCCGGACCGACCAGCCCGGTCACGTAGCCTTTCTGGATGGTGCAATTCAGCGGAGCTACCGCAGGCTTGTCCATTCCCTTAAAGCGTTTGACCAGATTGTTGAGCTGGATAACCGCGTCATTCATGTCGTTCCCCGTCGCTGACTGTTACGGTTACGGGCATACCCTGACGCAGCGCGTCGTCCGCATCGGTCACGATGATGCGCAGGCGATACACGAGGTCGGTACGCAGGTCCGGTGTTTCAACTGTTTTCGGCGTGAATTCGGCGGTAGGGGAGACAAAGCCCACTTTGCCGTGATACGGCTTGTCCGGGCGACCGTCGGTATAGAGCAGCAGCTCGCGGCCCGGCTGCATCTGGCCGAGATTAGGCTCATCAACGTAGGCGCGTACCCAGACCGGGCGGGTCAGGGAGAGCGTTAAGACGGTGCTGCCCGCGCTGAGCATGCTGCCCGGCTCCACGGCGCGGGTCATCAGCATGCCGTCAGACGGCGCGATTAAGGTGGTGTCGTGCAGATCCAGCTCTGCCTGAGCCAGCTGCGCCTGCGCCTGTTCAAGGCTGGCTTTCGCCTGGGCGATATCCTGCGGGCGGTTACCGGTGTGGTACTGGCTTAATTTATCCTGCGCGGACTTCAGCGTGGCCTGCGCCTGGTCGCGGGACGAGCGCGCATTTTCCAGATCGTTGGCAGAAATAGTGCGGCTTTTCCACAATCCCTGCTGGCGCGCGTAGAAGTTCTGCGCGTAGTCATAGGCGGCTTGCGCCTGCTTAACGGCAGCGGCGGCCTGGGCGATCTCTTCGTCGCGATAGCCTGCCAGCATCAGGTCATACTGCGCCTGGGCGACGGACACGCCCGCTTTGGCCTGCAGCAGCGCATTCTCATAGGGCGCTTTATCCAGCATCCCCAGCGTCTGCCCGCTTTTAATGGCATCGCCTTCGTCCACGCTCAGCGAGGCGAGACGTCCGCCTACGCGGAAGCTCATGTTCACCGTGCGAATATCCACGTTACCGTACAGCGTCAGGCCTTTATCCTGATGGCTCTGATACCACAGCCATCCACCGACTCCGGCGGCAAGCAAAACAACAACCACCAGAATGATGGCGACAGGTTTTTTCATGACTTCAGGCTCCTTTGCGTTAAGCCTTGCAGGATCAGATCGACGTGACAGGCGATGACCTTGCTAATCTGCGCGGCTTTATCCTCATCAAATTGTGTCCAGCCGGTGCGTAACAGGATGGTTTCCCTGCCCAGACGGAAGGCAAGGATTTCACCCAGCAGGGCGTGGGTATGCAAAATTGTCTCGGTATCACTGGCATCCCGACCAGTATAGGCGGCGATCAGCCGGGTCAGGTGCGAGTGCATTGGCTCAATCACCCGATCGTGTACCCGCTGGTAGGCGACGGTCGGGGAGAGCTGCTCCCGGGAGATAAACTTGCTCAGGTTGAGCGTATCGTCGTGCGTCAGCAGGCGGATCATATCGTGGCAGGCATTGAGAATAAGCTGGCGAACGGCGGCGCGATCGGGCGACGGCTGGCCGAGCAGCGCGGTGGCTTCCTCAACGTGCGGGTGAAACTGCGCGCCGATAAAATCGGCGATCCACTCGGCGCAGGCGAGGTATAAATCCTCTTTTGAGCCAAAGTAGTAGGTAATCGCCGCAATGTTCTGCCCGGCCAGCGCGGCAATATCGCGCGTGGTTGCATGCAGTCCGTACTCAGCAAACTGCGCCAGCGCGGCGGCGATAAGCTGATTTTTGGCCTGTTCACCTTTAGTTGTTGTGGGTGTTGTATTCATGGCGGCATTAAGAATTAATCAATCGATTGATTAAGATTATGCCTGATTCCCGCTAACGTCGAGGGAACGCTGAGGGATATTTTATGCGCCACGTCACAAAAGCTGCTACACTCCGCTCCTTCGCGACATTGTGGTTTTTGTCCTCCCCTATTCGTTATATCTCCCTGAAAACTACACCTGTGATGGTCGGGGCGGTTCGGAGTTTTTATGTCTTTTGATTCCCTTGGCCTGAACCCGGAAATTCTGCGCGCGATCGCAGAGCAGGGCTACGTTGAGCCAACCCCAATCCAGCAGCAGGCGATCCCCGCCGTTCTTCAGGGCCGTGACCTGATGGCGAGCGCCCAGACCGGTACCGGCAAAACCGCCGGTTTTACCCTGCCGCTGCTGGAACTGCTGGTAAAAAACCAGCCGCACGCCAAAGGCCGTCGTCCTGTCCGCGCCCTGATCCTGACCCCAACCCGCGAGCTGGCGGCGCAGATTGGTGAGAACGTGCGTGACTATAGCCGCTATCTCAACATCCGCTCGCTGGTGGTTTTCGGTGGCGTCAGCATTAACCCGCAGATGATGAAGCTGCGTGGCGGCGTGGACGTGCTGATAGCAACGCCGGGCCGTCTGCTGGATCTCGAACACCAGAACGCGGTGAAGCTGGATAACATCGAAATTCTGGTGCTGGACGAAGCCGACCGCATGCTCGACATGGGCTTTATCCACGACATTCGCCGCGTGCTGGCCAAGCTGCCCGCGCGTCGTCAGAACCTGCTCTTCTCCGCGACCTTCTCCGACGAGATCAAGGCGCTGGCGGAAAAACTGCTGCATAACCCGCTGGAAGTGGAAGTGGCACGCCGCAACACCGCCTCCGAACAGGTGACGCAGCACGTTCACTTTGTGGATAAAAAGCGCAAGCGGGAACTGCTCTCCCAGATGATCGGTCAGGGCAACTGGCAGCAGGTGCTGGTCTTTACCCGCACCAAGCACGGCGCCAACCACCTGGCGGAACAGCTGAATAAAGACGGCATCCGCAGCGCGGCGATCCACGGTAACAAGAGCCAGGGCGCGCGTACCCGTGCGCTGGCGGACTTCAAATCCGGCGACATCCGCGTGCTGGTGGCGACCGACATCGCCGCCCGTGGCCTCGACATTGAAGAGCTGCCGCACGTGGTGAACTACGAGCTGCCAAACGTGCCGGAAGATTACGTTCACCGTATCGGCCGTACCGGCCGCGCGGCGGCAACCGGTGAAGCGCTCTCTCTGGTCTGCGTGGACGAGCACAAGCTGCTGCGCGACATCGAGCGCCTGCTGAAGAAAGAGATCCCGCGCATCGAAACCCCGGGTTACGAAGTGGACCCGTCCATCAAAGCCGAGCCGATTCAGAACGGTCGTCAGGGCGGCGGTGGACGTGGCCAGGGCGGCGGCGGTCGCGGTCAGCAGCCGCGTCGTGCCGAAGGCGGCGCGCCGAAATCATCCGGCAAACCGCCGCGTCGTAACAACGACAGCAAACCAGCGGGTGAAAACCCGTGGCGCAGCGGCGAAGGGAAACCGGCAGGAGAAGGGCAGCGTCGACGCCGCCCGCGCAAGCCTGCTAACCCGCAGTAATCTGGAAGCCCGGTCGTAAAGCCGGGCTTTTCTTTTTGCGGCAGCGAAGAGAAAGTGCCACAATAGTGGCTGTTTATACAGTATTTCAGGTTTTCCGATGGCTTTAACCGCTGCGCTCAAGGCGCAAATTGGCGCATGGTATAAGGCGCTACAACAGCAGATCCCCGATTTTATCCCCCGAGCGCCGCAGCGGCAGATGATTGCTGACGTGGCAAAAACGCTCGCCGGGGACGACGGGCGACATCTGGCGATTGAAGCCCCGACCGGCGTCGGGAAAACCTTGTCGTATCTCATTCCTGGCATCGCGATTGCGCGGGAAGAGGACAAAACGCTGGTGGTCAGCACCGCCAACGTGGCGCTGCAGGACCAGATCTTCAGCAAGGATTTACCCCTGCTGCGCAAAATCATCCCCGACCTGCGGTTTACGGCAGCCTTTGGGCGCGGGCGTTACGTGTGCCCGCGTAACCTGGCGGCGCTGGCCAGCAGCGAGCCGAATCAGCAGGATCTGCTCGCGTTTCTAGATGACGAGCTGACGCCAAACAATAAGGCCGAGCAGGAGCAGTGTGCAAAACTCAAAGTCGAGCTCGACGGCTATAAGTGGGACGGCCTGCGGGATCACACCAGCCAGGCCATCAGCGACGACCTGTGGCGCAGGCTCAGCACCGATAAAGCGAGCTGCCTGAACCGCAACTGTCACTACTACCGCGAGTGCCCGTTCTTTGTCGCCCGGCGTGAGATCCAGGAGGCGGAGGTAGTGGTCGCAAACCACGCGCTGGTGATGGCGGCGCTCGAGAGCGAAGCGGTGCTGCCGGAGCCCAAAAACCTGCTGCTGGTGCTCGACGAAGGCCACCATCTGCCGGACGTGGCGCGGGATGCGCTGGAGATGAGCGCCGAAATCACCGCTCCGTGGTTCCGCCTGCAGCTGGATCTCTTCTGCAAGCTGGTAGCGACCTGCATGGAGCAGTTCCGCCCGAAAACCACGCCGCCGCTGGCGGTGCCGGAGCGGCTGAGCGACCACTGTGAAGAGATCTATAGCCTCATCTCATCCCTGAACAACATCCTGAATCTTTATCTTCCGGCAGCCCAGGAAGCCGAACACCGCTTTGCGATGGGGGAGCTACCGGAAGAGGTGATGGAGATCTGCCAGCAGCTGGCGAAACATCTGGAAAAGCTGCGCGGGCTGGCGGAGATGTTCTTAAACGATCTCAGCGAGAAAACCGGCTCGCATGACGTGGTGCGTCTGCACCGCGTTCTGCTGCAGATGAACCGCGCGCTGGGGATGTTCGAAGCGCAGAGTAAGCTCTGGCGGCTGGCCTCGATGGCGCAGGCGTCCGGCGCGCCGGTCACCAAATGGGCCACCCGCGACGTGCGCGACGGGCAGGTGCACCTCTTTTTCCACTGCGTGGGCATCCGGGTGGCAGATCAGCTGGAAAAGCTGATCTGGCGCAGCGTGCCGCACGTGGTTGTCACCTCTGCCACGCTGCGTTCCCTGAACAGTTTCTCAAGGCTGCAGGAGATGAGCGGGCTAAAAGAGAAAGCGGGCGACCGTTTCGTGGCGCTGGACTCGCCGTTTAACCACTGCGAGCAGGGCAAGCTGGTCATTCCGCGCATGAAATTCGAGCCGCTCATCGACAACGAAGAGCAGCACATCGCGGAAATGGCGGCCTACTTCCGCGAGCAGGTCGAGAGTAAAAAGTACCCCGGTATGCTGGTGCTGTTTGCCAGCGGGCGGGCAATGCAGCGTTTCCTCGAACACGTCACCGATCTGCGTTTACTCCTGCTGGTGCAGGGGGATCAGCCGCGCTACCGGCTGGTGGAAACCCACCGTAAGCGCATTGATAACGGCGAGCGCAGCGTGCTGGTGGGGCTGCAGTCGTTTGCTGAAGGCCTGGATTTGAAAGGCGACTACCTGACGCAGGTGCATATCCATAAAATCGCCTTCCCGCCCATCGACAGCCCGGTGGTGATCACCGAGGGGGAATGGCTGAAAAGCCTCAACCGCTATCCGTTTGAAGTGCAGAGTTTGCCTGCGGCGTCGTTTAACCTGATTCAGCAGGTTGGGCGCTTGATTCGTAGCCACGGCTGCTGGGGCGAGGTGGTGATTTATGACAAACGTCTGCTCACCAAAAATTACGGCCAACGGCTCCTGAACGCGCTGCCGATCTTCCCGATCGAACAGCCGGAGGTGCCTGAGGTAAAAAAACGCCCGGCAACATTGACTTCCGGGCGTAAGAAAAGCCTCCGTGCTAAGGGGCGCGGTCCTACTGGTAAATGAAGGTCACCTGCACCACGCTGCTGAACGTTCCTGCCGTGACCGGCAATGAGGTGGCGTAATAGCGGGCGGCCAGCGGGAAATCCGCCGTGTGATTGTCCTGGTTGATCAACACGCTGAAGCTGGCGTCCGGGGCAAGCGAGATCTGATCCTGCGGGTCGGCAAGCTCCAGCGCCAGTCCTTTCGCGGTTCCGGTGCTGGCGAATTTAGTCGGATGAATACTGTCTGGCTGACCGTGAAAGGTGGCCGTGGCCAGCACGGAAGTGGTTGGACATTTCGACAGGGTTAAGTCGAATGAATTCCATTGTCCGGTATCGCCCACGTCCTTAAAATCGCCGGTATTCGCTTTGCCCAGATTGACCGTCAGGTTCTGGCTGGTGCTGTCTACCTGGCAGGCGTTGGCGTAAATGTTTCCGCGAATATCGAGCTGAATCTCTTCCGCCAGGCTCTGGCTGGCCACTCCAAGGAGTAAAAGGGCTAATAAGGTTTTCATTTGTAGGCCACCGTAATGGTTGCGACGGCATTCGCCGTTCCGGGCGTCACCTCCGAACTGGTTTGTTGGTAAGAGACGCTGAAGGGATATTGCGAGCGGATATTGGCATAGGCGGTAAAGGTATCCATATATTGCCCGAAAACAGGTATCTGACCGTTAAAGAGCATTCTCACCCCCACGCCGGTCGCCACGCCGTTTTCCGGCGTTAATTTGATCACGCCAGGAAAATTCGTTTCATAGCCATTGGCACTGGTGACCATCATTTCCGGCTGTACATCCTGATCGCAGAGCATGTCGATATTGAATACCGACTGGGAGACCAGGGTTCCCGGACCGGTAAAACGGCTCACCGGAAAATCCCCCAGCGTGACGGTCAGAGACTTGGGTGATACGGTGCAGGTGACTGCTTTAACCACCACGTTACCTGAGTAGGAGAGGGTGTTTGGATAACTTAAGCTTTCTACTTGCTCAACACCAAAGCCAAATTGTGTATTACTGGATGTGAGTGTACCGGCGGTTACCACCTCGCTGGTTTTCACCAGTTCCAGCGAGACGTCGAAGCTAAACGCAAATGAACCATCGCTACCCGTCGAATCAGACACCTGACCCACGGAAGACTTAGTTGTGCAGATTTGGTCTGCTGCTCCCATCACACGCTCCCCTTTACTGTTTCGGAGCGACACGCCGATCCCGGCAACACCCGACTCATAAACACCAGGGATATTGGGAGTCTCTCTACCCAGGCCGTGGTAACAGGCAATGATCTGACGGCCTGCGTCTTCGGCTGTATAGCAGCCCCCCGCGATGTGAGCCGAACGTTCCGTTCCCGGGATGGTCTCTCCCACGGGAAGGCTGGTAGGTACTGAAATAGACGATAACGATAGCAGCGCTGGTAAATTTGGTGAGACACAGTTGGCCTTTGCGTGCGGCATAAAGAGTGCTGCCGTCGCCAGAACTAAAAGTAAGAAAAACGATTTTGCTATCTGCATTATGATCGGTCCGGTGTTAATCAGTGACACTGCGCGGCAGCGTTAATAATGTTGGTGTCATCCTTCTCTTGCGTCAGGGCGTAATCGGCGACGCAATGTTCGCTCGCCTCCTTGCCCCAGGAAACGAAAAGGCGTCCTTGCTGCGGCAGTCCGGTGAGATACACCAGGCCGTCGTTACCGACGATAAATTCGCTGCTCTTGTCTTCCGTGGTGACCGTTGCGCCAAAGGGCAGCGGTTTGTCTTTCCAGGCCAGCGTCATTAAGACGCGGTTGCCCACGCGAGTATCGAAGCTGGCGCGAACTATCGCGCCGCGCGTTGGTGTTACCGTCTGCGAGGCGTGTGTCACGTCGGCATCGTCTGGCAGCGTCTCGGTATCCAGCGAAATTGGGTTGTGACGCCACGGAGTGACAAAGGGCACCAGCGTATAGCCGCGATAGTCCGTTTCCACGCCCGTCTGGTTAGTAACGTGCGTGCCGTGCGTTCCCGGCGCTTTAATCAGCACCACGGTTTCGCCCAGGGTCTGACCGAAGGTGACGCCGTCAGAGTGGGCGACGATGCCGCCCTGGATCCCGGCGTTCACGGTGTACTGATGGCTGTCCTGGCTTACGCCGCCGCGCACTTCACCGTAGGTGCCTTTGTAATCCGCATTCATACTGGTGGAGGTGTTGTTATTAGCGCTGTCCAGTCCCTGCTGAACGTTCCAGCTCAGCTTGTCTCCCTCCAGCGCGGTACCATTCAGGCCCAGGTTGTGGGTGGTGCCGTCTTTACCGTTGTTCAGGCTGTAGTTTGCCCAGGTGTTAGGCAGCCAGCGGTCGAGCGGAACCGACACGTTAAGGCCGATTTGTCGGTCATAGCTGATGGATTTACCGTCTTCGTCCGTGTCGTCGCTGTTTTTATTGATGCTGTAGCTCAGGCTATAGCTCACGCCGTGCCAGCTATTGTTGTAGTTAACGCTCAGGGAGGTCATATCCTGATGCTGGCTCCAGTAACTCTCTTTCACCAGGCTTAGCGTCACCGAACCCCACTTTTCGCCCAGCGTCTGGTCGACGGTGGCCTCCGCCCGTGCGCGGCGCTGCTGTGGAGCGGACCAGTCGTTTGCACTGGTCCAGGACTCCATGGTGTCCTGCAGGGTGTAAAAGCCTTTGCTGTTGTAGCGATAACCCGCCAGCGAAAAGTGAGTGCCGGTCGCGATAAAATTTTTGCTGTAGCGCAGACGAAGGGATTGCCCATTGCTGGTTTTGCGCTTTTTCAGTAACGCTTTGGCGCGGGTAACGTCTACGGAGAACGCGCCGAGGTCTCCAACGTTTTTCCCTGCGCCGAGCGCGGCGGAGTGGTAATGCGAACTCTGCTGCGTACCGCCGTAAACGGTGACGCCGTGTGGCAGGCCATAGATGGCGCTGCCCTGGGCGAAAGGGGTCTTCTCAACCTCTTTATCGTATGAACGATAGCGCCCTGCAGCGACGCTGTACTTGAGGTGTTTTTCCCGCTGCAGCACCGGCACGGAGGCAAACGGCACCACGAAGTGACTCTCGCTGCCGTCGGTCTCTTTTACCGTGACGTTCAGATCGCCGCTGCTGCCGGTGGGGTAGAGATCGTTAATCTCAAACGCGCCGGGGGCGACGGTGTTTTGGTAGATAACGTAGCCATTCTGGCGAACCACCACCTGGGCGTTACTGTGCGCCGTACCGCGTACCACCGGGGCATACCCGCGCTCGCTGTCCGGCAGCATGTCGCTTTCGGTAGCCAGCTGTGCGCCAGTGTAAGAGACACTGTCGAAAACGTCGGCCTGGGTGCTGCTCTGTCCCACGGTCAGCTCGCTCTTCAGCCCCACGATATCGCGCTGGGCATAGGTATAGACCGGGGTCAGCTTGCCGTCGCCCTGACCGCCATCCGAATTGTGGTTCCAGGTGCTGTAATTTCGCACGCGCCAGGCACCGGTGTTAAAACCGGGGCGCAGGTTAATAAACTGGCTGCTGTTGTCCGCTTTCCCATGCTGGCGGGCGTGGCTTTGGCTGGCGTTAACGCTATAGTTCAGGATGCCCGCGGTGATCCCTTCGTCATACTCTTTCGGATCGATATAGCCGCGAGGCACCTGGCCCAGCGCCGACTGGGGAATACTCAGCAGTAGTTGCTGGTTTTTGATACGGAAAGTCGCCGAGGCCGAAGGGATGGCGCTGAGATCCGCGCATTCCCCTTTTGCCGCCAGCTTTGGATAATCTTTGGTTTTGATGCCCAGATGCGTTAATTCATCCAGACTCAGGCAGGGCTGCAGGGAATCATCTCCCAGCGCATCTTTTTGTAATGTAAAAAGGACGTCACGGGTGTCGATTTTATTGTTATTGACGAACATCGCGACCTGATATTTACCCGGCGCCTGACCGGGACCATTTTCATAAACAGAGAGATCGGTCTTTGCCTGCTCTGGATTATCAATATCCAGCAGGGCAGGGTTAAAATAATCATCAGCGTGGGCCTGGAGCGCGCAGCATGTCACCGCTATCCCACAAAAAGTGGGCAGCATTTCACGCAGTCGACGTAATAGCGGCTTAGTTGTGCTGTACATGATTATCCAGGCGTTGAATAGAGTATTAACGAACGGATGCAGACCAGGTTTTACTGATGCTTCCGTAATCGTTAATGACCGACCAGCTTACGGTGTTACCGTTCATATTTGCCGGAAGGGCAAAGCGGGTAGAGGTATCTGGCACAGCCCAGGTAGCTTTTGCCACTTTTTGGCCGTTCAGCGTTACGCTCTGGAAATTCATATAGAAAGGCGTAGGGTTGTTTACCACCAGATCATTGCCTTCGCGGTGCCATTCCAGTTTATCTGCCACTTCTTCGGGTTTGCCTTTAATCGATGCAGGGCGATACAGCAATTTAATACGTGTATTAATGGCTATTTGTAATGTATTAACGCCCTCTTCATGGCTTGAAGAAGGAATGGCTTTAATATTTAACCAGTACAACGACTCACGATCTTCTGGCATATTTCCGCCGGTGCGCACCACGCGCAGCACGTTATCTTCTTTAGCGTTCAGACGGAACAGAGGCGGGGTAATCAGAAATGGCGCTTTACCGCCTTTTTTCAAACCGGTATCCACCCAGGACTGTACCAGATAGTTAATATCATCCGGATTGGAAATCCCAATCGAAGACTCTTTTTTCTCTCCCTGATAAACCAGTCGGGTGCCATTAATAATCACACCTGCATGGGCTGTTACTGCGGTCAGTAAAAGTGCGCTTAATAAATAACTGTGTCGCATAAATCTGTCTCAAAGAAAGAGGAGATATTAACCTTCGCGTGAAGGCGAATATCTCCTTATTGGTCGTATCAGTTATAAATAACTGTAAAAGTAGACGCTGAGTTAGCCTGGCCGGCAGTGATCGATGCCTGAGTCTGTATATAACGTGCGCCAAACTCCAGATTATTTACCGTCGTGCCAGCAGCTAAAGGATACTGCTTCGAAGGCGTATATAAACTGACGGGCTGTTCGGAAGAATCAACCAGCTGAATCGCCACGCCAGTTGCCGTCGTCGCACCCGGGGTCAAGGCCAGCGTGGTGTTATTATCCCCATCTGGCGTACCACCGAAGTTGATGGCTGCCGACGTGACCGTTTCCGGACAGTTTTTTAACTGAATATCAAATTTCGTTAAGGTGCTGGTAGAGCCTGCGCCGGTAAACGCTGTTTTGGAGACTTTGCCCAGCGCAACATTCAACGGACTGCTTAAGCCGTTAACCACCTG
The DNA here is from genome assembly GCF_055666685.1 of Enterobacter sp. E14S. Taxonomy (NCBI): domain Bacteria; kingdom Pseudomonadati; phylum Pseudomonadota; class Gammaproteobacteria; order Enterobacterales; family Enterobacteriaceae; genus Enterobacter; species Enterobacter sp. E14S. The sequence continues at coordinate 367,315 of NZ_JBVODQ010000003.1, read as the reverse complement.
ACAGGCGGAATCGATAATTTCACCTGTGAAGTTAATTTGCCCTTCACCAGTGGATGCTGCGAAAGAAGATGCAGAGCATCCCAAAGCGGCAGCAATGAATAAACCTAAAGTGACTTTTTTCATATTTAAACCTGTATGTTTCTCCTTTCGACATCTGCATCCCGCATTATTCGAAGTTATGTCTCAACTACTCACCGCTGGCTATTTAATCAGAAAATTCAGGCCGGGAAAGGTCCCGCGCGGCTTCCAAATAATTCAATTAATTCTTGAAAAATAATTTTTCTTACTAAAACAATTGATTAAAAAACGCAGGGTGGGCAAAAAAACTAACAGCGAAGTCATCATCAGGGCTATATTGTTGATAACCTGCTGTAAGGAGAAATGTCGTGGATTATCGTAAAATTATCAAAGAGGTAGGCAGAGGCAAAAACCACGCCCGCGATCTGGACCATGAAACCGCGCGTGCGCTTTATACCCGCATGCTGGAGGGCGACGTCCCCGACCTGGAGATGGGGGGCATTCTGATCGCGCTGCGTATCAAAGGCGAAGGTGAAGCGGAGATGCGCGGCTTCTATGAAGCCATGCAGGCGCAAACGCTGCGCTTAACGCCGCCGGTGGCGAAACCGATGCCGATTGTGATCCCGAGCTATAACGGTGCGCGCAAGCAGGCAAACTTAACCCCGCTGCTCGCTATCCTGTTACACAAGCTGGGGTTCCCGGTGGTGGTGCACGGCGTTAGCGAAGATCCCACCCGCGTGCTGACGGAGACCATTTTCGGGATGCTGGGTATTGAGCCAACGCGTCATGCCGGCCAGGCGCAGGCGAAGCTGGATGGTCATCAGCCTGTTTATATCCCTGTCGGCACGCTCTGCCCGCCGCTGGAAAAGCAGCTCGATATGCGCTGGCGCATGGGCGTGCGCAACAGCGCGCACACGCTGGCGAAACTGGCCACGCCGTTTGGTGAAGATGCCGCCCTGCGTCTTTCCAGCGTCTCGCACCCGGAATACGTGGCGCGCGTGGCGCAGTTCTTTGAGGCAATTGGCGCAAGGGCGTTACTGATGCACGGCACGGAAGGCGAGGTTTATGCGAACCCGCAGCGCTGTCCGCAGGTGATGCTGATTGATTCTGCAGGCACGCGCGCCATTCTTGAGCGCGGGGAAGAGAATACAGGTGTGATATTGCCTGAGGCAAAAGATCCCCATACTACAGCCCACTGGATTGAGCAGTGCCTTGCCGGCAATGTTCCTGTTCCGCATTCGATCAAGCTGCAGATGGCCTGCTGTTTGCTGGCTACCGGAGAAGTGGAATCCGTTCAGGCCGGGCTTGAACGCGTGGCGCAGGCGTTCTAGACAAAAAAAAAGCCCGTCCAGTGGCGGACGGGCAAGCAAGGGTAACAACAACAGGGTCAATGAGGGTGGAGCAGTTCACCAGAGGGTATGGCGAGGGTACAGCATTCGTTCAGTCGATTATTTGTAGATAACCGCGGTACCGCTCAGCTTGTTATTGCCGTTAGCGGAGGTAATGGTGTATCCGCTTGCACCGGCAGCAGCGGCTTTCTCAGCCAGTTTGGCTTCCAGGCCGTCCAGCGTGGTGGCGCCATCAGCACTGACCACACCAACTTTGTTCATGTTCTGTGCCTGAGTAGAAGAGACAGGCTCTACGGCGAAAGCGCCGAAAGACAGAGCGGACAGGGCAACAGCAGCTACAGCATATTTGATGGTTTTCATAATTAATCTCTCGCAGGTGTTTCTGTTAAGGGGACGATGTTCCGTCGATGTGATAAGTATCACGGTTTTTTACGAGAGATAAAATCGAAGAGAATTGACGTGATTGCTCAAAAAAATTGAATGACAAATAACTTATTGAATATTAATAAATTCAAAGTGCCGCTTTACACTTCTTGCGGATGCGCTTTACAGAAGCGATACGAAGGGCACGTTTTGCTACGCGTCTGGCTAAAAACCGTGAGCGTAAAGGAACGCGCGGGCTCGGTTAGCTTTGGTAAAGCAAAGTCAACGTAACTGGCTGTCTTTCGAACCTCTGCGATTATATCCTGAGTGTGATGAGTTTTTCGAATCTTTATGCTGCTGACACGTAATGCAAAGCCGCACGCCGGGGATGGCTTTTCGGCGCGCCTCCGGAATAGGTTCTCCGCATTCTTCGCATTCCGTTAAGCTTTCGCCGCGCGGAATTTCACCGCGGGCACGCGCAACCGCATCTTCAATTGTACTGTTGATCTGTTCGTTAACAGCGTCGTCATTTGCCCAGCCGGAAGCCATAGCGTCCTCCTGAAATCGGTTTAGGCCATACGTTTACTATGGGGTTAAAAAATGAACAATCAAGGCGAAGGGAGAAGAGAACTGCACCCGGCGGGCAGATGCAGTCTTGTGGAAGAGATAGCTTATTTATAGATGGTCGCAGTGCCGTACATATGGTTATCTCCGCCAGCGGAGTTCACCACGAAGCCTTTTGCACCTTCCTGACGGGCTTTTTCGGCGAGCTTAGCCTGCAGATCGTCAAGGTTACTGGCACGGCTTACCGAAACGGTGCCCGCAGGGCGTAGCTGGCTCGTATCGGTACTCTGGGTCAGTGACTGAACGGCCATGGCAGAGAAGGACGCGGTCGCGAGGGCGGCTGCGATAACAGCAAGGGTCAGGTACTTTTTCATAATCACATCCTCATGAGGAAACAACAGGTGATTCCCTTTAAGTTTAGAAGCCTGACGAGTGTGACTTAGCGCAAATATTTGATGATGATCTGCTTATTTTTTGAACGATATAAATTGACAATTCGCTGACGGATCATAGACATAAAGGTGTTTGATTTATGGCGACTTTTTGAACACCGAAGAGAAAGATTTACCGTTGGGCCAGCAAAGGGTATCTTACGCCGCTGTTTAAAGGAGAATGCCATGACTGCCCAAAAGCCGGGATTGCACCCGCGAAATCGCCACCGCAGCCGCTACGACATGAACGCGTTATGCCTGAGCTGCCCGCCGCTGCAGGACTATCTTGTTCAGACCCCAGCGGGTGAGCCCTCGGTTAACTTTGCCGACCCGCAGGCGGTTAAAATGCTGAACAAAGCCCTGCTGGCGCATTTTTACGGTGTGGCTCACTGGGATATTCCGGAAGGCTTTCTTTGTCCACCCGTGCCGGGCCGCGCGGATTACGTTCATCACCTTGCCGACCTTCTTGCCGAAGGCAATGAGGGTGTCGTTCCACAGCAGGCCACCATTCTGGATATTGGCACCGGGGCGAACCTGGTTTACCCGCTGATCGGCGCGCATGAATATCAGTGGCGCTTTACCGGAAGCGAAATCGGTGACGAGGCCTTTGCCAGCGCCCAGGCGATTATCAGCGCTAACCCGGGATTAAGCCGCGCCATTCGCCTGCGTCGTCAGAAAGACGCGGCGTCGATCTTCAACGGCATTATTCACAAAAACGAAAGCTATGACGCCACGATGTGCAATCCGCCGTTCCATGATTCGGCGGCATCGGCCCGTGCGGGCAGCGAGCGCAAGCGACGTAACCTGGGTCAGGCTGAAGACGCCGCGCTGAACTTCGGCGGACAGCAGCAGGAGCTCTGGTGCGACGGGGGCGAAGTGGCGTTTATCCTGCGCATGATTGCGGAAAGTAAACAGTTTGGCCGTCAGGTGAAGTGGTTCACGACGCTGGTTTCCCGCGGGGATAACCTGCCGCCGCTCTACCGCGCGCTGACCGAAGCGGGCGCCGTAAAAGTGGTGAAAAAAGAGATGGCGCAGGGCCAGAAACAGAGCCGCTTTATCGCCTGGACGTTTATGGACAACAACAAACGTCGCAAATAGCACTCCGTCGTAGGCCGGGTAAAGCGAAGCCGCCCCCCGGCAACCAGGTTACAGCGTCGGCTCCTGCGGAGGGAGCGGCGATGCGGGCGGCGGCAATACCTGATAGGTCTGCACGGGCATCCGCACGTTCGCCAGATCGAAGTGTTTCTTCACCATGCTGTCGAGGGCAAAGCGCACCGTCCACTGCTTCAGCGGCTGGGTGGTGAACGACACGCGCAGGGTAAACGCCGTGTTCGTCAGCCCGACGATGCCGGCAAATGACGGCTCTCCGATCACCAGCCCGCGAATATCCTCCATCTGCATCAGTTCTTCTACCGCATCGCGCAGCGCCTGCTTCGCTTTGTCCGCATCCTCGTGGCGATCCACATCATAGTTCGCCACAACGGAACCAATCCCGCGCACAAAGTTGGCGAAGGTGGTGATGGAAGACCAGGGGATGATGTGGTAGGCCCCGGTGTCCTGACGCACGCCAACCGAACGGATGGACATCCTCTCCACGGTGCCGGTTAACGGCCCGATGGTTACCAGATCGCCCGTGTTCATCCCGTTCTCAAACTGAATAAAGATGCCGGTAATAATATCCTTCACCAGCGTTTGTGAGCCGAAGGAGATGGCCAGCCCCAGGGCACCGGCACCCGCCAGCAGCGGGGCGATATTCACGCCGATTTCCGACAGCACGATCATAATGGTGATGGTGCTGATAATGACCGCCAGCGCGTTGCGGAACAGAGTGAGCAGCGTTCTTGCCCGCGCGCTGGGCAGGGGTCTGCCGTGAATATCCGATACCAGGCGGTTCTCAATAAGGCTCGCCAGCAGCGTCCAGCCGACGGCGGAGAAGAAGAGGATCAGCGCGATGCGAATCAGGATATCGACCGTTTTTTCACCCGCACCGTTGTGCAGCCAGTTCCAGAAATCAAACAGGCTCCACGCATTCAGAAGCAGCATAATCGCCACGCAGACGGTGAGAATGCGCGCCACTTTGAGCGATACCGACATCCAGCCGTTTACCCGCTTTTGCAGTTCCGGGTAATTACGCTGGACCTGCGGCGACAGGGTGATGGTTTTCGAGATCCAGCGCGACAGCAGCCCCGACACAAAGGCCGCGATGCCGATAATGGCCAGGCTTTTGAACGTCGCCCCCATCATAAATTTCAGGCTATTGCCCGGGTCAAACAGCGAGAAGAAGCACAGCACGATGAAGTAAGCGCTTGCCAGCCAGTGCCACACCAGGGCGAACGCGCGAATAAAGAGGCTAAAGAACGAGAGGGAGCGATCGGCCAGATTCAGCAGGCTTTGGGTAATGGTTTTTTTATTGTGGAAGATGAGGTACAGCGACCAGACGGTAATGCAGATCATGATCAGCACGTTTGCCAGCGCGCCAAACTGGACGTTCACCTGGTTGGAGATGATCGGCACGGCAACCAGCAGGCCGTAGCCAATCAGCCCGCTGAGCACGCTCAGGCGCAGCGCCCAGTACTTCGCGCTCGCATCCCGAATGGAGAAAGGCCGCAGCTCCGGCACGTGCGGACAAAAGAGTAACCGCAGCAGCGCCTTGAAGAACTCAATCAGGGCAAAGGCATTCAGGAAAAGCGACTGCTGGAAGGCGATGGTTTTGTTGCCTGCATTCAGCCTGTCGGCCAGCATCTGGCCTAAAAACAGCGTCAACGCCAGCAGCAGTAAATCGATGATAAACGCTGAGGCTATCATCAACGGCAGGTGCAGCCAGCTGCTTTTATGCTGATTCTTCCTGCGTCCCCATTGCCCCATTTTGCGGTACAGCGGCCACGCGCACAGGCGCACCAGCCAGTAAAAAAGAAATACCGCACCCGCCAGCATCAGGAACTGCGTGGCGGCGGCGGTAAACGTTTGCGGGTTAAACGGCTTGTGCGGTGAGCCAATCAGGTTGCGGTACAGCTGAGCGAAGCGTGAGGAGAGCGCTTCCCCATAGTGGCGGCTCACGTCGGTGACGTTTTCCAGCACCGTTTTTTGCTCCTCAACCTGCGGCGGGGTGAGGGTTGGCACCGACTCTTGCGGCGGCGTGGCGGCGGCTTTGCGCAGCTGGCCAATGAGCTCCTGCCGGGAGGTGTCGTTTTCAAGGACGTCGGCAAGCGCACCGTAGGCGGCTTTTTTCTGTTCAACATCGGGTTCCGGAGGCGGCGTATTTTGCTGGGTCGCAGGGGTTCCGGTGGTGACGCCGGGGATCGCGACGGCGAACGAAGGCGCACTAAACAGGCTAATCAACAGCAGCAGGATCCACGGCACGGCGTCCTCCGGTGAAAATGTCGAACAAAATGATAAGTATAGAAGTCGGGGCGAGGAGGGGGATTTTTGGGAACAATCTGGCGTAAAAAAGCCGGGCAAGCCCGGCTTAGCGTAAAGCGATGGATCAGGAGACGTGCTGCAGGAACTCCTGCAAACGCTGGCTCGGCGGGTTCGCAATCAATTCCTGCGGGTTACCGTCTTCCGCGATACGGCCTTTATCAATAAAGATCAGGCGGGACGCCACTTTTTCAGCAAAGCCGATTTCGTGGGTCACGATAACCATCGTCATCCCTTCTTCCGCCAGATCCTGCATGACTTTCAGCACCTCGTGGCGCAGCTCCGGGTCGAGTGCGGAAGTAGGCTCATCAAACAGCATCATTTTCGGTTTGACCGCCAGGGCGCGGGCAATCGCCACACGCTGCTGTTGACCCCCGGACAGCTCGGAAGGGAAGTGGTGCGCACGTTCTGCCAGGCCGACTTTCGCCAGCAGATCTTTTGCCAGCGCTTCCGCCGCCGCTTTGCTGGCACCGCGCACGCGCAGCGGGCCAAACATCACGTTTTCCAGCGCCGTGAGGTGCGGGAACAGGTAGAACTGCTGGAACACCATGCCCGCTTCCTGACGAATCAGACGGTCGTCCACTTTCGGGTCGTTTACCTTCAGGCCGTCGACGATCAGATCGCCGCTGGTGATCTCTTCCAGCTTGTTGATGCAGCGCAACAGGGTGGATTTACCGGAGCCGGATGGCCCAATAATCACCACCACTTCACCCTGTTTGATGTTCAGATCGATATTGTGCAGCACCTGGGTTGGGCCAAAGTGCTTGGAAACGTTTTTAAATTCAATCACAGGATTTTCATCCTTCTTTCAAGACGACGCAGAACGAAGCTCAGAACCAGAGTAATGATCAGGTAGACAACGGCTACCGCACTCCAGATTTCCAGCGCGCGGAAGTTGCCAGCAATGATCTCCTGCCCCTGGCGGGTCAGCTCTGCCACGCCGATAACAATGAACAGCGACGTATCTTTAATGCTGATGATCCACTGGTTACCGAGCGGCGGCAGCATGCGACGCAGCGCCAGCGGCAGAATAACGTGGCGGATCGTTTCGCGACGAGAAAGACCTAGCGCCAGACCGGCTTCACTGAAACCTTTATGAATCGACAGCACCGCACCGCGGGTGATTTCCGCAATGTAGGCGCCTGAGTTGATCATAATGGTGACGACGGCTGCGCTGAACGGGTCGATGCGCAGGTCGGTGAACGCCATAGGCAGGGCGAAGTAGATGAACATGACCTGCACGACAATAGGCGTGCCGCGGATCACTTCGATGAAAACCAGTGCGATGTGGTTTGCGATCCAGCCGCCGTAGGTGCGGGCGAAACCGGCGACAAGACCGATAATCAACCCACCAACCAGACCCAGGACCGAAATCCACAGGGTCATTTTAGCGCCTTCAAGCAAGAGTGGAATGGCAGGCCAGATGGCGCTCCAGTCAAACTGCATGATAATTTCCTGTTACTGTTACCGTGTTTCAAAAATAGCAGGGGCGAAAGGTCGCCCCCGAGTGAACGTCATTTTTACGTCTTATTATTTAGGCTCGGTACCGAACCATTTTTTGTAGATTTCGTTATAGGTGCCGTTCTCTTTCAGCGTTTTCAGCGCGCCGTTAACTTTCGTGCGCAGGTCGTCGCTGCCTTTCGGGAACGCGATACCGTACTGCTGCGCTTCCAGAGACTCGCCAACGGCTTTGAACTTGCCGTTACCGGCTGTCTTGATGAAGTACAGGATGTTAGGCGTGTCGTGCAGAACAGCGTCAGCACGGTTGGTGCCAAGTTCCATGTACGCGTTGTCGATGTTCGGGAACTGACGCAGGTCTTTGGTTTTGATATTTGCTTTCGCGTAATCAACAGAACCGGTGCCGCTCTTCACTGCCACCACTTTGCCGTCGAGATCTTTCACGCTTTTTACGTCGTTATTATCGGCTTTTACCATGACCAGCAGGCCGCTTTTGTAGTAGCCGTCAGAGAAGTCGATCGCTTTTTTACGTTCATCGGTAATGGTGATGCCTGCCAGCGCCAGATCAACGTTTTTGGTTTGCAGTGCCGGGATGATGCCGCTGAAGTCCATAGGCTTCAGGGTGTAATCCAGCTTGAGTTCTTTTGCGACAGCGGCCCACAGATCCACATCAAAACCAACGTATTTATCACCCTGTTTGAATTCAAACGGAACGAACGCCGTGTCGGTCGCCACAACCAGTTTGTCGGCAGCCTGAGAGGACACTGCAAAAGCCAGGGTAAGTGCAGCCAGTGAAACTTTTAATACAGACTTCATAGCATTTCCTTTTATATCCACGGGGCGATCCCCTGCGAGAACAGGTGGCACAATGAAAAAATCGTGCCAACTTTACAAGCTATTGTTTTGCAAAGGGGATGATGTCATGCATTGCACAATAAATGGGGCAATGAGGCTTTATTGCACCAAAGTAGAGCACCGTTTTGGTGCGTTTCGTTTGGCTCAACTGACGGGGAGATATTTAGCGTAAATTCTGACGAAAAAACAATCTTCCGTTAACGGTTGTGTGAGGTGATTATTACATTTCGTTCACTTTTGCAGGTGTGCAGACAAAAACTGTGCACCATAGATGTGCAAAACCCTCACCGGAGGGCGAGGGTTTGATAGAAAATTCGTATGAATTATTCGATGTTAGATTCGATAAACCACAGGAACTGGTCCAGGTCGCGGGAGGCGGCAGTGAAAATGTCTGCGGTATCTTCGTCTTTGGCTTCGCCGATCGCTTTGCGCACGTCATTGGCCACAATCGCGTAGCGGTCCGCCAGCTCTTTCAGGTGATCCTGAACGGTATGGATATCCAGCGGATAACTCTTCAGTGGCGTTTTGCTGTTGATCACCTGCGTGGTGCCCAGCGCTACGCCGCCTAACTGAACGGCACGTTCAGCCATCGTATCGAGGTGGGTAACCAGTGCTGTGCGGAAGCCATCCAGCATTTCATGAACGGCAATAAAGTTTGCACCGCGCATATTCCAGTGGGCCTGTTTGGTGATCAGCGAAAGATCGATGAACTGGATCACCTGGCGATTCAGCAACTCAATGGTCGCCTTTTTGTCGCTATCCGATACATCGTTACGGGTATAAAGCAGATTAGACGCTTTCGTTTTCACCAGTTTAGCGGTACTCATAATCTCATATCCTCTTGATGTTTATGTCCCAGGTAATTACGGAACTAAGTATAGCACCGGATTTTTTCTCTGCGGTTTGGCTATGCCTATCGGTTTAATAGCGAGAAGTGGGTTGAGAATTTAATTTCTTGAAATTAATGGGTAATTTTTAAATTGATACAGATCAATCTTAATTGCTGGATGGGGATGTAAACGCAGAGGGATATTTCGAAAATAGAACAAAGTGTGTAAGAAATTATAACGTCTGTCTTTCTGGCCTTTATTCTGCATGGCATGGAAGCCATGCAGAATATATGGCCTTAGCTGATATCCACTTTCTCAACTTTAGGTTCCGGGCGCATGGTGAGCGTCGAGCCCATTGATGCCGCGATAATCGAGCAGAGCGCCAGCGTCTGGGTCAATGTCAGGGTTTCGCCGAGAAACACCATTCCGGAAATGGCGGCTAGCGCAGGCTCCATGCTCATCAGGGTGCCAAATATACGCGTCGGCAGACGCGTAAGGGCAATCATCTCCAGAGAGTAGGGGAGTGCGGTAGAGAGAATCGCGACCGCCAGCCCGATGGGCATGACGGACCATTGCCAGATAGATTCGGTCGCCTGCGCCATGCCGATAGGCACGAAGACGATGGCTGCGATCAGGGAACCTAACGCGACGGTCGCCGGACCGTGCTCTTCTCCTGCACGCTGGCCCGTAAGTATATAGACGGCCCAGCAGGCGCCAGCACCCAGCGCCAGGGCTGCGCCCGTCAGATCAATCTCAGCGACGCTCTGGCCCAGCGGCAGCAGGAACCATAAGCCCAGAACGGCTAACACGACCCAGATAAAATCGACCGCACGTCGCGAGGAGAAAAGCGCCACCGCCAGCGGGCCGGTAAACTCCAGCGCGACGGCGATCCCCAGCGGTATCGTCTGAATAGAGAGGTAGAACAGATAGTTCATTGCCCCGAGGGAAAGTCCATAAAATAGCAGGGGTAAACGTTGCTCCTTTTTGAAGCGCAGACGCCAGGGTTTGAAAATGACTACCAATATGGCCGTGCCCAGCACGATACGCAGAGCGGTGACCCCAGGCGCGCCAACCAGCGGGAAAAGCGATTTTGCAAGCGAAGCACCGCTTTGAATGGACAACATGGCAATGAGTATGACTGCGACCGGCAACCAGACCGACGACGTGCGGGATAACCCAGGCATCCTTTCTCCTGTCAGCTTATGTCGAATGAGGTAAAGGTTGCAGTGTAAAGGAAATAAACGGCAACGGTTGAGGCGCTGTTGAAAAAAAACCACGTCAAATCCGTAAAATGGTTAAGCGCTGGTGGATTTATCGCCTGATAGATTAGGAATAATCTGGATGAATGTAACGGCGCAGACGCGCACTATGCGCATTTAGTAGTGAAAATTGCATGTGATTTGAAAGAGATAGCTTACGTTGGAAACGTTCTGTTACAGGAAAGGTTTCATTAGACATCACGAATCACAAAGAGTTTCGCAAATTTTTTGATATATTTAAAACTTACGGACTTACTTGAAGCACATTTGAGGTGGTTATGAAAAAAATTGCATGTCTTTCAGCACTGGCCGCTGTACTGGCTGTATCCGCAGGTACCGCTGTAGCTGCTACTTCTACTGTTACTGGTGGTTACGCTCAGAGCGACTATCAGGGCGTGATGAACAAAGCTAACGGTTTCAACCTGAAGTATCGCTACGAGCAGGATAACAACCCACTGGGCGTGATCGGTTCTTTCACCTACACCGAGAAAGATCGTTCTGAAAACGGCGCATACAACAAAGGCCAGTACTACGGCATCACCGCTGGTCCAGCTTACCGTCTGAACGACTGGGCAAGCATCTACGGTGTTGTAGGTGTTGGCTACGGTAAATTCCAGCAGACTGAAAACCTGAGCGAAAGCCGCACTGCAAGCAACAGCGACTACGGTTTCTCCTATGGCGCGGGCCTGCAGTTCAACCCAATCCAGGACGTTGCTCTGGACTTCTCCTATGAGCAGAGCCGTATCCGCAACGTTGACGTTGGCACCTGGATCGCTGGCGTAGGTTACCGCTTCTAATCACTTCGGTGATTAAATAAAAAATCCGCCCACTGTGGCGGATTTTTTTTTTGAAGGTAAAAGCAAAACGGCAACCCCAGGTTGCCGTTTTTAGTGTTTGTTCCCTCTCCCTGTGGGAGAGGGCCAGGGTGAGGGCATCAGTCCGCACGAGACGGCAATTACTTACTCTTAATATCAAAAATATCCGTACCCAGATGGTTATAGTCAACTTTCTGTAACTTGAAGTTGGTAACGTACACTGGGGGAGCTTTCTTGTTAGAGACAAACGGGTAAGCCGTTTTTATCTGCTCGGCTGTAATTCCCGTCCACTGCGAGAAGAACTGCAGGAAATCATTTGCCGAACGGCGTGCTTTAATCACGCGATGCGTTTTATCGTCACTCGACAGCACCATAAACGGCACCTGGAAGTTCTGCTGGAACTTGTCATCGTGCGCCAGGTACTGCACCTCTTTACCACGCTCTTTAAACGCCAGCCCGTGATCCGAGAAATAGACCATGGAGAAGCTGTCGCCCGTATTGCGTAGCTGATCGTACAGCTTGCTCAGCAGGTCGTCGGTTTGCGTCATGGTGTAGAGATAGCAAGAGGTCTCTTTGGACTGCACGAACTCCGCGTACTTCCCGCCGGTCCGATCGCAGGCCTGCGGGTGCGACCCCATCAGGTGCAGGACGATCAGCTGAGGCTGGGTGCGCGGAGTGGCGAAGACCTGTGCCGTCATTTTCAACAGCGCTTCGTCTTTGGTGTTTTTGTCGGCTTCAAAGTCGCCGTTCTTCAGGAACTGCACTTCGTCGGCACGTTTGGCGATACTGGCGATGGCCGTATCGTATTCGCCAATCTGCCCCTGATTGGAGAACCACCAGGTCTGATAACCCGCGCGGTTTGCCAGGGTGACAAAATTATCCTGATATTGAGGTTTGCCGTCGACGACCCGGTTAAGCGTCAGGCCGAGCGATTTCTGCGTCGAGCCGCTGGCCGCGACATAATCGGTAAACAGCGTGCCTTTAACCGAACTGGCAAACGGTGTGTTATCCCAGTGTCCGCCGAAGGCTCCCATTGCATCGCGACGTGCACTTTCGCCAATCACCACCACATAGGTGTGATATTTCGGCTTAACGGCCAGCACGTTCCAGGTGTCTTTCATATTGGAAAGCTCAGCCATGCGCGCCTGCTCGTCGAGAACCTCTTTATTATTGACAACGACGTCCTTCACGAAGCGGAAAACCGGATAGCCGATATTGGTGAGCCTTAGCTTACCGTCCCAGGGAATATTCTGGATGGGAGCGACAAACGCCACGGCAACGCTGAACACCAGACAGAGTATTTCGATCTTACCCCAGGGTTTTTTCTCGCCCGGCTGACGGCGGATGGCGATGACGCCCAACGCGAAGATAAAGATCCCGACCACGTAGCTGTACCACGGGAAGATCGTCAGGATCTCCGTTGACTCTTCCATATTGGTCGAGTGCAGCGCCAGCAGGGTATTAAAGTTTGGCGAGCCGTAAGCCTGACCAAACGGGAAATAGAGTGCAGCGACCAGCGAGCAGATCCCGATTAATGCTTTTTGCACGCGCGGTGCGGTTCGCCACAGCACATGCAGAACGCAGGTGAAAGCCACCGCGTAGAGCAGACTAAAGGGATAACCCAGCGCAAAGTTAATCAGCAATGACTGCAAAAAGTAAAAACCCGTCCACGGGCTTAAGGCCCGGCTGCGGGTCACAACGGTATCTATCAGGGTTACATTCATAGGTCACTATCATGGATGAAAACGCCATGTGCTCACCCTGGCGTCAAGGGTCATAACCTGCCTGACAGTGCGTGGAGAGGGAATGAGGGTCCGCTTCAGCGAGCCGCAAATTGTGCAGGGCTGCAAGAAGATAGTGCGAGCGCTAAATAATATCAACAGTTGCTAAGCAGATGTTTTGCGAAGGGGATTGCAAATCCGTAAAAAAGATCGGGAATAAGGCGGCTGGAAGCCAGTTTACAGCGAGATTGTGACGGGAAAATGAAGCGGCGTACCGCAACGCCGCTTAGTGGGAAGGTTTGTCGTCCTGATGCGGTTTGTTGTTAAACATATCGCACAGCATGTTCAACAGCATTAAGCGCACTTTAAAGGGAGAGTGGGTAAACACGGTCATGCACCTCTTGAATTCGTTCATAAGACCTCCTGAGTTTTGATCCCTTCGATCCGTGAAGGGTGACTGCATTACATACAGATATAGCACAGGCTATATTGTATAGCTATGGCTATTTCGTTAATTTTTTGTGCTTGCGGAGCTATGGTTTACAATGTGCGCTCTCCAAACCGGGCGCTGGAAGCGTCACCCCACTGAGGAAGTACAATGAACCGTCGCGCAGGTCATCCGACAATGAGGAAAACGACGCAACTGGTGAATGTTGAAGAACATGTCGAAGGTTTTCGCCAGGTCCGTGAAGCGCACCGGCGTGAACTGATTGATGATTATGTTGAACTCATTTCCGATCTGATTCGTGAGGTCGGTGAAGCGCGCCAGGTCGATATGGCCGCCAGGCTGGGGGTTTCACAGCCAACTGTCGCTAAAATGTTAAAACGCCTGGCTTCCGTGGGCTTAATTGAAATGATCCCCTGGCGCGGTGTTTTTCTGACGCCGGAAGGGGAGAAACTCGCGCAGGAGAGCCGCGAGCGCCATCAGCTTGTCGAGAATTTTTTACTGGTGCTGGGCGTCAGCCCGGAGATTGCCCGCCGGGATGCGGAAGGCATGGAACACCACGTCAGCGAAGAGACGCTGGTGAAGTTTCGCGAATTTACCCTTAAATATGGTCCCTCCGCCGAATGAAAATCCCCGGACTGCAGGCCCTGGCACGCGATCGTTTCTTCCATCTCTTATTAATCATTGGCGCAGCGTTAAGCCTCTTTGTGCCTTTTGCGCCACACGCCTGGCCCGCCGCAATTGACTGGCGCACCATCATTACCCTGAGCGGTTTAATGATGCTCACCAAAGGGGTCGAGCTGAGCGGCTACTTTGACGTTCTGGGCCGTAAAATGGTGCGCCGCTTTGCCACCGAGCGCAGGCTGTCCCTGTTTATGGTGTTCTCCGCCGCGGTGCTGTCGACGTTTCTGACCAACGATGTGGCGCTGTTTATCATCGTGCCCCTCACGCTCACGCTGCGTAAGCTGTGCGAGATCCCGGTCAGCCGGCTGATCATCTTTGAAGCGCTGGCCGTCAATGCAGGCTCGCTTCTGACGCCAATCGGCAACCCGCAAAATATCCTTCTGTGGGGACGGTCCGGTCTGTCGTTCGCCGCCTTTACCTGGCAGATGGCCCCTCTGGCGCTGGTGATGATGCTGTCGCTGCTGGCGGTATGCTGGTTCGCGTTTCCGGATAAAAAGCTGCAGTACCACAGTGGCACAACCGGCCCGCAGTGGCAGCCGCGCCTGGTGTGGAGCTGTCTCGGGTTATACATCGTCTTTCTGTTCGCGCTGGAGCTGAAGTATGAGCTGGCGGGCGTCCTGCTCGTTGCCGCGGGGTTTGTCGTCCTGGCGCGTCGCGTGCTGGTGAGCGTGGACTGGACGCTGCTGCTGGTCTTTATGGCGATGTTTATTGATGTGCATCTTCTTATCCAGCTTCCGGTACTGCAGAACGTTCTGCACAGCGTTAGTACGCTGTCTCAGCCGGGACTGTGGCTGACGGCGATTGGCTTGTCGCAGTTTATCAGCAACGTACCGTCCACCATTCTGCTGCTCAACTATGTTCCGCCCGATACGCTCCTGGCCTGGGCGGTGAACATCGGCGGGTTTGGGCTGCTGCCCGGCTCGCTGGCAAATCTGATTGCGCTGCGTATGGCCAACGACCGTCGTATCTGGTGGCGTTTCCACGTCTGGTCGATTCCGATGCTGGTTTGGGCCGCGGCGATCGGTTTCGGAATATTCCTTCTCATATAGTGCGCAATTTGTCAGTTTTTCCTGGCAAACGTATAGCAACGTCCTAGCTTTAGTGAACGGCATAGTGTGATGCCGCTCACTGACAGGACCGTTGCTGAACTATGGCTGAAGATCAAAACCCGCCTGCTGACGAGCAGGACAAAAACAATAATGAGCGTAAGCGCCCGGGCAAGAAACCGTTAATTATCCTCGGCATTGTCGTGGTGGTAATGGTGGTCGTGGCGCTGGTCTGGTGGTTTTTAACCCGTAACGAAGAGACGACCGACGACGCCTTTACCGACGGCGACGTGGTGACGATTGCCCCCAAAACGGCGGGCTACGTTACCGAGCTGCGCGTGCGCGATAACCAGCGCGTGAAAAAGGGCGATCTGCTGGTGGTTATCGATCCGCGGGACACCACCGCGCAGCGCGATCAGGCTCAGGCCCAGCTTGGGCTGGCCATCGCGCAGCTGCATCAGGCCCAGGCGCAGCTGGCGCTTTCAAAAGTCCAGTATCCTGCCCAGCGTGACGAAGCCAAAGCGCAGGTGCTGAAAGCGCAGGCCGATCTGGCGAACGCGCAGGCAGAGTACCGTCGTCAGCGCGGCGTCGACCCGCGCGCGACCACCCAGCAAAGTATCGATTCCGCGAACGCACAGCTGCGCAGCGCACAGGCGGGGCTGGCCAGCGCTCAGGCGCAGCTGGAAGTGGCAGAGCAGGTCCAGCTGCAAATCCGCCAGCAGGAAACCAACGTTGAAGCGCGCGAGCGTCAGGTCGATCAGGCTAAAGCGCAGCTGGAAACGGCCAACCTTAACCTCTCCTATACCGAAGTCCGCGCCCCTTTCGACGGCGTTGTCACCAAACGCAACGTGCAGCCCGGCACGCTGGTGCAGGCGGGAACGGCGCTGTTCTCGCTGGTTTCCCCGAACGTGTGGGTGGTCGCGAACTTTAAAGAGTCGCAGCTTGAGCGCATGAAGCCGGGCGATAAGGTCACCGTGTCCGTCGACGCGTGGCCGGATATGGCGCTCGAGGGCCACGTAGACAGTATCCAGCAGGGCAGCGGCTCACGCTTCTCCGCCTTCCCGGCAGAAAATGCCACCGGTAACTTCGTCAAAATTGTGCAGCGCGTGCCGGTCAAAATCGTGATTGATAAAGGCCTCGATCCGAACAAACCGCTGCCGCTGGGGCTGTCGGTTGCACCGAAGGTGACGGTGGAATGACGGATCACAGCCACGACAGCTGGAAACCCGCCAGCAATCCGTGGGCGGTGGCGATTGTCGTTACCCTGGCGGTATTCATGGAAATTCTGGACACCACCATCGTCAACGTGGCGCTGCCCCACGTGGCAGGCTCGCTCTCGTCCAGCTATGACGAATCCACCTGGGTGTTAACCAGCTATCTGGTCGCGAACGGCATCGTGCTGCCCATCTCGGCGTTTTTGAGCCGGGTGTTTGGCCGCAAGCAGTTCTTCCTGATTTGCATCGTCATGTTCACCGTCTGCTCGTTCCTGTGCGGGATTGCCACCGAGCTGTGGCAGATCATCCTGTTCCGCGTGATGCAGGGCTTTTTTGGCGGCGGCTGCAGCCCACGCAGCAGTCGGTGCTGCTCGACTACTTCAAACCCGAAGACAGGGGCAAAGCGTTTGGTCTGTCCTCCATTGCGATTATCGTTGCGCCGGTGCTCGGCCCGACGCTGGGCGGCTGGATCACCGATAACTACTCCTGGCGCTGGGTGTTCTTTATCAACATTCCGGTGGGGATTGTGACGGTGCTGGCGATCTACCAGCTGCTGGAAGATCCGCCGTGGGAGAGTAAATCAAAAGAGAAGCTGACTATCGACTGGACGGGGATCGGCCTGATCGCGCTGGGGCTGGGCTGTCTGCAGGTGATGCTCGACCGGGGAGAAGATGAGGACTGGTTCTACTCGAACTTTATCCGCACCTTCGGCGTGTTGACGCTTGTCGGCATTATCGGCGCCATCTACTGGCTGGTGTATGCCAGAAAGCCGGTGGTGGATCTGCACTGCATGAAGGACCGCAACTTTGCCATCTCCAGCCTGCTGATGGCGGGGATGGCGATGATTTTGTACGGCAGCTCGGTGGTGATCCCGCAGCTGGCGCAGCAGGACCTGGGCTACACCGCTACCTGGTCGGGGCTGGTGCTGTCGCCCGGCGCGGTGCTGATTGTGTTAACCATTCCGCTGGTGCTGAAGCTGATGCCGGTGGTGCAGACGCGCTGGATTATCGCCTTTGGCTTTACCTGTCTGGCGGTGTCGTTCTTCTGGTCGCGAACGCTGACGCCGGATATCGACTTCGAAACGCTGGTGCTGTTTCGCAGCGCCCAGTCGATAGGGCTGGGGTTCCTGTTTGTGCCGCTCACGACGATTGCGTTTATCTCAATACCGAGGCGGCTGAATGCCGATGCGGCGGCGCTGTTTACCATGTTCCGCAACGTCGCGGGCTCGATTGGCATATCCCTTTCGACGGCGGCCATCACCGAACGCGCGCAGGCGCACAGCGCGCACCTTGCGTATCACGCCTCGCCGCTTAACGAGCAGTTCCAGCAGGCGATACGCGAAAGCGCCCAGGCGATCCAGAACTTCACCACCCAGGTGGGCGACCCCACCGGCATCGCCACCGGACGCATGTACCAGACCATGATCGAGCAGTCGCGCATCCTGGCCTACATCGACGTCTTCACCATCCTGAGCGCGGTGGCCTTGTTACTGATTCCGTTTTGTTTGTTGCTCTCGCCGGTTAAGAGCGAGGGGAGTGCAGGAGCACATTGATGATACACAGACGTTTACACCCCCTGATGATAATGATGCTGCTGGCGGGCTGCGCCGTCGGGCCGGGCTACCAGCAGCCTGCGCCGCCCGCCGTTACGCACTGGAACGATAAGGGCGACAGCGCGGTGAAATCGCAAACCACCTCCGCCGCGACCAATCCGCGCTGGTGGAAGACCTTCGGCTCGCCGCAGCTCGACAGCCTGGTTGAGCGTGCCATTGCCGGAAACCTGACGCTGCAGCAGACGGTGCTGCGCATCGCCGGGGCGCGAGAGCAGATTAACCAGGCGGGCGGGGCGTTTTATCCGTCGGTCAACGGCAATCTGCAGGCGACGCGCCAGCAGCTTGGCCTGGAAGGAGAGCTGAAATCTCATGGCGTGTATGACCAGGTGGATAGCATCGATCCCAACCTGAAGGGCGCGCTGGGGCCGCTGACGCAGCCGATTAACCTCTACCAGGGCAGCTTCGACGCCCAGTGGGAAATCGATCTGTGGGGCAAGGTGCGTCGTCAGGTGGAAGCCGCCGAAGCGCAGCAGAAAGCCGCCATCGAGCAGCGTAACGACGCGCTGGTGTCGCTGGAAGCCGAAGTGGCGCGCGCGTGGCTACAGCTGCGCGGGGCGCAGAGCATTATCGCCACGCTGAACACCCAGATTAAAAGCGCGCAGCAGACGCTGGATCTGACCGAAAGCCGCCAGCGGGGCGGGCTGTCGCCGCAGATGGATGTGGAAAACGCCCGGGCACAGTTAGGCAACCTTGAAGCACAGCTTCCGCAATATCAGGCGCAGGAGCGGCAGGCGATGAACGGCCTGGCGATCCTGCTCGGCAAGCCGCCAGGGGCGCTGGATGGCGAACTTCAGTCTGCGCAGCCGATGCCGGCGTTGCCGGATATCGTGCAGACCGGCATTCCGTCCACGCTGGCACGACGCCGTCCGGACGTGCGCGAAGCGGAGGCGAACCTTCATGCCGCCACGGCGCAAATCGGCGTCTCGGTGGCGGAGCTGTTCCCGAGCTTTACGCTCTCCGGGCAGTTTGGCCTGCGCAACAGCGAAACCAACTGGCTGACCGACTGGAGCAGCCACTTCTACAGCTTCGGCCCGCAGGTCTCTATTCCCATCTTCCAGGGCGGTCGACTGGTCTCCAGCGTCAAGGTGGCGCGCGCGCAGCAGGGAGCGGCGGTGCTGGACTATCGCCAGACGGTGCTGACCGCGCTCGGGGATGTGGAAAACGCGCTGGTGAGCTATCGCACCGACCAGCAGCGTGAAGCGGGTCTCGCAAAAACGATCGACGCCCTGCAAAACGCCTTTGACCTGGCAAGCGACAGCTACCGCCAGGGGATTGCCAGCTTTATCGACGTGCTGGACGCCCAGCGACAGCTGGCGCAGGCCCAGCAGCAGCGCGCACAGGCGCAGGTGCAGAGCGCGCTCGATCTGGTGGCGCTCTACAAGGCCCTCGGCGGCGGCTGGGAGCCGTATCAGCAGGTGCAGTTACCGGACTACAGCGTCTTTGGCGACGCCCCGCGCGGATAAATTCAGAGGATTGGGCAAGAAACGGACAGGAACACCACATTCGCGATGGCTGAGGGGCGGGTATAACTATCGGGTACCCAATCGACATGCGAGGAATAACTTATGCGTTATCAAAAACTGGGCAACACCGGTCTGTTTGTTTCTGAACTGTGCCTCGGCACCATGACCTTCGGCGGTGAGGGCGGCATGTGGGGCAAGATTGGCCAGCTCCAGCAAAGTGAAGCCGAGCAGCTGGTGGGCCGCGCGCTGGATGCCGGGATCAACTTTATCGACACCGCGGACGTTTACTCGGAAGGACGCTCGGAGGAGATCACCGGTCAGGCGCTGAAAAACCTGAAGATCCCTCGCGAGAACGTGGTGGTCGCGACGAAAGTGTTCGGCGAAACGGGAACTGCAGGGGTGAACTCGCGCGGCAGCTCGCGCTATCACATCATCAGCAGCGTGAAGGAGAGCCTGCGCCGCCTGCAGCTCGATCATATCGATCTCTACCAGCTTCACGGCTTCGACCCCGCAACGCCGATTGAAGAAATGCTCTATGCGCTGGATAACCTGGTGCAGCACGGCCACGTGCGCTACATCGGCGTCTCGAACTGGGCGGCTTGGCAGATTGCCAAAGCGCTCGGTATTTCTGAACGTCTTGGACTGGCGCGTTTCGCGTCGCTGCAGGCGTATTACACCATTGCCGGGCGCGATCTGGAGCGCGAGCTGGTACCGATGATGCAGAGCGAAGGCGTCGGGCTGATGGTCTGGAGCCCGCTGGCGGGCGGTCTGCTGAGCGGAAAATATGGCCGCGACGGTCAGAGTGAAGCCGGCGGTCGTCGTCTGGAGTTTGACTTCCCGCCGGTGAACAAAGATCGCGCCTTCGACTGCGTGGACGTGATGCGCACTATCGCCGAAAGCAAGGGCGTCTCCGTCGCGCAAATCGCGCTGGCGTGGCTGCTGCATCAGAAAGCGGTGACCAGCGTCATCATTGGGGCGAAACGCGTCGAACAGCTGGACGACAATATCGCCGCGACCGGGATCCGCTTAAGCGAAGACGAACTCAAGCAGCTTGATGCGGTGAGCGCGCTGCCGCGCGAATACCCGGGCTGGATGCTGGAGCGGCAGGGGGAATATCGCCGCAATCAGCTCGCGCAACAATAATCTTCCTTGCCCCGGTAGTGCATCGCTAACCGGGGCTTTTTTCCTGCATTGCTCACAAAAAACGATCCTCCTCTTTGATCCCCATTTCATCTTCGCCTATATGACTAGTCATTAAATTTTAAATGACTAGTCATATAGGGAGAGAGCATGAACAATTCGCTGCCGGCCAACTTTTTATGGGGCAACTCGGTGTCCAGCATGCAGACTGAAGGCGCATGGAACGAGGGTGGGAAAGGCATGTCGGTGTACGACATTCGCGAAGCCGGGGAGAACGTCTCCGACTGGAAAGTCGCGACCGACTCCTATCACCGCTACCGGGAAGATTTCGACCTGATGCAGGATCTGGGCATGAACTGCTACCGCTTCCAGATCTCATGGAGCCGCGTCTGCCCGCAGGGCGACGGCGCGTTCAACGACGAGGGGATCGCGTTTTACGACCGCTTTATCAACGATCTCATCGCCCGCGGTATCGAGCCGATGGTCTGCCTGTACCATTTCGATATGCCGCTGGCGCTGGCGCAGGAGTACAACGGCTTCAACGACCGCCGCGTGATGGAGGCCTTTATCCGCTACGGCAAAAAGATGATCGACTGCTATGGCGACCGCGTGAAGTACTGGCTGACCTTCAACGAGCAGAACATTTTCCATATGCCTGAAGCGTTCCGCATTTCCGGCTATATGCACGGCGACAAAACCCTGCGCGAGCTGTACGAGCTGCAGCACCATACGATGGTGGCGCACATGGCGCTGACCGAATATCTGCATCAGACCAGACCGGGCCAGCTGATGGGCGGCATGCTGGCGCACCAGCTGATCTACCCGGCCACCTGCAAACCGCGCGATATCTTCTGCGCCCAGCAGTACGACGAGTTCCTCAACCAGAACCTGCTGCGCGTCTTCGCAGGGCAGGGCTACAGCCCGGCGGTGATGGCGGTGGTGGAGCAGGAGGGCTTTGGCGATATCTACCGCGCCGAGGATTTAGCGCTGCTGGCGCGCACTAAAAACGACTTTATGGCCTTCAGCTACTACGCCAGCAAAACGCTGGACAGCGATGCGATCCCGGAAGGCACGCCGGTGAACTATTACCTGCTGCACGGCGAGAAAAACAACCCGTACCTGAAGGCCACCGAGTGGAACTGGCAGATCGATCCGCTGGGCTTTCGCACCATCATCACCCGCTACGCCAACGACTGGCGGATGCCGGTCTTCCCGATCGAGAACGGCATCGGGGTGATTGAGTCCTGGGACGGCGTCAATCCGATTGAGGACACCTACCGCATCGACTACCACCGGGCGCATATCAATGCCATGAAGGAGGCGATGTTCGAGGACGGGGCGGAGGTGATCGGCTACCTCGGCTGGGGGTTAATCGACATTCTCAGCTCCCAGGGCGACATGCGTAAGCGCTATGGCGTGGTCTATGTCAACCGTGAAAACCACGACCTGAAAGACCTGAAGCGCGTGCCGAAGAAGAGTTACGCGTGGTTAAAACAGGTTATCCATACCAACGGACGCGAGATGTAAGCCGTACGCTGCCGGGCCGTTTTTGTGACTGATTGATGGGAACTATCCGCTATGTCTGAAACAAAAATAACACCGCACATGCAGTCTTTTGTCGATAAGTTTGTAGAGTTCTCGGCGCGCCTGGCTAATCAGGTGCACCTGCGCTCCCTGCGCGACGCTTTCGCCACGGTGATGCCGATTTTCATCCTCGCCGGTCTGGCGGTGCTGGTGAACAACGTGGTATTTCCGTGGATTTTTCACGGCGACACGCTCGCGCAGTTTAAGGTGTGGGGCGAGGCGATTATCAACGGCACGCTGAACATCGCCGCGCTGCTGCTGGCCCCGATGATTGCCTGGTCGCTGGCGCGCAACAAAGATTTCGACAATCCGGTCTCGGCAGTGGTTATCGCCGTCAGCAGCTTCATCATCATGATGCCGATGCGCCTGCAGATTACGCCCGTCGGCAGCGATGCCGCGGTGAACGTCACCCAGGTGCTGACGTTCACCAATATTGGCTCAACCGGGATTTTCGCCGGGGTGCTGATCGGACTTCTCTCAACGGAACTGTTTATCGCTATTTCGCGCCTGAAGGCGCTGCACATTTCCCTCGGGGAAAACGTGCCTCCGGCGGTGAGCAAATCCTTTACCGCGCTGATCCCGACCATCCTCACGCTCTCCCTGTTCGCGGTGCTGGCGGCGCTGTTGGCAAACGTTCTGCACACGGACCTGATCCATCTCATTACGACCTTTATCCAGCAGCCGCTGCGGCTGATCAACACCAGCCTGCCGGGGACGATTTTCATCTACAGCTTCGGTAACTTCCTGTTCACGCTCGGTATTCATCAGTCAGTCGTTAACAGCGTGGTGCTGGAGCCGTTCCTGCTGATCAACACCAACGAGAACATGCTGGCTTTCGCCAACGGTCAGCCCATCCCGCATATCATCAACAACATCTTCGTGCCAACGTTTGGCATGGTGGGCGGCACGGGCAGCACCATCTCGCTGCTGATCGCCATCTTTATCTTCTCCCGACAAAAGTCGGCGAAGCAGGTGGCGCGTCTGTCGCTGGCGCCCGGTTTATTCAACATCAACGAGCCGGTGATTTTTGGCCTGCCGATCGTGTTTAACCTGCCGCTGATGATCCCATTCGTGCTGCTGCCCGCCATCGGCATTTACTTCGCCTGGCTCTGTACCACGCTGGGGTTGATGTCGCGCTGCGTGGTGATGATCCCGTGGACAACGCCGCCCATTCTCAGCGCCTGGCTGGCCACGGCGGGGGACTGGCGGGCGGTGGTGGTGCAGTTGGCAATCATCGTATTTGGTGTATTCTTCTACCTGCCTTTCCTCAAGATTGCCGAGAGAGTGGCGTTGAAAAACAGCGGGATAGAAAACTAACTGAAAGGAAGAACGATGGCGGCGAAGTACATCACCATAGCGCGGGAAATTAAAAAACGCATTATCAGCCAGCAGTACGCCGCCAACGAACCCCTGCCGGACCAGTTTGCGCTGGCGGCAGAGTTCAACTCCAGCCGGATGACCATTCAGCAGGCGATGCGCCAGCTGATCGTCGAAGGTCTGGTCTATACCCGCCAGGGACAGGGAACGTTTATCCGCAAAAACTTCCTTCAACTCTCGCAGTGGGATCTCTCCGGCAGCGACTACTTCGGCGCCACGAAAACCTGGGAGCATCTGGGCACGGTCACCAGCCGGGTGGTGCATTTTGAACTGCGCTTCCCGAACGAAAAAGAACAGGCGTCGCTGATGATTAACGCCGATGCGCCTGTCTATGACTTCATTCGACTCCGTTTGCTGAACGGTGAACCCATGTCGCTGGATTCCACGGTAATGCCGATGAATCTGGTGCCGGGCCTGACGAAAAACCATCTTGAAGGTTCAGTGTTCCAGTACGTGCAGGAGACGCTGGCGCTGAAAATTATGGGGTCGTATCGGGTGGTGCGGGCGCTTAAGCCCAATCCGCTGGACAGGGAGCATCTGGTCTGCGAGCAGACCGATCCCGTCCTGGAGGTGGAGCAGGTGATTTATCTGGAGGACGGCACGCCGCTGGAGTATGCCCACTGCCACTATCGGTACGACCACGGCGGGATCGTGATCGTGAATAACGGATAAAAAAAAGCGGGCAACGAGGCCCGCTTTTTTAATGCTTCTCTGTCAGTTCAAACGCACCGGCATACCGGAGCGGTTCTGCACGGCCTGGTCAACAATCGCCGTTTCTACGTCTGGCTGAGAAGTCACCGCCTGCACCGCGCTGTTCAGCGTAACAGGGACGATTTCGTTGTTGTTGATCTGGTCTTCGCTGGTGGACAGCGGGTTGTGCACTTCGATGTAGCGGCTGCCGTCAGGCTCAGAGGTCGCTTTCACCGGTTCGTTGATGAACTGCACGCGCGTACCGACCGGCACGTTTTCGAACAGGAATTTGATGTCGTCGTTACGCAGGCGCACGCAGCCGTGGCTTACGCGTAGGCCGATACCGAAGTTGGCGTTGGTACCGTGGATAGCGTACAGGCGGCCAATGTACAGCGCGTATAGACCCATTGGGTTATCCGGGCCTGCCGGTACAACGGCTGGCAGCGGTTCGCCCGCAGCGATGTATTCCGCGTGCATTTTGGCAGTCGGCGTCCAGGTTGGGCCCGCTTTCTTACGCTCAACCTTGGTGGTCCAGTTCATCGGGGTGTCTTTACCCAGCTGGCCGATACCGATTGGCAGCACGATAACGGTGTTGGTGCCTTTCGGGTAGTAATACAGACGCATTTCGGCGCTGTTAATCACGATACCTTCATGAACGGTGTCCGGCAGGATCAGCTGCTGAGGAATATTCAGCACGGTGCCCGCTTTCGGCAGATACGGGTCAACGCCCGGGTTCGCTTCCAGCATGTTAGACAGGCCCAGCTGGTACTGCGCAGCGAAATACTCCAGTGGCTGAGAGTTACCTTCTGGTACCGTCACAACCTGGTTCTGGCCTACCAGACGGCTACCGTCTGTTGGCAGGGGATACGTCACCGCAGACGCGGTCTTACAAAAACCTACTACGGCTAACGCCGCCGCTAAAAGCGTTGTTAATTTCATGTTCATGTTGTGCGAGGTATCTAAGCCATTCTGGCGATGAGTTGATAAGTCTGAATCTGTGATGGGAGCGCATTATATGTGCATTCCCGCTTACAGGGAATTCAGATGTGTACGAAATCACATTTTTTTCGATTTTGTTAAAGTTTAGTGGATTGCCGCAACACGGGATCTCAATTCGGAATTGTGGCATAATGCCGTGTTTATCACACTTTTCGCAGGAATCTCCCCGTGTTAGTTACCAGCAACGTCACTATGCAGTTTGGCAGTAAGCCGCTGTTCGAAAACATTTCCGTCAAATTTGGCGGCGGCAACCGTTACGGCCTCATTGGTGCCAACGGTAGCGGAAAATCCACCTTTATGAAGATCCTCGGCGGTGACCTGGAGCCGACGCTCGGTAACGTTTCGCTCGATCCTAATGAGCGCATCGGTAAGCTGCGTCAGGATCAGTTCGCCTTCGAAGAGTTCACCGTGCTCGACACCGTGATCATGGGGCATGGGGAACTGTGGGAAGTGAAGCAGGAGCGCGATCGCATCTACGCGCTGGCCGAAATGAGCGAAGAAGACGGCTATAAAGTGGCCGATCTGGAAACGCAGTACGGCGAGATGGACGGCTACTCGGCGGAAGCGCGTGCGGGCGAACTGCTGCTGGGCGTCGGCATTCCGGTTGAACAGCATTACGGCCCGATGAGCGAAGTGGCGCCAGGCTGGAAGCTGCGCGTGCTGCTGGCACAGGCGCTGTTCTCTAACCCGGACATCCTGCTGCTCGACGAACCGACGAACAACCTGGACATCGACACCATCCGCTGGCTGGAGCAGACGCTGAACGATCGCGACAGCACCATGATCATCATCTCGCACGACCGTCACTTCCTGAACATGGTCTGTACGCACATGGCGGATCTGGACTACGGCGAGCTGCGCGTTTACCCGGGCAACTACGACGAGTACATGACGGCGGCCACCCAGGCGCGTGAACGTCTGCTGGCGGATAACGCCAAGAAGAAAGCGCAGATTGCTGACCTGCAGTCCTTCGTCAGCCGCTTTAGCGCCAACGCCTCTAAGTCGCGTCAGGCGACCTCGCGTGCCCGTCAGATCGACAAAATCAAGCTGGACGAAGTCAAAGCCTCCAGCCGTCAGAACCCGTTCATCCGCTTCGAGCAGGACAAGAAACTGTTCCGTAACGCGCTGGAAGTGGAAGCCCTGGCAAAAGGCTTTGAGAACGGCCCGCTGTTCAAAAAGTTCAACCTGCTGCTGGAAGTGGGCGAGAAGATTGCCATCCTCGGCGCCAACGGCGTGGGTAAATCCACCATGCTGAAAACGCTGGTCGGCGAACTGCAGCCTGACAACGGCACCGTGAAGTGGTCTGAAAACGCGCAGATTGGCTACTACGCGCAGGACCATGAATACGAGTTCGAAAACGACCTCACCGTCTTCGACTGGATGAGCCAGTGGAAGCAGGAAGGCGACGACGAGCAGGCGGTGCGCAGCATTCTGGGTCGTCTGCTTTTCAGCCAGGACGACATCAAAAAGCCGGCTAAGGTGCTCTCCGGTGGTGAGAAGGGCCGCATGCTGTTCGGCAAGCTGATGATGGAAAAACCAAACATCCTGGTGATGGACGAACCGACCAACCACCTGGACATGGAATCTATCGAATCCCTGAACATGGCGCTGGAGATGTATCAGGGTACCCTGATCTTCGTCTCTCACGACCGTGAGTTCGTCAGCTCGCTGGCGACCCGCGTGATCGAAATTACGCCAGAGCGCGTGGTGGACTTCACCGGTAATTACGAAGATTACCTGCGTAGTAAAGGTATCGACGGCTAATTTCCCGTCGTCTTTCACGCTGCAGATGCGTTGGCTTCACCTGTTCACCCCGGTCACTTACTTATGTAAGCTCCCGGGGATTCACAGGTTTGCCGCCTTCCTGCAGCGCGAAATACTTAGGGAAAGGGGTCGTGCCTTTATTCCCTCTCCCCGTGGGAGAGGGTTAGGGTGAGGGCATCAGGCCGCACTAGACCACCCACTCGTCTCCTTCAACCCCGTTCACCAGCAGCGTACGTTTTTCCCCTGCAGGCAGCGTCACCTTCAGCACCTTCCACGCCGGACGATAATCCCCGCGCGCGTTAACCTTCAGGTTGATGGTTGCGCCGTCGCACACCATTTCCCACTCCACCCACAGCGCATTGCCGTTCTGGTAGCCCCAGCTTTCGCCGTCGTCTTCAAACAGCATTCCGGTGGTCGTGCCGACGCCCTTCACCGGGAACAGCTTCAGCTCGCGAGTGTTGTCTTTTTCAGCGGACACGTGGGTAATGCGTTCACTCAGCGGCAGACCGGCCCCGGCGCGCACCAGCAGCGGCAGTTTTTCCAGCGGCGCGTCGAGAACGATTGACTGGCCGCCCGCATACCACGCGAGGGTGTAAAAATCATACCAGCCGGTGGTGTTATCCGGCAGCCAGACGCGGCGCTCGCGCTGCCCGGCTTCGACGACGCTGGCGACCAGCAGGTCGCGGCCCAGCAGGAAGTCATCGCACTCCTCAAACGTCTGCGCATCGTGCTCGTGGTCGAGGAAGGTCGGGCGCAGCATCGGCTCGTCGTCGGCGTGCGCCTGCCAGAGCAGGGTATAGAGGTACGGCAGCAGGCGGTAGCGCAGCTCAACCGCGCCGCGAATGGCTGGCGTGACGCCCGGGTACATCCACGGCTCGTTCACGGTGTGGTCATCGTTCCACGAGTGAATGGTAAAGCGCGGGTGCATCACGCCGTTCTGCACCCAGCGCACGAACAGCTCGGCGTCAGGCTTGTCGCCGGAGAAACCGCCGACGTCATGGCCGACGTTGAACAGGCCGGACAGGCTCATGCCCAGCCCCATGCGGATGTTATAGCGCAGGGTGTCCCAGCTGGTGCGGTTGTCGCCGCTCCAGGTCTGAACGTAGCGCTGCATCCCGGCGCAGCCGGAGCGGGAGATCAGGTACGGACGTTTTTCCGGCGCGAAACGCTGCTGCGCTTCCAGCGAGGCGCGCATCATCAGCAGCGGCATCACCGGGCGAATGTGCTTGATGGCGATCTCCTTGCCGAAGCCAAAGCAGCGCGCTTCTCCGTCCCACACTTCATATTCGTTGTTGTCGTTCCAGGTAGAGTCGATGCCCATCTCCAGCAGCTGCGTGGTCACGCCGTTCTGCCACCACTGCACCGTCTGCGGGTTGGTAAAGTCGAGGTGCGAGCCTTCGTCATCCCAGAAGCTGGAGCGTTCCGGAGCATCGGTTTCTGAATCGCGAATGAACAGGCCGCTCTCCGCCACTTCGTTATAGCGCGGATGGTCCTGCAGCAGGCACGGCTTGATGTTTGCCGCCAGCTTCAGCCCCGCGTCGTGGAACGCCTGACTCATCACCTTCGGCTGCGGCACCTTGTCATAGTTCCAGTTAAAGACGTAGCGCTTGCCGTTGATGGAGGTATAGCCGGAGGAGAGCTGGAACGAGTCGCACGGGATGGCGTGCTCTTCGCACAGGCGGATGAAGTTCATCAGCTGGTTCTGGGCGTCCGGCGCGTCGGTGTAGTGCATGGTCGAGCCGCTGTAGCCCAGGCTCCATTTCGGTCCGAACAGCGTTTTCCCGGTCAGGCGCACGAAGGCTTTGGTGACGTCCAGCACGCGCGTGCCGGTAAAGATGTAGTAATCGATATCGCCCGCTTCCGCCTGCCAGCGACGATAGGCGGTGTGGTAGTTGTCGATTTCGTTACCCAGATCCAGCCAGCAGCTGCTCAGGTTGTCATAGAACAGGCCGTAGCTGACGTCGTCGCGGCGGGTGATGGTGAACGGAATATGCTTGTAGAGCGGGTCGGTGCTGGCCGCGTTGTACCCCATTGCGTCGAGGTTACGCATCTCATACCGCTTGCCGTTGCGCTGCAGATCGCCCGCTTTTTCGCCCAGGCCGTAGAAACGTTCGTCCTTGCGGCGGCTGAGGTAGTGCGCCACGCCGTCGCCGTGGGCGTTCAGCAGGTAGGCGCTGGTTGGACGGTCGTTGACCAGCGGCTGCCACTCGCCCGCTTCATTGCGGTAGTGCCACTCCAGCCACAGCGGCTGGTGGACCGTTACGCGCAGCTGTTCGGTTGCCACCGTGAGCGTCTCATCCTGTTGCGTCAGGGTCCAGGCCGGGCAGGAGAAACCGCTTATATCGTCACGACGGCGGCCTTCCCAGGGCACGTCTTTTTCCGGCGCGATGCTCCAGGTGCGGTCCAGCGCCAGCTCGCCTTTGCGTTTGATCAGCACGCGGAACAGGTTCTCTTCCAGCACATACAGGCACAGGCGGTGCTGGTTTTCGACCAGCAGTTCCAGATGGTTTGCCGACTGCGTATCCAGGGTCCAGTTTTTCAGGGTTTTCATATGCAATACATCCACTATCAGGCGCGCTTGGCGCGACGTTCAGCAATAAATGCTACCAGGAAGACAGCGCCAATCAGGTCAAAGAAGCCCATGGCAATAAAGAGCGGGTTAAAGCCGATTTTGTCGGCGGTCACACCGATTAACAGCGAGAACAGAAAGCTGGCGATCCACGCCGCAGAGCCGCGCATGCCGTTTACGGTCGCCATCTGGCCTTTGTCGAACGACTCAACGACCAGGGCGCTCAGCATGCAGGAGATAATCTGGTGCCCGAAGCCGCCGATGGAGATCAGCACGATGGTGATATACGGGTCGCGGGTAAGGGCCACGATACCCAGAGAGATCATCAGGAACGCGCCCGTCACGGAGCTGGCAACGACCGAGTTAACGCGCGAGCAGCCGAACAGACTGGTGTACAGACGCGTCAGGTAGCCACTCGCCACGCTGCCGAGGTCGGCGGCGAGGAACGGCAGCCAGGCAAACATCGCAATCTGCTTCAGGTCCATGCCGTGCTCTTTGGCGAGGTACAGCGGCACCCAGAAGCTCAGCACCGCCCAGGCCGGTTCCGCCATAAAGGCCGGGATGGCGATACCGTAGAAGCGTTTGTTTTTCGAGACGGTTTTCAGCGCGGTCAGGAAAGGCAGTTTCACCGCAGGCGGTTCGTTATCCTGCTTGATAAATGCCAGCTCGTCCTTGCCCAGGTTCGGGTGCTGCTCCGGGTTGTGGTAGAACGCCCACCAGAGGATCACCCACAGCAGCGCCAGCACGCCGGTAAACATAAACGCGCCCTGCCAGCCGAACGAGGCGTGAGCAAAGTAGATGATAGGCGGGGCCAGCATTGCGCCGATGGAGAAGCCCACGCCAGCCCAGCCGGCGGCAACAGGTCGCTCTGATTTCGGGAACCATTCGCCGATGGTTTTGGCGTTCGCCGGGGTAGCGGCGGCCTCAGAGGCACCCATAAAGAAGCGCAGAATAGCGAGGTGCAGCCAGCTTCCGGCGCCCGCGTGGAAAATACACATCAGCGCCCAGATCCCGGCGCAGACCATAAAGCCAATCTTCAGGCCGATGACGTCAATCAGCCAGCCGCACAGGGGCTGGAAAATGGTATAGGCGATCTGGAACGCACCGACGATCCAGGAGTATTGCTCGGTGGTGATCCCGAGGCTCTCTTTCAGTTCCGGGGCGAGGATCCCGAGTGAGTTACGGGTGATGTAGTTAACGGTGACGCCAAGTAAGAACAGCACCAGCACGTACCAGCGCAGGTTCTTGATGACGCGACGGGTTTTGCTTGTCGCTACGGTGTTATTGATGTCCTGACTCATTTTACTCTCCACAAGACGGACGGTAAGGGGACGGAGGTTCAGGTGTCACACGGATTTTTATGCCTTTGATTTCTATCCGTTTAAAATGCTTAAGTTGCTATACAACTAGTATGGAAGTTGTGTGACAAGTTCACCTTAAGGAAGAAAATGAGTGGGCAAAAGTGGATTTTGTGCAAAATTTCTCATAACTGACGTAAACCCTCTGGCATGATGGCCTTTATGTCAGCTATTGCCTGACCAGTACGCTATGAAAATTTTTTCATTTCGCAAATGGAGCCAGATCACAAAATGGACAAAAGGCTAAAAATCACCGAAATCGCGGCCCGGACGCAGCTCTCGATCAGCACCGTGTCGCGGGTGCTGGCGGGAAAAGCGAATACCAGTGAGAAAGCACGCGCAAAGGTGCTGGCGTGCGCGCGGGAGCTGGGGGTCATGGACGGCATGGCGGCAGGGCGTCTGCTGCTTAACAGCCTGGTGGTTTTTGCCCCGCAGCGGGCGTTTGACGAGCGGTCCGACATCTTTTACTACCGCGTGATCCAGAGCGTGAGTAAAGGCCTGGCGTCCCACGATGTGCGTCTTCGCTACTGCGCGCTGGAGGAGAACGACAGCGACGCCCAGCTGTTTCTGGCGCGCATGAACGAAGCGGACACCCAGGCGGCAATCCTTCTTGGCATCGACGATCCCCATATCCACGATCTGGCAGTGGACGTCGGTAAACCCTGCATGCTGATTAACTGCCGCGACCGGCACATGTGTCTGCCTGCCGTCGCGCCGGATCATCGCGCCATTGGCGAACGGGCGGCGGAATATCTGTTCGAGATGGGACACCGTGAGGTGATGAACGTGCTGTGCCTGCGCCGCTATACTATGGAGCTGCGCCTGGCGGGAATCCGCGACGCGTGGCAGTCTCACAACCTGAAATTCAACGATAAACGCGATCTGCTGGTGGTGCCCAGCTTCAGTGCGCGCGAAACGGAACAGATGGTCAGCAGCTGGCTCAGTGAAATGCAGGGGAAGGATTTACCTACCGCGTTCCTGGTCGGCGGCGACTTTATGGCGGCGGGCACCATTAGCGCATTACAAAACCACGGCCTGCGCGTGCCGCAGGACGTGTCGGTGATGAGCATTGACGGCTTTAACCTGGCGGCGATTCAGGATGTTCCATTAACGGCGGTGCACGTTCCGCGCGATGAGCTGGGAACAGAAGCGGTTTATATGCTCCAGCAGCGGCTTATGCGCCCGGACGCACCGGTCGGGACGTTACTGCTTAACGGCACGCTGGCCGTGCGGGAATCGGTACGGCGGATACGTCAGGGGAAACGACGCACCGCCGTGGAGCGGGAAGGGCTGTATGACAGTTAAACCATGCCCAGCGCGCGCTTGCCGTGGATGTTGAGATCGTTCACGGTAAAGCTGTCCTGCCAGCTTTTTTCATAATCCTCGCGCGGGAAGTCTCCCGGCGACGCGCCGGTTTCCAGCGCTTCCTTGACCTTTTTCGCGTAGGCGAGGTTTTTCTCGCACATCGGCGCGGCAGGAATGTACATCACGTTGCCCCAGCCCTGCTGATTTTCCACCGGCGCGACGGAATGGATCACATCGCAGTGCCACCACACGGAATCGCCCGCATCGAGTGCCGGAATGCTGGTCAGCGCCTCGATCAGCAGCGGGTGCCATTTCTCTGAAACCGGCAGCACGCGCCCCGGCGCCACGCCGCACAGCTCGTCTTCCGGCACGTCGTCCAGCAGCGGACGCAGCAGAATGTAGGCCATCGCTTCCGGGATTGGCACGACGTGCAGCAGCCCCTGACCTGGGATCATATCCGACAGCGCCGTCCAGCCCTGGAAGGTGCGGAACACCGAGCATTTAGTGGTGTTATCGACGGTGTACTCTTCCACTTCGGTACGGTGCGCGGCGTTCCACGGATCGTACTTATCGACGTTGCCGTCAAACACGCGGGCAAACACCTGTTGATAAGCCGGAAGCAGCCAGCGCTCCAGCGCGCCGGAGTCGGTATGCGCCCCAAGCCCTTTCGAGGTCGTTCCCGGCGGGCGGCGGCGGATACGGTCCGGGTAGATGACGCTCACGTCCGGGTCGAACCACTGTTTGCCGTTGCTCTCGAATGTCCATAAACGGTTCAGGAACGACTGCACCTGCGCCATCTCTTCGCTCTGGCGCGCCTGCATCTGCGCCTGAGACCAGTAAATCGGGTAAATCTCCGGACGAGAGGCCGTCAGGGTGCCGAAGAAGTTATCGCCCGGGCCTTTGTAGACCTCGTCAAACTTGTTCAGATCGAGGTAGTCGAGCATCGACTGATCCCACGCCAGCGCCTGCTCGCGCGGGAAATGACCTTTAATCACCGCGCAGCCGCGGCGTTTAACGGCCTCGCGCTGTGCGTCGGTAATGGTGCCGTTTTTCACATCCGCAAACGGGATCTCCGGCCAGACGGATTCGCCTTTGTTCTTAAGCGCGTTGATTTCCGCCACACGGGTGGCAATTTTGTCGCTGAGCTTATTAAACACCGCCTGCACGTCGCCGATCTGCGCGCGCAGCTCACGTTTTAACTGACGGATTGCCGCTTTGTGATCCGCTGGCAAAGTTTCACTGGTAAAGGTCATAACTGCCTCGCATCTTTCATTCGAAAGTAAAAATGTCTACAAGTGATACTTTAAGTTAAAAATAAGTTAATGCAAGTTTAAAAACTTGACGCAAGCCACAGGTCGGAAAAAGAGTGAGAGGCCGGAGCGACGCTCCGGCGAGGAGAGGATCAGACGTCGAACGGGGAATGGTTGTCGAGCACGGCCTGAATGACGTTCAGCGCGCCCTGATGGTTGTTGTCGTCGGTGCCGTAGCGGCTGATTTCTTTGATGCTCTCTGCCGCGTTGCCCATCGCAAAGGAATATTTCACCAGCTTCAGCATCTCGGCATCGTTGCCGCTGTCGCCAATGGCCACGCACTCCTGCGGGGAGATTTTCCAGCGTTTCAGCAGACGGCTAATGCCGTTGGCCTTGTGCAGGCCGGGGATAATCAAATCCACGAATCCAAAACCGCTGGTGACCGGCTTCATGATGCCGTCCAGGGAGACGTGCAGTTTATCCACCAGATTAGGGATATCGCTGTCCGGCAGGTTCAGAGAGAACTTAAACAGTACGTCGTCAATTTCGCGGTAATCGCTGATGCGCTTTAAGCGGTGATAGTGCTTTGACATCAGCGCCACGAATTCTTCAGGAGCCTGGTCGCTGACCCAGGCGCTCTCCAGCCCGCAGGCCACGAAGTTCAGCCCTTTGTCCTTCAGCAGTTCGCCAATCACGATTTGCGATTCATGACGCGTCAGCTCGCCGTGGAAAATCTGTTCGCCGCGATCGAACACCAGCGCGCCGTTTTCCGCCACGAAGGAGATCCTGTCTTTCAGCGCCGGAAAGAAGGAGATGAGCTGGTAATACTGGTTGCCGCTGGCGACAACGAATTCAATGTCGCGGGCTTTAAGCTGTTCAAACTGTGCCTGGAAGCGGTCACGATCGTACTGCTTGGCATCATCAAGGAAAGTTCCGTCCATATCGGTGACGATAACTTTAACGGTCATACTGTGCTCCTGGGTCACTGCGTTTTGAAACATTCTAATAACAAGGTGACGGGGAGCACAAATTTAATTTCATTCGAAAGTAAAAGCAAAACGGCAACCGTGGTTGCCGTTGTTAGTGTTTTCTCCCTCTCCCCGTGGGAGAGAGTCGGGGTGAGGGGATATGCCGTTACAGCGTGTGCTCAGTACGGGCGATAATATCGTCCTGCGCATCCGGCGACAGGGCGGTGAAGAACGCCGAGTAGCCCGCGACGCGCACCACCAGGTCACGATACTGGTCAGGATGTTTCTTCGCTTCCAGCAGCGTTTCGCGCGAGACGATGTTGTACTGGATATGCCAGCCCTTATGCACCTCGAAGAAGGTGCGCAGCAGCACCATCAGCTTCTGGCGATCGCTGTCGTTTTCCAGCGTCGACGGGTTCAGCTTCTGGTTCAGCAGCACGCCGCCGAGAATCGCTTCCGTCGGCAGTTTACCCACCGAGCCAATTACCGCGGTCGGGCCGAGGTGGTCCGTACCGGAGGCCGGGCTTGCTCCTTCCGCCAGCGGGGTGTGCGCCTTACGTCCGTCCGGCGTGGCCATCGTTGCCGCGCCAAACGGCACGTTTGCGGAGATGGAAGAGGTGCCCGCGTAGTAGTTACCGCCAATCGGGCCGCGGCCGTGGCGCGGGTTGTGGTACTGCTTCAGCTCTTCGATGTAGGTCTGATAGGCGCGCGTCAGCAGCATGTCCACGCTGTCGTCGTCGTTGCCGTACTTCGGCGCACCGTTAATCAGACGCTGGCGCAGCTGCTCGTGAGTCAGCCCGTCGAAGTCATCCGCCAGGGCGGCCGCCAGCTGCTGCTGACCGATAGTGCCCTGTTCGAACACCAGCTTCTTGACCGCCGCCAGGCTGTTGCCGAGGTTGGCGATGCCCACCTGCAGGCCGGAGACCCAGTCGTACTTCGCGCCGCCCTGCTTGATGCTTTTCGCGCGTTCGATGCAGTCGTCCACCAGCGCCGAGCAGAGAATGTCGTGGACGTTCTCTTCCAGCATGGTATCCACCACGTACTCAATCTCGATGGATTTGCGGGTGTAGTAGCGGATCTGGCTGTCCCATGCCGCCATCACTTCGTCGAAGTTGTCGAAGTTACCGGCGGAGAGCGCTTTCTCCTGCGGCAGGAACACCTTGCCGCTGGTGGCGTCGCGGCCGCCTTCCAGCGCGGCCAGCATCACGCGGGCGAAGTTGATAAAGCTCATGCCGGTGCAGCGGTAGCCCCACTTGCCGCCCACCGCGGTTTCGATACAGCCAATGGCCGCGTAGTCGTAGGCGTCGTCTCGTTCAACGCCGAGCTTGATGAATTCCGAAATGACGATTTCATCGTTGTTGAACGCGGGCATCCCGAAGCCGCAGCGGATCACCTGCACGCAGGCGTCGAGGAAGTCGTTGCTCATGCCCGCGTGGTAGCGCACGCTCAGGTTCGGCTGGGTGGAGCGCAGGCGGCCGCACGATTCCAGAATCGCGTAGGAGAGCGGGTTCACCGCGTCCATCGGCTCGCCGTTGACCAGCTTCTGGCCGCCGATGGTGACGTTCTGGTACAGCGGGCTACCGGCGGAAGCCTTGGAGTGCGAGCCGGAGCGGATTTTGTTCACTTCCAGCAGCTTCAGCCAGCAGCTGTGCAGCAGCTCGATAGCGTGTTCGCGGTCGAGGCTCTGGTTAAGCTCCACGTCGCGGCGGTAGTAAGGATAGAGATACTGGTCCATACGCGCGAAGGAGACGGAGTGGCCGTTTGATTCAATCTGCAGGATCAGCTGAATGAAGTAGCACAGCTGCAGCGCCTGCCAGAAGGTTTTTGGCGGCTCGTGGGCAATCACGTCGCAGTTTTCCGCCATCGCCAGCAGCTCGTCGCGGCGGCTTTCGCGGGTTTCGGTGGACGCCATTTCACGCGCCAGATTGGCAAAGCGTTTGATGTGCAGGCTTACGGCTTCCAGCACGATATCGATCGCCTTCAGGAACTGGTCGCCGTGCAGGTCTTCCAGCACCGTCAGGTTGATGCGCGAGCGGCGTTCCGCCACCTTAGCGCGCAGGCCGTCGAGGCCTTTTTCCAGCACCAGCGGGAAGTTGACCGCCAGGTGCGCGTCGCCGGAGGTCATGTTGCCTTCGGCTTTGATAATGCCGGTTTCCAGCAGGCCTTTCTGCTCGTCGGTGAACATGCCGTAGCAGCGATCCTGCACCGTCTGGCCGCGCCACCACGGGCAGATGTCGTGCAGCACGCGCTTGTTCTCTTCGCTCACCGCAAAGCCCGCGCCCGGGCGGTCCGCCAGATCGTCGATCTCTTTCTCAATCCAGGAGACGGTGTATTCCGGGAAAATCGGCGCGGCGCGCACTTCGCTTGCCTGGTTACCGATAATCAGCTCGTCGTGTTTGATCCAGATGGTGCGTTCAGCCAGGTGATGCGCCAGCGCCAGAGCGCGACGTACCGGGATCGGCTTGTCCATGTGCTGCTGGTACATTTCGGTGTAATGCTGCGCGCGCTCGGTACAGACCGGCGGCTTGACGATATGCACCAGCGCCGTTTTGTGCGCCTTAATGCGCTCGCTGAGGGTGTTGAGATTCAGGGTCGTCATAGGTTTATCCTCGTAAGGTCGCGGTTAACCCTTTCTGGCAGGCGTATTGCTGCGCGAAGGCCAGCAGTGCAGGGTTATCCAGCGGTTTGTCAGGGGCAGAGTAGGATTGGCCGAGCAGGGTGTATTTGTTCATGCCCAGCGTGTGATACGGCAGAAAATGAATATCGTCGACGCCGAGCTCGTCGGCGGCGAAGTTTGTAATGGCGGTGATGGACGCTTCATCGGCGTTAAAGCCCTGGATTAGCGGCACGCGAATGGTGATTTTTTTCCCGGCGGCGGCAAGGCGCTTCAGGTTATCCAGGATCCGCTTGGCCGAACCATCCGTCCACTGTTTAAACACCTCACCGTCGACGTGCTTCAGGTCGGCGAGGAACAGATCGACGTACGGTAATGACGGCTCGATATAGTGCCACGGTACGTGAAGGCAGGTTTCGACGGCGGTGTGGATCTCCTGTTCGTGGCTGGCTTTAAACAGGGCGTGCGCCAGCTCAGGGTTCATAAACGGCTCGCCGCCGGAGAGGGTGATCCCGCCGCCGCTGCGGTCGTAGAAGGGTTTGTCGCGCAGTACGGTCGCCATGATCTCCTCGACCTGCTGCTCTTCACCGCAGACGGTCAGCGCCTGCGTCGGGCAGCAGTCAGTAAGGGCGTTGAGCGTGGCTTCATCAAGCTTCTCGCGGTGGATAACCAGGCCATTCAGCGCGCGTTCGATGCAGCCCGGTGCCGCCTGCTGGCACAGGTCACAGCCGTCCAGGCACAGGCGTGCATCAAACAGCACGTCCCGGCTGCGGGAGCGGCTTTCCGGGTTCTGGCACCAGCGACAGCCTAGCGAGCAGCCTTTCAGGAACACCACGGTTCGAATACCGGGGCCGTCGTGGGTAGAGTAACGCTGAATATTGAAGATCATGATTTCGCCTCTCGTATTGCATATGAAGATTAAATGACTTTCGAATGAAAGTTATCTTGATGCAGGTCAACTCTTGAGCAGGTTTTGTCGTGATAGGGTAAGTGCAGGCTAATTTTGAGGGTGACATCATGGAACTTTATCTCGACACATCTGACGTTGCGGCAGTCAAAAAGCTGGCGCGTATCTTCCCGCTGGCGGGCGTGACCACCAACCCAAGCATTGTGGCGGCAGGTAAAACGCCGCTCGACGAGCTGCTGCCCGCGCTGCATGACGCGCTGGGTGGTAAAGGCCGTCTGTTCGCCCAGGTGATGGCGACCACCGCCGAAGGGATGGTGGAGGACGCACGTAAGCTGCGCGCCATTATTAACGATCTGGTGGTGAAAGTGCCGGTGACCGCAGAAGGGCTGGCGGCCATTAAAATGCTGAAAGCGGAAGGGATCCCGACGCTGGGTACGGCGGTGTACGGTGCCGCGCAGGGAATGCTGTCCGCGCTGGCGGGGGCGGAGTATGTGGCCCCTTACGTCAACCGCGTGGACGCGCAGGGCGGGGATGGGATCCAGACGGTGATTGAGCTGCAACAGCTGCTGACGCTGCACGCCCCGCAGTCAAAGGTGCTGGCCGCGAGCTTCAAAACGCCGCGTCAGGCGCTGGACTGCCTGCTGGCAGGGTGCGAGTCCATCACGCTGCCGCTGGACGTGGCGCAGCAGTTTATTACGTCTCCGGCCGTGGATGCGGCGATTGTGAAGTTTGAGCAGGACTGGCAGGGGGCGTTTGGACGGATGTCGATCTGACGGGGGCGGCCTGATGCCCTCACCCCAACCCTCTCCCACAGGGAGAGGGAGCAAACACTAAAACGGCAACCTGAAGGTTGCCGTTTGCTTTAACCTCCGCAAACCTCACACCCCGGGTTACGCATCAGCTTCATCTCGCGGAACTGGCAGGTCATCGCGTCATACATCACGATTTTCCCCGCGGCAGGCGTGCCGTAGCGCGCCAGCACCTTGATCGCTTCCATCGCCTGCAGGGAGCCAATCACGCCGACCAGCGGCGCCATCACGCCCGCCTCAACGCAGGTCAGGGCGTTCTCGCCGAACAGGCGGCTCAGGCAGCGGTAGCAGGGTTCACCTTCCGCGTACGTGAAGACGCTGATTTGCCCCTCCATGCGGATCGCCGCGCCGGAGACCAGCGGGATTTTGTGGGCGAAACAGCCCGCATTCAGCTGGTTACGGACGGCGACGTTATCGGTGCAGTCCAGCACCAGGTCATGCTGCGCAATCTGCGCGGACAGCGCGCCGTCATCCAGCATCGCGTCAATCAGGGTGAATTCACAATTAGGGTTGATGCGCGCCAGCGCCGTGCGGGCAGAGTCCACTTTCGGCTGTCCAACCGTCGCGTCGCTGTGCAGCGTCTGGCGCTGCAGGTTGGACACCGATACGGTATCGAAATCCAGCAGCGTCATCCTGCCCACTCCCGCCGCCGCAAGATACTGCGCGGCGGCGCAGCCCAGACCGCCCAGACCGACAACCAGCACGCTTGCTGTCTTAAGCGCTTCCTGGCCCTCGAAATCAAACCCGCGCAGCACAATCTGGCGGTTGTAGCGCATCATCTCCGGGTCGCTCAGCTCCACCGTCATGTCAGCCTCCGAACAGGTGGTTAAAACGCTCGATCTCAACCCACTCACCTGCTTCCACATTGCCGCGCTCGCGCTCCAGCACGATAAAGCAGTTGCCCTGGCTGAAGGAGCTGAAAATGTGTGAGCCCTGGTGCCCGGTAGTGCTCACTTCCAGCTCTCCGTCCGCGTTGCGCGCCAGGATGCCGCGCTGGAAATCGAGACGACCCGGCGATTTTTTCAGGCGCGTGGCGGCGCGCACGCGCTGGCGTTCCGGCAGCGGGCTGGCGCTGTTGCCGGAAAGCTTCGCCAGCAGCGGGATCACCAGCTGGTAGAAGGTGAGTGCCGCCGAGACCGGATTACCCGGCAGGCCACAGAACCAGCTGTGTTGCAGCTTGCCAAACGCGAACGGTTTTCCCGGCTTGATGGCCAGCTTCCAGAAGGCGATTTCGCCCAGCTCTTCAAGGATGGTTTTGGTGTAATCCGCTTCGCCCACGGAGACGCCGCCGGAGCTGATGACCACGTCGGCAGCGTTATCCGCCTCGATAAACGCGGCGCGCAGTTTTTCCGGATCGTCAGGAATAATGCCGAGGTTAATCACCTCGCAGCCCAGCTGCTCAAGCATCAGGTGTACCGCCAGGCGGTTGGTATCGTAAATCTGGCCCTCCTGCAG
This sequence comes from Enterobacter sp. E14S, assembly GCF_055666685.1. NCBI lineage: Bacteria > Pseudomonadati > Pseudomonadota > Gammaproteobacteria > Enterobacterales > Enterobacteriaceae > Enterobacter > Enterobacter sp. E14S. The sequence goes on along the minus strand of NZ_JBVODQ010000003.1, from coordinate 326,982 downwards.
CGGCTGGCCCGGAAGCTGAAGTTCGTCGCCGGTGGAGAAAACGGCCACGCGCACTTTACGGATAACGTCGATTTCAGCCACGCCGAGCGACGCCAGCACCGGTAGCTCACCTGCCGTCAGCTTCTGCCCGGCAGAAAAGACCGTCGCGCCAAGGGTGATATCTTCGCCCGTGCGGCGGATGTTCTGGCCCGCTTTAACGTTCGCGGTAAAACGCACGCCGTTGTCGGTCTGTTCGGTCTCTTCCTGCATCACCACGGCGTCGCAGCCGGCCGGAACCGGCGCGCCGGTCATGATGCGCACGCAGGTGCCCGCAGGCCATTCACCGCTAAACGGCTGGCCCGCAAAGGCTTTACCCGCCACCGGCAGGGCGTTACCCGTCTGGAGATCCGCCAGGCGTACCGCGTAACCGTCCATCGCGGAATTATCAAACCCCGGCACGTTAAGCGGAGAGACGATATCGCGCGCGGCAATACGGCCAAAACAGCGCACGAGGGGCAGCGTCTCAACGTCATGCAGCGGGGAAACTCGGTCAAGCATCTGCGTGAGTGCCGTCTCAAGCGGCATCAGTCCGGCGGTAAAATCCATGGTGGGCTCCTGCGGAGTAACAACGAAAGCGGTCATTATGGCAGAAAAGTGCGGCTAACTGTATGACCCGATGGGTGTACGCTTTACATCACAGTTACGTCTTTCTATATTCAAAAATCATCTGAAGTTTCATCGACGATAATGATATTTATAGAAAAAGCCGCAAATCAGGCTAACGGGTGATGCGAATGGTTAATGCGGTAATCGCAATTCATGGTGGCGCCGGGGCAATCACCCGAGCACAGCTCAGTCCCGAGCAGGAAAAGCGCTATATCGACGCGCTTTACGCCATTGTGGAAACGGGTCAGAAAATGCTGGAAGCGGGCGAAAGCGCGCTGGATGTGGTCACCGAGGCGGTGCGCCTGCTGGAAGAGTGCCCGTTGTTTAACGCGGGGATCGGTTCGGTCTTTACCCGGGATGAAACGCACGAGCTGGATGCCTGCGTGATGGACGGTATTACCCTGAAAGCGGGCGCCGTGGCGGGCGTGAGTCATCTGCGTAATCCGGTGCTGGCGGCGCGCCTGGTGATGGAGGCGAGTCCGCACGTGCTGCTGACGGGGGCCGGGGCAGAGGCGTTTGCCTTCGGGCACGGGATGGAACCGGTATCGCCGGATCTGTTTTCCACGGAGGAGCGCTATCAGCAGCTGCTGGAGGCTCGTTCGGCGGGCATGACGCAGCTTGACCATACAGCGCCGCTGGATGAAACCACCAAAATGGGCACGGTCGGCGCGGTGGCGCTGGATAAGGCCGGAAACCTCGCGGCGGCAACCTCAACGGGCGGGATGACCAACAAGCTGCCCGGGCGCGTCGGCGATAGCCCGCTGCCGGGCGCCGGCTGCTATGCCAACAACGCCACGGCCGCCGTGTCCTGTACCGGAACCGGGGAAGTGTTTATCCGCGCCCTCGCGGCCTACGACATCACCGCGCTGATGGATTACGGCGGTTTAAGCCTCAGCGAAGCCTGCGAGCGCGTGGTGATGGAGAAACTGCCCGCCCTGGGCGGTGTCGGCGGGTTGATTGCGGTGGATCGTGAGGGCAACGTGGCTCTGCCGTTCAACAGCGAAGGCATGTATCGCGCCTGGGGTTATGCCGGTGATGAACCGAGCACGGGCATCTATCGTGAATAAGGGGGCAGCGCGTGCCGCACAGTGAAGAACTGGACAACCGCGAAGTGCTGGCTGTCCATCAGCTCAATATTGCGTTTCAGGAAGAGCGGCAGTTCATCCCCGCAGTACAGAATTTATCGTTCACGCTCAGGCGCGGCGAGACGCTGGCGATTGTTGGCGAGTCCGGCTCCGGTAAATCGGTCACCGCGCTGGCGCTGATGCGCCTGCTGGAACAGACGGGCGGGCAAATCAGCAGCGAGAAAATGCTCCTGCGCCGCCGTAACCGTCAGGTTATTGATTTAAATGAGCTGAGCGGTTCGCAGATGCAGGGCGTGCGCGGGGCGGACATTGCGATGATCTTTCAGGAGCCGATGACCTCCCTGAACCCGGTTTTCCCGGTCGGGGAACAAATCGCCGAGTCCATCCGCCTGCATCAGGGGCTGAGCGGCGATGAAGCGCTTAAAGAGGCCCGACGGATGCTGGAGCTGGTGCGCATTCCGGAGGCGCAGGCCATTCTGGGTCGCTACCCGCATCAGCTTTCCGGCGGCATGCGTCAGCGCGTCATGATTGCCATGGCGCTCTCCTGCCGTCCGGCGGTGCTGATCGCCGATGAACCGACGACGGCGCTGGACGTGACGATTCAGGCGCAGATCCTGCAGCTCATTAAAGTGCTGCAGCAGGAGATGGAGATGGGGGTGATTTTCATCACCCACGATATGGGCGTAGTCGCCGATATAGCCGATCGGGTGCTGGTGATGCACAAAGGCAGCGCGGTGGAAACCGGCCCGGTCGAGCAGATTTTTCACGCGCCCGTGCATCCTTACACCAAAGCGCTGCTGGCGGCGGTTCCGCGCCTGGGGGCGATGAACGGCAGCGATTTGCCGCGCCGCTTCCCCCTGATTTCTCTTGAGGCGTCTGAGCAGCAGGAGGATGAGCGCGAGCAGGACACCGTGGTGCCTGGTAAGCCCATTCTGGAAGTGCGCGATCTGGTCACCCGTTTTCCGCTGCGCAGCGGCATACTGAACCGCGTTAAGCGCGAAGTGCACGCGGTGGAAAACGTCAGCTTCGATCTCTGGCCGGGCGAAACGCTGGCGCTGGTGGGGGAGTCCGGCTGCGGTAAATCCACCACCGGACGCGCGTTGCTCCGTCTGGTGGAATCACAGGAAGGCAGCATTACCTTTAACGGCGAGCGCATTGATACCCTTCCGGACAGCAAGCTGCAGGCGGTGCGGCGGGATATTCAGTTTATTTTCCAGGACCCGTATGCCTCTCTCGATCCGCGCCACACGGTGGGGTATTCGATCATGGAGCCGCTGCGGGTGCATAACCTGCTCGACGGCGAAGCGGCCCAGCGTCGCGTGGCCTGGCTGCTGGAGCGCGTCGGCCTGAAGCCGGAGCACGCCTGGCGTTATCCGCACGAGTTTTCCGGCGGACAGCGGCAGCGTATCTGCATCGCCCGCGCGCTGGCGCTGAACCCGAAAGTGGTGATTGCCGATGAGTCCGTCTCGGCGCTGGATGTCTCTATCCGGGCGCAAATCATCAACCTGTTGCTGGATTTACAGCGGGATATGGGAATCGCCTTTCTGTTTATCTCGCACGATATGGCGGTGGTCGAGCGCATCAGCCATCGCGTGGCGGTGATGTTTATGGGGCAGATCGTGGAGATTGGGCCGCGAAGGGCGGTGTTTGAAAACCCGCTGCACCCGTACACCCGCAAGCTTATCGCGGCGGTCCCGGTTGCCGATCCCGCGCATCGTCACGGCCAGCGCGTGCTGCTGCAGGATGAAATGCCGAGCAATATTCATAAACGCGGCGAGGCCGTAGAGCGCGTGACGCTGCGCGAGGTCGAGCCGGGTCATTTCGTCGCTCCCCCGCGACAGGACAACGCTTTTTCGCGGTTATAACTTACAACAGGCAGGAGAACACAATGGTTACATTTGTAGCGCGTAGATGGTTGTTAGCCGCGAGCGTGACGGCAGCCCTGGCCGCTGCCCCCGCGTTCGCTGCCAAAGACGTGGTGGTTGCCGTCGGCTCGAATTTCACCACGCTCGATCCGTATGACGCTAACGACACGCTCTCTCAGGCGGTGGCGAAATCGTTCTATCAGGGCCTGTTTGGCCTCGATAAAGAGATGAAGCTCAAAAACGTGCTGGCGGAGGGGTACACCGTATCCGAGGACGGGCTGGTGTATACCATCAAGCTCAGAACCGGCGTGAAGTTCCAGGACGGGACAGACTTCAATGCGGAGGCGGTGAAGGTTAACCTGGACCGCGCCAGCAATCCGGAAAATAGCCTCAAGCGCTATAACCTGTATAAAAATATCGCCAGCACCGAGGTGGTCGACCCGGCGACGGTCAAAATCACCCTGAAAGAGCCGTTCTCCGCGTTTATCAATATTCTGGCGCATCCGGCAACGGCGATGATTTCCCCTGCCGCGCTGAAGAAATACGGCAAGGAGATCGGCTTCCACCCTGTTGGCACCGGCCCTTACGAACTGCTCACCTGGAACCAGACCGATTATGTAAAGGTGAAGAAATTCGCCGGATACTGGCAGCAGGGGCTGCCGAAGCTCGACACTATCACCTGGCGTCCGGTGGTGGACAACAACACCCGCGCGGCGATGCTGCAAACCGGCGAGGCGCAGTTTGCCTTCCCGATCCCGTATGAGCAGGCCGCCATTTTGCAGAAAAACAGCAAGCTGGAGCTGGTCGCCAGCCCGTCAATCATGCAGCGCTACATCAGCATGAACGTCACGCAAAAGCCGTTCGATAACCCGAAGGTGCGTGAAGCCATCAACTACGCCATTAACCGTCAGGCGCTGGTGAAGGTCGCCTTTGCCGGCTATGCCACTCCGGCCACCGGCGTGCTGCCGCCGGCGATCGCCTATGCGCAAAGCTATCAGCCGTGGCCGTACGATCCGGCTAAAGCGCGCGAGCTGCTGAAAGAGGCGGGCTTCCCGAACGGTTTCAGCACCACGCTGTGGTCCTCGCATAATCACAGTACCGCCCAGAAGGTGCTGCAGTTTACCCAGCAGCAGCTGGCGCAGGTGGGTATCAAGGTACAGGTCACCGCAATGGATGCCGGACAGCGTGCGGCAGAAGTGGAGGGGAAAGGGCAGAAAGAGAGCGGCGTTCGGATGTTCTACACCGGCTGGACGGCCTCAACCGGTGAAGCCGACTGGGCGCTGTCGCCGCTGTTTGCCTCGCAGAACTGGCCGCCAACCCTGTTCAACACCGCGTTTTACAGCAATCCGCAGGTGGATAAAGACCTGGCCGATGCCCTGAAAACCACCAAACCGGAAGAGAAGGCGCGCCTCTACAAAGACGCGCAGGATATTATCTGGAAAGAGTCACCGTGGGTGCCGCTGGTGGTGGAGAAACTGGTGTCAGCCCATAACAAAGCGTTGACCGGGTTCTACATCATGCCGGACACGGGCTTTAGCTTTGACGATGCGGATTTAAAATAAACCTCATGCTGAATTATGTTTGTAAACGCCTGCTGGGGCTTATTCCGACGCTGCTGATTGTGGCGGTCCTGGTGTTTTTGTTTGTCCATATGCTGCCGGGCGATCCGGCGCGTCTGGTCGCCGGGCCTGAGGCGGATGCCACCGTTATTGACCTGGTGCGTAAGCAGCTTGGCCTCGACCAGCCGCTGTATATGCAGTTTATCCACTATATCTGTAACGTTCTGCAGGGCGATTTTGGTATTTCGATGGTGTCGCGCCGTCCTGTGTCGGAGGAGATTGCCAGTCGCTTTATACCGACATTCTGGTTAACGATAGCCAGCATGAGCTGGGCGGTCGTGTTTGGGCTTGGCGCCGGGATTATCGCGGCCGTCTGGCGCAACCGCTGGCCGGACAAGCTCGGCATGGCGCTGGCGGTGACCGGCATCTCCTTCCCGGCGTTCGCGCTGGGGATGCTGCTGATGCAGGTCTTCTCCGTCGAACTGGGCTGGCTGCCGACCGTCGGGGCCGATACCTGGAAGCATTACATCCTGCCTTCCATGACGCTGGGCGCTGCCGTTTCGGCGGTGATGGCGCGCTTTACCCGCGCCTCGTTCGTTGACGTGCTGAGCGAAGATTATATTCGCACCGCGCGGGCGAAAGGGGTCAGCGAGAAGTGGGTCATTCTTAAGCACGGCTTTCGCAATGCGATGATCCCGGTGGTGACGATGATGGGGCTGCAGTTTGGCTTCCTGCTCGGCGGCTCGATCGTCGTGGAAAAGGTCTTCAACTGGCCGGGGCTGGGACGCCTGCTGGTCGATTCCGTCGAGATGCGCGACTACCCGGTGATTCAGGCGGAAGTCCTGCTTTTTTCGCTGGAGTTTATTCTTATCAACTTAGTGGTGGACGTGCTCTACGCCGCCATTAACCCGGCCATCAGGTACAAGTAAGATGCGATTGTTGAACTGGCGACGTCAGGCCGTTTTAAACGCCATGCCGGGGCTAAAACCGGACCACGTCCGCACCCCGTGGTCTGAATTCTGGCGGCGTTTTCGCCGCCAGCCGGTCGCGATGACCGCGGGGCTGTTTGTGCTGCTGCTGATTGCGGTGGCGGTGATTGCGCCGTGGGTGGCGCCGTTTGATGCTGAAAACTATTTTGACTACGACCGTCTGAACGACGGACCGTCGATGCTGCACTGGTTCGGCGTGGACTCCCTCGGGCGCGATATCTTTAGCCGCGTGCTGGTCGGGGCGCAGATTTCGCTTGCCGCCGGGGTGTTCGCGGTGCTGATCGGCGCGGCCATCGGTACCGTGCTGGGCCTCGTTGCCGGGTATTACGAAGGCTGGTGGGACCGCATCATCATGCGCATCTGCGACGTGCTGTTTGCTTTCCCCGGCATTCTGCTGGCGATTGCCGTGGTGGCGATCATGGGCAGCGGCATGGCGAACGTCATCATTGCGGTCGCGGTCTTTTCGATTCCGGCGTTTGCGCGTCTGGTGCGCGGCAACACGCTGGTGCTGAAACAGCAGACCTTTATCGAGTCCGCCCGCAGCATGGGTGCCAGCGACGCCACCATCCTGTTCAGCCATATTCTGCCGGGTACGGTGTCGTCCATCGTGGTCTATTTCACCATGCGTATCGGCGTGTCGATTATCTCGGCGGCCAGCCTGTCGTTTCTGGGGTTAGGCGCACAGCCTCCGACGCCGGAGTGGGGCGCGATGCTGAATGAGGCGAGGGCGGATATGGTGATTGCACCGCACGTGGCGATCTTCCCGAGTCTGGCTATTTTCCTCACCGTGCTGGCGTTTAACCTGCTGGGTGACGGGCTGCGCGACGCGCTGGATCCGAGGATTAAGGGGTAGTGCAGAGAAATGTGCCGGGCGGCGGCTACGCCTTACCCGGCCTACAACAGAGGAGTGGGGAGATTAAACCCGGCTACCCCACAGGTCATACTCGTCCGCGTTTTCAACCTTCACGCGAATAATATCACCCGGCTTAACGTTGGTTTCGCCGTTCAGGTACACCGCGCCGTCGATTTCCGGGGCATCGGCCATGCTGCGGCCAATCGCGCCTTCTTCGTCCACTTCATCAACGATGACCATGATCTCGCGGCCCACTTTTTCCTGCAGACGCTCGGCAGAGATCTGCTGCTGCAGCTGCATGAAGCGGTTCCAGCGCTCTTCTTTCACCTCTTCCGGCACCTGGTCCGCCAGCTCGTTGGCGGTTGCGCCTTCTACCGGGCTGTACTTGAAGCAGCCTACGCGGTCCAGACGCGCTTCTTTCAGGAAGTCGAGCAGCATCTGGAAGTCTTCTTCGGTTTCACCCGGGAAGCCGACGATGAAGGTGGAGCGCAGGGTCAGATCCGGGCAGATTTCACGCCACTGCTTGATGCGCGCCAGCTGGCGATCAACGGAGCCGGGACGCTTCATCAGCTTCAGGATACGCGGGCTGGCGTGCTGCAGCGGGATATCCAGGTACGGCAGAATTTTGCCTTCCGCCATCAGCGGGATCACGTCGTCAACGTGCGGGTACGGGTAGACGTAGTGCAGACGCGTCCAGATACCGAGCTTAGACAGCTGTTCGCACAGGCCGACCATGCTGGTTTTCACCGGCTCGCCGTTGTGGAAACCGGAGCGGTGTTTAACGTCCACGCCGTAAGCCGAGGTGTCCTGGGAGATGACCAGCAGCTCCTTCACGCCCGCGTCGGCCAGACGTTTAGCTTCCGCCAGCACTTCGCCAATCGGACGGCTCACCAGATCCCCACGCATGGACGGAATGATGCAGAAGGTGCAGCGATGGTTGCAGCCTTCGGAAATTTTTAAGTAAGCGTAGTGGCGCGGCGTCAGCTTCACGCCCTGCTCTGGCACCAGGCTCAGGAACGGGTTGTGCTTTGGTTTTGGCACGTAGTGATGAACATGTTCCAGCACCTGCTCGTAGCTGTGCGGACCGGTGATCTCCAGCACCTTCGGGTGCACTTCGCGGATCTGGTCTTCTTTCGCGCCCAGACAGCCGGTAACAATCACTTTGCCGTTTTCCGTCAGGGCTTCACCGATGGCTTCCAGTGACTCCTGAACCGCGCTGTCGATAAACCCGCAGGTGTTCACGATCACCATATCGGCGTTGTCGTAGCTTGGCACCACGTCATAGCCCTCGGTGCGCAGTTCGGTCAGGATGCGTTCGGAATCCACGAGGTTTTTCGGGCAGCCCAGGGAGACGAAGCCGATTTTCGGCTGGTGCGTAACATTGCTCATAGGTTAAAAATTCATCAATTATGGAGTTATCAGGGCGGGATTTTACAGCGTATCGCGGGGGATTTATACACTCTTTGCAAGGCGGATGCGTCGGGCAGACGTTGTAACATTGTAAATAATGTTAATCAGTTAATAAAAATTGATCCCAGGCATTAAACTGTACAAAAAATGAACTTATCCTGACTATGCACAATGGCTGACAGAGGAGGAAAGAGCATGACCGTTGACAGACTAAAACGCGATCTGCTTAACAAGCTGATCAACGCCCGAATCGACCTCGCCGCGTACCTGCAGTTGAGGAAGGCGAAAGGGTATATGTCAGTCAGCGAAAGCGAACATCTGCGTGATAACCTGTTTGAACTTTGCAATTTCATGCGTGAAAAAGCACCGACCCTGAAGGCGAAGTACGGCGAAAGTGAGCTGATCGCCCTGCGCCGCGCCGCTGAGGTACTTTCCATCGCTGGGGTATGTTTGATGAACGGACGCCACGACTGCCCGAATTTTATCGCTGTTAACGCGGAGAAGCTTGAAAACTGCCTGACCACGCTCTCTCTATGCATCATGTGCCTGAACGAGCACGAGAAGCTTGAACAGCACTGACCCAGGGGGAGGCAACTCCCCCTTCTGATTAAGCTTTTGTAAAAGTGGTAACGCGCCCGGATGCAGTGGCTAACCTTTATGCCATATGCCGATAAAGGAGCGCGTTATGCCTCGATCCTCGCTAATTTCCCTGCCTGCGCTGTTCATTCCGTTTTCGCTTTTTGCTGCCCCAGAGGCGGTCAAGGTCGAGGTGCTGCAAAATAAACTCGATCGCCCCTGGTCTCTGGCGTTCCTGCCCAACAATAAAGGCCTGCTGGTGACCCTGAAGGGCGGTCAGCTCAAACGCTGGCAGGCCGGAAAAGGGCTGTCCGATCCGATTGTCGGCGTGCCGAAGGTCTGGGCAAACGGTCAGGGAGGATTGCTGGACGTGGCCCTCGCCCCGGATTTTGAAAAATCGCGCCGCATCTGGCTGAGCTTCGCCGAAGCAGGGAGTGACGGCAAGGCCGGAACGGCGGTGGGCTATGGCCGATTGAGCGACGATCTGACGCGCATTGAAGCTTTCCAGGTAGTGTTCCGCCAGATGCCGAAACTCTCCACCGGAAACCATTTTGGCGGGCGACTGGTGTTCGACGGTAAAGGCTCGCTCTTTATCGGACTCGGCGAGAATAACCAGCGTCCGACGGCGCAGGATCTGGATAAATTGCAGGGTAAAGTCGTGCGCCTCACCGAAGACGGAAAAGTGCCGCCGGATAACCCCTTTGTGAATACTCCCGGCGCGCGACCCGAAATCTGGTCCTACGGCATTCGCAACCCGCAGGGGATGGCGATGAATCCCTGGAGCGACACGCTGTGGCTGAACGAGCACGGCCCGCGCGGCGGGGATGAGATCAACATTCCGGAAAAAGGAAAGAACTACGGCTGGCCGCTGGCGACGCACGGCATTAACTACAGCGGTCTGAAAATTCCAGAAGCCAAAGGCGAGCACGTTGAGGGAACCGAAAAACCGCTGTTCGTCTGGAAAGTGTCACCTGCGGTGAGCGGCATGGCGTTCTACAACAGCGACGTTTTCCCGCAGTGGAAAAACAAGCTGTTTATTGGGGCGCTGAAGGAAAAGGACGTTATTGTGCTGAGCGTGGAGGGTAATAAGGTGACGGAAGACGGGCGAATCCTGGGCGATCGGAATCAACGTATTCGCGATGTGCGGGTGGGGCCGGACGGCTATTTATATGTGCTGACCGACGAGACGGACGGGCAGCTGTTAAAAGTCAGCCCGTCCGGTGCGTAATCAGGTGACCGGGATCATTACCACGTTGCGGTACGCCGGGCGATCGCTCAGCTGTTTTAGCCAGCGCTCAAGATGAGGGCGCGGCGTCCACTTCAGGCCGAGGTTGGTCAGGTTCCAGACGAACGGCGCCACGGCAATATCGCCCACGCCGAACGCTTCACCGGAGAACCAGGCGTGCTTCGCCAGTTCGTCATCCATCATCGCAAACAGGTTTTCACACGCATCCTGAGCGGCATGAATGGCAGGGTAGTCGCGCTCGGCTTCAGGGGTTCTGACTAACCCCATCAGGATCACGCGGTGGGTTGGCGATAGTGTCTGATTCGCCCAGTCCATCCACTTTTCACCCTGGGCGCGACGGGCTGGGCTTTCCACCCACAGGCGGCCCTGACCGTACTGAGCGGCAAGGTAACGCACAATGGTATTGGATTCCCAAAGCGTCGCGTCTGTTTCATCATCGCGCAGCAGCGGCACCAGGCCGTTCGGGTTCATCGCCAGATAGTCGGCCTCTTTGTTCACGCCGAACGACATGCCGGCCATGATTTGATTGAACGGTAAATCCAGCTCCTCGAGCGTCCAGAGCACTTTCTTAACGTTGGTCGAGTTGTTCCTGCCCCATAGCGTAATCATATTTACTCCTGATGAGTTGTGAATCCGGGTCAGCTTTCGCCATGGTGAGATAAACCTAACAATTACGCAACAGAAGACAAAAAAATCGTCTGAATCAAAGCGTATCTGAATGTTATTGCATAAACTTTAATAACTTTACCCTCGTTGGGTTTCTTTAACCGTTTTAGTGCGCTATTACTCATCGCTTCTTGCGACACGGTGATGTGACGTAATTTTTGAATGGACACTCGGGTGGCATTTATGACGCGTAAAATGACTTCTCTGCGCAGCCTTGCGACAGGCTCTGCGCTCCTTTTCCTGTTTGCACCAACGCTCTACGCAGCTGAACAGGCTGCGCCCGAAGCGCCGCCTGTGGATGCGCGCGCCTGGATCCTGATGGATTATTCCAGCGGTAAAGTGCTGGCGGAAGGGAATGCGGATGAGAAACTCGATCCGGCAAGCCTGACCAAAATCATGACCAGCTATGTGGTCGGCCAGGCGCTGAAAGCGGGCAAGATCAAGCTGGACGATATGGTCACCATCGGGAAGGATGCCTGGGCGACCGGCAACCCGGCGCTGCGGGGCTCTTCGGTGATGTTCCTGAAGCCGGGGGATCAGGTCTCCGTTTCCGATCTGAACAAAGGGGTAATTATTCAGTCGGGAAATGATGCGTGCATCGCGCTGGCCGATTACGTTGCCGGCAGCCAGGATTCTTTCATTGGCTTGATGAATGGTTACGCGCAGAAACTGGGCTTAACCAACACCACGTTCAAAACGGTTCACGGTCTGGATTCGCCGGGACAGTTCAGTACCGCGCGCGACATGGCGCTGCTGGGAAAAGCGCTGATCCACGACGTGCCGGATGAATACGCCATCCATAAAGAGAAAGAGTTTACCTTCAATAAAATCCGCCAGCCGAACCGCAACCGCCTGCTGTGGAGCAGCAACGTTAACGTGGACGGGATGAAAACCGGCACCACGGCGGGCGCGGGCTATAACCTGGTGGCCTCCGCGACCCAGGGCGACATGCGCCTGATTTCGGTGGTGCTGGGCACCAAAACCGACCGTATTCGCTTTAATGAGTCAGAAAAACTGCTGACCTGGGGCTTCCGCTTCTATGAAACCGTGACGCCGATTAAACCGGATGCCACCTTCGTCAGCCAGCGCGTCTGGTTCGGTGACAAGAGCGAAGTGAATCTGGGCGCTGGTGAGGCCGGTTCCGTGACCATTCCGCGCGGTCAGCTGAAAAACCTGAAGGCCAGCTTTACCCTGACCGACCCGCAGCTCACGGCGCCGCTGAAAAAAGGCCAGGTGGTCGGGACGATTGATTTCCAGCTAAACGGTAAGTCGATTGAACAGCGTCCGCTGATTGTGATGGAAGCGGTGGAAGAGGGCGGCTTCTTCAGCCGGATGTGGGATTTCGTGATGATGAAATTCCACGGGTGGTTTGGCAGCTGGTTTAGCTAAGTTTTTTGCCGGGTGGCGCTGCGCTTACCCGGCCTACGTTTTTTCTCCCTCTCCCTGTGGGAGAGGGCCGGGGTGAGGGCATCAGACCGCACCCCTCTTAATACATCAACTTCACCTGCTGCGCCTTCGCGTGGGCCACAATCTCGTCGTCCGGGCGGCAGTCGCTGACGATGGCGTCAAACTGCGCCAGCTCGCCCATTCTTGCCGAACGCACCTTGCCAAACTTGCTGTGATCGACCACCAGCACATGATACTGCGCCGCGCTTAACGCCCAGTGTTTCACCGGCAGCTCTTCCAGGTTAAAGCAGGTCGCGCCCTGACGCACGTTGACGCCTGCGGCGGAATAAAACGCGATATCCGGGCATAAATTGCTGAGCGTGTCCTGCAGGTTAAGCGGCTTAAAGATGGCGTTGCTGGCGTGAAACTCACCGCCGCAGAGGATCACCCGGCACTCGGGTTTCTCCTGAAGCGCCAGAAAGGTGTTCAGGGAGTAGCACACGGCGGTGAAAGGAATGCTGCTGTCGATGGCTTCGATAATCCACGGCGTGGTCGTTCCGCAGTCAAAAAACAGCGTCTGGTGCGGCTGTACCAGTGAGGCCGCAAGCCGGGCGGCTTTGCGTTTCTCTTCCACCAGGCGCGTCTTCTGGTCGCTGATCAGGTAATGGCTGGCGCTGCGCGGCTCAAGCACAATATACCCGCCCAGCAGCACGACGGGGGCGCTTTCGCTGTTCAGATCCCGACGAATGGTCATCTCTGAGACGCCGAGGAGGCTGGCGGCTTCCTTAAGATGCAGCTTATCGCTGCGCTTCAGCGCCTGTAGCAGCTGAGCAATGCGGTCATCGCGACGTGTTTCCATAGTTCCTCGGGATAAAAAAAGTGAACCCCCGCAGGGCGGGGGTTCAAGTGTAACCTGTCAGGTTGGGGTTAGTCACGTATCCAGCCTTTGCGGATCGGGATAGCGAAAATGGCGCGATAGAGTGAAGACAGCGTGCGGTAGAGCGCTTCACCGAAGAGGCTCCACAGGATAGCCGCGCTCACGCAGCCAATCAGCCCGACCAGGAAACCGCCCACCATATCCAGCGGCCAGTGAACGCCCAGGTAAACGCGAGACCAGGCAATTGCCAGGGCCGCCACCATCAGGACCGCACCAGACCACAGGCGATGCCAGAACAGGAAAGCCAGCGCGAAGGTGAAGATCACCGTACCGTGATCGCTCGGGAACGAGTCATCCGGCGCGTGGTGCAGGAAGGTATAGCCGACATGATCGACAAAAGGACGATCGTGCGGGAAGGCGTGACCCAGAATGTAGCTCAGCAGTACGCTTACCCCGAGTGCCATCGCCACTTTAATCACCAGCTGGCGCTGCGCCTTCACCTGGCTGCGGGGCCCCCACAGCCAGAGAATCGCAGCCAGTGCAGGCACGATACTGATCAGATCTTTTGCCAGAAAGGTGGCAAAATCGATCGACCACTCAGGCGAGGCTGGCGTGGCGTTGATCAGATAAAACAGCTGATAATTCAGATTCTCTAACATAGCGTTATCACTCTTTAGCAAACCGGGTGGAAACAAGTCCGTAGACCACCACCTGGGAAAACCAGACCCACCACCCGGCCCACAGGTTGTGAGAGAAAAAATGCGCCCCGCGCATGACCTGGCCATAGCCCATCGCCAGACCTAACACCACGCCCAGCGCGACGAAGCACCAGGCAAGACGCGGACGCTCGCGCCAGAAGGCAAAAAACAGCCCCATCACCATAAAGCCGCTGGAGGCATGACCGCCGGGGAAACAGCGCCCCGGACCGCTGTCAGCAGGGACGGCGCTGAACAGGGGATAAGACATAGCCTTACCGCCATATTCCACCAGATCCCACGGGCAGCTGTGATGGCTCACGCTTTTCAGCACACCCACCACCAGCGCGCCAACGCCCATCAGCAGCGCCGCCGTGACCAGCCTTGCGTTACGCTTGTAGGCGCCGTAAAACAGCGCCACGGCGCCTAAGGCGATGGCAATGTACTTCGCCAGACGGTGGTTCAGCAGATCCAGCAGGTGGTCCTTCTGCAGCGGAAAGCTCTGCGTTGCCGCGTCATACCAAAAGCCGGTGATCCATCTGTCGAGCGCTTCATTGCGCGATAGCCAGGTGAAAAGCACGGCAAGGGCGATCAGTACGAAAAGCTGATAACCATAAAAGCGGGTCGGCAAGCGGTAAAGTCGTTTTGTCTTATTTGTCTGTAAGTTAGACAATTCTGAACGGCTGGAGGTGAGTGCCATAATTTGGGATCGTTGACAAGTAATCGGGCTATCATAAAACTGTCAACTTAAGGAAACCTTAAACGAAGACGATATGTGCTTTATTTCTGTTTATCCTCGATAAATCACTATCTCGGGCTGCGGCATTTCATTAAACTCGTCGCGATTTTGTCATTATTAAGAGATTGCATGTTAAACCGTTCTTCTTCTGGTTCACGTCTGGGTCGTCAGGCGTTGCTTTTCCCCCTGTGTCTGGTGCTCTACGAATTCTCTACCTATATCGGCAACGATATGATCCAGCCCGGTATGCTGACCGTTGTGGCGCAGTACAACGCGGGAATTGAGTGGGTACCGACCTCCATGACCGCCTATCTGGCCGGCGGCATGTTTTTACAGTGGCTGTTAGGGCCGCTGTCGGATCGTATTGGCCGCCGTCCGGTGATGCTGACGGGCGTGGTGTGGTTCATCGTCACCTGTCTCGCCACGCTGCTGGCGCAAAACATTGAACAATTTACCCTGCTGCGCTTCCTGCAGGGGGTGAGCCTGTGCTTTATCGGCGCCGTGGGGTATGCCGCCATTCAGGAGTCGTTTGAAGAGGCGGTGTGTATCAAGATTACCGCGCTGATGGCGAACGTGGCGCTGATCGCCCCCTTACTCGGGCCGCTGGTGGGTGCCGCGTGGGTGCACGTTGCGCCGTGGGAAGGGATGTTTGTGCTCTTTGCGCTTCTCGCCGCCTTCGCGTTCTTTGGCCTGCACCGTGCGATGCCGGAAACGGCTACCCGCATCGGCGAGAAACTCTCGCTGAAAGAGCTGGGTCGGGATTACAAAGAAGTGCTGAAGAACGGCCGCTTTGTGGCGGGCGCGCTGGCGACCGGGTTCGTTAGCCTGCCGCTGCTGGCCTGGATCGCGCAGTCGCCGGTCATTATCATCAGCGGTGAAAAGCTCAGCAGCTACGAGTATGGCCTGCTGCAGGTGCCGATCTTTGGCGCGCTGATTATCGGGAACCTGGTGCTGGCTCGCCTGACGTCACGCCGCACCGTGCGTTCACTGATTATCATGGGCGGCTGGCCGATTGCGGCAGGGCTGATTCTGGCTGCGGTGGCGACCGTCGCGTCATCCCACGCCTACCTGTGGATGACGGCGGGGCTCAGCCTCTATGCCTTCGGAATTGGCGTGGCCAACGCCGGGCTGGTACGCCTGACGCTGTTTGCCAGCGAGATGAGTAAAGGCACGGTGTCAGCGGCGATGGGGATGCTGCAGATGCTGATTTTTACCGTCGGTATCGAAGTGAGCAAGCATGCCTACGCGATGGGCGGCAACGGGCTGTTCAGCCTGTTTAACCTCGCCAACGGCGCGCTGTGGGTTGGCCTGATGGTGGTGTTCCTGAAAGACAAACGCGTCGGAAACGCCCTGCAACCATAATCTTTTTTCCCTCTCCCCTTTGGGGAGAGGGCCAGGGTGAGGGGCGAGGGCACCAGATCGCCCGCGGTCAATTAAACGGCGCCTCCCCGTTCAACACCTTCTCAATCACGTCTAAAACGCCTTCATCGTTATTGTGCGGCGCTTCAAAACGCGCCACCGCTTTAATATGCGGTCTGGCATTCGCCATCGCAAAGCTGAACCCGGACTGACGCAGCATCTCCACGTCGTTGCCGCTGTCGCCGAAGGCCACCACTTCGCTGTCGTCAATGCCCCAGCGCTTTTGCAGGATCCGCAGACCGTTGGCTTTATGCACGCCGGGGATGATCAGGTCGATACTGCCGTGACCGGTCGTGACGGGCACCATGATGTCGCTCAGCTTTTCATGCAGCAGCGCCTGAATCCGCGGAATTTCATCGTCAGACACGTTAAGCCCGAACTTGAAGAAAATATCGTTCAGGTTGTCAAAATCACTCACCATTTCGAGACGGTGATAGTACTTCGCCGCGATATCCTTAAAGCCCTCGTCATAGCATTTCAGCGTGTACGCGCTGCTTTTCCCGCAGGCGATGATCTCAATGCCCGGAACGTCGTTTAAGACGTTCGCGACGGTCTCGAAATGGGCTTTCGACAGTTCACCGTTAAAGACATCTTCACCTTCGCTCACGACCCAGCCGCCGTTTTCGGCGACAAACGCAATCTCATGCGCGATCTCCGGGAAAAACGAGATCAGCTGGTAATACTGGTTGCCGCTGGCGACCACGAAGCGAATGCCTTGCGCCTTCATGCGGGCGTACTGCGCCAGAAAGCGCGGCCGATTATAGGTCTTGGCATCGCTCAGAAAAGTACCATCCATGTCGACGGCGATCAGTTTAACGCTCATATCCCTTCTCCAGTGTCGTTTGATTCGTTTCCGGCTTTGCCACCGCGCGCGCCACCAGCGACGCGATGATGACCAACCCTAACACCACCAGCATGGCGCTGCGCAGCCCGTAGTGCTCGCCGAGGAAGCCGAGCAGCGGCGGCCCGACCAGGAAGGCGAGATAACCCGTGGTTGCCACCACGCTGACGCGCGTCGGGGCATCCGGGCCGGTGTCGCTGGCGGCTGAAATGGTCAGCGGGAAGCCGAGCGACGCGCCCAGTCCCCAGAGGATCACCGAGACCCCGGCAATCCAGTCCACGTCGACAAAGATGATCATCGCTATACCCAGGCCGCCCAGCAGGGCGCTGGCGCGCACCACCGCCACGCGGCTGTAGCGGTCGATAAACCAGCCGCCGGTGAAGCGACCCACGGTCATCCCCAGCGTAAACCCGGCGTAAATCAGCGAGCCGGAGGTTGGGCTAAAGCCGTGACCGTCTACCATCAGCAGCGGCAGCCAGTCGTTGGCGGAACCTTCCGCGAACGCCATCGCCAGCACCACCACGCCGATCAGCATCAGTTGAAAATCGCGGTAGAAGGGCAGCCCTTTTTCGGCCGAGTGCTGTTCGTCAGCGGAGTTCTTACCGGTGCCGTCCGGGATGGCCCGGATGCCGGTCAGAATCGGAATGATGCACACCAGCGCCGCCAGCAGGATATGCAGGTTCGCGCTCACGCCGGTGGCCGTCAGCGCCATCCCCACGCCCGCACCGGCCAGCGTGCCGAGGCTGTAAAAACCGTGCATCATCGGCAGCACGGTTTTGTTCATCTCACGTTCGACCGCCGCCCCTTCAACGTTGATGGCAACTTCAGCCGAACCGAAGCTGCCGCCAAATACCGTCAGGCCCAGGGCGAACAGCACCGGCGAGGCAAACCACAGCGCCACGCTCAGTATCCCCATCCCGAACACGGCAAAGCACATGGTGGTGCGGATCACCGCCCGAGTACCGAAACGCTTAACCAACCACGCGGAGCAGAGAATGCCGCTCATGGAGCCTATCGACAGGCCGAACAGCACGATGCCCATCTCAGCGGTAGAAACGGACAAAATATCGCGAATGGCGGGGGTACGCGTGGCCCAGGAGGCCATCAGCAGGCCGGGAATGAAGAAGAACATAAACAGCGCCCACAGGCGTCGCTGCAGGGCTTTACGGGGAGAGGTCAGCGTCATTGGGGTAGCACCAGAAGTACAACAATAGCGACAACACTAGCAAGTTTGTGTACATTTGTACACAAACCACGTGAGGAATTTATGAGCAGACCACCGAACGATCCGCATCGACGGGAGAAGATCCTGCAGGCAACGCTCGATACCATTGCCGAGCACGGTATTCACGCCGTCACGCACCGTAAAATCGCCACCTGCGCGGGCGTGCCTCTGGGGTCGATGACCTACTATTTCGACGGCATGGAGCCGCTGCTGGAGGAGGCCTTCACGTGGTTTACCCGGCAGATGTCGCAGCAGTACCGGGATTTCTTTGCCGGCGTCACCGGGCCGGAAATGGCGTGCGAATCTATCACCACGCTGATCCACAGCTCCCAGGTGACCACGCCGCACAACATGGCGCTGATGTATCAGCTCTACGCCTTTATGCACCGCAGCGCGGCGCTCAAAACGGTGATGCAGGACTGGATGAGGATGAGCCAGACCACGCTGGAGCAGTGGTTCGACCCTGTCACCACCCGCGCGCTGGACGCGTTTATCGAAGGGATGACGCTGCACTATGTCACCGACCGGGCGCCGTTAACCCGCGAAGAGATCCGGGCGATGGTGGGCAGGATTGCGGGCGAGAACGGCCGCTAGGTTGCGCCCGCGGTCATATTGACGGTGGTTCCCGTGATGGCGCCTGCCGCATCTGATGCCAGAAACGTAATCGTGTCTGCCACCTGTGCCAGCGTAGGCAGGTTATGCGTCAGGGTACTTTGCGCGGCACCGCCGAGAAACTGCTCAACCGTAATCCCCATCGCCTGCGCCTTGGCGGTGAAAATGGTCCCCACATACGAACCCGCCTGCACCGCGTCGGCTATCGCGTGTGAACGCACGCACAGCACGCGAATATTGTGTGTCCCCAGTTCAGCCGCAAGCGCCCGGGTCAAGGCCTCCGTTCCCGCGCAGCCGACGATATGCCCGAGGTGGCCCGCCATTGTCATGTTGGCGGCGGGGGCGACGACGGTAATTATGGTCCCGCCATGCTCGCCGCCCATACGGGGCGACATGGCTTTCGCAATGTTAAAGTACGCGGCCAGGAAGGGGTCGAAACCCTGCCTGAACTCGCCGAGCGTTAACGCCTCAAGGCGTTTACCCTGATCGTGCATAAAGCCCGTGGCGTTGACGACAATATCTATGCGGGCAAGGTCCGGGAGCCGCGAGGAGTCGTCGAGAGCATCGAAAATAAACGTGCTGGCAGACCCTCCGGCGGCGCGAATACGGCTGGCGACCTGCTCCAGCCTGGCGTGGTCACGCGCGGCGAGGTACACATCCGCCCCTTCACGCGCCAGAGCGTGCGCCGCTGAACTGCCGATGGCGCCGCTGCCGCCGAAGATGATGGCGGTTTTGTTTTTAAAGCCCATACCTGCATACCCTCACCAGGATCAACCCTCAAAAGTATGTGCCGGGTTTCGGCTGATGCAACCTGGCCGATGGGTGGGGTATGCGGCTGGCAGGCCTTACTGCGCCATTTTCAATGGGTTACTTTGGCGAGATTTTTTTCCCGCTGGCGTCCACGACGGCTTCGCCATCCTCTTTCGTAAACGCCCCTTTCTGCACATCGGGCAGAATGTCGAGGACAACTTCAGAAGGGCGGCACAGGCGGGTGCCCAGCGGCGTTACCACGATCGGACGGTTAATCAGGATCGGGTGTTGCAGCATAAAATCGATAAGCTGCTCGTCGGTGAACGTATCTTCGGCAAGGCCGAGCTGCTCATAGGGCTCCACGTTTTTACGCAGCAGGTCCCGCACCGAAATGCCCATATCGGCAATCAGGGTGGTCAGCTTATTGCGCGACGGCGGGGTTTCCAGATAAAGGATAATCTCTGGCTCCGTGCCGCTGTTGCGGATCATCTCCAGCGTGTTGCGCGAGGTTCCGCAGGCCGGGTTGTGGTAAATGGTGATGTGGCTCATATCAGTGGCTCATTACAGTGTGAAGGAGAGACGTAGCGCCAGCGCGGCGAGCGTCACAAACAGGACCGGCAGCGTCATAACGATGCCCGTCCGGAAATAGTAGCCCCAGGTGATCGTCATGTTCTTCTGCGCCAGCACGTGGAGCCAGAGCAGGGTGGCGAGGCTGCCGATAGGCGTGATTTTCGGCCCCAGGTCGCAGCCAATCACGTTGGCGTAAATCATCGCTTCCTTGATCGGTCCCGTCGCCGTACTGCCATCAATGGAGAGCGCGCCAATCAGCACCGTGGGCATATTGTTCATTATGGATGACAGAAACGCGGTGATGAACCCGGTACCCAGCGTGGTGGCCCACAGCCCGTGTCCGGCCAGGCTATCCAGTACGCCTGAGAGATATTCCGTCAGCCCGGCGTTGCGCAGGCCATACACCACCAGATACATCCCCAGCGAGAATATAACGATCTGCCACGGCGCGCCGCGCAGCACTTTTCCGGTGTTTATCGCATGTCCGCGTTTTGCGACAGCGAATAAAATCAGCGCGCCGACGGTCGCAATGGCGCTCACCGGAATACCGAGAGGTTCCAGCACGAAGAAACCGACGAGCAGAAGAAGCAGGACGATCCAGCCCGTTCTGAACGTCGGGAGGTCGTGTATGGCCGCGCGGGCTCGCGAAGTTTTGTCAGGTCATATTCCGGGGGAATTTCCTTGCGAAAGAAGAGATGCAGCATCACCAGCGTTGCGGCAATCGCGGCGATATCTACCGGGATCATCACCGAGGCGTATTCGCTGAACCCCAGCTTAAAGAAGTCTGCCGATACGATGTTGACCAGGTTGGACACAATCAGCGGCAGGCTGGCGGTATCGGCGATAAAACCCGCTGCCATCACAAACGCCAGCGTGGCCTGCTTGCTGAACCCCAGTGCCAGCAGCATGGCGATAACGATAGGCGTCAGGATCAGCGCCGCACCGTCATTGGCAAACAGCGCCGCCACGGCTGCGCCCAGCAACACGATATACGTAAACAGCAATCGCCCACGACCGTTTCCCCAGCGGGCAACGTGCAGCGCCGCCCACTCGAAAAAGCCGGACTCATCCAGCAGCAAGCTGATGATGATGACGGCAATGAACGTTGCCGTCGCGTTCCAGACGATATTCCACACCACAGGTATATCGTTAATGTGAATCACGCCGCTGGTCAGCGCCAGCACGGAACCAATGCTGGCGCTCCAGCCGATACTGAGCCCCCTGGGCTGCCAGATGACCAGTACCAGCGTAAACAGAAAAATAGCCCCTGCCAGAAACATCGCTTACTCCGTTATATCTGTTTTTGTGAATGTGTTGTTGTCAGCACGAGCCTGAAAGTCGGTTTTTAAGCTTCATGCGCGTCTCTTCCCGCAGGCAGTTCCAACTGTTGTCGATAACGGTTGCCGCCCACGCAGGCATGTTCGGGGACAAACGGTAATGGACCCATTTCCCCTCACGGCGATCGATAACCATCCCGGATTCGCGCAGCAGGGCCATATGGCGTGAGACTTTCGGCTGCGACTCGGCGGTCGCGGAGCAGAGATCGCAGACGCACAGCTCGCCCGCTTCGCGGAGCAGCATGACGATGGCGAGCCGCGTTTCGTCGGAGAGGGTTTTGAAGAGCTGGAGCGGGTGGAGCATGGGGATTCCTGCAGGTGCGATTTTTATATGCGTTTAATCATATGTGTTTTGATGGCGTGAGAGAAGGTGAGATTTGAATAAGGGGAATTTTAGGCAACAAAAAACCATTTATGTAAATTGGTTAGCAAAAATAATTATTTTTAAGAAAATCAATATTTTATTTTTGTGGCGAGAAGTGAAGATTACGGGGGAATGCAACCGCTGCCGCCACTTTTTAATGTAGCTAATGAAATGAAGTGCAGGGCTGTTTCAAGGTGGTCAGGAGCCAGGTGAGCATAGTGTATGATCATTTTATGTCGCCATGGCCGAAGATTTTCTGCATGGCTAGGATATTGCCGCCAGACATCATTAAGTGTGCTGCGAACGTAAGGCGCAGAACGTGGGTAAGCTGGCCGCGCGAAAGCACTATGGGGGTTTTGTCCAACATATACAAAAAACTGGAAGTAGCAATCTGTAAAAAACTTGAAGCCGTCTAGGGCATGATTTCCTCAACAGCTCTTTGCTGATCGGGATACTGCGGTTCTTCATGGGGATGTCCTCATGTGACTTATGAAGACATTACTAACATCGTGGCGTATTAATCAATGGGGAGCAGGTCAACATGATGGCCCCCCTGTACCGCCGCAGATGAGATGGGGATTATGCGGAGCAATGTTGGGGAAAATGTAGAGAAGGCGGCTAATGTTTTTGTTCGAAATGAACTACTACCTTTACAGAAAAGGATCGGTGAGCTGAATACATGGCTAGGGGAATGTTTAATTACATTCCATGAATACACATTGTAATGTGAATGAGGCTGTATTTTCAGCCTCATTCACAATAAAACTATTCTACACGACGATATTTACCTCCTAAATTTTTGATATGTTCTTCAACTGCGACCCGAATCAATCCTACATGTGAGAAAAACACCCCACGATTTACTCTGACGTCAGTATCATCTTCATCTTGCCCGGTAGTCCACCAATCCTCACCGGAAGAGTTCATCGCATCATGCAATCTAGCCATTTCTTTTTTACGGTAGAATTCTTTATTTTCATCGAGTATTTTAGCCAACTGATCGACCTTAGTGATATCATTCAATAATAACTCTTTCAAAAGTTCATCATAAGGCTCTATTCTTTTAGCATTTTCTTTTGGAAGATGTTTATCAGCAATAAACTTAAGACTGTCAACATTAAGAAATTCATCTTGAGTCAGATTGCTCTTTGATTTTTCGTTGAGGGTTTCAACATAACCTTCTCTGCCTATTAATA
Organism: Enterobacter sp. E14S; assembly: GCF_055666685.1. Lineage (NCBI taxonomy): Bacteria > Pseudomonadati > Pseudomonadota > Gammaproteobacteria > Enterobacterales > Enterobacteriaceae > Enterobacter > Enterobacter sp. E14S. The sequence goes on along the minus strand of NZ_JBVODQ010000003.1, from coordinate 304,077 downwards.
TCCTTTCAAATTCAAGATCAACAACTTCCAATAGAGCTGACGCACGATTCAATGCTCGTCTTAAAGAGATTGGAACACTATCTTCATTCTTATATTGAAGTTTATGCGAAGTTGCTGCCCATATATGTTGAGATAGGGTTCTCAGTTGAATTTCAGCTTTGTAGTTTTTGAAGGGTTTGAATGATGGAACTTTTAACCACGCGCTTGGAACTTTAATTATATAATGCCTAGATTGATAGCCAAATTTATTATCCTCTAAAGAATCAAATTTATCCTCTTCACTTATGACGTCAAAATGTTTTTTTATAATATCTGAAACAACATCCAAATCTCTTTTAAATAAAAGTATAATCCTAAAGCCAATTAAATCACTAATATCATGAATTGTGATTATTTTTAATTCTTTCCTTTCTATTTTATTACGTATTGACAACCAATCCTTAACTCTTGACTCTAGATTGATACCAAGAGGTACTTGCGATGAAATAATGAGATTACTTAGTTGCTCAAGTACATTTTTTCTAAAATCATCTATAGCACCGATCGTTTTTTTATATTCACTTTCTAATTCTTCTTCGTTCATATAGTCATCCATAAATAATAGTGAATTTTATATCTTATCCGATAAATAGGTCAGGTTTAAAGGCCTTTGCGCGCGTTCGTATCCCCGCCATGCCTGCCCACTTTATGCAGTGGTTTTCATGTAGGTGCATGACGGACCCGAGACTGTGCGAGCACTGACTGTTCCGACCCGCTGCGATCCTATTTAGATCATGCGAATCCATGTGCAATTCGGCGCTTACGATGCATAGTAACCCAGCTACAGCCTTCAGGAAGCCCCATTGAGGCAAGTCACAAATTAGCGTTGAACAGCATTCTCATATACAAATTAAAAATGTTTCTTATCAACTGCTTAGTGATGTGGTTAAATCAAAATCTGCACCTGAAATTTCACTCATGAAGGAAAAGCATGGAAGCGAATGAACCTAGAAAGCTGATATGGCATGCAGCCTGTGATGAATTGGACATAGATGGTCAATGATTTTATGGATTTGGTAGTCAGTGGGTGAAGTATTAGAGGCGTGGAGACTTAGTGCACATCATTCGTGAGCTTAAGGAAAAGTATAAATGTAGCGATGAAATAAAGTGGCAAAAAGCTCATTCAAAGCGAAATGCGGCTTGTTGTCGCCATAGCAAAAGCGCTGCCGCCACTCTGTCGGCATACATAGGAAATTGGTTATATAAGTGGTTGATTTAATGGGTGGTAAATTTCAGACAACAAAAAACCCATCAACCTTGAACCAAAACGGCGGGGTTGATGGGCTCCACAAATTGGGGACATCAAAGAAAAGCAGTGGCACTAGTTATGACTCCCCCCTGATAAAAAAGTTCTGCGCGTAACGAAAATAATTTCACCACACGCAAACTTAGGAGTTATCCGAGTCCAGGCCAGATGATGATAATCAGCGTACCCGCCAGCGTCAGCAGCACGTTAGCGATAGCGTACGTGCCCGCATACCCCAGCGCCGGGATGTTGCTGCGCGCGGTATCGCTGATGATTTCCATGGCTGGCGCACAGGTACGCGCGCCCATCATCGCCCCGAAGAGCAGGGCGCGGTTCATGCGCAGCACGTAGGCGCCGAACAGGAAGCAGATCACCACCGGCACCAGGCTGACGATAAGTCCCGAAACCAGCATCTGCCAGCCGACGGCGCCCAGGCTGTGGCCGATACCGCTTCCCGCGCTTAAGCCGACGCCTGCCATAAAGACCATCAGACCGAACTCTTTCACCATGTTCAGCGCGCCCTGCGGAATGTAGCCGAAGGTCGGGTGGTTCGCTCGCAGGAAGCCCAGCATGATCCCGGCAAACAGCAGCCCGGCGGCGTTACCGATGCCGAAACTGAAGTTGCTGAACTGGAAGGTGATCATCCCGATCATCAGGCCAACGATAAAGAAGGCGCAGAAGGCCAGCAGATCGGTGACCTGGCTGTGAATGGAGATAAAGCCGATGCGGTCGGCAACGGTTTTCACGCGTCGTGCGTCGCCGCTGACCTGCAGAACGTCGCCTTTGTTGAGCACGACGTTGTCGTCGATAGGCATCTCAATCTGGCTGCGGATCACGCGGTTGAGGAAGCAGCCGTGGTCGGTCAGCTTCAGCTGCGCCAGACGGCGGCCTACGGCGTTATGGTTTTTCACCACGATCTCTTCGGTGACGATACGCATGTCGAGCAGGTCGCGGTCGAACACCTCTTTGCCGTTACGGAAGCTCGGGTCGAGACGGGCGTGGGCGTCCGGGTAACCCACCAGCGCGATGTCGTCGCCCATCTGCAGCACCGCGTCGCCGTCCGGGTTCGCCAGAATGCCGTTGCGGCGGATGCGCTCGATATAGCAGCCCGTCTGGCGGTAAATCCCCAGCTCGCGCAGGTTTTTGCCGTCAGCCCATGCCACCAGTTCTGGCCCGACGCGATAGGCGCGGATCACCGGGAGATAGACTTTACGTTTGGAATCGGTATCGAGACCGCGCTCGCGGGCGATTTGCTGGGCGCTGGTCTGCAGATCCTGGTGCTGAAGTTTTGGCAGGTAGCGCGCGCCAACGATCAGGCTCACCAGACCAATCAGATAGGTCAGGGCATAGCCGAGGCTCAGGTGGTCGAGGGCGGTAGAGAGCTGCGCGCCGGCCATGCCGGAATGGCGCAGGGTATCACCGGCACCCACGAGGACGGGGGTGGAGGTCATGGAGCCTGCCAGCATACCGGCCGTTAACCCGATATCCCAGCCAAACAGTTTACCCAGCCCTAACGCGATCAGCAGCGCGCTGCCGACCATCACCAGCGCCAGCATCAGATAATTTTTGCCGTCGCGGAAGAAAATTGAAAAAAAATTCGGTCCCGCTTCCACGCCAACACAAAAAATAAACAGCATAAAGCCTAAGTTGAGCGCGTCCGTGTTAATGCTGAAGTGCTGCTGGCCTAATAATAAGGAGACGACTAAAACGCCAATGGAATTACCAAGTTGAACTGAACCCAGGCGCAATTTACCCAGGCAAAGGCCCAGCGCCAGTACCACAAATAATAACAGGATGTAATTCCCATTTAACAAGTCTGCGACGTTTATATTCACGGAGGCTAACTTCTTGTTTACCAGTAAGTTGTTGAATGAAAGGACTTTTTGGGCTACTGTTTTCTGGGTCAGGGAAAGGCATTAACGCTCCCTGTTTCCTGCTTTATTCCCTAAAACATTAGCTGGCGTGTAGTTTAATCGCATTAGCTACTGACAGCTACTGATTATCGCATCACCCTGTGCGTACTTTGGCAAGGATTGCCGCACTGCTTTATCTGACTGGGCGTCTACCCGACGAAGGTATATTTGATAGAGATAAGTCAGGAGGATAGTTTGAACATTAAACGAAACTGGGCGGGGGTGATCAGCTGCTTTTTGCTGTTCACCGTCGTGTGCATGTCGCTCGCTTTTAATGTGAAGGGGGCATTCAGGGCTGCCGGACACCCGGAGCTGGGGCTGCTCTTTTTTACCCTGCCGGGAGCGGCAGCCAGTTTTCTTTCCCGTAAAGGGGAGGTGGTCAAGCCGCTTATTGGCGCAATGCTGGCGGCACCGCTGTGTCTGCTGCTGATGCGCATGCTGTATGTGTCAACGCGAAGTTTCTGGCAGGAGCTGGCGTGGTTGATGAGCGGCGTCTTCTGGTGCGCCCTCGGCGCGCTGTGCTATTTGTTTGTGTGCAGCCTGATTAAGCATCGACGGCACCACAAATAAAAACGCCCTCCGGGTGAGGGCGTCTTCGCATTACTGGGCGGCAAACAGGCCCAGATGCTCTTTGGCGTAGGCTTCAAAGTCAGTGCAGCCGCCGATGTGTTTCTGATCGAGGAAGATCTGCGGTACGGTTTCAACCGGCTTGCCGACGGTTTTTTCGAGATCCGCTTTGGTGATGCCTTCCGCATGGATATCCACGTAGCGGAAGTTGAAGTCATCGCGCTCTTCGGTCAGTTTCTCAGCCAGCTCTTTCGCGCGCACACAGTAAGGGCACCCTGGACGACCAAAAATTACTGCAAACATTTCTCTCTCCTCAAAAAACAAGCCTGACGGCGAATAGGACATATAGTGCCCGATAACCTGCCGCCATTAAAGAAGGTTTCGCCTGTCGCTTTGATACAGTCAGGCTATGTTTCGCCAATTACACCGCGCAAAACATTGCCTATACTGGCTGCCATACGGTTTAAGCAAGACAAAGAGAGACAAGATGACGCCAACCATAGACCTGCTCACATCCCACCGCTCCATTCGCCACTTCACCGATGAGCCAATTACCGAGGCGCAGCGCGAAGCGATTATTAACAGCGCCAGAGCGACCTCCAGCTCCAGCTTCCTGCAGTGCAGCTCCATTATCCGCATCACCGACCCGGCCATGCGCGAGCAGCTGGTGACGCTGACCGGCGGGCAGAAGCATGTGGCCCAGGCGGCAGAGTTCTGGGTGTTCTGCGCCGACTTTAACCGCCACCTGCAGATCTGCCCTGAGGCCGAATTGGGGCTGGCCGAACAGCTGCTGCTGGGCGTGGTGGATACCGCGCTGATGGCGCAAAACGCCTTTACGGCGGCGGAGTCGCTGGGGTTAGGCGGCGTCTACATTGGCGGCCTGCGTAACAACATTGAAAGCGTGACCGAGCTGCTGAAGCTGCCAAAACACGTCCTGCCGCTGTTTGGCCTGTGTCTCGGCTGGCCGGCGGATAACCCGGATCTGAAGCCGCGCATTCCTGCGGCGATGCTGGTGCATGAAAACCACTACCAGCCGGTCGATCAGGACGTACTGAATCAATATGACGAAGAACTGGCGAACTACTACCTGACGCGCGGCAGCAATAACCGTCGGGATACCTGGACTGACCATATTCGTCGCACCATCATTAAAGAAAACCGCCCGTTTATTCTTGATTATCTGCACAAACAGGGCTGGGCGACGCGATAGTCCATTCCGCCTGCGCCTGCCTGCGTATATGATATGCAGGCTTTTTCCATGTCTTCAGAGAGGTGCAGGGTGAAAATTGCCATATTGTCCCGGGATGGAACGCTCTATTCATGTAAGCGCCTGCGAGACGCGGCGGCGAAACGCGGGCATCAGGTTGAGATCCTCGACCCGATGTCCTGCTATATGAACATTGACCCGTCCGCCTCGTCGATTCACTACAAAGGCCGCAAGCTGCCGCACTTTGATGCGGTGATCCCGCGCATCGGCTCCCAGATCACCTATTACGGCACCGCCGCGCTGCGCCAGTTCGAGATGCTGGGCAGCTATCCGCTCAACGAATCCGTCGCCATTTCGCGCGCCCGCGACAAGCTGCGCTCGCTGCAGCTCCTCGCCCGTCAGGGGATCGATCTCCCCGTCACGGGTATTGCCCATTCACCGGACGACACCAGCGATCTTATCGACATGGTGGGCGGCGCGCCTTTAGTGATTAAGCTGGTGGAAGGCACGCAGGGCATTGGCGTGGTGCTGGCGGAAACGCGTCAGGCGGCAGAGAGCGTCATTGACGCCTTTCGGGGCCTCAATGCCCACATTCTGGTGCAGGAGTACATCGAAGAGGCGAAAGGGCGCGATATTCGCTGCTTTGTGGTCGGCAATGAGGTGGTGGCGGCCATTGAGCGCCAGGCGAAAGAGGGCGATTTCCGCTCTAACCTTCACCGGGGCGGCATTGCAAGAATCGCGGATATCAGCGATCGCGAACGGGAAATTGCCGTCAAAGCGGCGCAAACCCTGGGGCTGGACGTGGCGGGCGTTGACCTTCTGCGGGCGACGCGCGGGCCGCTGGTCATGGAGGTGAACGCCTCGCCGGGGCTGGAAGGCGTGGAAAAAACCACAGGTGTCGATATTGCAGGTAAAATGATCGCATGGATCGAGCGTCATGCCACGCCGGGCTACTGTCTGAAAACGGGCGGTTAAATGGTATTGAACGCACTTTTTGCGTAATCTATACCCTAAATAATTCGAGTTGCAGGAAGGCGGCAAGGGAGTGAATCCCCTGGAGCTTACATTAGTAAGTGACTGGGGTGAACGAGCGCAGCCAACGCACATGCAACTTGAAGTATGACGGGTATATGCGAAGTTTTTAATTAAGAGGCTGCACAGCGATGGATTTACAGGTCGTACCTACACTGGATACGTTACGTCAATGGCTTGATGATGCCGGAATTACGTTCTTCGAATGCGATTCCTGCCAGGCGCTGCATCTGCCTCATATGCAGAATTTCGACGGCATTTTCGATGCCAAAATCGATCTCATTAACGACGTGATCCTTTTCTCCGCGCTGGCCGAAGTGAAGCCGTCCGCGCTGCTGGCGCTGGCCTCCGACCTGTCAGCGATCAACGCCAGTTCTTTGACGGTGAAAGCATTTCTCGACATACAGGATGATAATCTGCCAAAACTGGTCGTTTGCCAGTCTTTATTCTCCGGTGCCGGGCTGTCGTTCAAGCAGTTCTCCTGGTTTATGCGCTTGAGCGAAGAGCAAATTTCCATGGTCATGATGGAAGCCAATGCACACCATCTGCTGTATAGCGCGGAAGATGATGCAGAGAATAATGATGCATCTCCCAATTTTCTTCACTAAGCCTGTCTGACTTTTGCGCAGTCGCTGCCATAGCGGCTGCAGAAGGCCATTTTTTCTGCTGCTTTTAACCTTTCTTTAAAGAATTTTTCACCTCCCTGAAGGCCGTTTCGGCTTATCACGTAGACATAACCTGCATAAAAAATTGATAAAAGGCGTTTTTTCGTCTGGGCTATAGCCGGAGACACGGGCTACAGTTATTCTTGCGATGCTTAAAAAAGCGAGCGGAAGCTGCCGGGTAAAGAGGTTTCTTTTTATTTTGGGCAGAGCGACAAACTATGCATGATTATTGCATATCTTCAGATTGCACAGTTTTAGTTCGTTTGTTAACGAGCTTTCAGAAGGAATAAAGATATGATCGCCTTGAATAAAAAATGGTTATCGGGTCTGGTTGCGGGTGCTCTGATGGCCGTCTCTGCCGGCACGCTCGCTGCGGAACAAAAAACGCTGCACGTTTACAACTGGTCTGACTATATCGCGCCGGACACGGTGGCGAATTTTGAAAAAGAGACCGGCATTAAAGTGGTCTACGACGTATTCGATTCCAACGAAGTGCTGGAAGGAAAACTGATGGCGGGCAGCACCGGGTTTGATCTCGTGGTGCCTTCTGCAAGCTTCCTTGAGCGCCAGCTGACGGCAGGCGTCTTCCAGCCGCTGGACAAGAGCAAGTTACCGAACTGGAAAAACCTCGATCCGGAAGTGCTGAAGCTGGTGGCGAAGCATGACCCGGACAACAAATACGCCATGCCTTACCTGTGGGCGACCACCGGTATCGGCTACAACGTGGATAAAGTCAAAGCGGTGCTGGGCCCGGACGTCAAGCTGGACAGCTGGGACGTGGTGCTGAAGCCGGAAAACCTTGAGAAGCTGAAAAGCTGCGGCGTCTCCTTCCTCGATGCGCCGGAAGAGATTTTCGCGACCGTGCTGAACTACCTGGGCAAAGACCCGAACAGCAGTAAAGCCGATGATTATACCGGCCCGGCGACCGATCTGCTGCTGAAGCTGCGTCCAAACATTCGTTACTTCCACTCGTCTCAGTACATCAATGACCTGGCGAACGGCGACATCTGCGTCGCGATCGGCTGGGCAGGGGACGTGTGGCAGGCGGCTAACCGCGCGAAAGAGGCAAAGAACGGCGTGAACGTCTCTTACTTCATCCCGAAAGAGGGGGCGCTGGCGTTCTTTGACGTCTTCGCGATGCCGGCTGATGCGAAAAACAGAGACGAAGCCTATCAGTTCCTCAACTACCTGATGCGTCCTGAGGTGATCGCCCACATCAGCGACCACGTTTACTACGCGAACGGTAACAAGGCCTCCGTGCCGCTGGTAAGCGAAGAAATCCGCAATAACCCGGCTATCTATCCGCCAGCGGATGTGTTCGCCAAGCTCTTCACCCTAAAAGTTCAGGATCCAAAAATTGACCGCGTGCGTACCCGCGCGTGGACCAAGGTGAAAAGCGGTAAATAACGGCGTTGGGTATTGTTGCCCGGTGGCGCTGTCGCCTACCGGGCCTGTACAACCCGTAGGCCGGGCAAGCGTTAGCGCCGCCCGGCGATGCGCACCCTGACGGTGCGTTTGCACCAGTACTGATCTATGCCGGAGAACACCCCGTGAATGACGCGATCCCCCGCCCGCAGGCGAAAGTCCGTAAAGCGCTGACCCCGCTTCTTGAAATTCGTAACCTCACCAAATCTTTCGATGGCCAGCATGCCGTGGATGACGTCAGCCTGACTATCTATAAAGGCGAAATTTTTGCCCTTCTGGGGGCTTCTGGCTGCGGTAAATCGACCCTGCTGCGTATGCTGGCCGGTTTTGAACAGCCCACCGCCGGGCAAATCATGCTCGATGGCGTGGATCTCTCCAGCGTGCCGCCGTATCAGCGCCCGATTAACATGATGTTCCAGTCCTACGCGCTGTTCCCGCACATGACGGTGGAGCAGAACATCGCCTTTGGCCTGAAGCAGGACAAGCTGCCGAAGGCCGAAATTACCGCGCGCGTGGCCGAAATGCTGAGCCTGGTGCACATGCAGGAGTTCGCGAAGCGTAAGCCGCATCAGCTCTCCGGCGGCCAGCGCCAGCGCGTGGCCCTGGCCCGCAGTCTGGCAAAACGCCCGAAACTGCTGCTGCTCGACGAACCGATGGGCGCGCTGGATAAAAAACTGCGCGACCGTATGCAGCTCGAAGTGGTCGATATCCTCGAGCGCGTGGGGGTGACCTGCGTGATGGTGACCCACGACCAGGAAGAAGCCATGACCATGGCCGGACGTATCGCGATCATGAACCGCGGCAAGTTCGTGCAGATTGGCGAGCCGGAAGAGATTTATGAGCATCCGACCACCCGCTACAGCGCGGAGTTCATTGGCTCGGTTAACGTCTTCGAAGGGCTGCTGAAAGATCGTCAGGAGGATGGCCTGGTTATCGAATCGCCGGGGCTGCAGCATCCGCTTAAGGTCGATCCTGATAACTCGGTGGTGGATAACGTGCCGGTCTACGTCGCGCTGCGTCCGGAGAAAATCATGCTCTGTGAGGATCCGCCCGCCGATGGCTATAACTTTGCCGTGGGCGAAGTGGTGCACATTGCCTATCTGGGCGATCTGTCCATCTACCACGTGCGCCTGAAAAGTGGGCAGATGCTCAGCGCGCAGCTGCAGAACGAACATCGCTATCGCAAGGGGCAGCCGACCTGGGGCGACGAAGTGCGCCTGTGCTGGGACGCTGACAGTTGCGTCGTGCTGACGGTATAAGGAGCGATCATGAGCACACTTGAACCTCCAGCCCGCGTAGAAAAGCCGGGCGCCATTGCCGGTTTACTGACGCGCATGCAGATGAAACACGGCCGCAAGCTGGTGATTGCCATGCCGTACGTGTGGCTGATCCTGCTGTTCCTGCTGCCGTTCCTGATTGTTTTCAAGATAAGCCTGGCGGAAATGGCGCGGGCGATCCCGCCTTATACCAACCTGCTGGACTGGGCCGACGGGCAGCTGACGCTGACGCTTAACCTCGGCAACTTCCTGCAGCTCACCGACGATCCGCTCTATTTCGAAGCGTATCTGCAGTCGCTGCAGGTGGCGGCGATCTCGACGCTTTGCTGTCTGGTGATGGGCTACCCACTGGCGTGGGCGGTGGCGCACAGCAAACCGTCGACGCGAAATATCCTGCTGCTGCTGGTGATCCTGCCGTCGTGGACCTCGTTCCTGATCCGCGTTTACGCCTGGATGGGGATCCTGAAAAACAACGGCGTGCTGAATAACTTTCTCATGTGGCTTGGGGTTATCGATCAGCCGCTGACGATCCTGCACACCAACCTCGCGGTCTATATCGGCATTGTGTACGCCTATCTGCCGTTTATGGTGCTGCCGATCTATACGGCGCTGACGCGCATTGATTATTCGCTGGTGGAAGCGTCGCTCGATCTCGGCGCCCGCCCGTTAAAAACCTTCTTCAGCGTCATTGTTCCGCTGACCAAAGGCGGCATTATCGCCGGGTCAATGCTGGTCTTTATCCCGGCGGTCGGGGAGTTTGTGATCCCGGAACTGCTCGGCGGCCCGGACAGCATTATGATTGGCCGCGTGCTGTGGCAGGAATTCTTCAATAACCGCGACTGGCCGGTGGCCTCTGCGGTGGCGATTGTTATGCTCCTGCTGCTGATCGTGCCGATCATGTGGTTCCACAAGCATCAGCAGAAACAGATGGGAGATCACGGATGAACAACTTACCGGTAGTGCGCTCCCCGTGGCGGATAGCGATCCTGGTTATCGGCTTTACCTTCCTGTATGCGCCGATGCTGATGCTGGTGATCTACTCCTTCAACAGCTCCAAGCTGGTGACGGTCTGGGCAGGCTGGTCGACGCGCTGGTACAGCGAGCTGTTCCACGACGATGCGATGATGAGCGCGGTGGGGCTGAGCCTGACGATTGCCGCCCTGGCGGCGACAATGGCGTCCGTTCTGGGCACGATCGCCGCGCTGGTGATGGTGCGCTTCGGGCGTTTTCGCGGCTCAAACGGGTTCGCCTTTATGATCACCGCGCCGCTGGTCATGCCGGACGTGATCACCGGTCTCGCGCTGCTGCTGCTGTTCGTGGCCCTGGCGCACGCCATCGGCTGGCCGGCGGATCGCGGCATGCTCACCATCTGGCTGGCGCACGTCACCTTCTGTACGGCCTACGTGGCGGTAGTGATCTCCTCGCGCCTGCGCGAGCTGGATCGCTCCATTGAAGAGGCGGCGATGGATCTTGGCGCGACGCCGCTGAAGGTCTTTTTCATCATTACCCTGCCGATGATTATGCCGGCGGTGATCTCCGGCTGGCTGCTGGCGTTTACGCTGTCGCTGGACGATCTGGTTATCGCCAGCTTTGTCTCCGGACCGGGCGCGACGACGCTGCCTATGCTGGTCTTCTCCAGCGTGCGCATGGGAGTCAACCCGGAGATCAACGCCCTGGCTTCCATCATCCTCGGCGTGGTCGGAATTGTCGGATTTATCGCCTGGTATTTGATGGCGCGCGCGGAAAAACAGCGCGTGCGCGATATCCAGCGTGCAAGACGCGGCTGAAGGATTTAAAATTTCCAGTGAAGTGCCGCGCATGACGCGGCACTGTTTTCAGGGAAGTAAAACATTGGGATTATTAAAAAAATCACGTACTACGCACGCGCGTCCTAACGTACCTGCTCTGGTTCAGGTGGCGGCGCTCGCCATTATTATGATCCGCTGCCTGGACGTGCTGATGATTCTGAACACCCTGGGCGTACGCGGCATCGGTGAATTCATTCACCGCAGCGTGCAGACGTGGAATCTGACGCTGGTCTTTTTGAGCAGCCTGGTGCTGGTGTTTATTGAGATATACTGCGCCTTTTCGCTGGTCAAAGGGCGCAACTGGGCGCGCTGGGTGTATCTGCTTACGCAGGTGACCGCCGCCAGCTATCTGTGGGCCGCCTCGCTGGGCTATGGCTATCCGGAGCTGTTCAGCATTGCCGGTGAATCCAAACGCGAGATCCTGCGCGCGCTGTTTATGCAAAAACTGCCGGATATGCTGGTTCTGTTCCTGCTTTTTATCCCCGCCTCCAGTCGGCGGTTCTTCCGCCTGCAATAATGTGTATAATCGCAGCCCTCGTAATTCTTAAGGTTTTCATATGCAGTGCGCACTCTATGACGCCGGACGCTGCCGCTCCTGTCAGTGGATAGAACAGCCGGTCTCTCAACAACTCACCGCCAAAATGGCCGACCTGCAACAGCTGCTGGCAGCTCACGCGGTGGGCGGGTGGTGCGCACCCGTCAGCGGCCCGGAGCAGGGCTTTCGTAATAAAGCCAAGATGGTGGTCAGCGGCAGCGTGGAGAAACCGCTGCTGGGGATGCTGCACCGCGACGGCACGCCGGAAGACCTGACCGGCTGCCCGCTGTATCCCGCCTCGTTTGAACCCGTTTTTGCCGCGCTGAAACCGTTTATCGCGCGTGCGGGATTAACGCCTTACAGCGTCGCCCGCAGGCGCGGCGAGCTGAAATACCTTCTGCTGACGGAAAGCCAACTCGACCGCGGCATGATGCTGCGCTTCGTGCTGCGCTCGGAAGCCAAGCTGGAGCAGCTGTGCGCGGCGCTGCCGTGGCTGCAGGAACAGCTGCCACAGCTGAAGGTCATTACCGCAAATATTCAGCCGGTGCATATGGCGATCATGGAGGGGGAGAAAGAGATTTTCTTCACCGACCAGAACGCGCTGGCAGAAAGCTTCAACGGCGTGCCGCTGTGGATCCGCCCGCAAAGCTTCTTCCAGACCAACCCGACCGTGGCAAGCAGCCTGTACGCCACCGCCCGCGACTGGGTACGTGCGTTAAATGTCCATCATATGTGGGATCTCTTCTGCGGCGTGGGCGGCTTTGGCCTGCACTGCGCCACGCCAGAGATGCAGCTCACCGGCATTGAGATCTCTGCCGAAGCGATTGCCTGCGCGAAGCAGTCCGCCGCCGGGCTGGGGTTAACGAATCTGCACTTCCAGGCGCTCGACTCCACGCAGTTTGCGACCGGCCAGGGCAACGTGCCGGAGCTGGTGCTGGTCAACCCGCCGCGCCGCGGCATCGGCAAGGCGCTGTGCGACTATCTGAGCCAGATGGCACCCGAGTACATCGTCTATTCCAGCTGTAACGCCCAGACCATGGCGAAAGACATTGCCAGCCTGCCGGGCTACCGCATTGAACGCGTTCAGCTTTTCGATATGTTCCCGCATACCGCGCATTACGAAGTGCTGACGTTGCTCGTGAAATCTTAAACAAAATGTGAACTCTTCCCCCGCTCGAAATCAGGTAAGCTTACGTCATAAGAGATGAATAAAGGCTTACCCATGAAGCAGATCCTGCTGGTGGAAGACGACCACGATATCGCGGCGCTTCTGCGACTCAATTTAGAAGACGAAGGCTACGCCATTACCCACGAGCCCGACGGGGGCAAGGCCTTACTGCGTCTTGAAAAACAGCCGTGGGATGCGGTGATCCTCGACCTGATGCTGCCCAGCGTTGACGGTCTGGAGATTTGCCGCCGCATCCGTCAGATGACGCGCTACCTGCCGGTGATCATCATCAGCGCCCGCAGCAGCGAGACCGACCGCATTACCGGGCTGGAAACCGGCGCCGATGATTATCTGGCTAAGCCGTTCTCGGTGCAGGAACTCATTGCGCGCATCAAAGCGCTGTTCCGCCGCCAGCAGGCGATGGGGCAGGCGCAAACCGACGGTCAAATTCAGGCCCACGGTCTGACCATCGATCCGCTGGCGCGCAGCGTGCTGCTTCACGGTCAGGTGGTGGATCTCACCCCGCGCGAGTTCGAGCTGCTGTACTTTTTTGCCCGTCATCCTGGCGAGGTCTTTTCGCGTCTGGCGCTGCTGGAGCAGGTCTGGGGCTATCAGCACGAAGGCTATGAGCATACCGTTAACACCCATATCAACCGCCTGCGCATCAAGATTGAGAAGGACGCCGCCGAGCCGGAGATTATTCGCACCGTCTGGGGCAAGGGCTATAAATTTGCGGAGCCAAATCATGATGCGCCGCTTTAGCCTGAGTCAGCGCCTGACGCTGCTGTTCATCCTGCTGATGATGCTCTGCGCCACCGTTGCCTGCGCGGTGCAGCTCTACACCAGTACGCAGTACGGTAACGCGATGGTGCAGCGGCTGTCGGGCGGGCTGGCGCAGCAGATAGTCCAGCGTGAACCGATTCTGGACGCGCAGGGCAGGGTCGACCGAAGGGCTCTCAAGCCGCTGTTCGATCGGCTGATGACCTTTAATCCGAGCGTTGAGCTGTATGTTGTCTCCCCGGACGGCGATATCCTGGCCGATGCCGCACCGCCGGGCCACATTCAGCGGCAAAAAATCGATCTGGCCCCGGTTCAGACCTTCCTGAGCGGTACCGCCATACCGGTCCTGGGCGACGATCCTCGGAGTCAAAATAAAAAGGTCTTTAGCGCCACGCCGCTGCGGCAGGACGGCGAGCTTAAGGGCTACCTGTACATTATTTTGCAGGGCGAAGAGTCAAACGCCCTGGCGGAAATGGCCTGGCATAAGGCGCTGTGGAGCACGGTGCTGTGGTCATTGCTGTGGGTCGCGCTGTTTGGCCTGCTGGCAGGTTTACTGGTCTGGTACTGGGTCACGCGCCCGGTAAAACAGCTGACGGTGGAGCTCGCCGGGCTGGAGCAGGACAGCATCAGCGCTATCAGACAGCTGGCGGCGCAGCCGTCGGACGCGGCGGCAAAGGATGAAGTGGCGATCCTGCGCAACAGCTTTATCGAGCTGGCACGCAAAATCACCCGCCAGTGGGACCAGCTGGCCGACAGCGACCGCCAGCGCCGGGAGTTTATCGCCAACATTTCGCACGATCTCCGTACGCCGCTGACCTCGCTGCTGGGCTATCTGGAAACCCTGTCGCTAAAATCCGCCACGCTGACGCCGCAGGAGCACCAGCAGTATCTCGCCACCGCGCTGCGTCAGGGGCAAAAGGTCCGTCATCTTTCGCAGCAGCTGTTTGAGCTGGCGCGCCTTGAGCACGGCGGCATTAAGCCGCAGCGCGAGCGCTTCGCGATGGGGGAGCTGATTTCCGACGTGGCGCAGAAGTTTGAGCTCACCGCCCGCACGCGCGAGGTGAATCTGCATATTGACGTGCCGGGACCGCTGCCGCTGATTAACGCCGATGTGTCGATGATCGAACGCGTGGTGACCAACCTGCTCGATAACGCGATGCGCCATACGCCAGGCGGCGGGGAAATTCGCCTGGCGGTCTGGCAGGAGAATCAACAGCTGCAGGTCGAAGTGGCGGACAGCGGAGCGGGCGTTGATGCCGCGCTGCGAGACGATCTGTTCCAGCGGCCGTCGGCGTTGACGACCCAAGCCTCGCGGGAGAATCGCGGCGGGTTAGGGCTGCTGATTGTGAAGCGAATGCTGGAGCTGCACGGGGGCGGTATTAGGCTGATGGAGTCGGTGAGCGGGGCGCGGTTCAGGTTCTTCGTGCCGTTGTGAGGGAGTGCCGGGTGGCGCTGCGCTTACCCGGCCTACAACTCCCCCCGTAGGCCGGGTAAGGCGCAGCCGTCACCCGGCAAAAACCATTACTGCGGGAACCACTGCTCGCTGATTTTCTGGTACGTACCGTCGGCTTTAATCGCTTTCAGCGCGCCGTTCAGCTTTTCCAGCAGAGCTTTGTTATCCGGGCGTACCGCGATGCCGAGGCCTGTACCAAAGTACTGTGGATCGGTCACTTTCTCGGTTGCGGTGCCCAGCTGCGGGTTGGTTTTCAGCCATTCGTTCACCACCGCGGTATCGCCAAACACGCCGTCGATGCGGCCATTTTTCAGGTCGATAATCGCGTTCTGATAGCTGTCATAGGCTACGGTTTTCACTTCAGGATGTTTGTCCTGCAGGTACTTCTGGTGCGTGGTGCCGTTTTCCATGCCGATGCGTTTGCCTTTCAGCTGATCGAAAGAGGTAAAAGCGCCTTTCTTCGCAATCACGACCGCAGAGTTAGCGTAGTACGGGTCGGTAAACGCGACCTGCTTGCTGCGCTCAGGCGTGATGTCCATCCCGGAGATCACCGCATCGTATTTTTTAAACTTCAGCGACGGGATCAGGCTGTCGAAGGCATGGTTGGTAAAGGTGCAGTCGGCCTGCATTTGTTTGCACAGCGCTTTCGCCAGGTCGATGTCGAAACCGACGATCTGGTTGCTGGCATCCAGCGATTCAAACGGCGGATAGGTGGCGGACACGCCAAAATTGATTTTATCCGCTGCGGATGCGCCAGCGGCGAAGGTGGCGAGTAATGCGGCCAGAACTAACTTTTTCATTGTAATACTCCCGTCTGTCTTATTTATGCGCCGTGTCTGCGGCATGGATGTACAATGCCATTTAATGAATTTATATGCAATAAAAATGATTAAGTATTATTTATTTGGCAAAAAAAAGCGGATAACCAGAAAGTTACCCGCTTTGATTAATCACATTTATGCACTTCTTGCCGGATGGCGCAGCGCTTACCCGATCTACGATCTGCGCTCAAACGCCAGCGCTCTACGCTCGATCAGGCGCATCATCAGCGTCAACAGACCGTTAACCACCAGATAGACCACGCCTGCCGCACCGAACACCATCACGTCATAGGTGCGTCCATAGAGCAGCTGTCCGTGACCCATCACCTCCATCAGGGTGATGGTGTAGGCCAGAGAGGTACTTTTGAACACCAGCACCACTTCGTTGGAGTAAGAGGAAAGCGCGCGCTTAAAGGCGTACGGCAGCAGGATCGCCAGCGTGTCCTTCTTGCTCATGCCCAGCGCTCCGCAGGACTGCCATTGTCCTTCCGGAATGGCGCGGATCGCCCCGTAGAACAGCTGGGTGGTATAGGCCGCACTGTTGAGCGAAAGAGCAATCAGGGCACACAGCCACGGTTCAGAGAGCAGATGCCAGATAACCGGATATTCCTGCAGCGACGGGAACTGGCCCGGGCCGTAGTAAATCAGGAAGATCTGCACCAGCAGCGGCGTACCGGTAAACAGGGTGATGTAGCCGCGCACAATCCACACCAGCACCGGCGTTTTCAGCGTCAGGATGATGGTGAAGATAAGGGCCAGGATCAGCGCCACGATAATGGACGCCACGGTCAGCGTCAGGCTGGTGTGCAGCCCTTTCATCAGCTCGGGGAAATATTCAAGCATCAGCCTGGTCTCCGTTCAAAGCGCGTCGCACGCAGGTCAATACGCTTGAGGATGTACTGACTGAGCAACGTGATTACCAGGTAGATAGCCGCCGCCACAATGTACCAGGTAAACGGCTCCTGGGTGCGGGTGGCGATGCTTTTGGTTTGCAGCATCAAATCGTTAACGCTGATCAGGCTCACCAGCGCGGTATCTTTCAGCAGCACCAGCCACTGGTTGCCGAGGCCCGGCAGGGCATGGCGCCACATCTGCGGCATGACCAGACGGAAGAAGATGGCTGATTTCGACAGGCCTAACGCCTGACCCGACTCCCACTGACCCTGCGGCACGGCTTTCAGCGCACCGCGCAGCGTTTGCGACGCGTACGCGGAGTAGAGCAGGGAGAGGGCAATCACGCCGCACAGGAACGGGCTGACGTCGAAGTTTTCAATCTGCATCTGCACAGGGATCTGCGCAAAGCCAAGATTGATCGTGAAGCCGTCCGACAGCGTCAGCAGCAACTGTGAGGAGCCGAAATAGATAAACAGGACCACCAGAATTTCCGGTAGCCCACGCAGCACGGTGACCAGCGCGGAGCCTGTCCAGGCGACGGGGAACCATTTCGCGGATTCCCACACCGCAAAGAACATCGCCAGCACGAGGCCGATAATCAGTGCGCAAACGGCAAGGCCGACGGTCATCCCGGCGGCGCTTGCTAAAGGAAAAATTTCATTCATCAGGAATTACTTCTGGAACCATTTTTTGTAGATGGTTTCGTAGGTGCCGTCTTTCTTCACTTTTTCCAGCGCAGCGTTGAATTTCTGCTGCAGCTCAGTGTTGCCCTGACGAACGGCAATCCCCAGACCGGTACCGAAGTAATCCTTATCGGTCACTTTGTCGCCCACTGGCGCCAGTTTATCGTTGGCTTTCAGCCACTCGGTCACGACTGCGGTATCACCAAATACGCCGTCGATACGGCCATTTTGCAGATCCAGCTTCGCGTTCTGGTAGCTGTCATACGGAACGGTGGTGATTTCCGGATGTTTATCCATGATGAATTTCTGGTGCGTGGTGCCGTTCTGCACGCCAACTTTTTTGCCTTTCAGCTGATCGACAGAGGTGAATTTACCTTTCTGACCAATGAACAGGGCGGAGTTGTCGTAGTAAGGGGTGGTGAACAGCACCTGCTTTTCACGCTCCGGGGTGATGTCCATACCGGCCATCACGGCGTCGATACGGCGGAACTTCAGGCTTGGGATCAGGCTGTCGAACGCCTGGTTGCTGAAGGTACAGGTCGCGTCGATCTCTTTACACAGGGCGTTAGCCAGATCCACGTCGAAGCCAACAATTTTGTTGTTCGCATCAATGGACTCAAACGGAGGGTACGAGGCTTCCGTGGCGAAACGAATGGTCTGAGCTGCGGTAGCGGAAAGGGTAACGCCAGCAAGCAGCACGGCAAGTAATACTTTTTTCATTATATTTCCCCTGACACAATCAATGAGATAAATAGTTTTTGAAGGCATCGGTTTGCGGGTTCGCGAAGCAGCTCGCATCACCTTGCTCAACGATATACCCGTTTTCCATGTAGACCACACGGCTGGCGGTTTTACGCGCCACTTCCACTTCGTGGGTGACGATAACCTGAGTAATATTGGTTTCCGCCAGCTCGCGAATGATGCTGACGATCTGGGCGGTGATTTCCGGGTCCAGCGCCGCGGTCGGTTCATCAAACAGCAGTACCGCAGGCTCCATCATCAGCGCGCGGGCAATGGCTACGCGCTGCTGCTGACCACCGGAAAGGTGCAGCGGAAAGCGGTCGCTGTAAGGCTTAAGACGCAGACGATCCAGCAGCTTTTCGGCACGCGCGATCGCCTGATCCTTGCTTAACCCCAGCACGCGGCACGGCGCTTCAATCAGGTTTTGCAGGACGGTCAGATGCGGCCAGAGATTGTATTGCTGGAAGACCATGCCGACGTTTTGACGCAGTTCGCGAATCGCTTTATCAGACGGCGTTTTCGCGAAGTCAAAATGGTTACCGGCAATCGCCAGCGTACCTGAACGGGGCATTTCAAGCAGATTAAGGACGCGCAGAAGGGAGCTTTTACCTGCACCGCTTGGGCCAAGCAAAACCAGCGTTTCGCCTTCCGGGCAGTTCAGCGTGATGTCAAACAGCGCCTGGTGTGCGCCGTAGAAGCAGTTAATGCCGTTTAGTTTAATACTCATCGGGGCAGTCTTTACTCATCCAGGCAATCTATAGCAATTGAGGCCGCAGATAGTACCGTTGACAGAATAGTTATGCAATATTTATGCGTTAAAAGTTAAATATAACCCGCGTTTCCTCTTAAACATAGCACAAAATAGCGAACGGTAAGGTCGGCGAGTATAAATGTCGGCATTCCGCATGAAATGCCGCACATTTTACGGGGGTTACCAGGTTATATCGGCGGGTTTAGCGATTCTCAATCGACTGGCGAAGCGTGCCTGCCGGGGCATGAACGCTACCGCCAACGTAGCGCACGTCGTCTACCGCCCAGCACTGTCCTTCACGGATCATCAGCACTTCATCCTGCCAGGTTTGGGTTCCCTGCGTCAGCTTCACGCGCAGCGGAATATTGCGGGCATCGGTATTCGGGATGGTTGACGCGCTGGCCACTTCGGCGCTGTCCGGCAGCGTGGTACGGCTGGAGAACGGATCGGATTTCAGCAATGTGTTGTGCTGAGGATCGCGGGTGGCGTCGTTAAGCAGTTTTGCCAGACCGTCGCTCAGATACGGGCGCAGGCCGGTGAGATCGTTGCTGCGGTGCTGAATGCGATAATCATAGAACTGCTGCGCCACGGCGTCCGGGCCGCCCTCAATGCAGGGGCCGCTGCGGGTACCGATATCCTTAAAGGCTGGCGTGACCGTGGTGGTACAGGCGCTGAGCACCAGCGCGCAGGGCACCAAAAGTGTTAAAGCAGAATAGCGCATGTTGATTTCCTTATTTATTAACTATCCTTTCAATCATAGCGTAACGAACCGATAATGCTGTGCCTAAGGCATTGAACGCTAAAGAAGGAGAGAAACCATGCAGTTTTCAACAACGCCAACCCTGGAAGGGCAGACAATAACCGAGTATTGCGGTGTGGTTACCGGCGAAGCCATTCTCGGCGCCAATATCTTCCGTGACTTTTTTGCCGGTATCCGCGATATCGTTGGCGGCCGCTCGGGCGCATACGAAAAAGAGCTGCGCAAAGCGCGTGAAATCGCCTTTAAAGAGCTTGGCGAGCAGGCGGAAGCCCTCGGCGCTGATGCGGTCGTGGGGATTGATATCGACTACGAAACGGTCGGAAAAGATGCCAGCATGCTGATGGTGAGCGTAAGCGGTACGGCGGTGAAAACCCTTCGATGACGCGTTCGTTTGCCACGCTCCTGCTGGCGCTGCTGCTGGCAGGATGCGTCACGGAAAAAGGGATTATCGACAAAGGCGCCTACGAGCTGGACACGCGCCATCAGGCGCAGGCGGCTTACCCGCGCATCAAGGTGCTGGTGATCCACTACACCGCGGATGACTTTGACAGCTCGCTGGCCACGCTGACGGATAAGAACGTCAGCTCTCACTATTTGATCCCGGCTAAACCCCCTGCTCCGGACGGTAAGCCGCGCATCTGGCAGCTGGTGCCCGAGAGCGAACTGGCCTGGCATGCGGGCATCAGCTTCTGGCGCGGCACCAACCGGATTAACGATACGTCTGTCGGCATTGAACTGGAGAACCGCGGCTGGCAAAAAACGTCGGGCGTTAAGCATTTTACGCCGTTTGAGCCTGCGCAAATTGCGGCGCTGGTTCCGCTCGCCAAAGACATTATTACCCGCTACAACATCAGACCTGAAAACGTGGTGGCCCATTCGGACATCGCCCCGCAGCGCAAAGACGATCCCGGCCCGCTGTTCCCGTGGCGTGAGCTGGCGCAGCAGGGGATTGGTGCATGGCCCGACCCGGCGCGGGTGGCGTTTTACCTGAACGGCAAGCCGCGCGACGAACTCGTGGAGCCGAAGGTGCTGCTCGATCTGCTGGCGCGCTACGGCTATGAGGTGACCGATAACATGACGAACGCACAGCAGAAGCGCGTTATCGTCGCGTTTCAGATGCATTTTCGCCCGGCGCGCTGGGACGGCGTGGCCGATCGCGAAACGCTGGCTATCGCGGAGACACTGCTGGAGCGCTACGGGCAGGGGTAATCCTTCGGGTTACCCGACTTCACCTTTATAGGGTCTTCTTTTGGACTTATTTTTTAATCACATTCACGTCGTAAATGTTTTATAGTTTCCTCAGTCGAAATTACTCGCAGACGTGGTTGACAATATATCAGCACGGCAAATAAGAAATACGGATGTTCTGACGTCTTAGCTTTACTTTACATTTGTTAAATGGACTACGCATTTATGCGCTGTGATTGCACACGTTCACCTTTTTCAATTTAATATTAATAGGTATAACAATGTTAAGTATCTACAGTAAAAATAGTCGTCCACAAGCAGAACTTGACGCCCTTATCGCGGCAACTGAAGGTTTTGAAGAAAGAACCTTACGCAAATGGCAGCGTATCAGTACCGAGAACAACGAAGATATTCATTTTATCGTTAGCGGTGAAGTTGAATTCCGCCGCGAGTCGGATGAACTGTGCATGTTCACCTTACAGAATAAATGTATTTTTGGCCTCTCCTCTATTTATTACAACTCAACGCATATGTACGGCCTGGTTCGTGCCAATACCGTGGTGCGTACCATTAAAAAAGATGATTTTATCCGTCTGATAAGCGAAAAAAACCTGTGGGAAGCCTTGAGTAAAGTCCTCTCCTGGTACGTTTGCCTGCTCAGCAAGCGTGACGAAGTGCTGGTAGCCCGCAGCGCGTACTCGATTGTTCGCGAGTTCTTGCTTGAAATTAACGAACTGATTGTGCACCATCAGCGCGATATCAATATTTATGACTATATTCAGGAATATACCAGTCTGGCCCGCAGTACCATTATTAAAATCCTCGCTGACCTGAAGAAAGGTAATTATATTCAGGTTGAGAAAGGCCGTCTTATGTATTTATCAGCACTGCCGGAGAAATATTAATCGCTATTTATCTCCTTTTTAACTGAAAGGAGGGCTATGCTTCATTAAATTATTTACCTGCGTTCCTGCCGTGGTTTCATCCACGGGGGGCGCGGGCATTTTCCCCTGCGAATAATCTTTTTCCTGCTCTTTTAACGCCTTCATCAATAATGCCTTGATCGCCCCGTCATCAACTGTCTGACCGGTATTATCCCGTTCGGGGATAGCAGAATGGTTCACTTCTGTCCCTGGCAATGTATCGCGGGAAATATCATGCGGCATTTGACCGTCGGGCGCCTGCTGCCAGTCGGCATCGCCGCTATCAATGGGCATCTCCTGCAGCGGCGGCATCTCTTGTGTCACCGGTTCTGGCTTTGGTTCAGGCCGCGGGAACGGTTTACTGACATAGACATAATGCATATCCGATAGCGTCGTTTCTGGCTTAACGGCGCTCGCTTTTACTGGCTCAGGTGCCGGATGGCGCAGATCCCAGTAGAGATGAGCGTAGAGTCCCGCAGCGATCGTCATCACTATTCCCACCACCCAGAGCAGGGTGGCGCAGACCGCTTTTTTCAGCGAGGGGCGCCGGTAGGAAAACCAGACCGGTGCGTTCAGGGCATAGCTGCGCTGGGCAGCCAGAGTAATCGTCGACATTATGAATGTTTCTCCTGCGCGGTGGAGGTCGCAGATATATTTGCGGATTGAATGAGTACGCTTGGCGTAGTCCGGGTTTCACGCATTAACTGCATCAATGTATCTTCACCCGCAATCCCGTCCACGTGCAGATGCATTTTCTGCTGAAACTCGCGGGTACGTTGCATCAGTTCGGCCGTCCACGCCTTTGTGTGGGTTTCGGGAAGATTCAGCGCCAGGCTAAGCTGCTGATCCATCCAGCCCAGATCCTTGGCGCTGCTTTCGGCGCTCACGGCGTCTTTCCCCTGCGGCGTAAGGCGGTGCAATTGGGTGTAATTGCCAGTTGCATGCTGGTTAAACCAGCTGCGGCTCACCTGCCAGGTGCGATTATTCATCAGCAGATCCAGCGAGTTATCATCTACTCTGGCCACCACGGCATAGTTCAGGTGATCGCCTGTTTTGATCTCGCCGATCCACGGGTAACCCTCTTTTGCCAGCTCCTCGACCGGAGCGCTGCCCTCCTTACACATCAGGTTGACCTGCCCGGCGTTCTGGCAGAGCGCCTCTTCCATCGTGGTGTCATAACCCCACATGGTATAGAGCTGATGCATCGCATCGGGCTTATTCACCACTTCATTATCAATAACCGGCACCGCTGGGGCGTCGGTTTTTGGTGTCTGCGGTTTCCAGCTGGCCATCACGGGCAGCTGTACCGGCAGTCTGGCGGTAATGGTGGGCATCAACGTCCAGCCGCAGGCGGCAAACAGTACGGAGGCAAAAAGGCCCATAACGGCAAGGCGTTTGCCCTTCGGTTTTGCCGGCAGGACTTCGCCTGCGGCGAGGCGCAGATGGCGCGGCGATACCTGCGCTGAACGCTCGGTCCAGGCGGCAAGCATCGCAAGGTGCGCCAGCTCGTTGAGTTTGCCTGTCTGTCCTTTGGTCAGAACATGCATCTTGCGCACGCGGGCCCGGGGGAACGGCGTCGCGTCGCTGCCATGCGCTTCACACTGGGCCTGAACATAGCTCACGGACTCGCGGCAGGTGAGGGGCCGGAGCGTGTGATGCGTATGAAGATATTCACGCAACCCGGACTGCTGGAGGGCGGCTTCCTGGTCGGCCGATCCCATCAGCACAACCGACAGAGGCACATCCAGCTCCTGCGCGCGGGTTAACAACATGGACAGTGCGTCATGGCAATTCGCTTTCATTGACTGAATATGCGAAATGACCAGCACTTTACGCGTGGTTTTGCGGGACACCATCTCGTCCTGCCACTGACGCAGCACGGCATCAATAGCCTGGATCCGGGTTTTGCTCTCTTTAGTGGTGGCGTTGAGTTTATAGAGCAGGCCGCTGGCGCTGAGTTTTGGGAAGGCGTTGATGGCAAGCAGCGTGCCGTCATGCTTTTTCAGCGCATCGCAAAACTGCGAGGCGAGATAGCTGTCGCCGCTAAAGAGCGCAGTGACGCCTGTTGTCTGGCACTTCTCTTTCAGCAAACCGAACACATCCTGATGATACGGAACAAAAAAATCACCTGGCATTCGGGTGATAGCCCGGAAAGGCTGGGTAGTGAAATTAAAATGGCGCATATACATAGCGTATTACCGTCTCTTTGATTCATAGCAAGGAGCCGGAAAAGTAAAGGATACAGGCGGAAGGGGCAATTTGAATGCAGGATAAAAATATTCTGTCCGCGCCTCTATCATAGGTTTATTTAACGATCAATCTTTTTCTAAATTATTGTTAGCGGAAGTGTGAATAGGCGGGAGTGAGGATACACATTAGTATTTACGCCACTTACTCATACAGCCCTGTGCTGTGAATTACTGACTGGCAGAAAGGCTCGTTAAAAAATGCGGATGTCATTTGTTACTCAATTGATTATGCCCTGCGTCATGTTTGTGCTGCTTATTTTCTGTGGCCAGCAAGGGTATATGGTTTATAAAGATTATAAAAAAGTGACGAACAGGTTGTCTGATTCAAAAAAGACTATGCAAAAAAAAAGTCACGATGAAACCCAGTTTGTACTTTTTACGCCGGCGGTGATGCCAGCGAAACAGCCAGCGGCGGTGAAAAAGCCGCTCAGTGCGGAAATCGAAGGTATTCTCAGCAGCGATGAAGCCTGGCTGTCCTTTGCGGTGATAAAAACTCCCGCAGGACAAAAGAGCTATCGCGAGGGCGAAATGCTCGCCGGTTTTGACAATGCCTATATTGCCGAAATTCATCCTGATAATGTGGTGGTGAATTATGAAGGCGCACCGCAGGTTATTTCACTTAAAAAACCAGACTATTTCAAAGGCGGCGTTGATAGCGCCCCGGTAACCAAATCGAAGAAAGATGCAGGGTTAGATAATCTGCATCTGGATGATTATCTGGTGTTAAAACCATTAATCGAAAAAGGCCAGCTGGAAGGCTACAACATTAATCCACGCAATGCGTCGCCTTTCTACAGCCATGCTGGCCTGGAAAAAGGTGATGTGGTGGTAAAAGTTGACGGTGTGGATATGACTAAAGAGGCGCAGGCAAAAGAGCTCGTTGCCCGCTGGTCAAAAATGAAAGAAGCGGATGTCGTTATCCGGCGTCACGCTCACCTTGAAAATATTCGGGTCAATGTTCTTAACAATTAATAAGTGTACAGACATGAAGAAATTTCCATGGGCGTGCGTAGCGCTGACCGCATTGTCGTTATATTCAGGTTCGCTGTTCGCGGCGAACTTTAGCGCCAGTTTTAAAAATACCGATGTTCGCGAATTTATCGATACCGTCGGGCGTAACCTCAATAAAACCATTCTGGTCGATCCTTCCGTTCAGGGAACGGTGTCGGTTCGCACCTACAACGTCCTGACGGAAGATGAATATTACCAGTTCTTCCTGAGCGTGCTGGATCTCTATGGTCTGTCGGTGATTCCGATGGATAACGGGATGGTGAAAGTCGTGCGCTCTTCGGTGGCCCGCATGTCGGGCGCACCGATTGCCGACAGCAAAAACCCTGGCAAAGGCGACGAAGTTATCACCCGCGTGGTGCGGATGGAGAACGTCCCGGTACGTGAGCTGGCCCCCCTGCTGCGTCAGCTGAACGACGCCTCCGGCATCGGCAACGTGGTCCATTTTGAACCGTCAAACGTGCTGCTGTTAACCGGCAAAGCCTCGGTGGTTAACCGCCTGGTGGATCTGGTACAGCGTGTGGACCAAAGCGGCGTCCAGCGCCGTGAAATCGTGCCACTGCGTTTTGCCTCGGCCAAAGAGCTTTCTGACATGTTGAACAACCTCAACAACGAAGAGCAGAAAGGGCAAAACGCCCCGCAGCTGGCGACCAAAGTGGTCGCCGACGATGAAACTAACAGCCTGGTGATCAGCGGCAGCCCGGAGGCGCGTCAGCGCACCCGGACGCTGATCTCCCAGCTCGATCGCGAGCAGAACAACGAGGGCAACACCCGCGTCTTCTACCTGAAATACGCCAACGCCAGCAAAGTGGTGCCGGTGCTGACGGGGATCGGCGAGCAATTGAAGGATAAAGCGGGCGGTGGCAAGAGCAAAGCCGCGCCGATGGCAGGCGATCTGAATATTTCCGCCGACGAGTCTACCAATTCGCTGGTGATCACCGCCCAGCCAAACGTCATGAATTCGCTGGAAAAAGTGATCGACAAGCTGGATATCCGCCGTCCGCAGGTGCTGGTGGAGGCGATCATCGCCGAAGTTCAGGACGGTAACGGTCTGGATCTGGGCGTGCAGTGGACCAGTAAACACGGTGGGGTTCAGTTTGGTTCGACCGGCCTGCCGATCAGCCAGATCAAGAAGTCAAAAGTCATTGGCAGCTATACGGGCCTGGCGACCGGTTTCTTTAACGGCGACTTTGGCGCGCTGATGACGGCGCTGTCCACTAACGGCAAAAACGACATTCTGTCGACGCCGAGCGTGGTGACGCTGGATAACAAAGAGGCGTCGTTCAACGTCGGTCAGGATGTTCCGGTCCTCTCCGGTTCACAG
Organism: Enterobacter sp. E14S; assembly: GCF_055666685.1. Taxonomy (NCBI): domain Bacteria; kingdom Pseudomonadati; phylum Pseudomonadota; class Gammaproteobacteria; order Enterobacterales; family Enterobacteriaceae; genus Enterobacter; species Enterobacter sp. E14S. Next base: position 277,620 of record NZ_JBVODQ010000003.1, on the reverse strand, counting down.
ACCACCAGCGGCGATAACGTCTTTAACTCGGTGGAACGTAAAACCGTCGGTACGAAGCTGAAAATCGTACCGCAGATCAACGATGGCGACATGATCCATCTGAAGATCGAGCAGGAAGTTTCCAGCGTGGATAACACCTCGACGGCCGATGCCAGCCTGGGCCCAACGTTCAACACCCGCACCATCAACAACGAAGTGATGGTCCACAGCGGGCAGACGGTGGTGCTGGGTGGTTTGATGGAAAACGTCACCAAACAGTCGGTCTCGAAAGTGCCGTTGTTGGGCGATATTCCGGTGGTGGGTCAGCTGTTCCGCTATACCTCCCAGGACAGCGCCAAACGTAACCTGATGGTGTTTATCCACACCACCGTACTGCGCGACGACGACAACTACGGCGCGGCGTCGAAAGAAAAATATGAGCAGATCCAGGCGCGTCAGCAGCAGCGTATGGAAGAGCACAAGCTGGGCATCGTAGAGAATGCGGATTCGCCGATGCTGCCAGCCTATCCGTCCCAGAGCCGCGCCGCGCCGGTGAGCGCCAGTGCGCCGGTGTCGTCCCGCAACCCGTTTAAAGAATAAGGCGCAATCGACATGACCGAGATGAGTAATCCGCTCTGTACCAGCACCTGGGCGAAAGAGAACGGGGTCCTGTTCTATAACGACGAGGTTTATATTCGCGAGGATGCGCAGGCTTACGCCCTGCTGGAGATGCGCCGCGTGCTGGGGCGCTCCTATGCCCCGACGATCTTGACGGCGGAAGCGTTTGACGAACTGCTGACCAACATCTGGCAGCAGAACAGCGGCGTCTCGCAGCAGCTGGTGGACGACATGGACGCCGATATTGACCTGATGGCGTTAACCGAGGAGATCCCTGACAACGAAGATCTGCTGGATAATGACGAGAACTCGCCGGTGATCCGCCTGATCAACGCCATTATGGGTGAAGCGGTGAAAGAGGGGGCCTCCGATATTCACATCGAGACCTTTGAGCGCACCCTGAGCATTCGTTTTCGCGTTGACGGCGTGCTGCGTCCGGTGCTGCAGCCGGCGCGCAAGCTCGCGCCGCTGCTGGTGTCGCGTATCAAAGTGATGTCCAAACTGGACATCGCCGAAAAACGTCTTCCCCAGGACGGTCGTATCTCGCTGCGCATTGGTCGTAAGGCCATTGACGTGCGTGTCTCCACTATTCCGTCTCAGTACGGCGAACGCGTGGTGATGCGTCTGCTGGACAAAAGCAACCTTAAGCCGGACATCAACAAGCTCGGTCTGATTGACGAAGAGCTGGTGAAGTTAAAGGGACTGATTGAACGTCCGCACGGCATCATCCTGGTGACCGGCCCGACCGGTTCGGGGAAAAGTACCACCCTGTACGCGCTGCTGTCGGCGCTTAACGGCCATGAACGCAACATTCTGACCGTGGAAGATCCGATCGAGTATGAACTTGAAGGGGTAGGACAGACCCAGGTCAACCCGCGCGTGGACATGACCTTTGCGCGCGGATTGCGCGCCATTCTGCGCCAGGACCCGGACGTGGTGATGATCGGGGAAATTCGTGACGGGGAAACCGCGCAAATAGCGGTACAGGCCTCGCTCACCGGACACCTGGTGATGTCCACGCTGCACACCAACAGTGCCGCGGGCGCTATTACCCGTCTGCGTGATATGGGGCTGGAGTCATTTTTAATCGGTTCGTCGCTGCTTGGCGTCATTGCCCAGCGTCTGGTGCGTCGGCTGTGTCCGCACTGTCGCACGACCAGTCCGCTGGATGACAATGAGAAAGCGCTGTTCACCTTTATGGAAACGCCGCCGAAAGCGATTTATCGCGCCGTGGGCTGTGAACAGTGTCGCCAGAGCGGCTACCAGGGACGCGCGGGCATCCATGAATTTCTGGTGGTCGACAGCGCCATGCGCCGTGCAATCCATGAAGATAAAGATGAGATGTCCATCGAAACGCAGCTTTTCAAAGAGGCCTACAGCCTGCGTGAAAACGGTCTGCTGAAGGTGATAACCGGGGTGACCTCGCTGGAAGAGGTGATGCGCGTCACCGCCGAGCGCGGGGGGGATGCGTAATGGCCTGGTATGCGTGGTCCGCGACGGACGCCGCGGGGAAAACCCAGCGCGGCAACCTGCAGGCCGAAGGGCCAAAGCAGGTGCGCCAGATGCTGCGCGAACAGAAGCTTATGCCAGTGAACATTGCGCCGACCAGCGATCCGGCGGCGGGAAAAAACGCCCGTAAAGGGGCAAAACTGTCGATTCCGGTGCTGTCTATGTTTACCCGACAGCTCGCGACGCTGGTCAATGCCGCGCTGCCGCTGGAGAGTGCGCTGAAGGCGATTGCGAAGCAGACGGAAGATAAAACCCTGGCGGCGATGGTGACCGAGATCCGCGACAAGATTGTGGAAGGTCACACGCTGTTCGACGCCTTCAGCCAGTTTCCGCGCAGCTTCGACAAGCTCTACTGCACCCTGGTGATGGCCGGTGAAAAGACCGGTCATCTCGGTGGCGTGCTGGAAAAGCTCGCAGAGTACAACGAGCAGCGCCAGAAGATGAAAAGCAAGCTCACCCAGGCGATGGTCTACCCCATCACCCTGACGGTGGTGGCGATCGCAGTGATCTCCATTCTGCTGGTCGCCGTGGTGCCGCAGGTCATCGACCAGTTCACCCACATGAAACAAGAGCTGCCGGTAACCACCCGCACGCTGATTGCGGTGAGCGACTTTTTACAGGCCTGGGGCATCGTTATTGCCTGCGGCCTGTTCGGGGCGTCGGCGAGCTTTAAATTTTGGATAAAAGTAGAAAAGAACCGGTTTGTTTACCATCGGTGGCTGTTGCTAAAGTCACCGCTGAAAAAACTGGTCTGCGCCATCAACAGCGCGCGCTACATCCGTACGCTGAGTATTTTGCAGGCCAGCAGCGTTCCGCTGCTGGAGGGGATGTACATCGCGATGGACGGGATTGAAAACCTCTATGCCCGGCAGGTGCTTGAGCAGGCGGCGGACACCGTGCGCCAGGGGGCATCCCTCTACAACGCGCTGGAACAGGCGAGAATTTTTCCACCCACCATGCTTTACATGGTGGCCTCCGGGGAGGAGAGCGGCGAGCTGGGCTCGCTGATGGATCGTGCGGCGGAAAACCAGGAATCAGCATTACAGCATCGAATTACGTTAACGCTGTCGGTATTTGAACCGGCACTGGTAGTAACTATGGCGACCGTTGTTTTATTTATCGTTCTTTCAATATTACAACCGCTTCTTCAACTTAATAATATGGTGGGTTAATCATGTCTTTGAAAAAAAATAGCCTGAAGCGTCAGGCGGGGTTCACGCTGCTCGAATTAATGGTAGTTATCGTTATTCTCGGCGTGCTGGCCAGTATGGTTGTGCCTAATTTAATGGGCAATAAAGAAAAAGCCGATATTCAGAAAGCGACCAGCGATATTGTGGCGCTGGAAGGTTCGCTGGATATGTACAAACTCGACAACCATCGCTATCCGACCACCGAGCAGGGGTTGCAGGCGCTGGTGACCAAACCTGAAATTGCGCCTATTCCGAAAGGCTACCGTGACGATGGCTATATTCGTCGCCTGCCGCAGGATCCATGGGGCAATGACTATATTCTGGTCAGCCCGGGCGAGCATGGCGCTGTCGATATTTTCTCAGCCGGTCCGGATGCAGAAGCTAATACTGCCGACGATATCAGCAACTGGTCTTTTGATAAAAAAGATAAGTAATGAATAAGCAACGTGGATTTACCCTGCTGGAAATTATCGTGGCGCTGGTGATATTCGCCCTGAGCGCCATGATGGTGGTCACTACCATTCCATCACGCAGCGGCGCAGATACATTTGGTCAGCAGCTGAAATCCCTCGTTGAATATGGTTCTGACCGTGCGGTAATGGACGGAAATATTGTCGGGCTGGTGATGACCTCGTCAGAATTTGAACTGGTGACGCAGGTTGTAAATAACGGCGAGCGCCACTGGGCACCGTTAAAGTCGGGGCGGATCGCCACCCGCGGCGAGTTTCCTGAGGAGATGCATGTCTCACTCTCATCGCGAACGCTGGCGGCCACGCTGGACGATGAACCGCAAATCATTTTTTTGCCGGACGGCGAGCTTAGCCGCTTCACGCTCAGCCTCGAAAGCCTGGATAAAAAGCAGCGCTTTCACGTGACGTCGCAGGGCTCTGTTCCCGTGATGGTGGAAAACGATGACTAAACGCAAAACCAAAGAGCAGGGGATGACCCTGCTGGAAGTGATGGTGGCGCTGGTGATTTTCTCCACCGCGGCGCTGGCGCTGATGAACTCCGTCACCCTGAACGTGCGCTTTACCCACAGCCTGTCGGAAACGCTGCAGGCCGGCTGGGTGGCGGAAAATCAGCTGGCGCAAGCGCAGCTGGCTCAGACCGATTTCCCGGACGCCGAGCAGGTGGGCACCGAAACCATGGGCGGACAAACCTGGACCTGGCATATCCAGCGGGTGAAAACCGCCGAAAATACCTTTGCCGATGAGGTACGGGTTTACAGCGAAGCAAGCGATGCGCAACCGGTGGTGGCGCTTCAGCTCGCCGAACCGGAGGTGGATCGTGAGTAAGGTGCAGCGTCAGCAGGGCTTTACCCTGCTGGAAATTATGATTGCGCTGGCCATCTTCGCGGTGATCAGCATTCTCGCCTGGCAAACTCTCGACGGCGCGATGCGCACCTCGACGGCCAGCGACGAGGCGGCGACAAAAGTGACGGCGCTTCAGCGCACGTACAACCTCCTCTCGCGTGACTTTTATCAGCAACAGGCGCGCGCGCCGCGCAACAGCGGCGAGGTGTTCGTCCAGCAGCAGAATGGTGTGGAAATGACAACCCTGAACGGCATCAGCGGCCAGGTGCAGCTGGAGCGGGTGCGCTGGACGTTAAAGGACAAGCGCCTGTGGCGCAACGTCTGGGCTGCTATCGACGGTCCCGCCAGCGCGCAGCCGGAAGAAGTGCCGATTCTGAGCGATGTGAAAGAGATGAAATGGCGCTTCTGGCACGAAGGCTGGCAGGAAAAATGGACCGACATCGCCCATCAGCCTGACGGCGTTGAGCTGAATCTGACCATGGAAAGCGGCGAAACCTGGCGCTGGGTTTTTATCACTCCCGGCGATATGCCTGAGCTCCAGACCGCGCCAAAAGAGACGAATGCGGACCCGGCACAGCCGGCTGCGGAGAATGCGGCCCAGCCCGTAACAACCCCGCAGCCCGATACGGCAGTAGAGCCAGGAGTGAGTTCATGAGCGGCAAAACAGCGCGAAAAGAGCGTGGCGTGGCGCTGCTGGTGGTGCTGATCCTGCTGGTGATGATGTCCGCCCTGGCGGCGAAAATCAGTCAGCAGTTCTGCCGCCACCTGCAAAAAACGCATTATCAGGTCAGCCAGCAGACGCTGCGCTGGGCCATTGCCCGTCAACAGAAGGTGCTGGAAAACGTATTGCAGAAAGCGGCCAGTTCAGAAGGGGCGGGGCTGTCGCCGCAGGGTGACTGGGCGCAGCCGCTGAAAACCCAGGGGGATAATTACACCGTGGTGAGTCAGGTGGAGGATGCCCGGACCTGCTTTAACGTCAATAGTCTGCTGGCCGGTGACGCGGCGCCAGCGGCCCCGGCCGACCCAACTGCGCTGCCGGAAAAACCGGTCAAAGAGCAGATTATCGAACAACTGCTGACAGAAAGTGGCGTCGGTACGCTGGCGGCAGAAGAGATTTACCAGCAGCTGGTGGATTATCTTGACGCCGACGACGTGACGGCGAAACAGGGCCAGGAGGCCGATGGCTGGGCGAGCGTGACGCCCGCCCGCGGTCCGGCGAATCAAATGATGCGCGCCATCAACGAAATCAGACTGCTGCCCGCCTTTCCGCAGGCTGCGTGGCCGAAGGTCGGCAAGCTGCTGTGCGCCTTGCCGGATACGGATGGCACCATAAATGTCAATACCTTAACACGCGAACAGGCGCCGCTGCTGGCGGCGGTTTTTACCGGCGTGCTAAACACGGACGACGCTGCCCGCCTGATCGATTCACGCCCGGAGGAGGGGTGGGCGTCGCTGGAGGCATTCAGCAAAGTGCTGGAGAGCAACTATCCGCAGACCAAAGATATCCTGGCGCAGATTCAGGACAGGGTTGCGGTCAACAGTCGCTATTTTCGGGTGGAAACCACCGGCAATACCGATGATTTAACGCTGCGCGTCGTCAGCCAGCTTCACGTTGACAGTGAGGCTGGCAAGGTCGTGACCTGGCAACGCCGCTACCGAATGGTTGAATAAGATAAGTAGATGATAATGAAAAAGGTGCTTTTTATTCGTCCCGACACCCGTGAGGACGGCAAAATCTGGTGGTGTGAATCCGGTAACGATCGGGTGGAATATCTGACGGGCTGGAGCGCACTGAGCGAACTTTCCTGCCACCCGCTTTCTCAGCAGGTGTGCCTGCTGCTGCCGGCGAGCGAGACGATCTTTCGTCATTTTACCCTGCCGAAAAAAGGACTTTCCGCCCAGACGGCGCAGTTCTCATGGATGGCGGAAGAGACGCTGCTCGGCGAGGTGGAGACGCTGCACTGGACGGTGCTGAACAAAAAGGGGGCGGAAGTAGATGCCGTGGCCATCGACGCTGAACGTCTTCGCCACTGGCTGGAGCTGTTCGCTCAGGCGGGGCTCGCGGTGGCTCAGGCGCTGCCGGATGCCTGGCTGCTGCCGGTGAGCGAAGGGGGCACGACGCTGGTGAGCCTGGAGGAGAGCTACTGGCTGCGTTTTTCCCCCGGCAGCGCTGGCGAAGCCGATACGGTCCTGCTGCCGCTGCTGTTGAATAAATGCCGGGCGGGTGAGGTGTGCTGCTACGGCGATGCGCCGCAGGAGGTACAGGTGGATGAACGGCTGGCGTGGCAGCATCCGCTGGTGCTGATCCAGCCCCAGTGGCAGAGCTGTCGTATCAACATGCTGCACGGGGAGTTTTCCGGGCGCAGCGCCAGCGGTCCGCGTTTTCGCCACGCGAAAAAGGCCCTCGCGGCGGCGGCGCTGCTTTGCGTCGGCCTGCTGATCGGCCCCCGCGTTGGTATGGCGTGGATGCTCACTCATCAGCAAAACGAGATCCACCGGGAGATGACCACCGTCGCGCAGCACTATTTCCCGACCCTGCGCCAGACCAGCAACCTGAAATACTACGTCGGGCAAAATATCAGCAAGGCGAAGAAGGGGATCTTCCTGCAGCTCGAAGCGGTGAATCAAATCAGGCAGTCAATGCCGTCGCTGGAGATCAATAACGTGGAATATGACGAAACGCAAAATCAGCTGACGCTGAATGTGAAATCCATGGATAAACAGACCCTGCAGGATTTTGTCGCCCGCAGCGCCGAAACCTTTGAATTTACGATGCAGCCGATTTCCGGCGAGGCGCCTTATACCGCCATTATTACCGGGAGCTATAAATGAAAACGCAAATAGCCCAGCTAAAAAACCGCTGGCAACATTACAGTCCACGCGAGCGTAATTTATTTAAACTCTGCGGCGGGGCACTCTGCTGCGCGATGGTTTATTACGGCGCGATGATGCCGCTCGATACTCTGATCAAAAATAACGAGGCCGTGTTATTTAAGCAGAAGCAGACGCTGAACTGGATGCGCCAGGAAATTGATAAAAACCACCTCCAGTCCAGAATCGTCAATACCCCGAACCCGCGCAGCGTGGTGGAAGAAAGTGCCAAAGTCGTGCACGTCGCGTTGACAAACGTGCGTCAGGAAGAGCAGTCGCTAACCTTTGATGTCGAGCGCGTCAGCGTTTCTGCCCTGCAAAACTGGCTGCGTGAGATGAACGTCTCTTCCGGTATCCATCTGGAGAAACTCGCGTTAACGCCGGTGGATCGTCAGAGTGACGTGAAAGCGCACATTACGCTGAGCTGGGCGAAAAGCGCATGAACCCACTAATGCTGTTGCAGCAGGCCAATCTGCCGGGTCTGTGCGTGATGAGCGGAGCGCTGGGCGCTATCCTCGGCAGTTTCCTCGGCGTAGTGGTGGAGCGTATTCCGCCGCTGGTGATGGAAGAAGAGGGAGCAGGCAATCTGCTGTTTCCCGCCTCTCACTGCCCGGAATGCCACCACGCCCTGAGCGCGTGGGAAAATATTCCCATCATTAGCTGGTGTGCGCTGCGCGGCCGCTGCCGCCACTGCCATAGCGCGATTCCGCTGCGACTGCTGCTGGTGGAAGTCTGTAGCGCTCTCTTCTTTGCCGCCAGCGCCGCGCTGGCGCCGTCGTTTTTGGCGCTGATCGCGCTGTGGGTGTTGTGGAGTCTGCTGTTGCCGCTGGTGGTGATCGACGCGCGCCATATGCTGCTGCCGGACTGCCTGACCCAGCCGCTGCTGTGGACGGGGCTGATGTTCCATGCCCTGTTCCGTACGCTACCGCTGACCGATGCTATCTACGGCGCGGTGGCGGGATATCTGTCGCTCTGGCTGGTTTACTGGGCATTCCGCCTGCTGACCGGGCGGGAAGGATTAGGCTATGGTGATTTTAAGCTGCTGGCGGCGCTGGGCGCCTGGTGCGGCTGGCAAGCGTTGCCCTCTATTGTGCTGATCGCAGCGCTGGGGGGCATTATCATGCATTGCCTGTTAAAGCCCTTTGAGAATAAAAATAACCTTATTTCCTTTGGTCCATATATTGCTTTTTCCGGGCTGGTTGTATTTATCGCGCAAATTCCACATCTCATCTTTTAAATAATGCAGTCAAGTTTTTTTTGAAATTTTTTCATCGGGGGAATGAAAGGCGAAAATAAATTCCCCGCTGTATTCTTCTCTCCGCAATAAAACATTTGCCGAAGGTTTTATGAGTGGAGGAAGGTACAACGTAATAATAAACAGCTCTTTCGCGAACCAGAAACGTTCACGATTAATTTATCAGTAAATAACGTTTGTCCATGTTTAATGGAAAAGCATGGGTATTTAATTTCACAAATCGTATTATCAGGATCAAATAATGAAATTTCTGAAGCCTAAATATCTGGCACTCTTCGTTGCAGCGGCTGCAAGCCCGGTGTTCGCAGCCGTGCCGGGTAAAGCAACTATCGCCAGCGGTAATGATAAGTTTGCCATTGTCGAAGTTGATCAGTCTGCTTCTGCTTACAACAGCCTCGTCAAAGTCCATGATGGCGCCGATGTAAAAGTGCAGTGGGATGTCTGGAGCGGCGCGGCGCCGACTTCAGCGAAAGTGTTGCTCGACGGCAAAACCGTCTGGACCGGTGCAGGCAGCATGTCCGGCACGGCAGCATTTAAAGTGACCAAAGGCGGTCGCTATCAGGAAACGGTTGAACTCTGCAACGCCAGCGGGTGCAGCACCAGCGCCAGCAAACTGATTATCGTCGCGGATACCGACGGTAGCCATCTGCTGCCGCTCAACACCACCATGCAGGAAAATAATAAAACCCTCTCTAAGCACACCGATAAAGTGGTCGGTGCCTATTTCCCTGAGTGGGGCGTTTATGACCGTAATTTCCCGGTGGATAAAATCCCGGCGGCTAACCTTAACCACATTCTGTATGGCTTCATTCCAATCTGCGGCGGCGATGGCATCAACGACAGCCTGAAAACTATCGAAGGCGGTAACAGCTTCGAAGCGCTTAAGCGCGCCTGTGCGGGCCGTCAGGACTTCCAGGTGGCGATTCACGACCCGTGGGCCGCACTGCAGAAGCCTCAGGCTGGCGTAAGCGGCTGGGACGATCCCTACAAAGGTAACTTCGGCCAGCTGATGGCAATGAAGAAAGCCAACCCTGGCCTGAAAGTGCTGCCGTCTATCGGTGGCTGGACCCTCTCCGATCCGTTCTTCAAAATGCATGACAAAGCGATCCGCGATCGCTTCGTGGCGTCCGTTAAAGATTTCCTGAAAACCTGGAAATTCTTCGACGGTGTGGACATCGACTGGGAATTCCCGGGCGGCGGCGGTCAGAACGAAACGCTGGGCAACCCGCAGCAGGATAAAGAAACTTATACCGCACTGATGCGCGAACTGCGCGCCATGATGAATGAACTGTCAGCCGAAACCGGCCGTACCTTTGAGCTGACCTCAGCAATCGGTTCAGGCAGCGACAAAATTGAAGACGTTGATTACACCACTGCCCAGCAGTACATGGATCACATCTTCCTGATGAGCTACGACTTCTACGGCGGCTGGAGCAACACCGATCTGGGTCACCAGGCGGCACTGCGTGCGCCGGCGAACAAACCGGATACCAATTACACCACCGAAAACGGCGTCAATGCGCTGCTGGCACAGGGTGTACAGCCCGGCAAAATTGTCGTGGGGACGGCCATGTATGGTCGCGGCTGGACCGGCGTTCACGGTTACAGCAATAACAACCCGTTCACCGGCACGGCAACGGGCATGGTGAAAGGGACCTGGGAACCGGGTGTGGTTGACTATCGTCAGATCGTTAACGAGTACAAAGGTAAACCGGGCTGGGAATACAACTATGACGCTACCGCTGAAGCGCCGTATCTGTTTAACAAAACCACCGGCGATCTGATCACCTATGAGGATGCGCGTTCTGCAACGGCGAAAGGTCAGTATGTGCTGGCGAAAAACCTGGGCGGTCTGTTTGCCTGGTCTATCGACTCCGATACCGGAGACATTCTGAACGCGATGAATGAAAGCCTGACAGGCGGCGGCGCTGCGCCGGTTGATCCGGTAGTGACCAACCATGCGCCGGTGGCGACTGCCGCTGACCAGAGCGTAACCGGTCCGGCGACGGTGACCCTGGATGGCTCGGCTTCCACCGATCCGGATGGCGATGCCATCACCTACAAGTGGACGCAGATCTCTGGCCCGTCGGTGACCCTCACCAACAGCACCAAAGCGAAAGCGACCTTCAACGTTGCCGCTGTCACCAGTAACCAGACTCTGGCGTTCCGCCTGACGGTCACTGACGCGAAAGGGTTGAGCAGCACCGCTGACGTCCAGGTGGTGAACAAAGCGCCGAAAGCAAACCAGGCGCCGGTCGTGAACCAGATGGAAGCCGTGACGCTGGAAGCGGGCCAGAGCTACTCTCTGCACGCTCAGGCTAACGATCCTGATGGCGATGCGCTGACCTACTCCTGGAGCGTTCCTGCGAATATGCAGGCGACAGGTGCAGACACTGCGAACCTGAACATCACCGCGCCGGACGTGGACGCTGAATCAACGTACACGCTGACCGTGGTGGTAAGCGATGGCAAGTCCAGCGTACAGACCAACGTACAGGTGACGGTAACGCCTAAAGCGGCGGAAACGCCGTCTGACGAAGGTAACACACCTTCCGATGAAGGCAACACCCCGTCTGACGAGGGCAACACCCCATCCGATGAAGGCAACACGCCGTCTGACGAAGGTAACACCCCATCCGATGAAGGCAATACGCCGTCTGACGAAGGTTCTGCCACCAATAGCTGCGATAAGCCTGTTGACGCCAACGCCAGCAAATACGCTGCCTGGAGCGCAAGCAAGGTTTACAACGCGGGCAATACCGTCAGCTTCGACAACCTGGTCTGGAAAGCAAAATACTGGACTCAGGGCAACCAGCCGGGCTTCGGCGTGGATGCATGGGAGCTGGTCAGTCAGGTGAAATTCAACTGGCGCTCCGACGTGGTCTATAACGGCGGCGACACCACTACTTACAACGGTTACTCCTACACCGCGAAATGGTGGACGAAGGGTGATAAACCCGGTAGCAGCGATGTGTGGGTGAAAAAAGGCCCTGCGGCTGACTGCCGGTAAGTCAGTGCCATAACGATGCGGGTAAGGAACTTGCCCGCGATCACGGTCCACGTCCCGCGACGGACGTGGACCGTAAATCAGGAAACAGCGCAATAAGCGCGTAAGGAGACAATGAAAAAGAGCCGGACTGAAAATGAAAACGTTATTTTTATTGTTGCTGATAATAAGCCATAGCGTCTTTGCCAACTGCTGGGATAAAGCCGCCAGTTATTATCATGTGGATCCTTATCTGCTGTATGCCATTGCTAATGTTGAATCGGGAATGAATCCCAATGCGATTGGACAGAATAATGATGGCACGCGTGATGTCGGCCTGATGCAGATTAACAGTTCACATTTTTCCGAGCTGGAGCGAAAAGGCATTAATGAGTACCGGTTAATTACCGAACCCTGTACCTCGATTATGGTTGGCGCATCGATATTATCCGGAATGATTAAAGTTTATGGCTATAACTGGGAGGCGGTCGGCGCCTATAACGCGGGTCTGAAAAAAGAGAATTACCCGCAGCGCATGGTCTATGCCCGTAAGGTCTGGAATAAATATCAGAAATTAAAACGCAGCACCCGTAACCGTTATTATTATTGATTTTTGTTTTTTGAAGAGTACCGACTGGTGTTCTTCATAAAACGAAAACTGCTCCCGGGTTTATTTATTAAATGATTAATAAATAAACCGCGAAACAAATTTACTTTTATTGACCCTTTATAGAATTAAGAGGACCATTGACATGAACAAAAGGACATTACTCAGTGTTCTTATCGCGGGCGCATGTGTTGCACCGTTTATGGCTCAGGCAACCCAGCTGCAGGCCAGCAGCGAACCTTATACCCTTAAGGCAAGCGATCTGCAGAAGAAAGAGCAGGAGTTGACCAACTTCCCGCTGATGGCTTCAGTGAAGTCAACCATCCGCACGCTGGACAACAGCCTGGTGGAACAAATTGAGCCGGGTAAATCGACAAACCCGGAAAACGTCAAGCGCGTGGAAGGGATTATCAAGGCCAGCGACTGGGAATATCTCTTCCCACTGCGTGCGCCGGAATATACCTACAGCAACTTCCTGAAAGCGGTCGGTAAATTCCCGGCACTGTGCCAGACCTATACCGATGGTCGTAACAGCGATGCCATCTGCCGTAAGTCTCTGGCAACCATGTTCGCCCACTTCGCGCAGGAAACCGGCGGCCACGAGTCCTGGCGTCCGGAAGCCGAGTGGCGTCAGGCGCTGGTTTACGTGCGTGAGATGGGCTGGAGCGAAGGTCAGAAGGGCGGCTATAACGGCGAATGCAACCCGGATGTCTGGCAGGGGCAGACCTGGCCGTGCGGTAAAGACAAAGATGGTGATTTCGTTAGCTACTTTGGTCGCGGTGCGAAACAGCTCTCCTATAACTACAACTACGGCCCGTTCTCTGAAGCGATGTACGGCGACGTCCGCGTACTGCTGGACAAGCCTGAGCTGGTGGCGGACACCTGGCTGAACCTTGCTTCCGCGATCTTCTTCTTCGCCTACCCGCAGCCGCCAAAACCGAGCATGCTGCAGGTTATCGACGGCACCTGGCAGCCGAACGATCACGATAAGGCGAATGGTCTGGTTCCGGGCTTCGGCGTGACCACGCAGATCATCAACGGCGGCGTGGAGTGCGGTGGCCCGACTGAGATCGCCCAGTCTCAAAACCGTATCAAATACTACAAAGAGTTCGCCAACTACCTGAAGGTGCCTGTTCCGTCTAACGAAGTGCTGGGCTGCGCCAACATGAAGCAGTTCGACGAAGGCGGTGCCGGCGCGCTGAAGATCTACTGGGAACAGGACTGGGGATGGAGCGCGGATACCCCGTCAGGCCAGACCTACTCTTGCCAGCTGGTGGGTTACCAGACGCCATTCAGCGCCTTTAAAGAGGGTGACTACACCAAATGCGTGAAGCATTACTTCAACGTCAACGTGGTGGGTGAAGACGGCACTTCCGACGGCGGTAGCGTCACGCCAGCTCCGACGCCGACCCCTGTCGACCCAACGGACGAAGGCAACACCACGCCGGTGCCGGACGATAACACCCCGGCTCCGGAAGATAATACGCCAGCGCCGGTAAACCATGCGCCGGTAGCAAAAATCGCCGGTCCGGTGGGGGCGGTTGAAGCGGGTAAATCTGTTTCTCTGAACGCGTCTGGCTCGACCGACGAAGACGGTAACCACCTGACTTATACCTGGACGGCTCCGAACGGCCAGACCGTAAGCGGTGATGATAAAGCGATTATTACGTTCAATGCACCGGAAGTGGCTGCGGCGACGCAGTACCCGATCAACCTTACCGTCAGTGACGGCGAGCTGAGCAGCACTACCACCTATACGCTGAACGTACAGGCTAAGCAGACCAACGGCGGCCAGACCGGGACTTATCCGACCTGGACCTCCAAAACCAAATGGAAAGCAGGCGATATCGTTAACAACCGCGGCCAGCTGTTCCAGTGCAAACCTTATCCGTACAGCGGCTGGTGCAATAACGCGCCATCCTACTATGAGCCAGGTAAAGGGATTGCATGGCAGGACGCGTGGACTGCGCTGTAATCAGCAAAACAGCAAAATGACAAACGGCAACCTTCGGGTTGCCGTTTTTTTTCTCATCGTAAAAATGCAGGACCCGATCTACCGATGAAGCTTCCCGTGATCCCGCAGCCACGCCGCCGTACGCGTAATCCCTTCATCCAGCGTCACGATCGGTTTGTACCCAAGCTCGTTCTCCGCCCGCGAAATATCCAGCGTGAAATCAAAGTTCAGCTTCGATACGCCGTAATGCGTCAGCGCAGGCTCTTTGGCCGATTTACTGCCAAAACGCTCCATGCTGCGGGCAATCATATCCAGCATCGGGTAAGGGACTGAACGGATGCGGCAGTTGATCTGCAGCTCGTCAATTAAGCGCTGCACAATGCTGCGCAGCGTGCAGGGTTCGCCGTTCGTGATGTTGTAGGCGCGACCGGAGATCAGCTTATCGCAGTCCGGCTGGCTTGCCAGCCACATGGCGTGGACGGCGTTTTCGTAATAGGTCATATCCACCAGCGCATCGCCGCCGCGCGGCAGCAGCACGCTGCCGTAGTGGTGCATCATCTGCGCCAGACGCGGGATAAACACTTTGTCGTGCGGCCCGAACAGGCTCTGCGGACGTAAGACCGTAAAACGGGTATGCGGGTTCGACTGTGCCAGCAGGTCGATCACCTCTTCGCTGGCCGCCTTGCTGCGGGCAAACTCGCAGGCAAAGCGAGCCGGGCGGAAATCTTCCTGCACGTCACGATGGTGGTGATAGTCGAAATAGAGCGACGGTGACGAGATATGAATAAAGTTGCGCACGCCCCAGGCAACGGCCCATTCGCCCAGACGGCGGGTTGCCCGCACGTTGGCGAGATCGAAAGCTTCCTGGGTACCCCACGGGGAGGTGAAACTGGAGCAGTGCCACAGCGTGTCGATACCGGCGAGCATCACTTTCGCCTGCGAGGAGACCAGCTCCGTCAGGTCAGCATGGACGAACTCCGCGCCCATTTTTTGCAGCAGTTTTCCCATCGCTTCGTTGCGACCGGTAGCCCTGACGCTGATGCCCTTGTTGCGCAGAAATTCGACCGCATTTCGGCCTAAGCCGCTGGTCGCCCCGGTAACCAGTACCTTCATATCAATCCACTGTGTTGAAAAGAATTTCGTGCGCATTCTTTCGTGAATTACGGCGCTATGCAATGGGAAAGGTGAAAGAAAGAGAGTTTTATTTAGATCTTTTCCGTCTTTTGTTCTGCCCGTTGCGCAATCCGCTTTGCCATCCCGCGGAAGATAAACAGGTGGGCGGGGATCATCAACAGCCAGTAGAACAGACCCGGCATTCCGTGGGGATGCCACCAGGCGCGGACGTCCAGTTCACGACAATCGCCTTTGTCTTTCAGGGTAAAGCAGAGTCGGCCCAGCCCCGGGGCTTTCATGCCGAACAGCAGCGCCAGCTGTTTTTCCGGCTCGACGATGATGACCTTCCAGCTGTCGACCGCGTCGCCCACCTCAAGATACGGGCGTGCCGGGCGGCCTTTTGCCAGCCTGTGCCCCACCAGCAGATCCATTGCTCCGCGCGTTTGCCACAGGATATTGCCGAAGAAATAACCGTCTTTGCCGCCAATCTGGTTGACCACCTCCCACAGCGCGGCCAGGCTGGCGTGGGTTTTCACCGTGCAGCCCGCCTGTTTCGGGTAATAGCCGTACTCCGGCCGCCAGCGGGCAAACGCCTGAGCGTCGTAACCCCAGTCGCTGGAGTTCACCAGCTGCTCTTCTTCTTTCAGCGTATTGCGCACGGCATCGTCAAAGCGGATCAGATCCTGGGGAATGAGTGCCCGCAGTTCGCGATCGTCCGCCAGTAAATCATGTTTGAGCCCCTGGATCAGCGCTTTGGCGGTCGTCGGCGGCACGGAGGTGATCACATTCAAAAACCACACCGAAATCCAGCGGGTCGGGAAGGGAATGGGGATCAGCCAGCGGCGGCGGCCGCTGACGCGCATGAAATGTTCGAACTGCTCCTGATAGCTCAGCACTTCAGGGCCTGCCGCCTCCAGCACGCGGTGTTGCTCCGCCGGGTGTTCCAGCAGGGCCACCAGATAATGCAGCAAATTCTCCAGCGCAATCGGCGTGGTGCGCGAGCGTACCCAGCGCGGCGGCGTGAGTACGGGCAGGTTGTAGACCATATCGCGCATCACTTCGAAGGCGGCGGAGCCTGCGCCGACGATGATCCCTGCGCGCAGTTCGGTGACGGGGATATTCGCCCCGCGCAGGGTGTCAGCCGTCAGCTGGCGGGCGCGCAGGTGATCGGACTGCTCGTGTTCGGGCGCCTGGAGCGAGCTTAAAAAAATGACCTGCTTCACCGGGGTTTGCAGCAGGGCGTCGCGAACGTTCATCGCCACCTGCCGCTCGTGGGCGATGAAATCCCCGCCTTCGCCCATGCTGTGTACCAGGTAGTAAAGCGTGTCGACCCCTTGCAGCAGGGCGGGAAGTTCCTTCGGCCAGTTGAGGTCAACGCTGTGGCAGGTGACGCCAGGCAAACTGAGCTTTTGCAGGCGTTCGGTGTTGCGTGCCGCTGCCAGCACCTGGTGGCCCTGTTGGCTTAACGCCGCGGTGAGATGCTGACCGATGTACCCGCTGGCGCCGAGCACCAGAATTCGTTGCGGCACGTGATGCTCCTTATCGCTGTAAAAACGCCTGCCAGTGTTTCACCACGTCCGCCAGCTGTTCGCGGCTCACGTCGAGATGCATGACCAGGCGCACGACGGGTGAGGCGTTGATCAGCACGCCACGGGATTTCATAAATTCACCCAGCGCGGCGGCGCGGTCATCGCCCACGCGTACGAACAGCATGTTGGTGTCGTGACGCATCACGTCGGCGCCAATCTCGCGCAGCTGCGCCGCCATCCACGCGGCGTTGTCGTGATCGTCCTTCAGACGCGCCACGTTGTTTTTCAGAGCATACAGCCCGGCAGCCGCCAGAATACCCGCCTGACGCATGCCGCCGCCGGTCATTTTACGCCAGCGGTTGGCGCGCTTGATGTAGTCCGCGTTGCCCACCAGCAGGGAACCCACCGGCGTGCCCAGCCCTTTTGAGAGGCAGATGGTGAACGAGTCGCAGTATTGCGCAATCTCCTTCAGCTCGCAGCCATACTCCACGACGGCGTTAAAGATACGCGCGCCGTCAACGTGCAGGCCGAGCCCACGCTCGCGGGTGAATTCCCACGCTGCTTTCAGGTATTCGCGCGGCAGGACTTTGCCGTTGTGGGTGTTTTCGAGGCTGAGCAGCCTGGTGCGGGCGAAGTGAATATCGTCAGCTTTGATTTTCGCCGCGACTTTATCGAGCGGCAGGGAGCCGTCCGGCGCGGCGTCAATCGGCTGCGGCTGAATGCTGCCGAGCACCGCCGCGCCGCCGGCTTCGTAGAGATAGTTATGCGCGCCCTGGCCGACGATATACTCTTCCCCGCGCTCGCAGTGGCTGAGCAGTGCCACCAGGTTAGCCTGCGTACCGGTGGGCAGGAACAGGGCGGCCTCCTTGCCGCTCAGCTCTGCCGCGTAGCGCTGCAGCTCGTTGACCGTCGGGTCATCGCCGTAGACGTCGTCCCCGACCGGGGCGGCCATCATCTCTTCGAGCATGGAGCGGCTCGGGCGGGTAACGGTATCACTGCGTAAATCGATCATGGCATGTCCTTATTATTAAAAAGGCGATGCCAGATGTTTTACCTGAGCCAGTTGGTTTTTGCCAGTTCGATCACCTCGTCACCGCGACCGCTGATGATGGCGCGCAGCATATACAGGCTAAAGCCTTTGGCCTGTTCCAGCTTGATCTGCGGCGGGATCGCCAGCTCCTCTTTGGCGACGACGACATCCACCAGCACCGGACCGTCGATGGAAAACGCGCGCTGCAGGGCTTCATCCACCTCTGAGGCTTTCTCTACGCGAATACCGGTGATGCCGCAGGCCTCGGCGATGCGCGCGAAGTTGGTGTCGTGCAGCTCGGTGCCGTCCGTGAGATAGCCTCCGGCCTTCATCTCCATCGCCACGAAGCCCAGCACGCTGTTGTTAAAGACCACGATTTTCAGCGGGAGCTTCATCTGCACCACCGACAGGAAATCCCCCATCAGCATGCTGAACCCGCCGTCGCCGCACATCGCCACCACCTGACGCTCCGGGGCCGTCGCTTTTGCGCCCAGCGCCTGCGGCATGGCGTTGGCCATCGAGCCGTGGTTAAACGAGCCGAGCAGGCGGCGTTTGCCATTCATCTTCAGATAGCGTGCCGCCCAGACGGTTGGCGTGCCCACGTCGCAGGTGAAGATGGCGTCGTCGTCCGCGAAATGGCTGATCTGCTGCGCCAGATACTGCGGGTGAATGGCTTTGTCGCTCGGTTTGGCGAGGTCGTCCAGCCCCTTGCGGGCGTCGCGATAGTCGCTCAGGGCTTTATCAAGGAACTTGCGGTCCGTTTTTTCTTCCAGCAGCGGCAGCAGGGCGGCAAGCGTGGATTTGATATCGCCCACCAGCGCCATATCGACCTTGCTGTGCGCGCCGATGCTGGCCGGATTGATATCAATCTGAATGATTTTGGCATCCGTCGGGTAGAACGCGCGATACGGGAACTGGGTGCCGAGCAGGATCAGCGTGTCGGCGTTCATCATGGTGTGAAAGCCGCTGGAGAAACCGATCAGACCGGTCATCCCCACATCAAAGGGGTTGTCGTATTCCACGTGCTCTTTGCCGCGCAGGGCGTGGACGATCGGCGCTTTGAGCTTACCGGCGAACTCAAGTAATTCTTTATGCGCGCCCGCGCAGCCGCTGCCGCACATCAGGGCGATATTGCTGGAGTACCGCAGCAGCTGGGCCAGCTTTTTCAGCTCCTCTTCAGCAGGCGTCACCACCGGCTGTGGGGCATGATACCAGTGGGTGCTGGCCCCTTCCGGCGCGGCCTTGAGGGCAACATCGCCCGGGATAACAACCACAGAAACGCCGCGGTTCAGCACGGCCTTGCGCATGGCTATCGCCAGCACCTGCGGGATCTGCTCCGGGGATGAAACCAGCTCGCAATAGTGGCTGCATTCACGGAACAGCTCCTGCGGATGCGTCTCCTGAAAATAGCCGCTGCCGATTTCGGAAGAGGGGATATGGGCGGCAATCGCCAGTACCGGCACGTGGTTACGGTGACAGTCGAACAGCCCGTTGATCAGATGCAGGTTGCCGGGACCGCACGAGCCCGCACACACGGCCAGTTCCCCCGTGAGCTGTGCTTCAGCGCCTGCGGCGAAGGCGGCAACCTCTTCATGGCGGGTAGGCATCCATTCGATAGTCTTCATCTTGTTGAGGCTGTCGCTGAGTCCGTTCAGGGAATCGCCGGTTACGCCCCAGATACGTTTCACGCCAGCCTGTTCGAGCGTTTTCGCTATATATGCAGCCACGGTTTGTTTCATGGTTGTCCGTCTCCTTTTTGTGATATCGCTTACAAGCTTAGAAGAAAGTCTCCGTATTGCCCGTCGCATCCCCCCAATTAAAAGGTGCTTTTCATGCGCAATTATTCGGCATAATCTGGTGTTACCTCGGTAAAAACAGGAATTATTTCAAATGGTTAAATCATTGTTAATCGCTGTTAATGAAAAGCTATCGTGCGACGATCTTGGCAAACTCTTGTTACGACTTGCCGTCGGCGGGCTGATGCTTTTTCACGGTTTGCACAAGCTTTTTGGCGGCGTGGGCTTTATCAGCGGCATGCTGGTGGAAAAAGGGCTGCCGGGATTTATCGCCTACGGCGTCTTGGTTGGCGAAGTAGTGGCACCGATTCTGATTATTGTCGGGCTCTTTACGCGTCCTGCTGCGCTGGTGCTGGCCTTTACGATGATTGTTGCGTGGCTGATGGTGGGAATGGGGGAAACGCTCGCCCTCGATAAGGTAGGCGCATGGGCGATTGAAAGCCTGGTGTACTTCTTTATCGGCTCGCTGGCGGTCGCATTTTTAGGGGCGGGGCGGTTTGCGCTGGGTAAAGCGCCCGCGTGGCGGTAGGGTTGTTGTAGGTCGGGTAAACGCAGTGCCACCCGACAAAAAAGCCCGGTGGCGCTGACGCTTACCGGGCCTACCATAGAACGTTTACCGTTTATGCGAGGACCAGATCCCCTTGCGGATGGCATGAGCACGCCAGTACGTAACCCTCGGCAATTTCCGCGTCGGACAGCGTCATGGTGCTGGTGACGGTGTACTCCCCGGAAACAACCTTCGTCTTACAGCAGCCGCACACGCCCGCGCGGCAGGCCGCCGCTACCGGCACCTTGTTGCTTTCCAGCGCTTCCAGCAGCGTGGTCCCCACGCGGCCAAAGAAGGTCTGCGCAGGCTGCAGTTTGGTGAAGGTAATGCCGCTGGTTGCCGCTTCCGCCACCGGCGTGAAGAACTGCTCTTTGAAGAAGCGGGTCACGCCAAGCGCTTTCACCTCTTTTTCCACGATGTCCATGTACGGCGCCGGGCCGCAGGTCATCACGGTGCGGTTCGCGATATCCGGCACGCTTTGCAGCAGCTTGCGGCTCAGGCGACCGGGCACAAAGCCGTGGGTCGCGTTGTGCTCCGCCACCAGCGTCACCGGATAATCACGCCATTCCCCGGCAAAAATCACATCTTCCGGGGAACGCACGCTGAAAATCGCCTGCACGTCGGCCTGCGGACGGTTTTTTGCCAGCCAGCGGCGCATCGACATAATCGGCGTCACGCCACAGCCCGCCGCCAGCAGCAGGAATTTATCGTCTGCTTTGTCGTCACAGGTGAAATTACCCTGTGCGTCAGACAGCCAGATGTAATCCCCGCGCTTGACGTCCCGCGTCAGCCACTGCGAGCCCGCGCCGTCGTCAATGCGGCGGACGGTGAGCGTAATGTACTCGCTCACGCCCGGCGTTGAGGAGATCGTGTAGGCGCGCAGCGTATCCGCCGAATTGCGAACGCTGACCAACGCGTACTGGCCTGCACGGTACGGATAGTAGTCGTGGCACAGCAGCGACAGCGTCCACACATCCGGCGTCTCCTGATGGATGTGATGAACCTGCATCCGCCACGGACATTGTGAGGTTGGCATGGTCATGAATAACTCCTTACGCGCTCAGCAGCTGTTTCATATCATCTTCAACGTTGGTCACGGAACGCAGGCCGAATTTCTCGTTCAGCACCGCCAGCAGGTCCGGCGTCAGGAAGCCTGGCGCGGTCGGGCCGGTCACGATGTTGGTGACGCCGAGAGAGAGCAGGGTCAGCAGGATGACAATCGCTTTCTGCTCGAACCATGACAGCACCAGCGACAGCGGCAGGTCGTTCACGCCGCAGCCCAGTTTCTCCGCCAGGGTGACCGCCAGAATGATGGCCGAGTAAGCATCGTTACACTGGCCCGCATCGATCAGGCGCGGCAGACCTTCGATGTCGCCGAAGTCCAGCTTGTTGAAACGGTATTTGCCGCACGCCAGGGTCAGGATCAGGCAGTCTTCCGGCACGCTGGTGGCGAAATCGGTGAAGTAGTTACGCTCGCCGCGCGCGCCGTCGCAGCCGCCGACGAGGAAGATGTGGCGCAGCTTTTCACGGCTGACGAGATCGATCAGCGAATCAGCGGCACCCAGCAGGGTTTCACGACCGAAGCCGACGGTAATGAGGTGTGGGATTTCGCTGTACGGGAAACCCGCCATCTGCTGAGCCTGGGCGATAACCGGACCGAAATCGTCACCTTCAAGATGGCTCACGCCCGGCCAGCCGACGATGCTGCGGGTCCAGATGCGGTCATCGTACGCGCCGACGGTCGGGTCGATGATGCAGTTAGAAGTCATCACAATAGGGCCAGGGAAGCGGGCGAACTCCACCTGCTGGTTCTGCCAGCCGCTACCGTAGTTACCGATCAGATGCTTAAATTTACGCAGTTCCGGGTAGCCGTGCGCCGGGAGCATTTCGCCGTGGGTATAGACGTTAACGCCGGTGCCTTCGGTTTGCTTCAGCAGGTTGTAGAGATCTTTCAGGTCGTGACCGGAAATCAGGATGCACTTGCCTTCGGTCGCCTTGACGTTGACCTGCGTCGGCGTCGGGTGGCCGTAGGTGCTGGTTTCACCGGCGTCAAGAATGCTCATCACGCGGAAGTTCATCTGGCCGATTTCCATTGAGCATTCCAGCAGCGCGTTCATATCGGCGGGCCAGGTACCCAGCCACGCCATGATTTTGTGGTACTGGGCGTAAATCTCATTGTCGTACTGACCCAGAACGTGCGCGTGTTCCATATAGGCCGCAGCGCCTTTCAGGCCGTACAGGCACAGCAGGCGCAGGCCGAGAATGTTCTCGCCAATCGCCGCTTTGTCTTTATTCGGCGTAAATTCTGCCGCCTGACGCTGGAGCTCGCCCAGATCGTCGCTGACGAGCTGAAGTTCAGACATCGGGTTTTCCACGCGGGCGCTGGCGTCCGCCTTCAGGCACTGTGCTTTCAGCGCTTCACGCAGGGCAATCGCTTCGCGGGCATAGCCGACAATGCGCGTAGAGTCGAAGTTGACGTTGGTCAGCGTGGAGAAGAAGGCGCGCGGGGCGAAGCTGTCGACGTAATGGTCGACAATGCCGTATTCGCGGGCTTTGAACGCCCATGCGGAAAGGCCTTGCAGGGCGGCAATCAGCAGGTCCTGCAGGTCAGATGTTTCTGCGGTTTTGCCGCACATACCCTGTGCGTAAGAGCAGCCATTGCCTGCCGGGGTACGGATGGTTTGTTCACATTGCACACAAAACATAATCACACCTGTTAAAGTTATATTTGATATACATGTTTAAGGTTATGCCTGTGCCAGAACGGAGAAAAGGGCTTTCTGCTACAAAATAGAGGGAGATTGATTTAGCGCAATTTTGGCGGCAGGAAACCTACCGCCAAAGAAGTATCAGGCAGAGAAGAAGGCCATCAGGACCGGAACCAGCAGGCTTAAAATAAAGCCGTGCACGATAGCCGCGGGCACCATCTCCAGACCTCCGGAGCGCTGGAGTACCGGCAGGGTAAAGTCCATCGACGTTGCACCACACAGGCCCAGCGCGGTAGAACGACTGCGGCGAACCAGGCTCGGGATCAGCATGATGGCAATCAGCTCTCGCGCCAGATCGTTAAAGAAGGCGGCGCTGCCGATCACCGGGCCGAATGATTCGGTCAGCAGAATACCGGAGAGCGAATACCAGCCAAAACCGGACGCCATCGCCAGGCCGGTTTTCAGCGGCAGATCGAGAATAAAGGCGTTGATGACGCCCGCCACCATTGAACTGGCGACAACCATAACGGCAACCATCATCCCCCGGCGGTTCAGGACAATTTGTTTCAGCGTCATGCCATTATTTCGCAGCTGAATACCAATCAGGAACAGCAGGAAGATCAGCGTATATTCACTGGCCTCAGTCGCGTGCTGTAAAAATGCCCAACCGGTCAGCCCAAGAAGAAAACCGAGCACCACGACGCCGCATAATTTTAATGATTCAAGCGCCATTGCAATTCGTGAAGGAAGTTTTTCCTGATGATGGTGATTTTTCCACGGAATAGTGCGTTCCAGCCACAGCAGCGCGGCAATATTGCACAGCAAAATAACCACCACGGTGACGACAGAATAATGGAGGATGGAGAGTAAATTCGCCGACAGATTGTCCAGGAATGCCAGGCTAATCCCCATAAAGAAAAGAATAACGTAGACAATCCAGCTCAGGAATCGATTAATGAGCCTTAATGCGGATTCACGATGCAGCGGAATAAGATAGCCCACGATCAAGGGCAGCAAAATGATGAGGAGTCCTGAAAACATGAACAGCCGGTCCTTTTGGAGTATCGGTTAAACGCCAGTGACACTACCCAATAAAGGCTGTTCAGTAAAGCGGCAAAAGAAAGCCGGGTGGCGGCTACGCCTTACCCGGCTTGTGTCTATGTGGGGTGTGCGGCCTGTGGCCCTCACCGCGGCCCTCTCCCACGGGGAGAGGGAGGGAAAGATTAATCGCGTTTTTCCAGCAGGGTGCGATACAGCACGCCACCCAGAATACCGCCGATAATTGGCATCACCCAGAACAGCCACAGCTGCTCAAGCGCCCAGCCGCCCTGGAAGATGGCGACGGCGGTGCTGCGTGCCGGGTTAACGGAGGTGTTGGTGACCGGAATAGAAATCAGGTGGATAAGCGTCAGCGCCAGACCAATGGCAATCGGGGCAAAACCGGCTGGCGCGTGTTTGTCCGTTGCGCCGTGGATCACCAGCAGGAAGCCGGCGGTCAGCACGATTTCAATCACGATGGCAGACAGCATGGAGTAGCCGCCCGGAGAGTGTTCGCCGAAGCCGTTAGAGGCAAAGCCGCTGGCCGCCGCGTCGAAGCCGGCTTTACCGCTGGCAATCACGTACAGAACGCCCGCCGCAATAATACCGCCAACCACCTGCGCCACAATGTAGCCAATTACGTCTTTCGCCGGGAAACGGCCGCCCGCCCATAAACCTAACGTCACTGCCGGGTTAAAATGACCGCCGGAAATATGCCCCACGGCAAACGCCATGGTTAATACGGTTAAACCAAACGCCAGCGCGACGCCGACAAAACCAATGCCTAATTCCGGGAATGCTGCTGCCAGAACGGCGCTACCGCAGCCACCAAATACCAGCCAGAATGTACCAAAGCATTCTGCTGCCAATTTTCTAAACATAACCACCTCAAATAATTATCCGCACGCATTCCCGCGCGCGGGATATATCGCCATAAAGGGATGACGACTCAAAGAGCCCGTATTTTAAAAACCAACAACACCCCTTCGCCACTTAAATAAATTCGATTAATTTGATTTAAGGCAATGTGATGTCAATCCTTGTTCAAACTGGAGGTAAATAGAGCATAGTCCAATTTGCGGGCGGTAGTATCTTGCGAGATGTGGGTTATTTCAAATGAAACCTGATGGATAAATTCTGAATTTTTCGTGCTTCCGCCAGGTTATGGAGGCGGATTGCAGTGTCAAGCCCGTCTGCATCCCGCTATACTGCTGATAACTTGAAGGAAAAAGTGATCATATCGCGGGGGATTTATGCTTCTCGAACGTGTGGAAATTGTCGGGTTTCGCGGTATTAACCGCCTGTCGCTGCAGCTGGAGCAGAACAACGTCCTGATCGGCGAGAACGCGTGGGGTAAGTCCAGCCTGCTGGATGCATTGACGCTACTGCTTTCGCCCGAGGACGATCTGTATCACTTCGTCCGCGACGATTTCTGGTTCCCGCCCGGCGACGTGACGGGGCGCGAGAAGCACCTGCATATCATCCTGACGTTTCGCGAATCCGAACCCGGACGTCACCGCGTGCGTCGCTTCCGCCCGCTGTCACCCTGCTGGGTGCCGTGCGATGACGGTTTCCACCGGATTTTCTATCGGCTGGAAGGCGAGATGGCGGAGAACGAGGGGGTACTCACCCTGCGTGATTTTCTCGATGAGAAAGCCAACCCGATCCCGCTGGACAATATCGACGATCTGGCCCGCCACCTGATCCGCCTGACGCCGGTGTTACGCCTGCGCGATGCGCGCTTTATGCGGCGTATTCGTAACGGAACCGTACCCAATATGCCGGAAGTGGAAGTCACCGCCCGCGAGCTGGATTTTCTGGCCAGAGAGCTGGTGTCGCGTCCGCAGAATCTGACCGATGGCCAAATTCGTCAGGGGTTGTCCGCAATGGTGCAACTCCTTGAGCACTATTTTTCCGAGCAGGGCACGTCGGAATCGCGCCACCGTCTGATGCGCCGCCGCTCTCATGATGAGCAGCGAAGCTGGCGTTACCTCGACATCATTAACCGGATGATCGACCGGCCCGGCGGTCGCACCCATCGGGTGATTCTGCTGGGGCTGTTTTCAACCCTTCTGCAGGCCAAAGGCACCGTTCGTCTGGACCGGGACGCCCGGCCGCTGCTGCTGGTGGAAGACCCGGAAACGCGCCTGCATCCCATCATGCTCTCCGTGGCATGGCATCTGCTGAACCTGCTGCCGCTCCAGCGCATCACGACCACTAATTCCGGGGAATTATTATCGCTGACGCCGGTAGAACACGTCTGTCGCCTGGTGCGTGAATCCTCCCGCGTCTCCGCTTTCCGGCTTGGGCCGGGCGGTTTGAACGCGGAAGACGGGCGGCGCATCGCATTTCATATTCGCTTTAACCGGGCGTCGTCGCTCTTTGCCCGCTGCTGGCTGCTGGTGGAGGGGGAGACGGAAACCTGGGTCATCAACGAGCTGGCGCGCCAGTGCGGCCACCATTTTGATGCGGAAGGCATTAAGGTGATCGAATTCGCCCAGTCGGGATTAAAGCCGCTGATAAAATTTGCCCGCCGGATGGGGATCGAGTGGCACGTGCTGGTCGACGGTGATGAGGCGGGTAAAAAATATGCCTCGACCGTGCGGAGCCTGCTGAATAACGAGCGCGAGGAAGAGCGCGACCATTTAACCATGCTGCCCGCGATGGACATGGAACACTTTATGTATCGCCAGGGGTTCGACGACGTCTTCCACCGAATTGCCATGGTGCCGGTCGATGTCCCAATGAACATGCGGCGGGTGATCGCCAAAGCCATTCACCGTTCGTCAAAACCGGATTTAGCCATTGAAGTGGCGACGGAAGCGGGGAGGCGGGGCGTGGAGGCGGTACCGACCCTGCTGCGGAAGATGTTCTCCCGCGTGCTGTGGCTGGCACGCGGGAAAGCGGATTAGCGCTGGGTCGCCTGTTTCACCTGCTGAATCAGGCTATCCAGCAGCGCGTAGCGGCGGCGATATTCGGAGCGTTTTTTGCTGGCGATCTCTTCCATCGGTTTACGCGGCATGACGAGCGGCAGCATAAAGTTACCGTTGTCCTGCTTTTCACCGCCGATGGAGAGCCAGAAACTGTCGTAATCGGCCAGCAGTTTGCCCTCTTTTTTCTTGCGGTAGCGCCAGCTGCGATAAATATGGGTATCGTTACTGACGGCGACAATCTGCTCTACCGGGAACGCGGCGCCGAGCGTCATTGCGGCCTCGACCAGCAGACGTTTCGGGAACAGACCGTGGCAGGCTTTCGTCGCACCCTGGATCAGCTCATGGGGAACATGCGCTTTTGCGCCCTGCAAACCGCCAATGAACAGCGTTGATTTTCCCTCAAACTGGCATAGCGTAAAGGTCATCTCCGCCAGCGCCGTATTTTGACTGTCACAGAAAACGAGGGTAGCTTCTCCCTCTTTATCCATAAACGCGTCGGCACACAGGCGGACGGTAAATTGCTGTTCATCTTTTCCGGTTAAGGTCAGCAGAGTCACGCCCTGCTTTGAAAGGTAACCCTTTGTCAGCGTTGCCGGCAGCTGGCGACACATCATCTGATAGTGCCAGGACAGCGATTCCAGCGCACGCTGTCGATCCATATTGACCGTCAGCCACGGACGATGAAGGCGACACGGCAGCCCCGGCTGAACCTGGAGCATTTGCATCAGGTGCGGATGTTTCGCAAGATCAGACAGCAGGCGAGCGGTGCTGAGCGGTGTCGCCAGTGAACGCAGCATGAACTTACGTCGGTAGGCGGTTTTTTCCCATGCCAGCCCGGGTGCGATCTCACCAAAAGCCAGGTTTTTGAAGAGCTGCCAGCCGGATTTTGGCTGCGGCAGGTTTGAAAGTGATGTATCGACGATAGAAGACATGGTAGATCCTGATCCTTTTGGAATATCGCTATTTCAACAGGGGAAATGTCAACGTCTCATAAACAAATTAGGGCGATTTCGGAGAACAGGGGTTTCGTTGAGGAGTCGTTTAGATAGAATCAACATTTATAATTGCCAGAACATTTATTTGGAATATTTATGAACCTCAAGGGAAAACGCAGAACGCTGTTTCTGCTGCTGGCGGTCGCGGTTTTAGCCGGTGGGTACTGGCTATGGCAGGTGCTGAATGCACCGGTGCCGCAGTATCAGACGCTGATTGTTCGCCCGGGCGAACTGCAGCAAAACGTCCTCGCGACGGGCAAGCTTGACGCGCTGCGCAAGGTTGACGTCGGCGCTCAGGTCAGCGGCCAGCTGAAAACGCTGTCGGTTGAGATTGGCGACAAGGTGAAAAAAGGCCAGCTGCTCGGCGTTATCGATCCTGAGCAGGCTGAGAACCAGATCCGCGAGGTGGAAGCCACGCTGATGGAGCTGCGCGCGCAGCGTGCGCAGGCGCTGGCAGAACGTAACCTGGCTCAGGTAACGCTGACCCGTCAGCAGGCGCTGGCCAAAACCCAGGCTATTTCAAAACAGGATTTAGATACTGCCACCACAGAACTGGCGGTCAAACAGGCGCAAATTGGCACGATTGACGCGCAGATCAAACGCAATCAGGCCTCGCTGGATACGGCAAAAACCAACCTCGACTACACCAAAATCGTCGCACCGATGGCGGGCGAAGTGACCCAGATCACCACGCTGCAGGGCCAGACGGTGATTGCTGCGCAGCAGGCGCCGAACATTCTGACGCTGGCGGACATGAGCACTATGCTGGTCAAAGCCCAGGTCTCAGAGGCGGATGTGATCCATCTTAAGCCGGGGCAGAACGCCTGGTTTACGGTGCTTGGCGACCCGCAGACGCGCTACGAAGGCGTGCTGAAAGACATTCTGCCGACGCCGGAAAAAGTTAACGACGCTATCTTCTACTATGCCCGCTTTGAGGTGCCAAACCCGCAGGGCGTGCTGCGTCTGGACATGACCGCACAGGTGCATATCCAGCTGACCGGCGTGAAGAACGTGCTGACCATTCCGCTCTCTGCGCTCGGCGAGTCCGCCGGGGATAGCCGTTATAAAGTGAAAGTGCTGCGCAACGGCGAAACGCGCGAGCGCGAGGTCGTGATCGGCGCGCGCAACGACACCGACGTGGTGGTGGTGAAAGGGCTGGAAGAGGGCGAGGAGGTTGTTGTCAGCGAAAGCCTGCCCGGAGCCGCTAAATGACGGCGCTGCTTGAGCTGAATAACATTCGTCGCAGCTATCCGTCAGGCGACGGTCCGGTGGAGGTACTGAAGGGCATCTCCCTGCGCGTGGAGGCGGGCGAAATGGTGGCGATTGTCGGGGCATCGGGTTCCGGTAAATCGACGCTGATGAACATTCTCGGCTGTCTGGATAAACCGACCAGCGGGACCTATCGCGTGGCCGGGACGGATGTCTCCACGCTGGACGGCGACGCGCTGGCGAAGCTGCGCCGGGAACACTTCGGCTTTATCTTCCAGCGTTACCACCTGCTTTCTCACCTGAATGCGGCGCAGAACGTGGAAGTGCCTGCGGTGTATGCGGGCGTCGAGCGTAAAAAGCGCCTTGAGCGTGCGCAGATGCTGCTGACGCGTCTGGGGCTGGCGGAGCGGGTGGAGTACCAGCCGTCGCAGCTGTCCGGCGGCCAGCAGCAGCGCGTGAGTATTGCCCGTGCGCTGATGAACGGCGGGCAGGTGATCCTTGCGGATGAACCGACCGGCGCGCTCGACAGCCATTCCGGCGAAGAGGTGATGGCGATCCTTCACCAGCTTCGCGATCAGGGTCACACGGTCATCATTGTTACCCACGATCCGCAGGTGGCGGCGCAGGCGGAACGCATTATCGAGATCCACGACGGCGAGCTGGTCAGCAACCCGCCGCCGCGTGAGTCCAGGGCTGCGGCGCCGAAAGAAGCGCTGCCGGCATCAACCGGCTGGGGGCAGTTCTCCAGCGGCTTTCGCGAAGCGCTGACCATGGCCTGGCTGGCGATGGCGGCCAATAAAATGCGTACCCTGTTGACGATGCTCGGCATCATTATCGGTATCGCCTCGGTGGTGTCGATCGTGGTGGTGGGCGACGCGGCGAAGCAGCTGGTGCTGGCCGATATTCGCGCCATCGGCACCAACACCATTGATGTCTATCCCGGCAAAGACTTTGGCGACGACGAGCCGCAGTATCAGCAGGCGCTGAAATACGACGATCTGGCGGCGATTCAGAAGCAGCCGTGGGTGAACTCCGCCACGCCTGCGGTTTCGCAGAACCTGCGTCTGCGCGTGGGCAACGTTGACGTGGCCGCCAGCGCTAACGGCGTGAGCGGAGACTATTTCAACGTCTACGGCATGACCTTCAGCGAAGGCGCTACCTTCAACGCCGAGCAGCTGGCGGGCAGGGCGCAGGTGGTGGTGCTGGACGCGAACTCGCGCAGGCAGCTCTTCCCAAACAAAGCCAACGTGGTGGGCGAAGTGATTCTGGTCGGCAACATGCCTGCCACGGTCATCGGCGTGGCGGAAGAGAAGCAGTCGATGTTTGGCAGCAGCAAGATCCTGCGCGTCTGGCTGCCCTACACCACCATCTCAGGGCGGATTATGGGGCAGTCCTGGCTCAACTCCATCACTGTACGCGTGAAGGAGGGCTACGACAGCGCGCTGGCCGAACAGCAGCTTGAACGGCTGTTAACCCTGCGCCACGGGAAGAAAGATTTCTTCACCTGGAATATGGACGGCCTCTTGAAAACGGCGGAAAAGACCACACGTACTCTTCAGCTGTTCCTCACGCTGGTGGCGGTGATTTCGCTGGTCGTCGGCGGCATCGGGGTGATGAATATCATGCTGGTGTCGGTAACCGAACGTACCCGGGAGATCGGCATTCGCATGGCGGTCGGCGCCCGGGCCAGCGATGTGCTGCAGCAGTTTTTGATTGAAGCGGTGCTGGTGTGTCTGGTTGGCGGGGCGATGGGTATTGCGCTCTCGATGATGATCGCGTTTGCGCTTCAGCTCTTTTTACCCGGCTGGGAGATTGGCTTCTCGCCGGTTGCCATTATTACCGCATTTTTGTGTTCGACCTTTACCGGCATTTTGTTTGGCTGGTTGCCCGCCCGCAACGCGGCGCGGCTGGATCCGGTGGACGCGCTGGCTCGGGAATAACCCGAAAATAAAAATGCCAGCCGATCGGGCTGGCATTTTGACTGCGGGATGTACACAATAAAACAGAGAGCTATGCAACCGTCTCTGCTTCAACGGGTACGATTAGGCTTGCATGATTGCCTTTTGGTCCCTGATGTACATCGAACCGGACGGACTGCCCGGCTTTGAGCGTTCTGTAACCATCCATCTGAATGGTGGAATAGTGAGCGAAGATATCCTCGCCGCCGCCTTCGGGGCAGATGAAGCCAAACCCTTTGGCGTTGTTGAACCACTTAACAGTACCCATTTCCATGCTTCGACATCCTTCGTAAATCTTATAAGTTAAGATGGAATGAACCGGTGGTGGAGTGGGGGCTGTTCAAAACCTCGCCATCTCACGCTTGTACAATTTAGAGAAACGAAAGAAGTCGTCAAGCGTTTGGCGCTGGAGATGGGACAATAATCAACCAAAGTTTGAAGCAGTTAACGCTATTGCAACAGTTTGTGACAGACATCGCGGATGACAGTAATAGATGATTGTTATCTAACATCTGAGGTAGATTCAAAGTGGTTATGCATAATGGGTAAGACCAACGATTGGCTGGATTTCGACCAGCTGGCGGAAGACAAAGTGCGCGACGCGCTAAAACCGCCATCTATGTATAAAGTTATGTTAATGAACGATGATTACACGCCGATGGAATTTGTTATTGACGTGCTACAAAAGTTCTTTTCTTATGATGTAGAACGTGCAACGCAACTGATGCTTACCGTTCATTATCGTGGCAAAGCTATCTGCGGCATCTTCACAGCCGAAGTGGCGGAAACCAAAGTGGCGATGGTGAACGACTATGCGAGGGAGAACGAGCATCCGTTGCTGTGTACGCTGGAAAAGGCCTGATAAGGCATAAAATTGGGGGAGGTGCCTATGCTCAATCAAGAACTGGAACTCAGTTTAAACATGGCTTTCGCCAGAGCGCGTGAGCACCGACATGAGTTTATGACCGTCGAGCATTTACTGCTCGCACTGCTTAGCAATCCATCTGCCCGCGAAGCGCTGGAAGCCTGCTCCGTGGATCTGGTGGCGCTACGTCAGGAACTCGAAGCCTTCATCGAACAAACCACACCGGTGCTGCCAGCCAGTGAAGAAGAGCGCGACACGCAGCCGACGCTCAGCTTCCAGCGCGTGCTGCAGCGCGCGGTATTCCACGTCCAGTCTTCCGGGCGTAGCGAAGTGACTGGCGCAAACGTCTTAGTCGCCATCTTCAGCGAGCAGGAGTCGCAGGCTGCCTACCTGCTGCGCAAACACGAAGTCAGCCGCCTCGACGTGGTTAACTTTATTTCTCACGGAACGCGCAAAGACGAGCCTAACCAGGCATCGGATTCCAGCAATCAGGTCAATAACAATGAAGAGCAAGCAGGCGGGGAGGATCGTATGGAAAACTTCACCACCAACCTTAACCAGCTTGCTCGCGTTGGCGGTATCGACCCGCTGATTGGTCGCGATAAAGAGCTGGAGCGCGCGATCCAGGTGCTGTGCCGTCGCCGCAAGAACAACCCGTTGCTGGTGGGTGAGTCAGGCGTGGGTAAAACCGCGATTGCCGAAGGGCTTGCCTGGCGCATTGTCCAGGGCGACGTGCCGGAAGTGATTGCCGACTGCACCATCTACTCGCTGGATATCGGCTCGCTGCTGGCGGGCACCAAATACCGCGGTGATTTTGAAAAACGCTTCAAGGCGCTGTTAAAACAGCTGGAGCAGGACACCAACAGCATCCTGTTTATCGATGAGATCCACACCATCATCGGGGCAGGTGCCGCCTCCGGTGGCCAGGTGGATGCCGCGAACCTGATCAAACCGCTGCTCTCCAGCGGCAAGATCCGCGTGATTGGCTCCACGACCTACCAGGAGTTCAGCAACATCTTTGAGAAAGACCGTGCGCTGGCGCGCCGCTTCCAGAAAATCGACGTGACCGAACCGTCCGTCGAGGAAACGGTGCAGATCATCAACGGCCTGAAGCCGAAGTACGAAGCGCACCACGACGTGCGTTACACCGCGAAAGCGGTCCGTGCGGCGGTGGAGCTGGCGGTGAAATACATCAATGACCGTCATCTGCCGGATAAGGCGATAGACGTGATTGATGAGGCAGGGGCGCGTGCGCGCCTGATGCCGGCCAGCAAGCGTAAGAAAACCGTTAACGTGGCGGATATCGAGTCCGTGGTGGCCCGTATCGCGCGTATCCCTGAGAAGAGCGTTTCTCAGAGCGACCGCGACACGCTGCGCACCCTCGGCAATCGCCTGAAAATGCTGGTCTTTGGTCAGGATAAAGCCATTGAGGCCTTAACCGAAGCGATCAAGATGGCCCGCGCCGGGCTGGGGCATGACCACAAGCCTGTCGGTTCCTTCCTGTTCGCTGGCCCAACCGGCGTGGGGAAAACCGAGGTGACTGTTCAGCTCTCCAAAGCGCTGGGCATTGAGCTGCTGCGCTTTGATATGTCCGAGTATATGGAGCGTCACACCGTCAGCCGTTTGATTGGTGCGCCTCCGGGCTACGTGGGCTTTGATCAGGGCGGCCTGCTCACCGACGCGGTGATCAAGCATCCGCACGCGGTACTGCTGCTCGATGAAATCGAGAAAGCGCACCCGGACGTGTTCAACATCCTGCTGCAGGTGATGGACAACGGGACGCTGACCGACAACAACGGGCGCAAGGCGGACTTCCGCAACGTGGTGCTGGTGATGACCACCAACGCCGGCGTGCGTGAAACCGAGCGGAAATCCATTGGCCTGATCCACCAGGATAACAGCACCGATGCGATGGAGGAGATCAAGAAGATCTTCACGCCGGAGTTCCGTAACCGTCTGGACAACATTATCTGGTTCGATCACCTGTCTACCGAGGTGATCCATCAGGTAGTGGACAAGTTCATCGTCGAGCTGCAGGTTCAGCTGGATCAGAAAGGCGTGTCGCTGGAAGTGAGCCAGGAGGCCCGCAACTGGCTGGCCGAGAAAGGCTACGACCGCGCGATGGGGGCCCGTCCGATGGCGCGCGTGATTCAGGACAACCTGAAGAAACCGCTGGCGAACGAGCTGCTGTTTGGCTCGCTGGTGGACGGCGGCCAGGTGACCGTGGCGCTGGATCAGGCGAAGAACGAACTGACGTACGATTTCCAGAGTGCGGCGAAACACAAGCCGGAAGCGGCTCACTGAGTTGTAAGGTAAAAGCAAAACGGCAACTTCGGTTGCCGTTTTTTTTTGTTTTCTCCCTCTCCCTGTGGGAGAGGGTTGGGGTGAGGGCATCAGGCCGCAGAGGAATTTTGCGAGGCGCTTTCCAGTTTCTTTCGAAGTCAGTTGCTGGATAAATCCACAGTAATAAAATGGCGGCGCACCTGCAAAATCAGGTGCCGGGATTGGCGTCCTGAAAGTGTGTGCACAGACAATCTTACGTGCATAAAGGATCACATATGACTGATACTAATAATTTCGCCCAACTTTATAGCGAACTCTCCCTCAACCCCGATCTCCCAACCCTGGCAGAGCGCTGCAAATTGCTCACCGAAATCCTCCTCGATTGCACATCACTCCCACAAACGCAGCCCGTCTGTCGCTGCCTGGGGGCGTATCTGGAAGAAATGAAATCCGGCCTCAAAGAATCAATGCGTGATTTTCAGGTGGTGGAGTTTGAGGACGACGCGGAACAACCGAGACAAAAAGAGTGGCTGCTGGAAGATACCGAAACAAAGTGTGATTACTGCCGGGCGTTAAACCACATACTGCTGGTATCGCATTTTGACTGCGATATGTTGCCGCACCTGACGGGACTGCTGCATGACATTACGCATTTGATGGCCGCAGATGTCGTTGCACCTCAAAGTGCAAAAACGGTAATTCACATTATTTCCTGACGTCGATCCGAGGCGTCGGGGGAGTTCCTCTGACGCCAAATGGATTAATCTTCGTAAAAATGGGTGTTACAGGAAGACGTTAATAACTTTTGAGGACAATAAAATAGTGCAGTTCGCTTTCAGTTCGCTGCCGTACAGCTCGCGTTATGTAGACCTTAACTGCCTGAATTTTCCTTCATCTGTTGGTTGTAAATACAGCCAAGACCCACTAAATGCTGGCTCACTACCCGCGCCCCAAAGTTATGACACTGTAATGACCATGGATGGGAGTTCAGCCAGACAGCAAATGCAGTGCAGGATGCAAGTGAAATCAACGCGGGTTCCGCTGTACTTTGCTGTCCGGTCAGTAGGCCAATCATCTTGCATATCTCGCCATTATCCCAACGCTGCCACACATTTTTCCACCATCCCATTTTCCAGCTACCAGTAAGGCAAAATGCTTTGTCAGTGAGGTTGGCGTTTTCAATATTTTCAGACACAAACCAAAGATCGGTTTTCCCAAGTCGGACTTCTGTTGACCAGGCAGTTATAGCCCCGCCGCGCAAAACGCACTCATGGGCGAGATAATGATCGGTTACAACCGGGAAGCGTCGTTTTAATCGCTGGAAATGACTGTGTATGGTAATGACAGGACGAACCATGCTTCCCCGGTCGTTTCGCTTAAGCTCGGCACTACCGTACTGAATTTCATCAAATTGACTCCGTTTAAGAAATTGCATTTCTTGCTCCCGAATAAGAGCGGTATCGCTCGACGGTAGTATCGAAGAAGGGAAAGACTTAGAACCCTGATAGAGCAATGAATCACCTGCCTTCCAGTCGCAATAGTTGGTTGTTATTTGAATAATTTTGCCGGAGTCAGCATCGGCACTGATCACAACATACAGTTTCTGCCTGGCAGAATGACCCTGAAACGGTATAACCATTGTGGTCGTTGACACCCTTGTTAGCGCAGGGAGTGAAACATGCAGATCGCGCTCGAACCCGTTAACCGCTTGCGCAAGCACCCTTTGGTTTGTCGTTTCACCAGAGTGCACCCCTTGTTCGAGCAGGGAAAGAAGGGTGATATTTTTATTCAGGCCTACAGCATTGTCATAGTGTGGAGTAAATACATAACGGCAGGTACAACATTGAAAGCGGGGTGTTCTGGCTTTTGTGTATCCATAGCGAATGATGTGAGCTGTAAAACAGCGGGGACAACCTTGTCCTGTATGTCCTAATTTTCGTTGCATGAATTGACTGAACCACTCGTCACATTCTTTTGTATTAAACAGTGGAGGAAGACTGCCACATTTTTGACATTCAAGAGCAGCGTAGCCCAGACGATAAACAGGAAAAACATAATCACTCGCATCTGGTATTCCGAGATTTGGACATGACCAGCTTTTACAAACATTGAGATCTATTTTTGGAGCGGATTCCATGTGCTTCACCAACTGATTCTGTTAGTCGTAAATTTTCGCGTCTCCCTTTTCCATATATCGTGAGAAGGTTCACAAAATCTGTTTTTTGCTAATCGATAATGAAATTCTTTCTTTAATTCGAGAGTTAAAAAATGAAAAAAACAGTAATCGCGGTTTTATTACTATCGGGATATGCTTCGCTAAGTCCAGCGCAGGACGTTACCGTTATTTATACCAATGACCTGCATGCACATGTTGAGCCCTATAAACTCCCTTATGTTGCAGAAGGTAAAAGAGCTGTCGGTGGCTTCGCAAATATTGCGACTTACGTCAAGCAAGAAAAGCAAAAGAATAAGGCTACTTTTTATTTCGATGCTGGAGATTACTTTACCGGTCCGTACATTAGCAGCCTGACAAAAGGGCGGGCAATCATAGATATTATGAATACAATGTCATTTGATGCTGCGTCTGTGGGCAATCATGAGTTCGATCATGGTTGGGATAATACGCTGGTACAGCTCAGTCAGGCTAAATTTCCGATACTGTTAGGGAACGTTTTTTATAAAAATAGTAATGTTCTTTTCTGGAATAAGCCGTATACCATCATCGAAAAGGATGGCGTTAAAATTGGGGTCATTGGGTTGCATGGCGTATTCGCTTTCGATGATACCGTTTCATCGTCAATGCGTCAGGGTATTGAAGCGCGTGACGAGGTTAAATATCTCCAGCGTTATCTGGATGAACTACGTGGAAAAGTAGATATAACCGTTGCACTCATGCATGAGGGTTTCCCTGCACGCCAGTCCAGTATCGGCAATACTGATGTCAAACGCGCCCTTGATAAGGATATCCAGACGGCGAAGCAGGTGAAAGGACTGGATATTCTGATTACCGGACATGCGCATGTTGGGACGCCGGAGCCGCTTAAAGTAGGTAACACGCTGGTGCTTTCGACTGACAGTGGTGGGATTGATATTGGTAAGCTGGTCCTGGATGTGGATCTAAAAAAACATCACAACAAAATAAAAAGCTTCGAACTTAAGACCCTTTATGCTGATGAATGGAAACCCGATCCGGCAACTCAGAGTGTTATTGATAGCTGGAATAAAAAGCTCTCCGAAACGGTTCGCCAAAAAGTTGGAGAGACGCCTGTTACGCTTACGCGCGCCTACGGGGAATCATCTTCGCTGGGCAATTTATTTACCGATGCAATGCTTGCCGCTGCGCCTGATGCGCAACTGGCGCTCACTAATTCAGGTGGTCTGCGGGCTGATTTGAATGCCGGTCCGATAACCCTCGGCGATGTTATTAGCGCGTTCCCGTTTCCAAATGAGCTAACCGTAATGGATTTGAAAGGGAAATCCTTACGAAATCTTATGGAGCATAGTGCGTCACTCACTAACGGTGTTTTGCAGATGTCGAAAGGACTGGAGATGCGCTACGACCAACATAAACCTGTTGGGCAACGCGTTGTGCTACTTACGCTTAATGGCAAGCCAATTGTAGACTCTGATACCTATCGCGTAGCGACAAATAGTTTCCTTGCCCCTGGTGGCGATGGCTTTACTGCATTTATTGATGGCCAGAACAAACAGGTAAAAGGTGGATATAACCTTTCCGATGCGGTTATTGATTACCTGGTGAAAGGAAATAAGATCATTCCCCAACAGGTGAATGAGATGCGAGTAAAAGACGTTACACAGTAATAATTAACAACAGGTGAATAATATGGCAATTACCTATCTTGGAATGGAACTCGCCCCTGCGAACAACCAACTTGCGGTCTATCTGAAATTTATAATTGATGAAACGGTCACATATTCCTATACGGTACTGGGAAGATCGACTAGCACGACAAGTTTAGACTTTACGTATTCTTCAAATGACATTGTCTCTTTACCTGAGATAAAAATTCCGGTTATTGGACTATATGCAAACGACCTTAACCAGGTGCAGGTTGTCTTTAAAAACCTTAGCGGAGTGGAAATTTTTAATCAAACCATCCAGGTAAGCACACAGGAACAACTCTACCGCGATGGGACAATTTTCCATATCGATATTGAGCAAACGGATCCCGCTAACTTCACGACCGTATGGGGAAACAGTTGGTTAATGACTACCAATTGTGATGGCTACGACCGGAACGGCGATCTTCGCTGCTATTATGCTCAGCCCTACCGTAATCAGATGCTAAAAACGCATAATGGTTATTTCTATATCGGCAGTGATGAAGATGAACACTGGTATGGGCGACGCTTTTTCAAAATCGATATTTTAGGCAACGAGATTCTGGAGTTTGATTTACGTGACCGCGATGGTAACCGCTACGCTAACACCCACGATCTTATCTGGGATTCAGCCGATAATCTTTTCATGATTGGTAATGATAACCCGGACCGTTCGACTAACACGATGAGACAGGACGCATCAATTTTAAAATTTGATGAAAAGACAGGCGTGATGTTGTGGGCAAAAAATTATACTCGTGCATTTGATAATACTCAGATCCTGAATAATAGCCCCACAAACGATGCTCATCTTAACTCGCTTTCCTGGATCCCCGCAGGCGAGGCAAATGCTGAAGCGATTGTTGTTCATACTCGCTCTGCAGGCCTGACGTTTGGTATTTCTCCTGCCGACGGCAAGATATTATGGAGTATTAATACCGGGGGGTTTAACAGTAATTTCGCAGCAGGACAGGGCGTTACGCAGATAGATACTTCCGGTATTGAGAGTTTTGAAAATGGCGCTCATACCGTGTTCGTCACTAAAAATAGCGCTTTTGCTGGGTTAAGCAATGAGGCTGAAGGAAAATTTGTTCTTTCGCTCTTTGATAATCGCTCCTGCGTTGATAATGAAGGCAATGCGGTTACTCGAGATATTACACGTGATTCAACGGCTGATTCTTACAAAACCGATCCAGCGAGAGTCATGTTCTATGCTGTTGATCTCGTTGCCAATACAGCAACCCAGGCAGGTAGCATTATCCAGTTACCCTCCGATCGTGTTCCTCAGGTCACTGATTTTATGGGGGCAGCAATAGATTATGGTGACTACTATGGCATCTACACCAACCACGCACGCTCTTTCTTTATCAGCGATGCAACAGGCCATATTATTGCCACAATCTACGATCTGATTTGCTCGATGGATGGCTATCCAGAGTTCCCTGGTGAATGCTACCGGGCAAGGTTGTTTGCAAAAGACGAGCTTGATGCTTTGATAAATATAGGTTATCAGGTGGCAAA
Source organism: Enterobacter sp. E14S (assembly GCF_055666685.1). Lineage (NCBI taxonomy): Bacteria > Pseudomonadati > Pseudomonadota > Gammaproteobacteria > Enterobacterales > Enterobacteriaceae > Enterobacter > Enterobacter sp. E14S. The sequence goes on along the minus strand of NZ_JBVODQ010000003.1, from coordinate 237,970 downwards.
CGGCTGATAGCATAGCAAGACACAGCCATAAAAAAGGCATTGCTGTCGAACAGACAGCCCTGACGCTGTATCGAACGGCCAAATAATTGTTCAAATAATCGCCTGCAGCACAAAAAAGTAAGGCCGGGAAAATCCCGGCCTTATTTAATATTCATCTGCCATTACAGGCGAAAACAATTAGCGACTACGGAAGACAATGCGGCCTTTGCTCAGGTCGTACGGGGTCAGTTCAACAGTCACTTTGTCGCCCGTTAAAATGCGGATGTAGTTTTTGCGCATTTTACCGGAGATGTGCGCAGTTACCACGTGACCGTTTTCCAGCTCTACGCGAAACATGGTATTAGGCAACGTATCAAGTACGGTACCCTGCATTTCAATATTGTCTTCTTTGGCCATCTAATCCTCTGGGGTATCACTACCAAGTTTTGAACCGGCAAGATAATGCCGAAATTCATCAATTAAGTAAAGAATTGCGCGATTAAAACGCAGCAAAACAGTTTCGGCGCATTGCCCAAGCGTCACGGTACAACCGAACAGGAAGCGCATTCGTAAAGGGGAGACAACAGGATAAACGTCAGGACGTTATCTGAAGCGAGGGTCCCAAACGGCGGCGGGGCAACAGGCAGAAGCTACTCTGCGGCATAATTATAACACCCTCACAAAAAATATGCGGAAAACATTTAGGCATTGGGCATAAAGAGCGTTCTCGGTATCCAGAAGTCGCGCGGAAGCTTCTCCTGACGGCTGGTATCGAGATGTTCGATGTACTGGCGTCGCGGGATTTCAACAGCACCCAGGGAGGCCGTATGCTCGTTGAGCACCTGACAATCAATCAGGCTTCCGCCGCGCTGGGCAAACGCCTCGCAGAAGACCAGCAGCGCGGTTTTCGAGGCGTTAACTGCACGAGAGAACATCGACTCGCCGCAAAACAGCGTCCCTTGCGCCACGCCGTACATGCCGCCGACGAGTGCTCCGTCTTCCCACACCTCGATGGAGTGGGCATAGCCAAGCTCGTGGAGCTGGTGGTAGGCGGTAATGATATCGCGGGTTATCCATGTCCCTTCATAGCGGTCTTCGGCACAGCCTTCAATGATCTGACCAAAGGCGTGGTTGAGGGTGACGCGGTACGGTGATTTCGCATGGAAACGCTTCATGCTGCGGCTGGCGTGAAACTGCGCTGGCCACAGCACGGCACGCGGATCGGGGGACCACCATAAAATCGGATCGCCGGGGGAAAACCAGGGGAAGATACCGCGCTGGTACGCCATTAATAGCCGAGCGGGACTGAGGTCACCACCGAGGGCCAGCAGCCCGTTGGGCTCACGCAGCGCCCCTTCCGGAGAAGGGAACGCAATGTTATGACGAGAAAGCTGGACCAGGCGCATGACAGCAAAACTCCAGTACGCGAGTGAGGACGCTACAAATATAGTCTACAGACGCTGTTTAAACTGGTAGTAGCGACCCTGTTTCGCCAACAGCTCTGCGTGACTACCTTGCTCAATAATGTGTCCGTTGTCCATCACAATTATCCGATCAAAACTCGCCAGTCCGCGCAGGCGGTGTGTGACCATCAGCACGGTTTTGCCGGTCATGACATTCGCCAGTAAATCAAGGATTTGGCTTTCGGTTGTGGCGTCCAGCCCTTCGGTGGGTTCGTCGAGCAGCATCAGCGGCGCATCGTGCAGCAGCGCGCGCGCAATGGCCAGACGGCGCAGCTCACCGCCGGAGAGCTGACGGCCGCCTTCGCCCAGCCAGCTGTTCAGCCCGTCGTCCTCAAGCAGTTTTTGCAGTCCGACCTGCTCCAGCACGGCGCGAAGCGCATCATCAGAGGCTTCTGGCGCGGCCAGCAGCAGGTTATCGCGCAGGGTGGCGCTAAACAGATGCACGCGCTGCGGAACGACGCTCACCGTCTTGCGCAGGGCCTGCTCGCTGAAATCGGTCAGCAACATGTTATTAAAACGAATCTGGCCGCGCTGCGGATCCCAGGCGCGGGTCAGCAACTGCAGCAGCGTCGATTTACCGCAGCCGGTACGGCCGAGGATCGCCATCCGCTGACCTGCATTAACAGAAAGGTTAATACCGTCCAGCGCGTTCTGCGCCTGTTTGTCATAGGCGAAGGTGACATCTTCAAGCGTCAGCGCAACCTGCTCTGGTACCGCGGTCTGCCCGGCACTGAACATGACTTCAGGCTCCTGTTCGGCAATCTGCGTGATGCGCAGGGCAGAGGCGATCACCTGGCCCAGATGCTGGAAGGCGCCCGTCACCGGGGCCAGCGCCTCAAACGCCGCCAGCGCGCAGAAGACGAAAAGGGCAATAAGAGGACCCGGCTGTGAATTCCCCCCGACATCGCCGGAAGCCAGCCACAGCATGGCAATCACCGCCACGCCGCCGATTAACATCATCAGCGCCTGAGAAAAGGCCGTCAGCTCCGACTGGCGGCGCTGGGCCTCATGCCAGTTAAGCTCCGTACTTTCCATGCGGGCGCGATAGCGCTTGCTGGCGCCAAAAATCGTCAGCTCTGCCTGCCCCTGAAGCCAGGAGGTGAGCTGCTGGCGGTAGTCTCCGCGCAGGCGCGTCAGGTTTTCCCCGGTGGATTTCCCGGCGCGGTAAAACAGCGGCGGCAGAATGATGAGCGTCAGCAGCATGATCCCGCCCAGCGTCAGCGCAACGGAAACGTCCAGAACAGACAGCCCCAGCGTGACCACCACAATCACCACAAACGCGCCCACGATCGGGGAAATCACGCGCAGGTAAAGGTGATCCAGCGTGTCGACATCCGCAACGACACGGTTAAGTAATTCACCCTGACGAAAACGCGCCAGCCCGGCAGGGGAGAGGGGCAGCAGTTTGCTGAAGGTGTAGATGCGCAGGTGCTGCAGCACGCGGAAAGTGGCGTCGTGGCTGACAAGACGTTCGAAATAGCGTCCGGCAGTACGGGTGATGGCGGTACCGCGAACACCGGCAGCCGGGAGCATATAGTTGAAGCTGTATAAACCGGCAAAGCCCGCGACGGCCGAGGCCGACAGGAACCAGCCGGAAAGCGTGAGCAGGCCAATGCTGGCGAGCAGCGTGACAATCGCCAGCACAATCCCCAGCGTCAGCATCCATTTGTGGCGTTTATAGAGCGCAAGATAAGGCAGCAGAGTACGCATCAGATGTCCTCCTGACGGTTCGCCAGCAGGGCGGCAAACGGTCCCTGCGCGGCAACGAGAGAGGCGTAATCACCTTGCTCAACAATACGGCCGTTCTCCATGACCCAGATCTGTCCCAGTCGGCAATCCCCTCCAGCTGATGGGTAACCATCAGGGTGGTTTGCTGCCGGGAGGCGGCGTTCAGGGCCTCCATTACGCGCTGTTCGCTGTGGGCGTCCAGGCTGGCGGCGGGCTCATCCAGCAGCATCAGCTGGCATGGATTAAGCAGCGCGCGGGAAACGGCTACGCGCTGCGCCTGTCCGACCGACAGCCCGGCGGACTGATCGCCGACTACTGTATCTACCCCCTGCGGAAGCAGCGGCAGAAACTCGCTGACCCAGGCGCGGTCGAGCACCGATTGCAGTTCATCTTCACGCGCGTCCGGGCGCGCCAGCAGGACGTTTTCACGCAGCGTAGAGGCTGGAAGCTGCGGGTTTTGTCCTACCCAGCTGAGCTGTTTACGCCAGGCGTCTGGATCGAGGTTGCGCAGTTCAGTTTTGTTGATCCGCAGTGAACCCGTGTAGGCCATAAAGCCGGATAGCGCATTCAGCAGCGAGCTTTTACCGGAACCGCTGGTGCCGACGAGCACCACCCGTTGTCCGGCAGGTAAGGTAAAGTTCAGCGGACCCGCGAGCACTTTGCCTTCCGGTGACAGAATGGAAAAGTCCTGCGCTTCGATGGTCACGAGATCTTTAGCATTCAGCGTCACGTCACCCCGCTCCGGGTGTGCCAGCGGCGTTTCCAGGAATGTTTTCAGGCTATCGGCTGCGCCAATCGCCTGCGCTTTGGCGTGATAGAAGGTCCCCAGATCGCGGAGCGGCTGGAAAAATTCCGGGGCCAGGATCAGCGCCAGGAACCCGGCAGAAAGGGTTACCGCCGTGCCGTAATGGCCGAAATCCAGCGCGCCGAGATAGGAGAAGCCGAAGTAGACCGCCACGAGGGCAATCGACAGCGAGGTAAAGAATTCCAGTACACCGGAGGACAAGAAGGCAAGGCGTAACACTTCCATGGTGCGCTGACGGAAGTCTTGCGATGCCCGGCGAATGTTTTCGGTTTCTGCTTCACCGCGGCCAAAAATGCGTAACGTCTCCATGCCTCGAAGACGATCGAGGAAATGACCGCTCAGGCGACCCAGTGCCAGGAAGTTACGGCGGTTGGCATCGGCTGCCCCCATGCCGACCAGCGCCATAAACAGCGGGATCAGCGGGGCGGTGCCCATCAGAATCAGCGCAGCCATCCAGTTCACCGGGAAGATGGCGATCACGATCAGCAGCGGAACGAAGACGGCAAGGGCCATTTGCGGCAGATAGCGCGCATAGTAGTCGTGCATATCGTCAATCTGCTCAAGGATCAGCGTCGCCCAGCTACCGGCCGGTTTACCCTGGATCCACGCGGGCCCGGCTTCCTGAAGACGATCGAGCACCTGACGACGGATCTCGTAGCGGATATGCTGTCCGGCGTGAAAACCGACGCGCTCACGCAGCCACACCACCCAGGCGCGCAGGATAAAAATCAGGATCAGGACAATAAAAGGCAGCAACAGCGCTTCGCGCGGGATGTTCTCCATGATCATGTGATTAAGAATGCGGGCCAGCAGCCATGCCTGGGCAACAATCAACAGACCGCTAACGAACCCCAGGAGACGGGAAATCGTAAGCCAGCGGCGGGAAATAACGCTTTGCTGTTTCAGCCAGCGTGTTAACTCTTGTTGACGGGTTTTTTCCATTGCGTACTTTGCAGGTGACGTTATTAGAAATTGGGCAGCGCAATGTTACAACGGGGAGACAATAAAGGCGACTTATCGCCGCCTTTATTTACGTTTGTTACTGACTTGTAAAGATTATTTACCTTGTTCAGCCAGTCCATCGAGGTAGCGTTCAGCGTCCAGCGCGGCCATACAGCCGGTGCCAGCGGAGGTAATCGCCTGACGATAAATATGGTCCATTACGTCGCCAGCCGCGAACACGCCCGGGATGCTGGTCTGGGTCGCGTTACCGTGAATGCCGGACTGCACTTTGATGTAGCCGTTTTCCAGCTCCAGCTGTCCGTCGAAGATAGCGGTATTCGGGCTGTGACCGATCGCCACGAACAGACCAGCCACTTCAAGCGTTTCGACATTATCGGTGTTCTGGATATCACGGATACGCAGACCGGCAACGCCCATCTGGTCGCCCGTCACCTCTTCCAGGGTACGGTTGGTGTGCAGCACGATGTTGCCGCTTGCCACTTTATCCATCAGGCGTTTGATCAGGATCTTCTCCGCGCGGAAGGTTTCGCGACGGTGGATCAGGTGCACTTCAGAGGCAATGTTCGCCAGGTAGAGCGCCTCTTCCACTGCGGTGTTGCCGCCGCCGATGACCGCGACTTTCTGATTGCGGTAGAAGAAACCGTCACAGGTTGCGCAGGCAGAGACGCCGCGGCCTTTGAACGCTTCTTCGGATGGCAGACCGAGGTAACGGGCAGAGGCGCCGGTGGCGATGATCAGTGCGTCACAGGTGTATTCGCCGCTGTCGCCCGTCAGGCGGAACGGACGGTTCTGCAGATCGACCTTATTGATGTGGTCGAACAGAATTTCAGTTTCGAATTTAGCGGCATGCTCGTGCATACGTTCCATCAGCAGCGGCCCGGTCAGGTCGTTCGGGTCCCCTGGCCAGTTTTCCACTTCGGTGGTGGTGGTCAGCTGACCGCCTTTTTCCATGCCGGTGATAAGTACCGGGTGCAGGTTAGCGCGTGCAGCATAGACCGCTGCGGTATATCCCGCAGGTCCAGAACCAAGGATTAGCAGCTTACTGTGTTTGGCCGTGCCCATGAGATCCCCATTGTTGTTGGCAGACATTTGGCTGGATTGTAGGGAATTTGTTGTCGTAAAAAAAGAGCGCAGCAATTTTGATATCAATCTGTGTAATAGCCACGGACGATGAGTGGCGCGCTATAACATCACGCTTTCGCCTGAAAACCGGTCGTTTGTAAGGCAATAAAATGAGGATTAATACCCTGCCGTAATGAATATCCGGCATGTTGTACTAAAAAACGATGTTTTGCTTTGACAATCCCCTGCGCTTTTGCGAAAACATTCAAGGAAGAAAAAAAACCGCGTTAACCGTATGCCGCATAGGCATGCACGTAAATGCCATTTTTACCGGGTCAGTGAAATCTACGCATGGCGTGGACAGACGCCATACGTGATGTCGGTGACTGCCTTCGGGCAACGGTCTTCTTACCAACAGAACCCGAATCCGCATCGCGTCTAATACAAAACCAGGCGATGTGATGACTAACGGGTACAGGCTCTGAACAGTGATGTGCACAGGGTCCAGGCAGGAGTAGGGAAGGAATACAGAGAGACAATAATAATGGTAGATAGCAAGAAGCGCCCTGGCAAAGATCTCGACCGTATCGATCGTAACATTCTTAATGAATTGCAAAAGGATGGGCGTATTTCCAACGTCGAGCTTTCAAAACGTGTGGGACTTTCCCCGACGCCGTGCCTTGAGCGTGTGCGCCGACTGGAAAGACAGGGTTTCATTCAGGGCTATACTGCTCTGTTGAACCCGCATTATCTGGATGCCTCACTTCTGGTATTTGTTGAGATTACTCTGAATCGTGGTGCGCCGGATGTGTTTGAGCAATTTAACGCCGCTGTACAAAAACTTGAAGAAATTCAAGAGTGTCATCTGGTATCCGGTGATTTCGACTACCTGTTGAAAACCCGTGTGCCTGATATGTCCGCCTACCGTAAGCTGCTGGGGGAAACCCTGCTGCGTCTGCCAGGCGTGAACGACACCCGTACATATGTGGTGATGGAAGAGGTCAAACAGAGCAATCGTCTGGTTATTAAGACGCGCTAACACGGAACAGGTGCAAAATCAGCGTAGTTTGATTACACTCCTGTTAATCCATACAGCAACAGTGCCGGGGAGTCCCGGCGCTGTTGTCCGTTTTAGCAAAAAGGCAGGATATGCCTGATACCTGGAGAGCCTTTTTTGAGCCAGGAATACACTGAAGACAAAGAAGTCACACTATCGAAGCTAAGCAGCGGACGTCGTCTCCTCGAGGCTTTGCTGATTGTTATTGCCCTTTTTGCCGTCTGGCTGATGGCAGCCTTACTCAGTTTCAACCCCTCAGATCCCAGCTGGTCACAAACTGCATGGCATGAGCCTATCCATAATTTAGGCGGTGTCCCCGGTGCCTGGCTTGCGGACACGCTGTTCTTCATTTTCGGTGTGATGGCCTACACCCTTCCCGTCATTATCATTGGCGGATGCTGGTTTGCGTGGCGTCATCGTCAGAACGATGATTACATCGACTATTTTGCCGTGTCGCTGCGCCTGATTGGCGCGCTGGCGCTGATCCTCACCTCGTGCGGGCTGGCGGCGATTAATGCGGATGATATCTGGTACTTCGCCTCTGGCGGGGTGATCGGCAGTTTACTCAGTTCTGCGCTGCAGCCGATGCTGCACAGCAGCGGCGGCACGCTGGCGCTGCTCTGTATCTGGGCGGCCGGGCTGACGCTGTTTACCGGCTGGTCCTGGGTGAGCATTGCCGAGAAGATCGGAAGTTTTATCCTCACCATTCTGACTTTCGCCAGCAACCGTACCCGCCGTGACGATACGTGGGTTGATGAAGACGAATACGAAGATGAAGAGGAAGATGACGCGCCTGTGCAGCGTCGAGAGTCTCGTCGTGCGCGTATTCTGCGCGGCGCGCTGGCGCGTCGTCAGCGTGTTGCTGAGAAATTTGCCAACCCGCTGGGGCGTAAAACCGATGCGGCGCTCTTCTCCGGTAAACGCATGGATGAAGACGAGCAGGTGGCGTATCGCGCTGCGGGTGTCGCCGTCGATCCTGACGATGTGCTCTTCTCCGGCAGCCGGGCCACTCCGGGTGACTTCGATGAATACGATCCGCTGTTAAATGGCCATTCGGTTACCGAGCCGGTTGCGGCCGCTGCAGCCGCGACGACCGCTGCACAGGCGTATGCCGCGCCTGTCGACGCCGTGATGCCATCCGCGCCGGTTTCGCCGCCGGAATCCGTTATTCAGCAGCCTCAGGTTGACTGGCAGACTGCGCCAGGCGTTCACACGCCGGAGCCGGTTATCGCGCCTGAACCTGAAAGCTACATCCCTGTGCAGCAGGAGCAGTGGCAGCAGCCTTATCAGCCGCCGCAGCCTGCGTATGAACCGCAAGATTACCCGCACTATGAACAGCCTGTGGCCCAACCTTATCAGGAGTATATGCCTGAGCCGGTTGAACCTGTGCAGCCTTATGCAGAGTCGCAGCCTGAACCTGAAATCGTGGAAGAGGTAAAACCCTCTCGTCCACCGATGTACTATTTTGAAGAAGTTGAAGAGCGTCGTGCGCGTGAACGCGAGCAGCTGGCGGCCTGGTACCAGCCTGTGCCTGAACCGGTGCAGGAGCCGGTGACGAAAGCGCCTTCTGTTTCCGTTCCACCGATCGACCCGACGCCTGCAGTCGCACCCGTAGCGGAAAGCGTGAAGCAGGCTACCGCGGCCGCTGCCGTAGCTGCACCTGTCTTTAGCCTGGCAACAGGGGGCACACCACGTCCTCAGGTGAAGGAGGGGATTGGTCCGCAACTGCCTCGCCCTAACCGCGTTCGTGTACCCACCCGCCGTGAGCTTGCCTCTTATGGCATCAAGCTGCCTTCCCAGCGTATGGCCGAAGAGAAAGCGCGCGAGCCTGAGTACGAAGATGACGCCGATGAAATGCAGCAGGACGAGCTGGCACGTCAGTTCGCCGCGCAGCAGAATCAACGCTACGGTGAAGAATACCAGCACGATGAACCGGTGCTGGAAGACGAAGAGGACGCGGCTGAAGCAGAACTGGCGCGCCAGTTTGCCGCCACCCAGCAGCAGCGCTATTCCGGTGAGCAACCGGCTGGCGCAAATCCGTTCTCGCTGTCTGATTTTGAATTCTCGCCGATGAAGGATCTGGTGGATGATGGCCCGAGCGAGCCTTTATTTACCCCGAGCGTGATGCCGGAAGCGGAGCCTGTGCGCCAGCAGTCAGCACCACAAGCCTACGCGCAGCCGCAGCAACCTGTTCAGCAGCCGTACGCGCAGCCGCAGCAACCTGTTCAGCAGCCGTATGCGCAGCCGCATCAACCTGTTCAGCAACCGCAGCAGCCACCACAGCCACCGCAGTTCCAGCAGCCTGCGCCTCAGCCGCAGGAAAGTCTGATTCACCCGCTGCTGATGCGTAACGGTGACAGCCGTCCGCTGCAGCGTCCAAGCACGCCGCTGCCGTCTCTGGATCTGTTAACGCCGCCGCCGTCAGAAGTGGAGCCGGTCGATACCTTCGCGCTTGAGCAGATGGCGCGTCTGGTGGAAGCGCGTCTGGCTGACTTCCGCATCAAGGCGGACGTGGTGAACTACTCGCCGGGCCCTGTGATCACCCGTTTTGAACTGAACCTGGCGCCCGGCGTTAAAGCCGCGCGTATTTCCAACCTGTCCCGTGACCTGGCGCGTTCTCTGTCGACCGTGGCGGTGCGTGTGGTGGAAGTTATCCCTGGCAAGCCGTACGTTGGGCTTGAGCTGCCGAACAAGAAACGTCAGACCGTCTACCTGCGTGAAGTGCTGGATAACACCAAATTCCGCGATAACCCGTCCCCGCTGACCGTGGTGTTGGGTAAAGATATCGCGGGCGATCCGGTCGTGGCAGATCTCGCCAAAATGCCTCACCTGCTGGTAGCGGGTACCACCGGTTCCGGTAAGTCTGTTGGTGTGAACGCCATGATCCTCAGCATGCTCTATAAAGCGCAGCCGGAAGATGTGCGTTTCATCATGATCGACCCGAAAATGCTCGAACTGTCGGTCTACGAAGGCATCCCACATCTGCTGACCGAAGTGGTCACCGACATGAAAGACGCCGCCAACGCCCTGCGCTGGAGCGTCAATGAGATGGAACGCCGCTACAAGCTGATGTCTGCGTTGGGCGTGCGTAACCTGGCCGGTTATAACGAGAAAATTGCTCAGGCTGTGCGCATGGGGCGTCCGATCCCGGATCCTTACTGGAAGCCGGGTGACAGCATGGATGCCCAGCATCCGGTGCTGGAAAAGCTGCCTTATATCGTCGTGCTGGTCGATGAATTTGCTGACCTGATGATGACCGTTGGTAAGAAAGTAGAAGAGTTGATTGCCCGTCTGGCGCAGAAAGCGCGTGCGGCCGGTATTCACCTTGTGCTGGCGACCCAGCGTCCTTCCGTGGACGTTATCACTGGTCTTATCAAAGCGAACATTCCGACGCGTATCGCCTTTACCGTATCAAGTAAAATTGACTCCCGTACCATTCTTGACCAGGGCGGCGCAGAGTCGCTGCTGGGTATGGGTGACATGCTCTATTCAGGCCCGAACTCCACCTCTCCGGTGCGTGTCCACGGTGCGTTCGTCCGCGATGAGGAAGTTCACGCCGTCGTGCAGGACTGGAAAGCGCGCGGTCGTCCGCAATACGTTGACGGTATTACCAGCGACACGGAAAGCGAAGGCGGCGGTGGTGGCTTCGACGGCGGCGAAGAGCTGGATCCGTTATTCGATCAGGCGGTTAACTTCGTTACCGAAAAACGCAAAGCGTCCATCTCTGGCGTGCAGCGTCAGTTCCGCATCGGCTATAACCGCGCGGCGCGCATCATTGAGCAGATGGAAGCACAGGGCATTGTGAGCGAGCAGGGGCATAACGGTAACCGCGAGGTGCTAGCGCCGCCGCCGTTTGATTAACCTTCAGCGATTGCAAAGAAGGGTAAATCAGCCAAAATTAAGCATTTTCTTCTGTCGCCTGCCTTCGGGCGGGTCCAGAATAGAAGACGGAAACCCCATATCGGGAAGACGTATTTTAAGGAATAACAATGAAAAAAATCGCCATCGCCTGTGCATTACTCACCAGTTTTGTCGCCAGCAGCGTCTGGGCTGATGCAGCCAGCGACCTTAAAAGCCGACTGGATAAAGTAAGCAGCTTCCACGCCAGCTTCACGCAAAAAGTGACGGACGGCAGCGGCAACGCGGTGCAGGAAGGTCAGGGAGATTTGTGGGTAAAACGCCCAAATCTGTTCAACTGGCATATGACCCAGCCGGATGAGAGTATCCTGGTGTCTGACGGTAAAACCTTATGGTTCTTCAACCCGTTCGTTGAGCAGGCAACTGCGACCTGGCTGAAAGATGCCACCAGCAATACGCCGTTTATGCTGATTGCCCGTAACCAGTCCAGCGACTGGCAGCAGTACAATATTAAACAGACGGGTGACGAGTTTGTCCTGACGCCGAAAGGCAGCAACGGCAACCTGAAGCAGTTCACCATTAACGTAAGCACCAACGGTACGATTAATCAGTTTGGCGCGGTTGAGCAGGACGATCAGCGCAGCAGCTACCAGCTCAAGTCTCAGCAAAACGGCGCCGTTGATGCATCGAAATTCACCTTTACCCCGCCGCAGGGCGTAACGGTGGACGACCAACGCAATAAGTAAGAGGCGTGAGTGGGCAATCTGTCGCTCGATTTTTCAGATAACGCGTTTCAACCTCTGGCCGCCCGTATGCGGCCAGAAAATTTAGCGCAGTACATCGGCCAGCAGCATCTGCTGGCTGACGGTAAACCATTGCCGCGCGCCATTGAGGCCGGGCATCTTCACTCCATGATCCTCTGGGGACCTCCTGGCACCGGCAAGACTACGCTTGCAGAAGTTATCGCCCGCTATGCCAACGCAGACGTCGAACGTATCTCGGCGGTCACCTCCGGCGTGAAAGAGATCCGTGAGGCGATCGAGCGTGCGCGGCAGAACCGCAATGCCGGGCGGCGCACCATCCTCTTCGTGGACGAAGTCCACCGCTTCAACAAGAGCCAGCAGGATGCCTTCCTGCCGCATATTGAAGACGGCACGATCTTCTTCATCGGTGCGACCACCGAAAACCCGTCGTTCGAACTGAACTCGGCGCTGCTTTCCCGCGCGCGCGTTTACCTGCTCAAATCGCTGACCACCGAGGACATCGAAAAGGTTCTCACCCAGGCGATGAACGATAAAGCGCGCGGCTACGGCGGGCAGGATATCGTTCTGCCTGACGACACGCGTCGTGCGATTGCCGAGCTGGTCAACGGCGATGCGCGTCGGGCGCTGAACACGCTGGAAATGATGGCCGATATGGCCGAAATCGACGATGCCGGGAAGCGGGTGCTGAAACCGGAACTGCTCACTGAAATTGCGGGTGAACGCAGCGCGCGTTTCGATAACAAAGGCGACCGTTTTTACGACCTGATCTCGGCGCTGCATAAGTCCGTGCGCGGCAGCGCGCCGGATGCGGCGCTTTACTGGTACGCGCGCATTATCACTGCGGGCGGCGATCCTTTATATGTCGCGCGTCGCTGTCTGGCTATTGCGTCAGAAGATGTCGGCAATGCCGATCCTCGCGCCATGCAGGTTGCGTTGTCGGCCTGGGACTGCTTCACCCGCGTTGGACCCGCGGAAGGCGAACGAGCCATTGCGCAGGCGATTGTCTATCTGGCCTGCGCGCCGAAAAGTAATGCGGTTTATACCGCGTTTAAAGCGGCTATGTCCGATGCGCGTGAACGTCCGGACTACGATGTGCCGGTTCACCTGCGTAACGCGCCGACCAAACTGATGAAAGAGATGGGTTACGGGCAGGAGTATCGTTACGCTCATGATGAACCCAATGCCTACGCTGCCGGGGAGGAATATTTCCCTCAGGAGATGGCACAAACGCGCTATTATCACCCCACAAACAGAGGTCTTGAAGGCAAGATTGGTGAAAAGCTCACCTGGCTCGCCGGACAGGATCAAAATAGCCCTATAAAACGCTACCGTTAGTTCAATCGTTGCGGTAATGTTGGCAATGTATCCTTGTGACCGCAGGCTGTGGTCACATTTTCCTATTTTAATTCGATAAGCACAGGATAAGCATGCTCGATCCCAATCTGCTGCGTAATGAGCCAGACGCAGTCGCTGAAAAACTGGCACGCCGGGGCTTTAAGCTGGATGTAGATAAGCTGCGCGCTCTCGAAGAGCGTCGTAAAGTTCTGCAGGTACAAACTGAAAATCTGCAGGCAGAGCGTAATTCTCGATCGAAATCCATCGGCCAGGCGAAAGCGCGCGGGGAAGATATTGAGCCATTACGCCTGGAAGTGAACAAGCTGGGTGAAGAACTGGATCAGGCAAAAGCTGAGCTGGACGTTCTTCAGGCCGAGATTCGCGATATTGCCCTGGCTATCCCGAATATTCCTGACGACAGCGTGCCTGTCGGCAAAGATGAAAACGACAACGTTGAAGTGAAACGCTGGGGTACGCCTCGTGAGTTTGACTTCGAAGTGCGCGATCACGTGACGCTGGGCGAAATGCACGCGGGCCTGGACTTTGCGGCAGCGGTTAAGCTGACCGGCTCCCGTTTTGTGGTGATGAAAGGCCAGATTGCCCATCTGCACCGCGCGCTGGCGCAGTTCATGCTGGATCTGCACACCGAGCAGCATGGCTACAGCGAAACCTACGTGCCGTATCTGGTCAACCACGATACGCTGTACGGTACGGGCCAGCTGCCGAAATTTGCCGGCGATCTGTTCCATACCCGTCCGCTGGACGAGGAAGCAGACAGCAGCAACTACGCGCTGATCCCAACCGCTGAAGTGCCGCTGACTAACCTCGTGCGTGATGAGATCATCGATGAAGACGACCTGCCATTTAAGCTGACGGCACACTCTCCGTGCTTCCGTTCTGAAGCAGGTTCTTACGGTCGCGACACGCGCGGTCTGATCCGTATGCACCAGTTCGACAAAGTTGAGATGGTGCAGATCGTCCGTCCTGAAGAGTCCATGGACGCGCTGGAAGAGATGACCGGTCACGCTGAGAAAGTGCTGGAGCTGCTGGGCTTGCCATACCGTCGTATGGCCCTGTGCACCGGTGATATGGGCTTTGGCGCCTGCAAAACCTTCGATCTGGAAGTGTGGGTGCCTGCGCAGAACACCTACCGTGAAATCTCCTCCTGCTCTAACGTCTGGGATTTCCAGGCGCGTCGTATGCAGGCACGCTGCCGCAGCAAATCTGACAAGAAAACCCGTCTGGTGCATACCCTGAACGGTTCTGGTCTGGCTGTGGGCCGTACGCTGGTTGCCGTGCTGGAAAACTATCAGCAGGCAGACGGTCGTATTGAGATCCCTGAAGTGCTGCGTCCATACATGAAAGGCCAGCAGTACATCGGCTAATTCTTTGCCTCACAACAAAAAAGCGCCTTTAGGCGCTTTTTTTATGCCGCGGAATTGACACGACGCAATACCCCCTCCCTCTAAAGTAGTAATACTCCTCCGAATGAAAGTCAGCATAAAAAGCTGATTACGTAAAAATTCGTTGTATATAAAACTACATAGCGGTTTTGCGCCGCCACTCTTTTCTTTGTGAGCAACCAAAGTGAGTCTCTATGAAAATCAACGCGCCTGAAGCATTAATGGCTGCCGAGGTCACTCGCCGTGGGTTGATGAAAACCACGGCAATAGGAGGCCTGGCCGTAGCCAGCAGCGCCTTCACGCTCCCTTTTACCCGACTGGCCTCAGCGGCGGATGCATTATCCCCAGCTTCAGCTCCGGAAAAAGTGGTGTGGAGTGCCTGTACCGTTAACTGCGGTAGCCGTTGTCCGCTGCGTATGCACGTGGTGGATGGCGAAATTAAATATGTCGAAACCGACAATACCGGCGACGATAACTATGAAGGGTTACATCAGGTTCGCGCCTGCTTGCGCGGCCGCTCCATGCGTCGTCGCGTGTATAATCCGGACCGCCTGAAATATCCGATGAAGCGCGTCGGTAAGCGTGGCGAAGGGAAGTTCGAGCGAATTAGCTGGGATGAAGCCTACGACATTATCGCCACCAATATGCAGCGCCTTATCAAAGAGTACGGCAACGAATCCATCTACCTGAACTACGGCACCGGTACGCTCGGCGGTACGCTGACCCGCTCCTGGCCACCGGGTAAAACGCTGGTGGCCCGCCTGATGAACTGCTGCGGCGGTTATCTTAACCACTACGGCGACTACTCTTCCGCGCAGATCGCTGCTGGCCTGAACTACACCTACGGCGGCTGGGCGGACGGCAACAGCCCGTCCGATATCGAAAACAGTAAGCTGGTGGTGTTGTTCGGGAATAACCCGGGCGAAACCCGCATGAGCGGCGGTGGGGTAACCTATTACCTCGAACAGGCCCGCGCCAAATCCAATGCCCGCATGATCATTATCGATCCGCGCTATACCGATACCGGCGCCGGACGTGAAGACGAGTGGATCCCAATCCGTCCGGGTACCGATGCAGCGCTGGTCTCCGCGCTGGCGTGGGTGATGATCACTGAAAACCTCGTCGATCAGCCTTTCCTGGATAAATACTGCGTCGGCTATGACGAGAAAACCCTTCCAGCAAGCGCGCCTGCTAACGGTCATTACAAAGCCTATATTCTCGGGCAGGGCAGCGACGGCGTGGCGAAAACGCCCGAGTGGGCGTCCACCATCACCGGTATTCCGGCCGAGCGTATCGTTCAGCTGGCGCGTGAGATTGGCTCGGCCAAACCGGCCTACATCAGCCAGGGCTGGGGACCGCAGCGCCATGCGAACGGCGAAATCGCGACCCGTGCGATCTCCATGCTCTCCATTCTGACCGGCAACGTCGGTATTCACGGCGGTAACACCGGCGCGCGTGAAGGCTCGTATGAAGTGCCGTTTGAACGTATGCCGACGCTGGATAACCCTGTTCAGACTAGCATCTCCATGTTTATGTGGACCGATGCGATCGAACGTGGTCCTGAAATGACCTCCCTGCGAGACGGCGTGCGCGGCAAGGACAAGCTGGACGTGCCAATCAAGATGATCTGGAACTATGCCGGTAACTGTCTCATCAACCAGCACTCCGAAATCAACCGCACCCATGAAATCCTGCAGGATGATAAGAAGTGCGAGATGATTGTGGTCATCGACTGCCACATGACCTCCTCGGCGAAATACGCCGATATCCTGCTGCCGGACTGCACCGCCTCTGAGCAGATGGATTTCGCGCTGGACGCCTCCTGCGGCAACATGTCCTACGTGATCTTTACCGACCAGGCGATCAAACCGCGCTTCGAGTGCAAAACTATCTATGAGATGACCTCTGAGCTGGCGAAACGTCTTGGCGTTGAGCAGCAGTTTACCGAGGGGCGTACTCAGGAAGGGTGGATGCGCCATCTGCATGAACTCTCCCGTAAGGCGGTCCCTGACCTGCCGGATTTCGATACCTTCCGCAAGCAGGGTATGTACAAACAGCGCGATCCGGAAGGGCACCACGTGGCGTACAAAGCGTTCCGTGAAGATCCGCAGGCAAACCCGCTGACCACGCCGTCGGGCAAAATAGAAATCTACTCCGAAGAGCTGGCAAAAATCGCGTCGACCTGGGAGCTGCCGGAAGGGGACGTTATCGATCCGCTGCCGATCTACACGCCAGGTTTCGAAAACTACAACGATCCGCTGACGGCGAAATTCCCGCTGCAGCTGACCGGTTTCCACTACAAAGCGCGCGTGCACTCCACCTACGGTAACGTCGACGTACTCAAGGCCGCCTGCCGTCAGGAGATGTGGATCAACCCGATGGATGCCAAAGCACGCGGCATCAGCAATGGCGATCGCGTGCGTATCTTCAACGGCCGCGGCGAGGTGCACATTGAAGCTAAGGTGACGCCGCGCATGATGCCAGGCGTAGTGGCGCTGGGAGAAGGGGCCTGGTACAGCCCTGATGCCAACCGCATCGACCAGGCGGGCAGTATTAACGTACTGACCACGCAGCGTCCGTCGCCGCTGGCGAAGGGCAACCCATCCCACACAAACCTTGTCCAGGTTGAAAAGGTTTAAGGAGTAGCCGATGACAACCCAGTATGGATTTTTTATTGATTCCAGCCGTTGCACCGGGTGCAAAACCTGCGAGCTGGCCTGTAAAGATTACAAAGACCTGACTCCTGACGTCAGCTTCCGCCGCATCTACGAATACGCCGGGGGCGACTGGCAGGAAGATAACGGCGTCTGGCATCAGAACGTCTTTGCCTATTACCTGTCGATTGCCTGCAACCACTGTGAAGATCCGGCCTGCACCAAGGTCTGCCCGAGCGGGGCGATGCACAAGCGTGAAGACGGCTTTGTGGTGGTGGATGAAGATGTCTGCATCGGCTGCCGGTATTGCCACATGGCGTGCCCGTACGGCGCGCCGCAGTACAACGCCGCCAAAGGTCATATGACCAAATGCGACGGTTGCCACACCCGCGTGGCGGATGGCAAAAAGCCGATTTGCGTCGAGTCCTGCCCGCTGCGCGCGCTGGACTTCGGCCCGATTGAAGAGCTGCGTCAAAAACACGGTCAGCTTGCCGCAGTGGCGCCGCTGCCGTCTGCGCACTTCACGAAGCCGAGCATTGTGATTAAACCTAACGCCAACAGCCGTCCTACTGGTGACACCACCGGCTACCTGGCAAATCCGAAGGAGGTGTGAGATGGGAAGTGGATGGCATGAATGGCCGCTGATGATCTTCACGGTCTTTGGTCAGTGCGTGGCGGGCGGTTTCATTGTGCTCGCGCTGGCGCTGTTAAAAGGGAACCTCAATGCTGAACAGCAGCAGCGTCTGGTGTTGAGCATGTTTGGGCTGTGGGTGCTGATGGGGATTGGCTTTATCGCCTCAACGCTGCACCTGGGCTCGCCGATGCGCGCGTTTAACTCTCTGAACCGCGTGGGAGCCTCATCACTAAGTAACGAGATTGCCAGTGGCGCAATTTTCTTTGCCGTCGGTGGGCTGGGCTGGCTGCTGGCCGCGATGAAGAAATTGCCTGCGGGTCTGCGCAGCCTGTGGCTGATCCTGACCATGGTGCTGGGCGTGGTGTTCGTGTGGATGATGGTGCGTGTCTATAACACTATCGATACCGTTCCAACCTGGTACAGCGTCTGGACGCCGATGAGCTTCTTCCTGACGATGTTTATCGGCGGGCCGCTGCTGGGCTACCTGCTGCTGCGCGTGGCGGGCGTAGACGGGTGGGCAATGCGTTTGCTGCCCGCTGTTTCTCTGCTGGCGCTAGTGGTGAGTGCGATGGTCGCCCTGATGCAGGGGGCTGAACTGGCAACCATTCACAGCTCTATCCAGCAGGCTTCTGCCCTGGTGCCGGACTACGGTTCTCTGATGGCCTGGCGCATCGTTCTGCTGGTCGCGGCGTTGGTATTCTGGATTGCGCCTCAGCTCAAAGGCTATCAGCCCGCGCTGCCGCTGTTGTCTCTGGCTTTTGTGCTGGTCCTGGCGGGTGAACTGATTGGCCGCGGTGTGTTCTACGGGTTGCATATGACCGTAGGTATGGCTATCGCCAGTTAACGTTGCATTTAGTTATATCAAGCCGGGCCTGAGTGCCCGGCTTTTTCTTTTTTCGATCATGAAATTTTTCGACTGTCGTTTTGTTTTAATTTTGTCCATTAATAAATAAAAACAGATACATAATTAATATCTATAGCAGGCGTGGCATTAGCAGGATAAGTTTTTTAAATCGACAGGGAACATATTGTGCGAGGCGGCTAAATCAGTGGATTGACTTTGTTTTTGCCAGTGGCATGATGCGCACGAAATCTGAACTTCCTCACGGTTTTTAATCCATGACCACCTATACCCGGCCAGTGCTTCTGTTGCTCTGTGGCCTGCTTCTGCTGACCCTGGCGATCGCAGTGTTAAATACGCTCGTCCCGCTGTGGCTCGCCCATGAAAACTTACCGACCTGGCAGGTGGGTATGGTCAGCTCGTCCTTTTTTACCGGGAACCTGCTGGGTACGCTAATGACCGGGAGCCTGATTAAGCGCTTTGGCTTTAATCGCAGCTATTATCTGGCTTCGCTGATTTTCGCCGCCGGGTGTGCAGGGCTGGGCCTGATGGTCGGCTTCTGGAGCTGGATGGCGTGGCGCTTTATCGCTGGCGTAGGCTGCGCGATGATTTGGGTGGTGGTTGAAAGCGCGCTGATGTGCAGCGGCACCTCCCGCAACCGTGGACGCCTGCTGGCGGCCTATATGATGGTTTATTACGTCGGCACCGTGCTGGGGCAACTGATGGTCAGCAAGCTGCCAACAGATCTGATGAGCGTTCTGCCGTGGGTAACGGGCATGGTGCTGGCGGCGATCCTGCCGCTGCTCTTCACGCGCATTGTGAACCAGAACAGCGAGCATCAAGAAGCGACCCACGTCTGGCCGATGCTCAGACTCCGTCAGGCGCGCCTGGGCGTTAACGGCTGCATTATCTCGGGGATTGTACTGGGCTCGCTCTACGGCCTGATGCCGCTCTATCTGAATCATCAGGGCGTCAGCGATTCCGGAATTGGCTTCTGGATGGCGGTGATGGTGAGTGCGGGGATCGTCGGGCAGTGGCCGATTGGCCGACTGGCGGATCGTTTCGGCCGTCTGCTGGTGCTGCGCGTTCAGGTCTTTGTGGTCATCATGGGATGCCTTGCCATGCTCAGCAACGCCGCGATGGCGCCTGCGCTGTTTATTCTCGGGGCGGCCGGCTTTACGCTCTATCCGGTCGCGATGGCCTGGGCCTGTGAGAAAGTTGAACATCACCAGCTGGTGGCAATGAACCAGGCGCTGTTACTGAGCTATACCATCGGCAGTTTATTAGGGCCGACGTTTACCGCGATGCTGATGCAGAATTATTCCGATAATTTATTGTTTATCATGATCGCCAGCGTGTCGTTTATTTATCTCTTGATGCTGCTGCGCAAAGTGGGCGAACACCCAACGCCTGTGGCTCATGCCTGATTAATTAAAAGCCTGTCGATGACAGGCTTTTTTGTCCCAGTCACAACTAAGAGTTTTACTTATTGTTTGTTTATTGCGCCAGGCGATAATTCATGTGAGTCCTACCACTATAAGGCAGCAATCATGTCTATTCGTCGTTTTTCCGCTACCGCACTTGCCGTAGTGTTGTCATTAACGTTTGCAACGGCTCCGGTCATGGCTAATCCTGGTAACGGGAATGGCGGTGGTCACGGAAACGGAGGCGGACAGGGTAATGGCGGTAATCATGGTAACGGGAATTCTGGTAACCATGGTAATAAGCAAAATAACGGCCAGGATAACCCTGGGAAATCGGATAAAAGCTTTAAAAGCAGTAAAGATGTCGGCAACGATGTCGACGCTCGCGTGAGCTTCGATCATGCCCGCCATCTGGCGCTGAATTATGGCTTAACGGGCTATGACTCTCTGCCTCCGGGTATCGCGAAAAACCTGGCGCGCGGTAAGCCGTTGCCTCCGGGCATTGCGAAGAAAACCGTGCCGGCCTCAATGCTGGGCCAGCTTCCTTCCTACCCTGGCTATGAATGGCGCGTGGTAGGAGACGACCTGGTCTTAATTGCGCTGAGTACAGCTATTGTGACCTCCGTTATTAACGGCGTCTTTAAATAGAATATAAAAAGGCCCGGTTCTCACCGGGCCTTTTCTTTAATACATCACCTTGTGGCCGTACTGTTCAAGAATACCTTTGACGCGTTCCATCGTCTCTTTTTTCGGCGGCTTCACGCCATCAAGTTTGTACTCTTCGCCCATCGCCACCCATTTATGTTTACCCAGCTCGTGATAGGGCAGAAGCTCGATTTTTTCGACGTTGCCCATGTCGCGGGTAAATTCCCCCAGGCGGTGCGCGGAGTCGTCATCATCTGACCAGCCGGGAACTACCACGTAGCGGATCCAGGTTTTGATGCCTTTATCGGCAATGTATTTGGCGAATTCCAGCGTGCGGTGGTTTGAGACGCCAACGAGGTTCTGGTGGATCTCATCGTTCATCTGTTTGAGATCGAGCATGACCAGATCGGTCACTTCAAGCAGCTCGTCGATAACCGGATCGTAGCGACGTACAAAGCCATTGGTATCCAGGCAGGTATGAATGCCTTCTTTGTGGCAGGCGCGGAACCAGTCGCGGACAAATTCAGCCTGAAGAATGGCTTCACCGCCGGATGCGGTCACACCGCCACCTGAAGCGTTCATAAAGTGGCGATAGGTCACCACCTCTTTCATCAGATCGTCGACGGTGACTTCTTTACCGCCGTGCGTGTCCCAGGTGTCGCGATTGTGGCAGTACAGGCAGCGCATCAGGCAGCCCTGGAAAAAGGTGATAAAGCGGATACCCGGGCCATCGACGGTGCCACAGGATTCAAAGGAGTGAATACGACCAATAGTTGACATTGCGGTGATATCTCCATCATCGGCCCGTCCCGGGCCTGTGTATGCACAGCTCAAAGCCGGCTGTGTTAAGTCTGTTTTGGCTGTTATCCATTCAGTATAGATAGCGGACAAAAGAGACTGAGGTGGAGAGGGTGCTAAAAAGGCCCCACTGACGTGGAGCCTTTATTGTACGCTTGTTAACGCGTGATTTCAGTCAATTCCACTTACATGGACTGAGTGAAAGTACGGGTGATAACGTCCTGCTGCTGTTCTTTAGTCAGGGAGTTAAAACGTACTGCGTAGCCAGATACGCGGATGGTCAGCTGAGGATATTTCTCAGGATGTTCCATCGCGTCGAGCAGCATTTCACGGTTCATGACGTTCACGTTCAGGTGCTGACCACCTTCGATGGACGCTTCGTGGTGGAAGTAACCATCCATCAGACCCGCGAGGTTAGTTTTACGCACTTCGTCGTCTTTACCCAGCGCGTTTGGCACGATAGAGAAGGTGTAAGAGATACCATCTTTCGCGTAAGCAAACGGCAGTTTAGCAACGGAAGTCAGAGAGGCAACCGCACCTTTCTGGTCACGACCGTGCATTGGGTTTGCACCTGGGCCGAATGGCGCGCCAGCACGACGACCGTCTGGGGTGTTACCGGTTTTCTTACCATACACAACGTTAGAGGTGATGGTCAGAACAGACTGAGTCGGGATAGCGTTACGGTAGGTAGTCAGTTTCTGAATTTTCTTCATGAAACGTTCTACCAGGTCAACCGCCATGTCATCAACGCGAGAGTCGTTGTTACCAAACTGCGGATATTCGCCTTCGATTTCGAAGTCGATAGCCAGACCGTCTTCGTCACGAATTGGTTTAACTTTCGCATATTTGATTGCAGACAGGGAGTCAGCAGCAACGGACAGACCTGCGATACCACACGCCATGGTGCGGATAACGTCACGGTCGTGCAGCGCCATCAGAGAAGCTTCGTAGCTGTACTTGTCGTGCATGTAGTGGATAACGTTCAGCGCAGTGACGTACTGTTTCGCCAGCCAGTCCATGAAGTGATCCATGCGGTCCATCACTTCGTCGAAGTTCAGAACGTCGCCTTTGATCGGCTCAGACTTAGGACCAACCTGCATTTTCAGTTTTTCATCAACGCCGCCGTTGATAGCGTACAGCATGGTTTTCGCCAGGTTTGCACGCGCACCGAAGAACTGCATTTGTTTACCAACAACCATTGGGCTTACGCAGCAAGCGATAGCGTAATCGTCGTTGTTGAAGTCCGGACGCATCAGGTCATCGTTCTCGTACTGCAGAGAAGAGGTGTCGATGGACACTTTAGCGGCGAATTTCTTGAAGTTCAGAGGCAGTTTTTCAGACCACAGAACGGTGATGTTCGGCTCCGGAGAAGGACCCATGGTGTACAGGGTGTTCAGGAAGCGGAAGCTGTTTTTGGTCACCAGAGTACGGCCGTCAACGCCCATACCGCCGATGGATTCAGTTGCCCAGATTGGGTCACCGGAGAACAGCTCATCGTATTCAGGCGTACGCAGGAAGCGAACCATACGCAGTTTCATGACCAGGTGGTCAATCATTTCCTGAGCGTCTTGCTCGGTGATTTTACCTGCTTTCAGGTCACGTTCGATGTAAGCATCCAGGAAGGTGGATACGCGACCGAAGGACATCGCTGCACCGTTCTGAGACTTAACTGCGGCCAGGTAGCCGAAGTAGGTCCACTGGATAGCTTCCTGAGCGTTGGTAGCAGGACCAGAGATATCGCAGCCGTATTTAGCCGCCATCTCTTTGATCTGACCCAGCGCGCGGTGCTGTTCAGCGATCTCTTCACGCAGACGGATAGTCGCTTCCAGGTTTACGCCGTTTTCCAGATCGGACTGCAGGGAAACAAACTGCGCGTACTTGTCTTTCATCAGGAAGTCGATACCGTACAGCGCAACGCGACGGTAGTCACCGATGATACGACCACGGCCATACGCATCTGGCAGACCAGTCAGAACGCCAGATTTACGGCAGTTCAGAATGTCTTTGGTGTAAACATCGAATACGCCCTGGTTGTGGGTTTTGCGGTATTCGGTGAAGATTTTTTTCAGCATTGGGTCCAGCTCGCGGTTATACGCTTTGCAGGAACCTTCAACCATTTTAATACCACCGAACGGGATGATTGCGCGTTTCAGTGGTGCTTCAGTCTGCAGACCAACGATTTTCTCAAGGGCTTTGTTGATATAGCCAGCATCGTGAGAAGTGATGGTGGAAGCAACGGAGGTGTC
Source organism: Enterobacter sp. E14S (assembly GCF_055666685.1). Classification (NCBI taxonomy): domain Bacteria; kingdom Pseudomonadati; phylum Pseudomonadota; class Gammaproteobacteria; order Enterobacterales; family Enterobacteriaceae; genus Enterobacter; species Enterobacter sp. E14S. The sequence goes on along the minus strand of NZ_JBVODQ010000003.1, from coordinate 214,311 downwards.
AAAATCAACTGGCGCGTGAGTGCGGTTTTCCAGTTTAACGCCTTCCATTACGCTGTCCCACAGCTTGGTGGTCGCGTCAGTTGCGCCAGCCAGGAAGGATTCGTCACCTTCATACGGGGTATAGTTTTTCTGAATGAAGTCACGTACGTTTACTTCATTCTGCCAGTCACCTTTCGCAAAACCTTCCCAGGCTGTGGCTAACTTTTCATTAAGCTCGGACATGTAACACCTACCTTCTTAAGTGGATTTTTTATTTACTGCCTGAGAAAACCATCAATGATGATCGTCGCCACGCAGGTAAATGACCCAGTATGTCAACCCAACTAACAGACCCCCACCGATAATGTTCCCGATAGTGACAGGGATCAGGTTATCAGTAATGAAATTCATAATAGTCAGGTGAGAGAAACTTTCCGGGGATGAACCAACTGCGGTCCAGAACTCCGGGCTTGCAAAGTCGCGGATGACAATGCCCATTGGGATCATGAACATATTCGCGATACTGTGCTCAAAGCCGCTGGCAACAAACATCGCAACCGGCAGAACCATAATTAAGGCTTTGTCCATCAGGCTACGACCCGAGTAGCTCATCCATACAGCCAGGCAGACCATCAGGTTAGCGAGGATGCCGAGAGCAACGGCTTCGATAAATGTGTGGTGCATTTTGTGGTCGGCGGTTTGCAGGACGTTAAGGCCCCAGCCACCGTTGGCGGTCATATACTCGCCAGAAAGCCACATCAACAAAACAAAGAGCAGACAGCCAACCAGGTTACCCACGTAGACGTTAAGCCAGTTTCGTGCCAGCTGACCCCAGGTAATTCTTCCGCTGGCCTTTGCCACGACAATCAGCACCGTTGAGGTGAAGAGGTCGGCTCCGCAGATAACGCAAAGAATCAGACCCAGTGAGAAGCAAATACCGCCAATCAGTTTGGCAATGCCGAAAGGCATTCCGGCAGTACCGGTGGTGGCGGTGATGTAGAAGACGAAAGCGATAGAGATGAACACACCAGCCGTGATCGCCAGATAGAACGTCTTCATCGGGTGTTTCGTTGCTTTATAGACACCCGCTTCTTCGGCAACTTTGGCCATCGCAGCAGGGAGTAAAAGATCAAAAGGGTTGTCAGCTTTCACACTAACTCTCTCTTTATTAAGTCGGCGACGAGATACTAACAAAGCATTATAGAAGAGAAATTGATATAGATCATATCTCGCCTGGCTTATAGGCCCGCAGTGTGTATGGTTTTACAACAAATGCGGAGTAAGTAATTGATTATCCGTATAAAAATAAATTTTAAAAGTTATGAAAAGAGTTGAATTTTTTCGTTCGGCCACCCCTGACGCAGTTAATTAATATGGAGTATTTACCATAAAAAGTAACAGTAAAGCCCAGGTAAATATTATTATATTTACCCATGTTTAACTTTATTATTACAATCAACAGTCATTGCCGAAGAAAATAAAAAACGGGGCAATGAAATTGCCCCGTAATATAGCCCAGACGATTGAATACGCCTACTGCTGGTAATGTTATCTGCGCTTATTTTGACCAGTAAGCGGCTTTTGCTTTCTGCAGCTTTTCGTAGGCCTTCAGCAGCGACTGATGCGCCGGGAAGGCTTTCAGATCGCTATCAACAGCCTGCAGACCATAGAACGGCGCTTCGCCGCTCAGGGCCGCGCTGGCTGCTTCAACGGCTTCAGCACCGTACATACGCACGAAAGCGTTCAGGTATTGCAGCGGCTCGCGATCCTCTTCCTGGGCCAGCAGCAACAGGGTTTGCAGGCAGCGGTAATAATTGGTGCGTTCGGCAGAGAAGACAGACTGGTTGAATTCCATGGTCCACTCGGTCCAGGCCAGGGCCTGATCCAAATCGCCACCCGCCAGGGCCAGCATCGCTTTCAGCTCACCGATGCGCAGGGTATACCAGCCGTTGTCTTTACCGGTCGCCAGGCCCAGCAGTTCGCGTACGCGGGTAAAGTCATCGTGGCCTTCTTCGTCCAGTTGGGCGATCAGGTTCAGATAATCTTCTTTCTCCCACTCGCTGCCCGGCAGAGCCAGCAGCGTTTCGCGCAGGTGCGCGCCCATGCTGTTATTCGCCAGCCACAGATCTTCAGCCGGGTAGATATCGGACATGCCCGGAACGATAATGCGGCACGCGTAGACGCCAAGGTGTTCGTAGTCGGCAATATAAACTTCCCGATCTTCCGCGTTGAAGATGGCCATCAGCGTGGCGAACTCTTCTTCCGTGGTACCGGCAAAGCTCCAGTCCACGAACGGATAGTCGGCGTCCTGCTTGAACATATCCCAGGAAATTAAACCGCTGGAGTCGATGAAGTGGGTTTCAAGGTTGGTATGCTCGGCCACTTCTTCATCGTCAAACGTTGGCGGGGTGAAGACGTCGAGATCTTTCAGGCTACGGCCCTGCAGCAGCTCGGTAACGGTACGCTCCAGCGCCACGCCGAAGTCAGGGTGCGCACCGAATGAGGCGAAGCAGGTGCCGTTGGCCGGGTTAAACAGCACCACGCAGATAACCGGATACTTGCCGCCCAGCGAGCCGTCATAGGCAAAGATTGGGAAACCTTCTGCTTCGAGCTTAGCGATGGACTCCACTACGCCCGGGTAGCGCGCCAGCACGTCTGCCGGAATTTCAGGCAGGCTGATGGATTCAGCGATGATGCGGTTTTTAATGTGGCGTTCAAAGACTTCAGACAGACCCTGCACGCGCGCTTCATTGCGGGTGTTACCGGCGGACATACCGTTGGACACATACAGGTTGCCGACGATGTTCATCGGAATATACACGGTCTGCTCGTCAGACTGACGGGTGAACGGCAGGGCGCAGATCCCACGGTCTTCATTGCCAGACTGCAGATCGATCAGCATGCTGGCGGTCAGTTCGCTGTCTGGATCGTAGAAGGCACGCAGGCGCGCGTCGAGAATACCTTCCGGCAGCTCGTCATCTTCGGTCAGCGGGAACCATTTTTCATTTGGATAGTGAACGAACGGGCCGTTAGCGATGGTTTCGCCCAGCCAGAAGTCAGCGAAGAAATAGTTGGTGGACAGACGCTCAAAATACTCACCCAGCGCAGAGGCCAGTGCCGCTTTTTTCGTCGCGCCTTTACCGTTGGTAAAGCACAGGGCACAGTCTTTATCGCGAATATGCACGGACCAGACATGAGGCACCGGATTGAGCCAGGAGGCTTCTTCGATGTTAAAACCCAGGTCGGTCAGTTTCTGCTGGAAGCGAGCGATGGAGTCTTCCAGAGCGGCGTCTTTGCCGGGGATAAACGTTTGAGTCATGGCGTTCACTTTTATCGTACGTAAAGCGCGCAATGATACGGGTTTTGCGTGACGGGTGCTATCTTCGGCGAAAATAAAAGGCTGGGCTATGCTTAGTGGCAGTAACTGACTGTTAAGGCATAGAAAAATGAAAGCATTTGATCTCCAGCGGATGGCGTTTGATAAAGTTCCTCCTGAATTTCTGGGCGAAGTGGCGCTGCGCAGCCTGTATACCTTCGTCCTCGTCTTCCTGTTTCTTAAAATCACCGGCCGCCGCGGCGTGCGGCAGATGTCGCTCTTTGAGGTATTGATCATCCTGACGCTGGGCTCGGCGGCGGGGGACGTCGCCTTTTATGACGACGTGCCGATGGTGCCGGTGTTTATCGTTTTTGTCTCACTGGCGCTACTTTACCGTCTTGTCATGTGGCTGATGTCGAAAAGCGAAAAGCTCGAAGATCTGCTTGAAGGGAAGCCGGTCGTTATCGTCGAGGACGGACAGCTGGCCTGGGAAAATGTACAAAGCGCCAATATGACCGAGTTTGAGTTCTTTATGGAGCTTCGCCTTAACAGCGTTGAACAGCTCGGGCAGGTGCGTCTGGCGATCATGGAAACCAACGGGCAGATCAGCGTCTATTACTATTCTGACGACGAGGTGAAGCCGGGACTGTGTATCCTGCCGGATATGCTGATCGAGCGTTTCAGAACGGTACCTGAATCCGGCGAGTATGCTTGCGTAAGATGTAGCCATGTTGTCGCGATGCAGCCGGGGGATCGCCAATTATGCCCCCGCTGTGCAAATCCGGAATGGACGAAGGTTAGCCGGGCCAAACGTATTACCTGACAGCCATTTTGTCGGTTTTGTCTTAGCGAGGCGGCAGATTGTTTTGTGTGACGCGGGGCACATTTCACGGGTCATAAGTTTTAGACATTGCGGCGCGTGTCACTGAATGATAAAACCGATATCCACAGTTATAACTTATGGCTTTTAGCGTGGTGAGGGGAAATGGCTCAAGTCTTTAATTTCAGTTCAGGTCCGGCAATGTTACCGGCAGACGTGCTTAAACAGGCTCAACAGGAACTTTGTGACTGGAACGGTCTCGGTACGTCGGTGATGGAAATCAGCCACCGTGGTAAAGAGTTTATTCAGGTGGCGGAAGAGGCAGAAAAGGATTTTCGCGATCTGCTGAATATTCCCTCGAACTACAAAGTATTGTTCTGTCACGGCGGTGGACGCGGCCAGTTTGCGGGCGTTCCGCTGAATATTCTCGGCGACAAAACGACGGCTGACTACGTTGACGCAGGTTACTGGGCGGCAAGCGCCGTTAAAGAAGCGCATAAATACTGCACGCCGAATGTTATCGACGCCAAAGTGACCGTTGACGGTCTGCGCGCCGTGAAGCCAATGAGCGAGTGGCAGCTTTCAGATAACGCAGCGTATCTGCACTACTGCCCGAACGAAACCATTGACGGGATTGCCATCGACGAGACGCCAAACTTCGGTAGCGATGTCGTGGTTGCCGCCGACTTCTCCTCCACCATTCTCTCTGCGCCAATTGATGTCAGCCGCTACGGCGTTATCTATGCGGGCGCGCAGAAAAATATCGGCCGGCCGGTTTGACTATCGTCGTCGTACGTGAAGACCTGCTGGGTAAAGCGCATAAATCCTGCCCGTCGATTCTCGATTACACCGTGCTGAACGATAACGATTCGATGTTTAACACTCCACCAACGTTTGCCTGGTATCTCTCCGGCCTGGTCTTCAAATGGCTGAAGCAAAACGGCGGCGTGGCGCAGATGGACAAGGTCAATCAGCAGAAAGCCGAACTGCTGTACGGCGTAATCGACAAGAGCGATTTCTACCGCAACGATGTGGCGAAAGCGAACCGTTCCCGCATGAACGTGCCGTTCCAGCTGGCGGACAGCAGCCTGGACAAAGTGTTCCTGGAAGAGTCCTTCGCGGCAGGCCTGCATGCGCTCAAAGGTCACCGTGTCGTTGGCGGCATGCGTGCCTCCATCTATAACGCGATGCCGCTGGAAGGCGTTAAGGCCCTGACGGATTTCATGATCGACTTCGAACGTCGTCACGGTTAATTTGCTGTTTTTCACCCCCGCAGCTTCCCTGCGGGGTTTTTATTATGTTGAGTTGAGAGTTTAGTTTTCATGGAATCCCTGACGTTACAACCTATCGCGCGGGTAGATGGCACCATCAATCTGCCTGGTTCAAAAAGTGTCTCGAACCGCGCTTTGCTGCTGGCAGCTCTGGCAAACGGCACCACCGTCCTCACAAACCTGCTGGACAGCGATGACGTGCGCCATATGCTCAATGCGCTGAAAGCGTTGGGCGTTCATTACACTCTCTCCGACGATCGTACCCGCTGCGAAGTGACCGGCAACGGCGGCGCGCTGCGCTCGGGCGAAGAGCTTGAGCTGTTTCTGGGCAACGCCGGTACCGCGATGCGCCCGCTGGCGGCGGCCCTGTGCCTGGGTAGCAACAACATTATGCTGACCGGCGAGCCGCGCATGAAAGAGCGTCCGATTGGTCACCTTGTGGATGCTCTGCGTCAGGGCGGCGCGCAGGTTGAGTATCTTGAGCAGGAAAACTATCCGCCACTGCGTCTGCGCGGCGGTTTTACCGGCGGTCACGTCGAGGTGGACGGCAGCGTCTCCAGCCAGTTCCTGACGGCACTGCTGATGACCGCGCCGCTGGCACCGCAGGATACGGTTATCACCATTAAAGGTGAGCTGGTCTCCAAACCGTACATTGATATCACCCTGCACCTGATGAAAACCTTCGGCGTTGAGGTGGAAAACCAGTCTTATCAGCGCTTCGTGGTGCGCGGGGCGCAGCAGTACCAGTCTCCGGGCAACTACCTGGTTGAAGGAGATGCGTCATCCGCGTCCTACTTCCTGGCTGCGGGTGCGATTAAAGGCGGCACGGTAAAAGTGACCGGTATTGGCCGTAACAGCGTGCAGGGCGACATCCGTTTTGCGGACGTGCTGGAAAAAATGGGCGCCATTGTCACCTGGGGCGATGACTTCATCTCCTGTACCCACGGCGAGCTGAACGCCATCGACATGGACATGAACCATATCCCGGATGCGGCGATGACCATTGCCACGGCGGCGCTGTTTGCCAAAGGCACGACCACGCTGCGTAATATCTACAACTGGCGCGTAAAAGAGACGGACCGCCTGTTCGCGATGGCGACCGAACTGCGAAAAGTCGGTGCCGAGGTGGAAGAGGGCGAAGACTACATTCGCGTGACCCCTCCGGCAAAACTGCAGTTTGCGGAAATCGGCACCTACAACGATCACCGCATGGCGATGTGCTTTTCGCTGGTGGCGCTGTCAGACACGCCAGTCACCATTCTTGACCCGAAATGTACCGCGAAAACCTTCCCGGACTACTTCGAACAGCTGGCACGCATTAGCACGCTGGCCTGATAACGTATTGCCGCATCGCCCGATGCGGCATTTCCTTACGCTTCATTACGAACACCTCCGCTCATTTCTTCTACACTCTGCTTCAATCATTCCGTAATTTGCACGCAAAGGTAACAGTTGCGCACGTTGGCGCGTATAATGCGCGGCGTTCATGTAAACGGTATGCCTTATTTAAGGAGAAAAAGATGACGGCAGTTGCCCCGGTAATCACCATTGATGGGCCGAGTGGCGCAGGGAAAGGTACTCTGTGCAAAGCGATGGCGGAAGCATTGCAATGGCATCTTTTAGATTCGGGAGCAATCTATCGCGTGCTGGCGCTGGCCGCGCTGCATCACCATGTGGATGTCGCGTCTGAAGAAGCGCTGGTTCCGCTGGCTGCGCATCTGGATGTGCGTTTCGTATCAACCGATGGCAACCTGGAAGTCATCCTTGAAGGGGAAGACGTGAGCGGCGAAATCCGTACGCAGGAAGTGGCTAATGCGGCCTCCCAGGTCGCGGCGTTCCCGCGCGTTCGCGAGGCGCTGTTACGTCGTCAGCGCGCGTTCCGTGAAGCCCCGGGGCTGATCGCTGACGGACGCGATATGGGAACGGTGGTATTCCCTGATGCGCCAGTGAAAATTTTCCTTGACGCCTCTTCGGAAGAACGTGCTCAACGCCGCATGCTTCAGTTGCAGGAAAAGGGGTTTAGTGTTAACTTTGATCGCCTTTTATCCGAGATAAAAGAGCGCGATGACCGCGATCGTAACCGCGCCGTCGCCCCACTTGTTCCTGCAGAAGATGCATTAGTTCTGGATTCAACCAGTTTAACTATTGAGCAAGTGATTGAAAAAGCGCTACAATATGCGCGCCAAAAACTGGCACTCGCGTAATCGCGACCGATTTAGTAGTACCCCCGCTGCAATGGATTGACGGCGGGTATGTGAAACAACCCCATCCGGCACGGAGCCAGGTGGACGTTAATATTAACCTGAAGATTAAACATGACTGAATCTTTTGCTCAACTGTTTGAAGAATCCTTAAAAGAAATCGAAACCCGCCCGGGTTCCATCGTTCGCGGTGTTGTTGTTGCTATCGACAAAGACGTAGTACTGGTTGACGCCGGTCTGAAATCTGAGTCCGCCATTCCGGCAGAGCAGTTCAAAAACGCCCAGGGCGAGCTGGAAATCCAGGTTGGTGACGAAGTTGACGTTGCTCTGGACGCAGTAGAAGACGGCTTCGGTGAAACCCTGCTTTCTCGTGAGAAAGCTAAACGTCACGAAGCATGGATCACGCTGGAAAAAGCTTACGAAGAAGCTGAAACTGTGGTCGGTGTTATCAACGGCAAAGTTAAAGGTGGCTTCACTGTTGAGCTGAATGGTATTCGTGCGTTCCTGCCAGGTTCTCTGGTAGACGTTCGTCCAGTTCGTGACACTCTGCACCTGGAAGGCAAAGAGCTTGAGTTCAAAGTAATCAAGCTGGACCAGAAGCGTAACAACGTTGTTGTATCCCGTCGTGCCGTTATCGAATCCGAAAACAGCGCAGAACGCGATCAGCTGCTGGAAAACCTGCAGGAAGGCATGGAAGTCAAAGGTATCGTTAAGAACCTCACTGACTACGGCGCATTCGTTGACCTGGGCGGCGTTGATGGCCTGCTGCACATCACCGACATGGCGTGGAAACGCGTTAAGCACCCAAGCGAAATCGTGAACGTGGGCGACGAAATCACTGTTAAAGTGCTGAAGTTCGACCGCGAGCGTACTCGTGTATCCCTCGGCCTGAAACAGCTGGGCGAAGATCCATGGGTAGCTATCGCTAAGCGTTACCCAGAAGGTACTAAACTGACTGGTCGCGTAACCAACCTGACTGACTACGGCTGCTTCGTTGAAATCGAAGAAGGCGTTGAAGGTCTGGTGCACGTTTCCGAAATGGACTGGACCAACAAAAACATCCACCCATCCAAAGTTGTTAACGTTGGTGATGTAGTGGAAGTGATGGTTCTGGATATCGACGAAGAACGTCGTCGTATCTCCCTGGGCCTGAAACAGTGCAAAAACAACCCATGGCAGCAGTTCGCGGAAACCCACAACAAGGGCGACCGTGTTGAAGGTAAAATCAAGTCTATCACTGACTTCGGTATCTTCATCGGCCTGGACGGCGGCATCGATGGCCTGGTTCACCTGTCTGACATCTCCTGGAACGTTGCAGGCGAAGAAGCAGTTCGTGAATACAAAAAAGGCGACGAAATCGCTGCAGTTGTTCTGCAGGTTGACGCAGAGCGTGAGCGTATCTCCCTGGGCGTTAAACAGCTCGCAGAAGATCCGTTCAACAACTGGGTTGCACTGAACAAGAAAGGCGCAATCGTAAACGGTAAAGTGACTGCAGTTGACGCTAAAGGCGCAACCGTAGAACTGGCTGACGGCGTTGAAGGTTACCTGCGCGCTTCTGAAGCTTCACGTGACCGCGTTGAAGATGCCACTCTGGTTCTGAACGTAGGCGACGACGTTGAAGCTAAGTTCACCGGTGTTGACCGTAAGAACCGTGCAATCAGCCTGTCTGTTCGTGCTAAAGACGAAGCTGATGAGAAAGATGCAATCGCAACTGTTAACAAACAGGAAGATGCAAACTTCTCTAACAACGCAATGGCTGAAGCTTTCAAAGCAGCTAAAGGCGAGTAATATCAGGTTCTCAGCATCATTTGCGCTGTAACGCATTTACAGCGTGAAGGATGAGGAGCAAACTTGACAGATTGCAGGATTCGTCCTGTAATCAATAACAAAGGGCGGCTACGGCCGCCCTTGTTTAATGAGCTGTTCAGCTAATTGGTTTGAAAGGAACCGGAGGAATCATGACCAAGTCAGAATTGATTGAAAGACTTGCCAGTCAGCAACCGCATATCCCTGCCAAGGCAGTGGAAGATGCCGTAAAAGAGATGCTGGAGCATATGGCCTCCACTCTTGCCCAGGGCGAGCGCATTGAAATCCGCGGTTTCGGTAGTTTTTCTCTGCACTATCGTGCTCCACGTACCGGGCGTAACCCGAAAACTGGCGATAAAGTCGAACTGGAAGGTAAGTACGTTCCACACTTTAAGCCGGGTAAAGAACTGCGCGATCGCGCCAATATTTACGGCAACTGAGTTTAGCCAGCCGGTTAAACTGGGTTCGAAAGAAAGCACCTGCGGGTGCTTTTTTTGTCTCTGTCGCTTTCATTCTGAAGATGCCCCGCATTTTCCGTTTCGTTTTCTGCAAACCGATAAAAACAGCACAGCGCGCGCCGTAAAACGCACTCTTCCCATCTGACATTCCTTCTGCCTGATTAGATACTGCCCCTCTGAAACAGGGAGGTAGCAATGGGAATTCCCGCGCTTGGTATCTGCGCCATTCTGGCGATAGCCCCGTTACTCTGGTTACCTGAACTGCCATCACGTCATACCGTGTGGATAATGATTTTTGGCGGGATCGTGCTGGCCGCACGGCGAAACGTACGACTGAAGTATGCGGGTATCACGCTGTTATTTTGCGTGTGGGGTATTCTGGCTGCGAAGGAGAGCGTCTGGCCGATGCAACATTTAACCACGGGGGCCGTGCAGGCTGAGGTAGCGATCGCCGCCACAGATGGCGCAACGCAGCATCAGGGAAACATTCTTAGCGTTGATGGCAAGCGCTGGTGGGCCTCTACCGGCGTAACGTTGTATGGCAATTATCTGCCACAGAAAGCGTGTGCCGGTCAGCGCTGGACCATGACGCTCAGGCTCAGACCTGCCCACGGCGAGCTGAACGACGGCGGTTATGATTCCCAGCGTAGCGCCTTTGCACGCCATCAAACGCTGAGCGGACGCTTCACCCGTGCGGAACTCGTCGATGGACGCTGCAGCCTGCGAGCGCAATATCTCATGTCACTGCAAAACCGCCTTTCTGCTTACCGATGGGGGGCGGTTATTCTCGGTCTGGGAATGGGTGAACGTCTGGATGTGCCCCGGGAAATAAAAGACCTGATGCGTGAAACCGGGACGCTGCATCTGATGGCGATTTCGGGTCTGCATATCGCGCTGGCGGCATCCCTCGCCTGGTTACTCGCACGTGGGCTCCAGTTTTTATTACCCAGCCACCGGATCCACTGGCAAATGCCTCTTCTGGCCGGGTTATGCTTTGCCGCTTTCTACGCCTGGCTTACCGGTCTGCAACCTCCTGCGCTACGCACGATCATCGCGCTTGCTGTGCTTGCAATGTTGCGGATCGCTGCACGGCAATGGTCTCCCTGGCAGGTGTGGGTCTGCTGTATCGCGGCGATCCTGATAAGCGATCCCTTAGCCATACTCTCGCAGAGTCTGCTCTTGTCTGCATTTGCCGTCGCCGCGCTGATTTTCTGGTTTCAGTGGCTGCCTCTTCCTGGCTGGCGCAGGGCACGACGTCTACGGCCGCTGCTGAACCTGATCTATCTGCAGGTGGGCATGCTGATGCTGCTGATGCCGCTACAGGTCCTGATTTTCCACGGCTTCAGCATTTCTTCTCTGGTCGCGAATCTCTTTGCCGTTCCCCTGGTGACGTTTGTCTCCGTGCCGCTGATTCTGCTCGGTATGCTGCTTCATCTGCTGCCGCTGGCGGCACCTGAAAGCGTCGTCTGGTTCACAGCCGATAAATCACTTGCGGGGCTGTTCTGGCTCCTCATGCGCCTGCCTGACGGCTGGCAAAATGTCGACCAACGCTGGCAGTACATGACATTACTGCCCTGGCTTATCATCATTGGCTGGCGCTTTCGTGCCTGGAAAACCCTTCCTGCAGTTTGTCTTGCAGGAAGTGCCTTGCTGACATTTCCTCTCTGGCGAACGGAAAAAAGCGAGAGCTGGACGCTGCATATGCTGGATGTGGGGCAGGGGCTGGCGATGGTCATTGAACGGCAGGGAAAAGCCATTCTCTATGATACCGGGCTCGCCTGGCCGGGCGGGGATAGCGCGCAGCGGTTAATTATCCCATGGCTTCGCTGGCATCACCTGAGGCCTGAAGGCGTTATTCTCAGTCATGAACACCTCGACCATGCGGGAGGACTCGCATCGTTGCAAAAAGCGTGGCCGGACGCGTGGGTAAGAAGCCCGTTGCGCCAGGTGGGGCATCGGCCCTGTTTTCGCGGGCAGAGATGGAAATGGCAGGGACTCTCCTTCACCGTCCACTGGCCCCCTGAAAATTACCCGGCTCAGGGAAATAACCATTCCTGCGTGGTAAAGGTGGACGACGGTGAGCAGAGCGTTCTGCTAACGGGGGACATTGAAGCGCAAGCGGAACAGGCTATGCTTAGCCATTACTGGCGTTATCTGACGTCCACGCTCATACAGGTGCCCCATCATGGCAGCAATACTTCTTCTTCATTGCCGCTGGTGCAGCGGGTGGAAGGTCAGATCGCCCTGGATTCCGCGGCCCGCTATAACGCATGGCGATTCCCGTCGGCAAAAGTTGTCCGACGCTACCGAAAAGAGGGGTACATCTGGCACGATACCCCTCATTCTGGACAAATATCGGTGACATTCTCGCAACATCACTGGCAAATCCGGCGCTTGCGAGAGCAATTTTTACCCGTTTGGTATCATCAGTGGTTTGGCGAGCCCGTCGATAACGGGTAGAATATGCGGCTATTTCAACGAATGCTGGTTTTTTGAATGCATAACGACAAAGATCTCTCCACGTGGCAAACCTTCCGCCGACTCTGGCCGATGATTGCGCCCTTTAAAACAGGCCTGATCGTGGCGGGAGTAGCGTTAATCCTCAACGCAGCCAGCGATACTTTTATGCTATCGCTTCTCAAACCGTTACTGGACGACGGTTTTGGTAAAACGGATCGCTCAGTGTTGCTATGGATGCCTCTGGTGGTTATCGGACTGATGATCTTACGCGGCATCACCAGCTATATCTCCAGCTACTGTATTTCCTGGGTATCAGGGAAAGTGGTTATGACCATGCGCCGTCGCCTGTTCAGCCACATGATGGGCATGCCGGTCTCGTTCTTTGACAAGCAGTCTACCGGGACGCTGCTGTCCCGTATTACTTACGACTCAGAGCAGGTTGCCTCCTCGTCCTCAAGCGCGCTGATCACCGTTGTGCGTGAGGGCGCGTCAATCATCGGCCTGTTCGCGATGATGTTCTATTACAGCTGGCAGCTGTCGATCATCCTTATCGTTCTGGCGCCGATAGTTTCTATTGCTATCCGCGTCGTCTCAAAGCGCTTCCGCAATATCAGTAAGAATATGCAGAACACGATGGGGCAGGTGACGACCAGCGCGGAACAGATGCTGAAAGGACATAAAGAAGTTCTGATTTTTGGCGGTCAGGACGTCGAAACCAAACGCTTCGATAAAGTCAGCAATAAAATGCGTCTGCAGGGGATGAAAATGGTCTCGGCCTCTTCCATCTCTGACCCGATTATTCAGCTGATTGCGTCCCTGGCGCTGGCATTCGTCCTCTATGCGGCAAGTTTCCCTAGCGTGATGGAGACGCTGACGGCGGGTACTATCACCGTGGTCTTCTCTTCGATGATTGCCCTGATGCGTCCGCTGAAATCCCTGACGAACGTGAACGCCCAGTTCCAGCGCGGGATGGCCGCCTGTCAGACGCTGTTCAGCATTCTGGATTCCGAACAGGAAAAAGATGAAGGTACTCGCGAGATTGAGCGCGCCCGTGGCGATGTTGAATTCCGCAATGTCACTTTCTCCTATCCTGGACGTGAAACGCCGGCGCTGCGTAATATCAACCTGTCCATTCCGGCGGGTAAAACCGTGGCGCTGGTGGGCCGTTCCGGCTCGGGTAAATCGACCATTGCCAGCCTGATCACCCGTTTCTACGATATTAACGAAGGTGAGATCCTCCTGGACGGTCATGACCTGCGGGAATATACCCTGCAGTCGCTGCGTAACCAGGTGGCGCTGGTTTCCCAGAACGTGCACCTGTTCAACGATACTGTGGCTAACAACATTGCGTATGCGCGCACGGATGAATACAGCCGTGAGCAGATTGAGAACGCCGCGCGTATGGCCTACGCAATGGACTTTATCAACAAAATGGATAACGGTCTGGATACGATAATCGGTGAAAACGGGGTACTGCTCTCCGGCGGTCAGCGTCAGCGTATCGCCATTGCGCGTGCGCTGCTGCGCGATAGCCCGATTCTGATTCTGGACGAAGCGACCTCTGCGCTGGATACGGAATCTGAACGCGCTATTCAGTCTGCGCTGGATGAGCTGCAAAAGAACCGTACCTCGCTGGTGATTGCGCACCGTCTGTCGACTATCGAGCAGGCTGACGAAATCGTCGTGGTTGAGGATGGCATCATTGTTGAACGCGGAAGCCATGCTGATTTGCTGGAACACCGCGGCGTTTACGCCCAGCTTCATAAGATGCAGTTCGGCGAATGATTGCACGCATCTGGTCCGGTGAATCCCCGCTGTGGCTGCTGCTTTTGCCGCTCTCCTGGCTATACGGCCTGGTGAGCGGCATTATCCGTCTGCTTTACCGTCTGGGGTTGAAGCGCGCCTGGCGCGCGCCGGTTCCGGTTGTGGTTGTCGGTAATCTTACGGCGGGCGGCAACGGTAAAACGCCGGTAGTGATCTGGCTGGTCGAGCAATTGCAAAAACGCGGTATCCGCCCGGGGGTAGTATCGCGCGGATATGGTGGTAAAGCGGCGCGTTATCCGCTGCTGCTGACGGCGGAAACCACGACCGCCGAAGCGGGTGATGAACCGGTATTGATTTTCCAGCGTACCGGCGCACCGGTTGCGGTCTCCCCGGTGCGCAGCGACGCCGTTCAGGCACTGCTTGCCGAACATGCGGTACAAATCATTATCACTGACGATGGCCTGCAGCATTACGCGCTGGCGCGTGATAAAGAGATTGTGGTCATCGACGGGGTTCGCCGCTTCGGTAACGGCTGGTGGCTGCCGGCCGGACCCATGCGCGAACGCGCTTCGCGTCTTAAGTCCGTTGATGCGGTGATTGTGAACGGCGGTGAGGCAAAAGCGGGTGAAATCCCGATGTACCTGCAGCCAGGCCTGGCGATCAACCTGGTGACGGGTGAACGCCGGTCGGTTGCTGAGCTGCCTTCATCGGTGGCGATGGCGGGGATTGGCCATCCGCCGCGCTTCTTCGCGACGCTGGAACACTGTGGTGCCCGGCTGGAAAAACGCGTTCCGCTGGCCGACCATCAGGCGCTGGTGGAAGGGCAGGTAGACGCCCTGACCGTACCCGGGCAGTCTCTGATCATGACCGAAAAAGATGCGGTAAAATGCCGTGCCTTTGCGAAAGATAACTGGTGGTATCTGCCGGTTGACGCTGAACTCAGCGGCGATCAGTCGGAACACTTGCTCCAGGAACTGATTGCGTTGGTGCAGTAAAGGCTTACGCGGTTCTGGTGGCGCTTTGACTGACAGGAAAACGCATGTCTTTACCGCAACTCTCGCTTTCAGCCGCACGTCATTTACACCTTGCCGCGCAGGGGCTGCTTAAAAAGCCCCGCCGCCGCGCGCAGCCTGCCGATATTCTCTCTACCGTCCAGCGCATGTCGCTGCTTCAAATCGACACCATTAACATTGTGGCCCGTAGCCCTTACCTGGTCCTGTTTAGCCGCCTGGGGAATTATCCTTCTCAGTGGCTGGATGAGGCGCTCAGCAAGGGGGAGTTAATGGAGTACTGGGCGCACGAAGCCTGCTTCCTGCCCCGAAGCGATTTTGCCCTGGTTCGCCACCGTATGCTTGCCCCTGAAAAGATGGGCTGGAAATACCGCCAGGCGTGGATGCTGGAACATGCGGCTGAAATTGAGCAGCTTATCGCGCATATTCAGGAAAACGGTCCCGTGCGCTCCGCCGATTTTGAACACCCGCGCAAAGGCACCAGCGGCTGGTGGGAGTGGAAACCGCACAAACGTCATCTTGAAGGGTTGTTCACCTCAGGCAAAGTCATGGTGATTGAGCGGCGTAATTTTCAGCGCGTCTACGACCTGACGCATCGCGTGATGCCGCACTGGGACGACGAGCGTGACCTGCTTACCCAGGAGGCGGCCGAGGCTATCATGCTCGAAAACAGCGCCCGCAGCCTGGGGATTTTCCGCCCGCAATGGCTGGCAGATTATTATCGGCTTCGCCAGCCCGCGCTGAAACCGCTGCTGGACATCTGGCAACGCGAACAGCGCGTCATCCCCGTCACGGTGGAAACGCTGGGCGAAATGTGGCTGCATGCGGATCTCCTCCCGCTACTGCCTCTGGCCCTGGAGGGGAAACTTCAGGCAACCCACAGTGCGGTGTTGTCGCCTTTCGACCCGGTCGTCTGGGACAGAAAACGCGCCGAGCAGCTGTTCGATTTTAACTACCGGCTGGAATGTTATACCCCGGCTCCAAAGCGCCAGTATGGTTACTTTGTTCTCCCGCTGCTGCATAAGGGGCAACTGGTCGGGCGCATGGATGCCAAAATGCACCGCAAGACCGGCACGCTTGAAATTATTGCGCTTTATCTGGAAGAGGGCGTCAGGGTGACGGCGAGCCTGGAAAAAGGCTTAACGTTCGCCATTAGCGAATTCGCGCGCTGGCAGGGTGCTCGCGACGTGACGCTGGGTCGGGTGCCTGACGGACTGTTTACATCCTGTCGAAGTGGCTGGGAAACAGGCACTCCCTGAAAAGGGAATGTGTTAAGCTTTAGCGATTACCCATACGGAGGAACTATGGATCACCGTTTACTTGAAATTATTGCCTGCCCGGTATGCAACGGCAAACTCTACTACAGTCAGGACAAACAGGAGCTGATCTGCAAGCTGGACAGCCTGGCTTTCCCGCTGCGTGACGGCATTCCGGTGCTGCTGGAAAATGAAGCTCGTTCCCTGGTGGCAGAAGAGAGCAAACCATGAGTTTTGTTGTCATTATTCCTGCGCGTTATGCCTCAACGCGTCTTCCGGGTAAACCGCTGGTGGATATCAACGGCAAGCCGATGATTGTGCATGTCCTTGAGCGTGCGCGTGAATCCGGTGCCGATCGCGTGATTGTTGCTACCGATCATCCTGACGTCGCCCGTGCGGTTGAGGCGGCAGGCGGTGAGGTATGCATGACCCGCGCCGATCACCAGTCCGGCACCGAGCGTCTGGCGGAAGTGGTTGAGAAATGTGGCTTCAGTGATGATACGGTCATCGTTAACGTGCAGGGTGACGAGCCGATGATCCCGGCGGTGATTATCCGTCAGGTGGCAGAAAACCTGGCTCAGCGTCAGGTCGGTATGGCGACGCTAG
The DNA here is from genome assembly GCF_055666685.1 of Enterobacter sp. E14S. Taxonomy (NCBI): domain Bacteria; kingdom Pseudomonadati; phylum Pseudomonadota; class Gammaproteobacteria; order Enterobacterales; family Enterobacteriaceae; genus Enterobacter; species Enterobacter sp. E14S. The sequence continues at coordinate 197,364 of NZ_JBVODQ010000003.1, read as the reverse complement.
CGGTGCCCATTCACCACGCTGAAGAGGCATTCAATCCGAATGCGGTGAAGGTGGTCATGGATGCCGAAGGCTATGCGCTTTATTTCTCGCGCGCCACCATCCCGTGGGATCGCGATCGCTTTGCGCTCTCTAAAGAGACCATCGGTGATACTTTCCTGCGTCATATCGGGATCTACGGCTATCGGGCCGGTTTTATTCGTCGATATGTTACCTGGGCGCCGAGTCCGCTGGAGCATATCGAAATGCTGGAGCAGCTTCGCGTGCTCTGGTACGGCGAAAAAATTCACGTTGCCGTTGCCAGCGAAGTGCCTGGAACGGGCGTTGATACGCCGGAAGATCTTGAGCGCGTCCGCGCCGAGCTGCGCTAATACTGCCTGCATCCCTCCTGATGGGGGGATGTTCCCTCCCTCGCTAGTTCCCCTTTCTTTTTCCTAATTGTTCTCTTCCGGGTGACATCTCCCTTCAGGACGCTCATTATAAAAGCAGTAGTCTTAATGGGGGTAATCTCATATGGAACAGCTGCGTGCCGAACTTAGCCATCTGCTGGGTGAGAAATTAAGCCGGGTCGAATGCGTGAGTGAAAAGGCCGATACCGCGCTTTGGTCGTTGTATGACAGTCAGGGCAACCCAATGCCGCTGATGGCCAGAAGTTTCACCTCGCCGGGCGTTGCCAGGCAGCTGGCATGGAAAATGTCGATGCTGGCGCGGGAGGGAACCGTCCGTATGCCGACGGTGTACGGCGTGATGACCCACGAGGAACATCCCGGCCCGGACGTGCTGCTGATTGAGCGTTTACGCGGCGTACCCGTTGAAGCGCCCGCGCGCACGCCGGAACGCTGGGAGCAGTTAAAAGACCAGATTGTCGAGGCGCTGTTGGCCTGGCACCGTCAGGATAGCCGCGGGCTTGTCGGTCCGGTCGACAGCACTCAGGAAAACCTGTGGCCGCTGTGGTATCGCCAGCGGGTCGAAGTGCTGTGGGGAACGCTTAACCAGTTCAACAATACCGGTTTAACCATGCAGGACAAACGTATTCTGTTTCGCACCCGCGAGTGCTTACCGGCGCTTTTCGAAGGATTTAATGACAACTGCGTTCTGATCCACGGCAATTTTACTCTGCGCAGCATGCTAAAGGACTCCCGCAGCGATCAGCTTCTGGCAATGTTGGGGCCGGGGATCATGCTCTGGGCTCCGCGCGAATATGAGCTGTTCAGGCTCAGCGACAGCGGGGCGGCGGAAGGGTTACTGTGGCACTACCTTCAACGCGCGCCCGTTGCAGAAGCGTTTCTCTGGCGGCGCTGGCTTTACCTGCTCTGGGACGAAGTCGCGCAACTGGTCAACACCGGACGTTTCAATCGCGCCAACTTCGATCTTGCGGCGAGGTCACTCTTGCCCTGGCTCGCCTGACGATCCTTTCAGCCACTGCCAGAGGCGTCCGAGCGTCTCATAACCGACGCGATCGCTATGCATCAGCCAGGCCGGGGATGGGATCGCCCGTTCCCACGGATTGAGCGGCGCATCGATGGCCATCTGGTTTGCCGGCGCGGGAAGCGGGTGCAGGCCTTGCTTCTGGAAGAAAATCATCGCGCGTGGCAGGTGTGAGGCGGAGGTCACCAGTAAGAACGGGACATCGCCAATCGCCTGCTTCACCGCAGCGGCCTCTTCCTCGGTATCCTTTGGGCTGTCCAGGGTGATAATCGAGGAACGCGGGACGCCGAGCGATTCCGCGACGCGGGCACCCGCTTCCGCCGTACTCACCGGGTTCGTTTTTGCCGCCGCGCCGGTGAAGATCATTTTTGATCCCGGATTCGCCAGCCAGAGGCGAATGCCCTCGTTTAGCCGCGGCAGGCTGTTGTTAATCAGGTTCGAGCTGGGGGCCCAGTCAGGATCCCATGTATATCCGCCGCCCAGCACCACGATGTATTCAACTTTCTGGTTTCCCTGCCATGTCGGGTACTTAGCTTCGATAGGACGTAACAGGCCATCCGCCACCGGTTGCAGGCTCAGCAGCAGCAGGACAAGCCAGCCGAACGTGATAAGCGTTTTGCCACTTTTCTGAAAGCGACTAAACCACACCAGCGCCAGCCCCAGCGCAATGATGATGAGCAGCAGCGGAAGGGGAAGCATCATCCCTCCAACGTATTTCTTAAGGGTAAAAAGCATCCTTTTTGGTTCCTTTTTTGACCATATAGCAGGTGATTACCCGTGATATTACACCAGAGAGGTTCATTCTCCGCGCGGGTGTGACAAAATAGCGGTTTTGCAGTTAGCGAGTGGAACTCTCCCAATGCGGGATCGCAATTTTGATGACATCGCGGAAAAGTTTTCGCGCAACATTTATGGCACCACGAAAGGGCAGCTCCGTCAGACGATCCTCTGGCAGGATCTGGACACCATTCTGGCTACCTTTGGCGGGCAAACGTTGCGCGTGCTTGACGCCGGAGGCGGTGAAGGGCAGACGGCGATAAAAATGGCCGGGCTCGGTCATCACGTCACGCTTTGCGATCTTTCTGCTGAAATGGTCGCCCGCGCGACGCGTGCCGCAGAAGAGAAAGGTGTGAGCGACAACATGCATTTTATACAATGCGCCGCTCAGGACATCGCACAGCATTTGGAAACCCAGGTTGATCTGATATTGTTTCATGCGGTGCTGGAGTGGGTTGCCGATCCGCTAAGCGTGTTACAAACCCTGTGGTCGATGTTACGCCCGGGCGGCACGCTGTCGCTGATGTTCTACAATGCTAACGGCTTCCTGATGCACAATATGGTGGCAGGAAACTTCGACTATGTGCAGGTCGGGATGCCTAAAAAGAAAAAACGCACGCTTTCCCCGGACTATCCGCGCGATCCGCAGCAGGTTTACGGCTGGCTGGAAGAGATTGGCTGGCAGATCGTCGGGAAGACGGGCGTCAGGGTGTTTCATGATTATCTGCGTGAAAAACACAAACAGCGTGACTGTTTTGACACCTTAACAGAATTAGAAACGCGGTATTGTCGCCAGGAGCCTTTTGTCAGCCTTGGCCGCTATATTCACGTCACCGCGCACAAGCCGCAGATGCAAGGATAACCTATGAGTGAATTTTCCCAGACAGTCCCCGAACTGGTTGCCTGGGCCAGGAAAAACGATTTCTCCATCTCGCTGCCGGTAGACAGACTCTCTTTCCTGCTGGCGGTTGCCACGCTGAACGGCGAACGGCTGGACGGTGAAATGAGCGAGGGTGAACTGGTGGATGCGTTCCGCCACGTCAGTGATGCGTTTGAGCAAACCAGCGAAACCATTAGCGTGCGTGCCAACAACGCGATCAACGATATGGTGCGTCAACGTCTGCTGAACCGCTTTACCAGCGAGCAGGCGGAAGGAAACGCCATCTATCGCCTGACGCCGCTGGGCATCGGCATCACCGATTACTACATCCGCCAGCGTGAATTTTCTACGCTGCGTCTTTCCATGCAGCTCTCGATCGTGGCGGGTGAGCTTAAGCGCGCCGCCGATGCCGCAGATGAAAACGGTGACGAATTCCACTGGCACCGTAACGTCTACGCGCCGCTGAAATATTCGGTGGCCGAGATTTTCGACAGTATCGATCTCACCCAGCGCCTGATGGACGAACAGCAGCAGCAGGTGAAAGACGATATCGCGCAGCTACTTAATAAAGACTGGCGAGCGGCCATCTCCAGCTGTGAACTTCTGCTGTCAGAAACCTCCGGCACGCTGCGCGAACTCCAGGATACGCTGGAAGCCGCAGGGGATAAGCTGCAGGCCAACCTGCTGCGCATCCAGGATGCGACCCTGGCGCACGACGATCTGCATTTTATCGACCGCCTGGTCTTCGACCTGCAAAGCAAACTCGACCGCATTATTAGCTGGGGCCAGCAGTCGATCGACCTGTGGATCGGCTACGACCGACACGTGCATAAATTTATCCGTACCGCGATTGATATGGATAAAAACCGCGTCTTTGCTCAGCGTCTGCGTCAGTCGGTGCAGACCTATTTCGATGCGCCGTGGGCGCTGACCTACGCCAATGCCGATCGTCTGCTGGATATGCGCGACGAAGAGATGGCGCTGCGCGATGAAGAGGTGACCGGTGAACTGCCGCCGGATCTGGAATACGAAGAATTTAACGAAATTCGCGAGCAGCTTGCGGCGATGATCGAAGAACAGCTCGCTGTCTACAAAACCAGACAAGTGCCGCTGGATCTTGGGCTCGTGGTGCGCGACTATCTGGCGCAATATCCACGCGCGCGCCACTTTGACATTGCCCGCATTGTGGTAGACCAGGCGGTGCGCCTGGGCGTCGCGCAAGCAGATTTCACCGGCCTGCCGCCGAAGTGGCAGCCAATCAACGATTACGGAGCCAAGGTACAGGCGCATGTCATTGACAAATATTGAACAAGTGATGCCAGTTAAGCTGGCACAGGCGCTGGCGAATCCGTTATTTCCGGCGCTGGACAGCCAGCTGCGTGCCGGTCGTCACATTGGATTAGACGAGCTGGATAATCACGCCTTTTTGATGGACTTCCAGGAGTACCTGGAAGAGTTTTACGCGCGCTACAACGTGGAGCTTATCCGCGCGCCGGAAGGTTTTTTCTACCTGCGTCCGCGCTCCACGACGCTGATTCCGCGTTCCGTGCTCTCCGAGCTGGATATGATGGTCGGCAAAATTCTTTGCTACCTCTACCTCAGCCCGGAACGTCTGGCGAATGAAGGGATCTTCACCCAGCAGGAACTTTACGACGAGCTGTTGACGCTGGCAGATGAAAGCAAGCTGCTCAAGCTGGTGAACAACCGCTCGACGGGGTCGGATCTTGACCGTCAGAAATTACAGGAAAAGGTTCGCTCTTCCCTGAACCGTCTGCGCCGTCTGGGGATGGTCTGGTTTATGGGCCACGACAGCAGCAAATTCCGCATTACGGAATCTGTCTTCCGCTTCGGCGCCGACGTGCGTGCGGGCGATGACGCGCGTGAAGCGCAGCTTCGCATGATCCGCGACGGTGAAGCGATGCCGGTGGAAAACCATTTGCAGCTCAATGATGAGCATGAAGAGAATCTGCCGGATAGCGGGGAGGAAGAGTAATGATTGAACGCGGTAAATTTCGCTCACTGACGCTGATTAACTGGAACGGCTTCTTTGCCCGAACGTTCGATCTGGATGAGCTGGTCACGACGCTCTCAGGCGGTAACGGTGCGGGTAAATCCACTACCATGGCGGCCTTTGTCACGGCGCTGATCCCTGACCTGACGCTGCTTCACTTCCGTAACACCACCGAAGCGGGGGCAACAAGCGGCTCCCGTGATAAAGGTTTGCACGGTAAGCTGAAGGCCGGCGTCTGTTATTCGGTTCTGGACGTCATCAACTCCCGTCATCAGCGCGTGGTGGTGGGCGTGCGCCTGCAGCAGGTCGCCGGTCGTGACCGTAAAGTGGATATCAAGCCGTTTGCGATTCAGGGCTTGCCGACCTCCGTGCAGCCGACGGCGCTGCTGACGGAAACCCTGAACGAACGCCAGGCGCGCGTGCTGACGCTGCAGGAGCTGAAGGACAAGCTCGAAGCCATCGAAGGCGTGCAGTTCAAGCAGTTCAACTCCATTACCGACTACCACTCGCTGATGTTCGATCTGGGCGTGGTGGCGCGTCGTCTGCGCACCGCATCAGACCGTAGCAAATACTACCGCCTGATCGAAGCCTCCCTTTACGGCGGTATCTCCAGCGCGATTACCCGCTCCCTGCGCGACTACCTGCTGCCGGAAAACAGCGGCGTGCGTAAGGCCTTCCAGGACATGGAAGCGGCGCTGCGCGAAAACCGCATGACGCTGGAAGCGATTCGCGTGACCCAGTCTGACCGCGACCTGTTTAAACACCTGATCAGCGAAGCCACCAACTACGTGGCGGCGGACTACATGCGCCACGCCAACGAGCGCCGCGTGCATCTCGATCAGGCATTAGAATACCGTCGCGAGCTGTTTACTTCCCGCAAACAGCTGGTGGCCGAGCAGTACAAGCACGTTGAAATGGCGCGCGAGCTGGGCGAGCACAACGGTGCTGAAGGCGACCTGGAAGCCGACTATCAGGCCGCCAGCGATCACCTGAACCTGGTGCAGACTGCGCTGCGTCAGCAGGAAAAAATCGAGCGCTATGAAGCGGATCTCGATGAGCTGCAGATTCGTCTCGAAGAGCAGAATGAAGTGGTGGCTGAAGCCGCCGACATGCAGGAAGAGAACGAAGCCCGCGCCGAAGCGGCCGAGCTGGAAGTGGATGAGCTGAAAAGCCAGCTTGCCGATTACCAGCAGGCGCTTGACGTGCAGCAGACGCGTGCGATTCAGTACACCCAGGCACTGCAGGCATTACAGCGTGCAAAAGAGCTGTGCCATCTGCCTGACCTGACGCCGGACAGCGCCGACGAGTGGCTGGATACCTTCCAGGCCAAAGAGCAGGAAGCCACCGAGAAACTGCTCTCCCTCGAACAGAAAATGAGCGTCGCGCAAACGGCGCACAGCCAGTTTGAGCAGGCTTATCAGCTGGTGGTCGCGATTAACGGCCCGCTGGCGCGTAGCGAAGCCTGGAACGTTGCCCGTGAACTGCTGCGCGACGGTGTGAACCAGCGCCATCTGGCCGAGCAGGTCCAGCCGCTGCGTATGCGTCTGAACGAGCTGGAGCAGCGCCTGCGCGAGCAGCAGGAAGCCGAGCGTCTGCTGGCGGAATTCTGCAAGCGTCAGGGAAAAAATTACGATTTCGACGAGCTTGAGGCCCTGCATCAGGAGCTGGAAGCGCGTATTGCGGCCCTGTCCGACACCGTATCAAACGCCAGCGAACAGCGTATGACCCTGCGTCAGGAGCTGGAGCAGATTCAGTCCCGTTCGAAGACGCTCCTGGAGCGTGCGCCGGTCTGGCTGGCAGCGCAAAGCAGCCTGAACCAGCTCAGCGAACAGTGTGGCGAGGAGTTTGAATCCAGCCAGCAGGTGACCGAATACCTGCAGCAGCTGCTGGAGCGCGAGCGTGAAGCCATCGTTGAGCGTGACGAAGTGGGCGCCCGCAAGCGCGACGTCGATGAAGAAATTGAGCGCTTAAGCCAGCCGGGCGGGTCAGAAGATCCGCGCCTGAATGCATTAGCCGAGCGTTTTGGCGGCGTGCTGCTGTCCGAGATTTATGACGACGTTGGCCTGGACGATGCGCCGTACTTCTCCGCGCTGTACGGTCCATCCCGCAACGCGATTGTGGTCCCGGATCTGTCGCTGATTTCTGAGCAGCTTGCCGGCCTGGAAGATTGCCCGGAAGATCTCTACCTGATCGAAGGGGATCCGCAGTCGTTCGATGACAGCGTATTCAGCGTCGACGAGCTGGAAAAAGCGGTGGTGGTGAAAATTGCCGACCGCCAGTGGCGTTATTCCCGCTTCCCGGAGCTGCCGCTGTTTGGCCGCGCCGCGCGCGAAAGCCGCATCGAGAGCCTGCACGCCGAGCGTGAAACGCTGTCTGAACGTTTTGCGACCCTGTCGTTTGACGTGCAGAAAACCCAGCGTTTGCACCAGTCGTTCAGCCGCTTTATCGGCAGCCATCTCGCCGTAGCGTTTGACGCGGATCCGGAAGCCGAAATCCGCAAGCTCAATACCCGCCGTGGCGAGCTGGAACGTGCGATTGCAAGCCATGAAAGCGATAACCAGCAAAGTCGCGTTCAGTTTGAACAGGCGAAAGAGGGCGTCGCTGCCCTTAACCGCATTCTGCCGCGCCTGAATCTGCTGGCGGATGACAAGCTGGCTGACCGCGTGGATGAGATCCAGGAGCGTCTGGATGAAGCGCAGGAAGCCGCGCGTTTCGTTCAGCAGCACGGCAATCAGCTGGCGAAGCTGGAGCCCGTCGTGTCTGTCCTGCAGAGCGACCCGGAACAGTTCGAGCAGTTAAAAGAAGATTATGCCTGGTCGCAGCAGGTGCAGCGCGAAGCGCGTCAGCAGGCGTTTGCCCTGACGGAAGTGGTGCAGCGTCGGGCCCACTTTGGCTACTCCGATTCGGCTGAAATGCTGAGCGGTAACAGCGATCTGAACGAAAAACTGCGTCAGCGCCTTGAGCAGGCGGAGGCGGAACGTACTCGCGCCCGCGAAGCGATGCGCAGCCACTCCGCTCAGCTGAACCAGTACAACCAGGTGCTGGCCTCGCTGAAAAGCTCCTTCGATACCAAGAAAGAGCTGTTAAACGATCTGCAGAAAGAGCTTCAGGACATCGGCGTGCGTGCCGACAGCGGGGCAGAAGAGCGCGCGCGTATTCGTCGTGACGAGCTGCATTCGCAGCTCAGCAATAACCGCGCGCGTCGCAATCAGCTGGAAAAAGCGCTGACCTTCTGCGAAGCCGAAATGGATAACCTGACCCGTCGCCTGCGCAAGCTGGAACGCGACTATCACGAAATGCGCGAGCAGGTCGTGACCGCGAAGGCGGGCTGGTGCGCGGTGATGCGCATGGTGAAAGACAATAACGTTGAGCGTCGTCTGCACCGCCGCGAGCTGGCGTATCTCTCTGCCGATGAGCTGCGCTCCATGTCGGATAAGGCGTTGGGTGCGCTGCGTCTGGCGGTGGCGGATAACGAACACCTGCGCGACGTGCTGCGCATGTCGGAGGATCCGAAACGTCCGGAACGTAAAATCCAGTTCTTCGTGGCGGTTTACCAGCACCTGCGCGAGCGTATTCGTCAGGACATCATCCGTACCGACGATCCGGTCGAAGCCATCGAACAGATGGAAATCGAGCTGGGCCGCCTGACGGAGGAGCTGACCTCCCGCGAGCAGAAGCTGGCGATCAGCTCCCGCAGCGTGGCGAACATCATTCGTAAAACCATTCAGCGCGAGCAGAACCGTATCCGCCAGCTGAACCAGGGCCTGCAGAGCGTGTCGTTTGGCCAGGTGAATAGCGTGCGCCTCAACGTCAACGTGCGTGAAGCCCACGCGACGCTGCTGGAAGTGCTCTCAGAGCAGCACGAGCAGCATCAGGATCTGTTCAACAGCAACCGTCTGACCTTCTCCGAAGCGCTGGCGAAGCTGTATCAGCGCCTGAACCCGCAGATTGATATGGGGCAACGTACGCCGCAAACCATCGGTGAAGAGCTGCTGGACTACCGTAACTATCTGGAAATGGAAGTCGAGGTAAACCGTGGCTCAGATGGCTGGCTGCGTGCGGAATCCGGGGCGCTCTCTACCGGTGAAGCGATCGGTACCGGCATGTCAATTCTGGTGATGGTCGTACAGAGCTGGGAAGACGAAGCGCGCCGCCTGCGCGGCAAAGACATCTCCCCATGCCGACTGCTGTTCCTGGATGAGGCGGCGCGACTTGATGCCCGCTCGATTGCCACGCTGTTCGAGCTTTGCGAACGTCTCGATATGCAGCTCATTATCGCGGCGCCGGAGAACATCAGCCCCGAGAAGGGCACCACCTACAAACTGGTGCGTAAGGTGTTCCAGAACAGCGAACACGTTCACGTTGTGGGGCTGCGTGGCTTTGCGCCGCAGCCGCCGGAGTCGTTGCCGGAAACCACGGCGGACGCTTCCTGAAGCGTCTTCTGACCCGAAGCGGCGCACTGGCGCCGCTTTTTTTTAAACTTAACTTGTGCTTGGGGCTGCGTTATCTTTAAACTTCTTTACATAAGGTAAGGCAACAGCTTAGCCGTCTACCTATAATGAAAGAAAGCCCCACGTGATGGGCATGTCGTGAAAACAGGGGGCAAGGGATGTTGCTAAAGAAAGAATGTGGTCGTCAGCTGTCTGCGCTGAGTTTATGCCTGGCAGTGATGTTTGCTCCGCTGTTAACCGCCCAGGCCGACGAGCCTGAAATTGTGCCGACTGACAGCTCGGCAACGACAGGCGCTCAGCCAACGTCGTTGTCCCAGCCGCTGGAGCAGTCTCCGGCGACGGCTATCATGGCCGGTATTAAACCGCTGCCGGAAGGCATCGACGCAGAATCGCTCAGTCAGCAGCTGCAGTCGGTGCTGCCGTCAGGCTATACGCCTGTCTATATCAATCAGCTCACGCTCCTCTATGCCGCCCGCGATATGAAACCGATGTGGGAAAATCGCGATGCCGTGCGCGCCTTCCAGCAGCAGCTGGCAGAGGTTGCGATTGCAGGGTTTCAGCCGCAGTTTACAAAGTGGGTTGAGCTGTTAACCGATCCTGCCGTCACCGGGCAGGCGCGTGATGTGGTGCTTTCCGATGCCATGATGGGCTACCTGCAGTTCGTGGCGGGTATTCCGGTCAATGGCAACCGCTGGCTGTACAGCGATAAGCCGTACAAGCTGGCGACGCCGGCGCTGTCGGTGATTAACCAGTGGCAGCTCGCGCTGGACAATGGCGAACTGCCGCGCTTTATTGCCAGCCTGGCACCGGCGCATCCACACTATGCCACTCTGCACCAGTCGCTCCTCGCGCTAGTGGGAGACACGCGTCCATGGCCCCAAATGCGCGGTACCGCGACGCTGCGTCCGGGGCAGTGGAGCAGCGATGTGCCCGCCCTGCGCGAGATCCTGACGCGCTCCGGTCTTCTTGACGGCGGGCCAAAGATAGTTCTCCCGGGTGACGATCCACAAAACGCCGCCGTCAGCCCGTCAGCGCCAGTTAAAGAGAAGAAAGCCGTTGCCCTGAGCAACAAACCTGCGGCTTACGATCGCGAGCTGGTTGCGGCCGTTAAACAATTCCAGGCCGCTCAGGGGCTGGGGGCCGATGGCGTCATTGGCCAGACGACGCGCGACTGGCTGAACGTATCGCCTGCGCAGCGGGCAGGGGTGCTGGCGCTCAATATCCAGCGTTTGCGCTTGCTGCCGGGAACGCTCTCTACCGGAATTATGGTAAACATCCCGGCGTATTCCCTGGTCTATTATCAGGATGGTAGCGAAAAACTGGCGTCGCGCGTGATTGTCGGGCGTCCGGATCGTAAAACACCGATGATGAGCAGCGCGCTGAATAACGTGGTGGTTAACCCGCCGTGGAACGTGCCGCCGACGCTGGCGCGTAAAGACATTCTTCCGAAGGTCTGGAACGATCCGGGCTATCTGGAACGTCATGGCTATACGGTAATGCGTGGATGGAACAGTAAAGAGGCCATCGATCCTTATATGGTCGACTGGTCGACGATCACAGCGTCGAATCTGCCGTTCCGCTTCCAGCAGGCTCCCGGAGCGCATAACTCTTTAGGGCGCTACAAATTCAATATGCCGAGTTCAGAAGCTATCTACCTGCACGATACGCCGAACCACAACCTGTTCCAGAAAGACACGCGCGCGCTGAGTTCTGGCTGCGTGCGCGTGAACAAAGCCTCGGAGCTGGCCAATATGCTGTTGCAGGATGCGGGCTGGAACGACACGCGTATCTCGGATGCCCTGAAGCAGGGGGATACGCGTTACGTTAATATTCGCCACAATATTCCTGTCAATCTTTACTATCTGACGGCATTTGTGGGTGAGGACGGGCGTACCCAGTATCGTACAGATATTTACAATTATGATCTCACCGCGCGATCCGGCGCACAAATTTTGCCAAAAGCGGAACAATTAATCAGGTAAATGAAGCAGTTCGGGAAAAATGATTGTCGTAAGTTAGGGTGAATAGGGGGCAATATCGCTGTAAGCCGCGTATTCACTGGGGTTGGGCGCCTTGACGTACCTGGTTTTGCCAGTTAAGGTGCCCTTCGTGCGCTAAGCATATTACGATTTCTTTTACCTGTAGACCTGATTATCATGGACAAATTTGACGCTAATCGCCGCAAACTGCTGGCGTTAGGTGGCGTTGCGCTTGGCGCAGCGGCCATCCTGCCGACGCCAGCATTTGCCACCCTCTCGACACCTCGTCCGCGAGTTTTAACGCTCAACAACCTGCATACCGGTGAGTCGCTAAAAGCGGAGTTTTTCGATGGCAGAGGCTATATTCAGGATGAATTAGCAAGACTTAACCATTTTTTCCGTGATTTCCGCGCGAATAAAATAAAAGCCATCGATCCAGGACTGTTTGATCAGCTTTTCCGCCTTCAGGGCCTGCTGGGCACCAGCAAGCCGGTGCAGCTCATCTCTGGCTATCGCTCGATTGATACCAATAATGAACTGCGCGCCCACAGTCGCGGGGTAGCCAAAAAAAGCTATCACACGAAGGGACAGGCAATGGATTTCCATATTGAAGGCGTTTCGTTAGCCAATATTCGCAAAGCCGCGTTATCTATGCGCGCAGGTGGTGTAGGATATTACCCCAGCAGCAACTTTGTGCATATTGATACCGGTCCGGTTCGGCACTGGTAATAACGAAACACAGGAGCAGTATGAACTATCGTATTATTCCGGTTACCGCGTTCTCCCAGAATTGTTCATTGATCTGGTGCGAACAGACTAAACTGGCCGCGCTTGTCGATCCCGGCGGTGACGCTGAGAAAATCAAGCAGGAAGTCGCAGCAAGCGGCGTCACGCTGATGCAGATTTTGCTCACTCATGGTCATCTTGACCATGTAGGTGCTGCGGCTGAACTGGCTGAACACTACGGTGTGCCGGTGATCGGCCCGGAAAAAGAAGATGAGTTCTGGCTGCAGGGTTTACCCGCCCAAAGCCGCATGTTTGGCCTTGATGAGTGTCAGCCCCTGACGCCCGATCGCTGGCTGAACGAAGGAGAGCGCGTTAACGTAGGGAATGTGACTTTACAGGTGTTGCATTGTCCTGGGCATACGCCAGGCCATATCGTCTTCTTTGATGACCAGTCCCGTCTGCTGATTTCCGGCGATGTGATCTTCAAGGGTGGCGTAGGACGCAGCGATTTTCCGCGCGGCGATCACGGGCAGCTGATTCAGTCAATTAAACAAAAGTTATTGCCGCTGGGTGATGACGTCACGTTTATCCCTGGACACGGTCCGATGTCGACGCTGGGCTACGAACGGCTCCATAATCCGTTCCTTCAGGATGAGATGCCTGTCTGGTAACCAGAATAAAAAAAAGCCTGCATGACGCAGGCTTTTTTATGGGCGCAAATTACAGTACGGCGACAATCGCTTCGCACAGTGGCGCCATGTTGTCAGGTGTCATGCCAGCAACGTTCACGCGGCCAGAGGCCACGGCGTACACGCCAAACTCTTCACGCAGACGCAGAACCTGCTCTTTGGTCAGGCCGCTGAACGAGAACATGCCGTTCTGTTTGATGATAAAGCTGAAGTCGCGGTCCGCGCCTTTCTCAGCCAGGGTGTTCACAAACAGCAGGCGCATGCGCTGAATACGCTGACGCATATCATTCAGCTCCTGTTCCCAGATGGCGCGCAGCGCATCGTTGCTCAGGATAGTGGCAACAACAGACGCACCGTGTGCCGGTGGGTTAGAGTAGTTAGCGCGGATAACCGATTTCATCTGGCTGAACGCGCGATCGACGGTCTCTTCGTTAGCGGCAACCAGCGTACAGGCACCCACGCGCTCATTGTACAGACCGAAGTTCTTGGAATACGAGCTTGCGACAATCAGCTCCTGATGCACGGCTGCGAACGCGCGCAGGCCTTCGGCATCTTCTTCCAGACCACGGGCGAAGCCCTGGTAGGCAAAGTCAAACAGCGGCAGCCAGCCTTTTTCAACGGACAGCTTCGCCAGGTGTTGCCACTGCTCAAGCGTCGGGTCGATCCCGGTTGGGTTATGGCAGCAGCCGTGGAACAGCACCACGTCACCGGCCTGCGCTTCGCTCAGGCTCGCCAGCAGGCCGTCAAAGTCGAGAGAGTGGTTTGCCGCATCGTAGTATGCATATTCACGCACTTCCAGACCCGCAGAGTTAAACACACTCTTGTGATTCGGCCAGCTTGGGTTGCTCACCCATACGCGCTTAACAGAGGTGTTTTTCGCAAGGAAATCCGCCGCCACGCGCAGCGCACCGGTACCGCCCGGGGTCTGTGCTGTACGGGCACGTTTGTCACTCACAATTGCGCTGCCTTTACCGAACAGCAGCTCCTGGGTGCAGCGACCAAACTCAGGGATACCATCAATACCGAGGTAGTTTTTGGTGGTTTCGTTTTCCAGCAGATATTGCTCAGCTTTCTTAACGCTGGTCAGTACCGGAGTTTTGCCGGTTTCATCTTTATATACACCAATACCCAGGTTGATTTTGCCAGGGCGGTCGTCGGCACGAAACAGATCGGCCAGGCCCAGAATAGGGTCGGCAGGAGCGGCGGTAATGTTCTCAAACATGACGAAGTTCCATTGTGATTACAGAAGTGAAATCCGCTATCAGGTTAACGGTAGATTTACAAAATGCCAACCGTTTGCGACGAAAAGCGTGCGGCTTTTCAAAAGTCGCCATTATTTTCTGTCACGCATAAAAAAACAGGGCCGAAGCCCTGTTCATTAAGCATATAACAAAGTGGTGTACTGATTAGAACTGGTAGGTTACGCCAACGGTAGCCTGGTTGTCAGAGCCAACCCAGCTGGTGGACGCATCTTTGTCGTCCAGCAGGTTGAAGCGGTAGTCACCGTACACGTTGAAGTTCTTGTTGAAGTAGTAAGTCGCACCAGTGGTGATGTATTTCGCCAGGTCACGGTCGCCGATGCCGTTCAGGTCTTTACCTTTGGACTGAACGTAAGAAACGGAAGGACGCAGGCCGAAGTCGAACTGGTACTGTGCGATAACTTCGAAGTTCTGGGTCTTGTTAGCAACGTCGTACACAGTCGCTGTGCTATCACCCAGGATGCTCATGTTGCGGGTTTCAGCGTAAACGGTCGCCAGGTAGATGTTGTTCGCGTCATATTTCGCGCCAACTGCCCAGGACTCAGCTTTATCGCCTTTACCATCTTCTTTCTGATCCAGAGTACGGTTTGCAGTGCTGTATGCACCGATCAGACCGAAGCCTTCGCCGAACTCGTAGCCCAGGGACAGACCAACGCCGTCACCGTTCGCTTTACGCAGATCGCTACGGTCGTTTTTACCCTGGTACTGAACGCCAAAGTTCAGACCATCAACCAGACCGAAGAAGTTGTTGTTACGGTAGGTCAGCAGGCCAGTAGAACGGCTGGTCATGTAGTTATCAACATAGCCGCCACCCCAGGTTTCGCCAGAGAAGGACGGAGCCATATCGGTGTAGGATTCTACGTCGTAAACGATACCGTAGTTACGACCGTAGTCCAGAGAACCTGCTTCAGAAACTTTGATACCTGCGAATGCCAGACGAGTTACGTTAGTCTGGTCGCCTTCAGCTGCACCAGCTTTCGCACGGTATTCCCACTGACCGTAACCGATCAGGTTTTCGTTAACCTGAGTTTCGCCTTTAAAGCCGATCTGGCCGTAAGAGGAGTCTGCGTTTTTGTGTTCGCCAGAAGTGGTGAAGCCGTGTTCGCCCACAACTTTACCGTAGAAGTCCAGCTTGTTGCCGTTCTTGTTATAGATTTCTGCAGCGTTAGCTGCACCAGCTACCAGCAGGGCAGGGATTACCACTGCCAGAATATTGCGCTTCATCATTATTTATTACCCTCATTGGTTTTTTTATGACACTCGCCACTGCCGTCAATAAATTCTGTCAATAAATATTTCCGGAACTATTGATGAGAGTTTGGTGTCTTTATGTATCTGACAGGCATCTTTCCATTCGGCGAAGCGTTTCGCTAGCCTGAAAGTGCTACAATTCTCAAGATTAAGTAACCGAAAGAAAATATGTGTAACCAAATATGTATTTTTCGGAACTTTGTGAACCATCTCAAACTTCAGAACTCCCTGGCGAATTAAACAGCAAGGCCTATCCTATATATATGAATTCCTTATGATTAATTGAGATAAAGGCGATTCGTATAAACAGACCTTAAACGGCTTGTTTTTTCTTATGACTGCGAAAGGCCTTCCGGATGGCTGTAAAAGTGGTTGAAATTTGTGCTATCGCCTAAGGGTGTAATAATCGCAATAAGAGTGGGGTTTATTTTTTGTGGCTGGATATTTCGCGGAAACAAAACGTAACAGCTAGTGGTTGTGACGGGGGGAAGGTTTAAAGACGCTGACTTTGCGCTGACGAAAACTGACAATACAGAATAAAATAATGGCCAGCATTTGCTGGCCATTTCAGTCTCTTACCGATTAGAAGCTGGCGTTACGTGGAGTACGTGGGAACGGGATCACGTCGCGTACGTTCTGAACACCTGTAACGTAGGCAATCAGACGCTCGAAGCCCAGACCAAAACCGGCGTGCGGTACGGTACCGTAACGGCGCAGATCGCGGTACCAGCTGTAGTCAGCGGGGTTGAGGCCCATCTCTTCCATACGCGCGTCCAGCACGTCAAGACGTTCTTCACGCTGAGAGCCACCGATGATTTCACCAATGCCCGGCGCCAGTACGTCCATCGCTGCCACGGTTTTACCGTCTTCGTTAAGGCGCATATAGAAGGCCTTAATGTCTTTCGGGTAGTTTTTAACGACAACCGGCGCTTTGAAATGTTTCTCGGCCAGATAGCGTTCGTGCTCAGACGCCAGGTCAACGCCCCAGTAAACCGGGTTCTCGAACGTCTCACCGCATTTCTCGAGGATCGCCACCGCGTCGGTATAGTCCACCTGCGCAAAGTCGGCAGAGACGAAACGCTCCAGACGCGCTACAGCATCGCTGTCTACACGTTCTGCGAAGAATTTCATGTCGTCAGGACGCTCTTCCAGCACCGCTTTGAAGACATACTTCAGCATGGCTTCTGCCAGGCCAGCGACATCGTCGAGGTTGGCGAACGCCACTTCAGGCTCCAGCATCCAGAATTCCGCCAGGTGACGACTGGTGTTGGAGTTTTCGGCGCGGAATGTTGGGCCAAAGGTGTAGATCTTAGACAGCGCACAGGCGTACGTTTCGCCGTTGAGCTGACCAGATACCGTCAGGAAGGCTTCTTTACCAAAGAAGTCTTTGTCATAGTCCACTTTACCTTCAGGCGTACGCGGCAGGTTTTCCATGTCCAGCGTCGAGACGCGGAACATCTCACCCGCACCTTCCGTATCGGAGGCGGTGATCAGCGGGGTAGACACCCAGAAGTAACCCTGCTCATCGAAGAAACGATGCAGCGCCTGCGCCAGCGTATGACGCACGCGCGCCACCGCACCAATCAGGTTGGTACGCGGACGCAGGTGGGCGACTTCACGCAGATATTCGATGCTGTGGCGTTTTGCCGCCATCGGATAGGTGTCAGGATCTTCAACCCAGCCGGTGACTTCAATCGCAGTGGCCTGAATTTCGAAGCTCTGGCCCTGACCCGGTGAAGCCACAACCACGCCGGTAACAATGACGGAGCAACCCGTTGTCAGTCGCAGAACGTCATCATTGTAATTGGGCAGAGAATTATTAATGACGGCCTGTACAGGATCAAAGCAGGAACCGTCATAGACGGCGAGGAAGGAGATGCCAGCTTTAGAATCTCGGCGGGTACGCACCCATCCGCGCACGGTGACTTCCTGGTCAACGGCGACACGGCCCTGGAGTACGTCGGCTACAGGCACAACGCTCATAATATTCTCTCTGTTAATAGTCGGAAAAAATAAACACTTGTCCACCCTTATGGGGGGATATCTATGTTACCTGCCATCCGCTATCAGACAAGTAAATTTCGCAGTCAAAAGAGAAGAATTAAGAAATAAATAAGAAGAAGGGAGCCATAAAGGCTCCCGTAAGCGCTTAACTGGCTTTTTTGATCAAGGGGAGATCGAACGCTTTGCGCAATGCGCGGACAAACGCTTTGTCATGGCAGATTGTTTTACCCGGGCTGTCGGAGAGTTTCGCCACCGGCTTGCCGTTACATTCCACCAGTTTGATGACGATATTCAGAGGTTTTACCTGAGGTATATCGCAGGTCAGACGGGTACCAATCCCGAAGCTCAGGTTCACACGGGTGTTGAAATGACGATAGAGGTCGACCGCTTTCGCAAGGTCGAGATTATCCGAGAAGACCAGCACCTTGCTCATCGGGTCAATGCCGAGTTTTTCGTAATGGGCAATGGCTTTCTCGCCCCATTCAACCGGATCCCCGGAGTCGTGGCGTAACCCCTGGTAACGTTCAGCGAACTCGGGACCAAAGTCGCGCAGGAAGGCATCCATCGTAATACAGTCGGTGAGGGCGATCCCGAGCTGATTCGGGTACTCCTCAAGCCATGCGGCCAGCGCCGCGCGCTGGCTATTAGCCAGATCGGGACTGATCTGCTGATGCGCCTGGAACCACTCGTGTGCCTGGGTGCCCATTGGCGTCAGGCTGAGGCGTCGTGCCAGATCGTAGTTACTGGTGCCCACGAACCACGGCTCCCGCTGCAGACGTTTAACGATGGCCTCCTGAACGTCACGTGAGAAACGGCGACGCGTGCCAAAGTCCATCAGGCGGAAGCGGGACATGTCCAGCCCTTCGGTCAGCGTGGAGAAGGCTGCGAGTTTATTTTCCAGCGCGGCGACCGCCTGCTCGACGCCTTTTTCCGGCGAACGGTAGCGGTGAGCCAGTTCACTGATCACCGCCAGAAGCGGCACTTCCCACATGATCACTTCCCGCCACGGACCTTCAAGGCGAATATCCAGCTTGCCGTTATCGTTAATCACGGTGACCTGCTCCGGCTTATAGCGGAAATCGCGCAGCCAGTTCAGATAGTCGGCTTTGAAGAAAGGCAGGCCAGAAAGCCACTGATATTCCTCGTCCTGCAGCGTCAGATGCTGCATAGCATCGACCTGTTCACGAATGGCGTCTGCGTAGATACCGAGCAAGTCGTCGCCACGACAGCGGAATTCCGCCGCGACGTGAACGTCATAGTAATGGTGGAAAACGGCTTGCTGCATATGCAGTTTATACGCGTCGGTATCCAGCAACGTATGCAGAACTGGAGAAGCGAATTGAGTCATAGGTGCGCAGTAGCATCCTCTCACAGGAGCGTTTAGTACAATAAACAACTCCGGAGTATACCTTGTTTAGTGATTTATTGAACCCCGATCACAACATAAGCGCGTTTTATGGTCGAGGGCATTTTGTGCCCCGTGTTATACAAATGTAGCAAAAAAAGGTTTTGACCCTGAAAAGATGAACATTCTGCATAGCGCGATTTGCGCAACAGGAATATATTGAAACGTTACTCGACAAACGATGCATAAGGTTTTCTATGACACAACAGCCACAAGCCAAATACCGCCACGACTACCGTGCGCCGGATTACCTGATTAGCGAAATCGATCTGACTTTTGACCTGGATGCCACTAAAACCGTTGTCACGGCGGTGAGCCAGGTGACGCGCCATAGCGCAACTGCGGTGCCGCTGCGTCTGGATGGTGAAGACCTGACGCTGGTCTCCCTGCATATTAATGATGAAGCCTGGTCAGACTATAAAGAAGAAAACAACCAGCTGGTCATCGACAACCTGCCGGAACAGTTTACGCTGCGCATCGTGAATGAAATCAGCCCAGCCGCCAACACCGCGCTGGAAGGGCTTTACCAGTCGGGCGTGGCGCTGTGTACCCAGTGTGAAGCGGAAGGGTTCCGCCACATAACCTGGTATCTCGATCGTCCGGACGTCCTGGCGCGCTTCACCACCAAAATCATCGCCGATAAAACCCTGTATCCCTTCCTGCTCTCTAACGGTAACCGCGTAGGCGAAGGCGAGCTGGAGAATGGCCGTCACTGGGTGCAGTGGCAGGATCCCTTCCCGAAACCGTGCTACCTGTTTGCGCTGGTGGCGGGGGACTTCGACGTGCTGCGCGACACCTTCAAAACGCGCTCAGGCCGCGAGGTGGCGCTGGAGCTGTTTGTTGACCGCGGCAACCTTGACCGCGCGCCGTGGGCGATGACCTCACTCATCAACTCTATGAAGTGGGACGAGGAGCGCTTCGGCCTCGAATATGACCTCGACATCTATATGATCGTCGCCGTCGATTTCTTCAACATGGGCGCAATGGAGAACAAAGGCCTTAACGTCTTTAACTCCAAATACGTGCTGGCGCGTACCGATACCGCAACGGACAAAGACTACCTTGATATCGAACGCGTTATCGGCCACGAATATTTCCACAACTGGACTGGTAACCGCGTCACCTGCCGCGACTGGTTCCAGCTGAGCCTGAAAGAGGGCCTGACCGTCTTCCGCGATCAGGAGTTCAGCTCCGATCTGGGTTCACGCGCGGTGAACCGCATCAACAACGTGCGTACCATGCGCGGCCTGCAGTTTGCGGAAGATGCCAGCCCAATGGCGCACCCGATCCGCCCGGATAAAGTCATCGAGATGAACAACTTCTACACCCTGACGGTGTACGAGAAGGGTGCTGAAATTATCCGCATGATCCACACCCTGCTGGGCGAGGAGAACTTCCAGAAAGGGATGCAGCTGTACTTCGAGCGTCATGACGGCAGCGCGGCCACCTGCGACGATTTTGTGCAGGCGATGGAGGATGCCTCTAATGTCGATCTCTCTCACTTCCGCCGCTGGTACAGCCAGGCCGGGACGCCGGTTGTCACCGTCAAAGACGATTACAATCCGGAAACCGAGCAGTACACCCTGACCATCAGCCAGCGCACGCCGCCGACGGCGGAGCAGGAAGAGAAATATCCGCTGCATATTCCGTTCAGCATTGAGCTGTACGATAACGAAGGCAAAGTCATCCCGCTCCAGAAGGGCGGTCACCCGGTACATCACGTGCTGAACGTGACCCAGGCCGAGCAGACCTTTATCTTCGATAACGTCTACTTCCAGCCGGTGCCTGCGCTGCTGTGCGAATTCTCCGCGCCGGTGAAGCTGGAATACAAGTGGAGCGATCAGCAGCTGACGTTCCTGATGCGTCACGCGCGTAACGACTTCTCCCGCTGGGACGCGGCGCAAAGCCTGCTGGCGACCTACATTAAGCTCAACGTAAACCGTCATCAGCAGGGCCAGCCGCTGTCGCTGCCTGTTCATGTGGCTGACGCGTTCCGCGCGATCCTGCTGGATGAGAAGATTGACCCGGCCCTGGCCGCTGAAATTCTGACCCTGCCGTCAGCGACTGAAATCGCCGAGCTGTTTGACATCATCGACCCGATTGCCATTGTGGCGGTGCGTGAAGCGCTGACCCGTACGCTGGCTGCTGAGCTGGCCGATGAGTTCCTGGCTATCTATAACGCCAACAAGCTTGACGCTTATCGCGTTGAGCACGCGGACATTGGTAAACGTTCTCTGCGCAATACCTGCCTGCGCTATCTGGCGTTTGGTGAAACCGAGCTGGCGAACACTCTGGTGAGCAAGCAGTACCACGAAGCGGATAACATGACCGACGCCCTGGCGGCGCTGGGTGCAAGCGTTGCCGCTGAACTGCCGTGCCGTGATGCGTTAATGCAGGAGTACGACGACAAGTGGCATCAGGATGGCCTGGTGATGGACAAATGGTTCATCCTGCAGGCGACCAGCCCGGCGGCCGATGCGCTCATCAACGTGCGCAGCCTGCTGAAGCATCGCTCCTTTACCCTGAGCAACCCAAACCGCGTGCGCTCTCTGATTGGCGCGTTTGCCAGCAGCAACCCGGCCGCGTTCCACGCCGAAGACGGCAGCGGGTATCAGTTCATGGTGGAAATGCTGACCGAGCTGAACAGCCGTAACCCGCAGGTGGCGTCGCGCCTGATTGAGCCGCTGATCCGTCTGAAACGCTACGATGCGAAGCGTCAGGCGAAGATGCGTGCCGCGCTTGAGCAGCTGAAAGGGCTGGAGAACCTGTCTGGCGATCTGTACGAGAAGATTGCTAAGGCACTGGCCTGATTTAAAAATGCCGGTGGGCAGGTAAAAGAAAAACGGCAACCTCGGTTGCCGTTTTTAGTGTTTTCTCCCCGTGGGAGAGGGCCGGGGTGAGGGCATCAGGCATTAGCCTTGGCTCGCTGTAACTCGGTCCCCCCGCGCTTCATCACCCGATCCAATACCTCAGCTTCCAGCTCTGCCAGCCTTGCTGAGCCCACGCGGCGAGGGCGCGGAAGATCCACCGTCAGATCCAGACCTATTTTCCCGTCCTCAATTAGCAGCACCCGATCAGCCATCGCGACGGCCTCGCTCACGTCATGTGTCACCAGCAGTACCGTAAAGCCGTGCGCCTGCCACAGGGATCCAATCAAATCCTGCATTTCGATCCGCGTCAGGGCGTCGAGCGCGCCGAGCGGTTCATCAAGTAACAGCAGGCCCGGACGGTGAATCAACGCCCGCGCCAGCGCCACGCGCTGCTTCTGCCCACCCGAGAGGGCGGCAGGCCATTCACCCGCACGATTTTCCAGCCCAACGGCGGCCAGCGCCTGGCGGGCTTCATCCCGCCAGCTGCCCTTAAGCCCGAGCCCGACATTGTCGATAACCGTTTTCCACGGCAGCAGGCGTGCATCCTGAAACATCATGCGGGTATCGTCCTGAATATTCGCAAGTGGCGTCGTTCCTGCCAGAATGTCACCGCCGTTGGGGGATTCCAGTCCGGCCAGAAGCCGTAGCAGGGTACTCTTGCCGCCGCCGCTGCGCCCGACAACGGCCACAAATTGTCCGGCGGGAATATGCAGATCCAGCCCGTTAAGAATGGTGTTTTCGCCGTAGCGTTTGGTCACGCCGTTCAGCAGTAACGGCGTTCCCTGGTTCAGTCGTGCAGTATTCATGCTTTCGCCTCCTGAAGGGTATAGGCCGGGTTCCAGCGCAGCCAGCTGCGCTCCAGCCACTGGGCGCTGACGTCGGCGAGCTTGCCGAGCAGGGCATACAGAATGATGGCAACCACCACCACGTCCGTTTGCAGGAATTCGCGGGCGTTCATCGCCAGGTAACCAATGCCTGAGTTGGCCGAGATGGTCTCCGCCACAATCAGCGTCAGCCACATCAGGCCGAGCGCAAAACGCACCCCGACCATAATGGAGGGCAGGGCGCCCGGCAGAATCACGTGAATAAAGAGAGAAAAACCCGATAAGCCATAGCTGCGCGCCATCTCCACCAGACCGCGATCGATGTTGCGGATGCCGTGCCAGGTGTTGATGTAAATCGGGAACAGCGTGCCCAGCGCCACGAGGAAGATCTTGGCGCTCTCATCAATGCCAAACCACAGGATAACCAGCGGGATCAGCGCCAGATGCGGTACGTTACGCAGCATCTGAATGGAGGTATCCAGCAGCCGCTCGCCCCAACGGGAAAGGCCGCTGATCAGGCCCAGAACCAGACCGATGCTGCCGCCGATGGAAAACCCAATCACGGCGCGCCAGGAGCTGATCGCCAGATGCTGCCACAGCTCTCCGCTGACGCTCAGCGACCAGAACGCCTCAACGACGCCCTCCGGAGAGGGCAGAATGCGGCTCGACAGCCAGCCGGTGGACGACGCGAGCTGCCAGAGAGCCACAATGCCGACGGGTAAAAACCACGGCGCGGCGCGCAGCAGCCATTTTTGGGAGGTGGCAGACATGGTCGCTCCTTAGCTCTGCGCGGCTTTGCGGGGAATAAACTCGTTCGCCACGGCTTCGCCCTGAAGCTGAAGCCGCTGCGGCTGCGGAATCTCCGGGATGGCGACATCCAGATGCGGGAATAACAGCTCGCCCACCTTGTACGCCTCTTCCAGATGCGGATAACCGGAGAGAATAAAGCTGTCGATACCCAGGTCTGCGTATTCATTAATCCGGGCGGCTACGGTCGGTCCGTCGCCGACCAGCGCCGTGCCCGCACCGCCGCGCACCAGGCCAACGCCCGCCCACAGGTTCGGGCTGATCTCCAGGTTCTCGCGCTTGCCGTTGTGCAGGGACGCCATTCGGTGCTGTCCGACGGAGTCGGTTTTCGCAAACGCGGCCTGCGCCTTTGCGATGGTCTCATCGTCCAGGTGGGAGATCAGGCGGTCGGCGGCCTGCCAGGCTTCTTCATTGGTTTCACGCACGATCACGTGCAGGCGAATGCCGAAGCGCACCTTGCGCCCATGGGCGGCCGCTTTAGCGCGCACCTGGGCAATTTTTTCTTTCACCAGCTCAGGCGGTTCGCCCCAGGTCAGATAGAGATCGACCTGCTCTGCCGCCAGATCCTGGGCCACATCCGACGATCCGCCAAAATAGAGCGGCGGTCGAGGCTGCTGCACCGGCGGGAAGTAGAGCTTCGCGTCACGAACGTGAATATGCTTGCCTTCAAAGGTGACGGTTTCACCTTCCAGCAGACGTCGCCAGACGCGGGTGAACTCGGCGGAGGCTTCGTAGCGCTCGGTATGGTCGAGGAACACCCCATCGCCCGCCAGCTCCTGCGGATCGCTGCCCGTCACCAGGTTAAACAGGGCGCGACCGTTGGACAGCCTGTCCAGCGTTGCCGCCTGACGCGCCGCCACGGTGGGGGAGACCACGCTCGGGCGTAACGCAACCAGGAACTTCAGACGCTGGGTGACCGGGATCATCGATGCGGCGACCAGCCAGGCATCTTCACATGAACGTCCGGTCGGGATCAGCACCCCGGTGAAACCGATTCGGTCCGCCGCCTGCGCAATCTGCTGCAGGTAGCCGTGGTCAACCGGGCGCGAGCCCTCTTCTGTACCAAGATAGTGTCCATCACCGTGGGTGGGTAAAAACCAGAAAAGATTCAGACTCATGATTTAGCTCCTTCTTTGCCTGCGGGCTGCCAGATGCGTTCGCGAATAGTGACCTGTTTTGGCACCAGGTGGTTTTGATAGAAAAGGTCAGCCGTTTGTTGCTGAAGCGCGGCGACGTGCGCGTCCACGGGCGTAATGGTGGTCGGCGGACGGTGGTTGAGATAGCTCGCGATCACCGGCTCAGGTAAGCCCATGGTTTTCGCCAGCAGGGCAATGCTCTCCTGACGCTGGGTCTGGGTCAGCGCATCGGCCTGGGTAAAGGTATCCAGTACGCCCTGAATAAATGCGCCGTTCTTTTCCGCATAAGGACGTGAGGCCAGATAGAACGAGCCGGTCTGCTTCAGCGTGGTGCCGTCTTTCAGCACGCGAACGCCGCCCTGCAGCAATGCAGCGGAGTAGTACGGATCCCAGATGGCCCAGGCATCAACGTTCTTCTGCTGGAACGCGGCGCGGGCGTCGGCAGGCGTCAGATAAACAGGCTGAATGTCAGTGAACTTGAGCCCGGCTTCTTGCAGGGCGCGCAGCAGCAGGTTGTGTGAGCTGGAGCCTTTCTGGAAAGCCACTTTATGCCCTTTGAGGTCGGCGACGCTTTTAATGTCGCTGTTTTCAGGCACCAGAATCACTTCGGCCTTCGGTTTGGGCGGCTCAACGCCAACATAGACGAGGTCCGCTCCCGCCGCCTGGGCGAATATCGGCGGAATATCACCCGTGCTGCCGAGATCGATACTGCCGACGTTCAGGGCCTCCAGCATCTGCGGGCCAGCCGGGAATTCCACCCAGGAGAATTTGGTGTCCGGGAAGCGTTTTTCCAGAAGCTGGTGGCTTTTCGCCAGCACCATGCTGACGCTGCCTTTCTGATAGCCAATGCGCAAACTTTCCGGAGCCGCTTCTGCGGCATGGGCCAGCGAGGTAAGCGCCATCAGACCTGCCAGGCCGATGCGGGTTAACGTTTTAAACATGTGCGACTCCTTGAGGCTGACCAAACGCCGGGGCCTGGATATCCCGGCGGTGCAGGGCATGCCAGAAGGTTTCCAGGGCAGTATCGAGGCGGGTTTGCAGGTTCGGCGTAAAATGAGGTTTATGTTGGTAATCGATAACCTGGGAGTCATCTGCGAAAACGCCGTGGAGGATCTCCTGCGCTTTCAGCGCGTTCAGCACCGGTTTCAGGGCATAATCCACGGCCAGTAAATGGGCAACCGTACCGCCCGTTGCCAGCGGCAGCACGACTTTGCCGTCGAGGGCGCGTTCCGGAAGCAGATCGAGCAGGGTTTTCAGCGCCCCGGAAAAAGAGGCTTTATAAATAGGTGTTGCCACAATTAAGCCGTCAGCGCCGTTAAGCTGCTCGATGAGCGTTTTCAGCGCTGGGCTGTCGAAGCGGGCGTAGAGCAGATCTTCAGGTTCGAAGTTATGCAGGTTCCAGTGGCACACTTCCACATCCAGGGCATTGAGTTTTTCGCGGGCATATTCCAGCAGGGCGCTGGAGCGCGAAGGGAATCGTGGACTTCCGGCCAGGGTAATGACGCGCATACTTCCTCCTTATAACCAATTGTTTGCTTTTATCTAACATTCATAACAATTTTCAGGAGTGTGACACCGCGCGGTTATTCCACTAAATGATTTATCTGCAATTAAAATGCGAAAAAGTGCATAAGAAATAGACGGGAAGGTAAACGATTGCGTTTTGCGCTGATTTTTTGCCGCAGGTCAATTCCCTTTCGCGCGTGGATCGCCCATAATCCCCTCCCGGTTTGCACACCGGGAATCCAGGAGAGTTCATGTACTACCCCTTCGTTCGTAAAGCCCTTTTCCAGCTCGACCCTGAGCGCGCTCATGAATTTACATTCCAGCAATTACGTCGTATCACCGGAACGCCGCTGGCCGCTCTGGTGCGTCAGAATGTGCCGGAAAAACCTGTGCAGTGCATGGGTCTGACCTTTAAAAATCCGCTGGGTCTGGCGGCCGGTCTGGACAAAAATGGCGAGTGCATTGATGCCCTGGGCGCGATGGGCTTTGGCTCCATTGAAATCGGCACCGTCACGCCGCGCCCGCAGCCGGGAAATGACAAGCCGCGCCTGTTCCGCCTGGTTGAAGCCGAAGGGCTCATCAACCGCATGGGCTTTAATAACCTCGGTGTTGATCACCTGGTTGAGAACGTAAAAAAAGCCCATTTTGACGGAATATTAGGCATCAATATCGGTAAAAATAAAGACACGCCGGTAGAGCAGGGTAAAGATGACTATCTGATTTGTATGGAAAAAGTCTACGCCTATGCCGGTTATATCGCGGTGAATATTTCTTCACCCAATACTCCGGGTCTGCGTTCCTTACAATATGGCGAAGCGCTGGACGATCTTCTGAGTGCCATTAAAAATAAACAAAATGAACTCCAGACGATCCACCATAAATATGTTCCGGTCGCGGTTAAGATCGCCCCGGATCTTTCTCCCGAAGAATTGATCCAGGTTGCCGACAGTTTGGTTCGCCATAATATTGATGGTGTTATTGCGACCAATACCACTCTCGATCGTTCCCTCGTGCAGGGAATGAAAAACTGTGACGAAGCGGGTGGGTTAAGTGGACGTCCGGTGCAATTAAAAAGCACCGAAATTATTCGCGCCCTGTCTGCGGAATTAAAAGGACGTCTGCCGATTATTGGCGTCGGCGGCATTGACTCAGTGATTGCTGCACGCGAGAAGATGGCGGCAGGTGCGTCACTGGTGCAAATCTATTCCGGCTTTATTTTTAAAGGACCGCCGCTGATTAAAGAAATCGTTACTCATATCTAATCTTTTCTCTTAATCAGACAACCAGGGCTTTATTTCCAGCCCTGGTTGTTTTATATTCCGTCACTGTTGCTTATTTAGTCATTATAGTCTTTTATTAATGGTGTTATAAACGAGGCGGCAAACAGGACATTTTTAGTACAGGACGTTTGGGGACGGGAGAAACACATGCGAATTAAACCTGACGATAACTGGCGCTGGTATTTTTGCGACGAGCATGACCGAATGATGCTCGATTTAGCCAATGGCATGTTGTTTCGCTCTCGTTTTGCCCGCCGAATGTTAACCCCGGATGCATTTTCCCCGTCGGGCTTTTGCGTTGACGATGCGGCGCTTTATTTCTCCTTTGAAGAAAAATGCCGGGATCTGGTGCTCTCTAAAGAGCAGCGTGCCGAGCTGGTATTAAATGCGCTGGTGGCTATCCGCTTCCTGAAACCGCAAATGCCAAAAAGCTGGCATTTTCTTGCGCACGGTATGAGCTGGACTCCGGCAACGGGTGACGCGGCCAGCGTCAATCTGAGCGATACCGCAGAAGAGGTGAGCCTGCTGGTGGTTGAGCCTGGCGAAAATGCTGCACTCTGCCTGCTGGCGCAGCCCGGCGTAACCATTGCCGGGCGGACGATGCAGCTTGGCGATGCCATTAAAGTGATGAACGACAGGCTGAAGCCGCAGCTGCGCGTAGATTCCTTCAGCCTTGAACAGGCGGTTTAAGCTTCCAGCTGTACGGACGTTTTCGGTATGCAGCTACAGCACAGAATTGTGCCGTCATTTCCAATTGCCGATTTTTTCAGCGCACTAACCTCTCCATCCACCAGCCTGATGCGGCAGCATCCGCAAATGCCTGCGCGACAGGAATAGGGTACGCGAATACCTGCCTGCTCCAGTTGCTCAAGTAATACCTGCTGGTTGTTGCCACGGATGACGTTGCCCTGCCAGTGAATATCTACCGCAGAAGCGGCATTCGTCACAACGTCGACCACTTCTTCTTCCTGACCTGAGCCGTACGCTTTTGCAGGCCCTCGGGCAAGAATTTCTACCTCATCACCGACGCGGATTGCGCCGCTGGAGCGCGGGATCAGGTTCTGGCCGAAATCCACATCGCCGTTATCCTGCGCGGTGCGGAACGACTGCAGCGTCTTCAGCGGTTCACCGGAAGGGTGCTTCTGGCCTTTCTCAGGGCTCACCGTGGTGAAAATGCAGCGGCTGCAGGGTTTTACGACATCAAAGATGACGCTGCCGATGCGGATCACTTTCCAGGTGTCTTCTTCCCAGGCGTCGGCGCCCGTGACCACCAGGTTCGGACGGAACTGTTCCATCTGAACGCTCGCTTTGCAGCGGCCTTGTAAATCACGCAGCGAGGCTTCGTTAGTCAGCAGGAACGGGAAACCATCGGCGAAGGAGAGGGGAACTGCGTCATGGCGCTTCACGCGACGCGTCAGTTCCGGACCAACCCAGCGCAGCTGCACGTCGCGGGAGAAGAAACCGCTCAGCCAGCGGTTAATCTCATCCGGGGCGATGCGCGCGGTAAAATGATTACCCCATACTTCCGTTGGCGCGTCGACAGCCGCAAAATCAGCAAAGCGAATCACCGCGCTGGAACCGTCCGGCGCGGTAAGGTGCAAACCGTCATGAAGCGGGGAAGGGGTAAAGCGAACCATCTGCGGGAACTGGCGTGCGGTAATGAACGTGCCGTCAG
This sequence comes from Enterobacter sp. E14S, assembly GCF_055666685.1. Lineage (NCBI taxonomy): Bacteria > Pseudomonadati > Pseudomonadota > Gammaproteobacteria > Enterobacterales > Enterobacteriaceae > Enterobacter > Enterobacter sp. E14S. The sequence goes on along the minus strand of NZ_JBVODQ010000003.1, from coordinate 168,409 downwards.
GCTCGGTGACCATAAAAATACGGTCGAAGGCGAATCCGCTCATGTCGGCCAGCGCGTGAGAGACGCCGATGCCGCGCATGGATTTCACCGGATGTATAAAAAGCCTGGATAACGTCGCCACTGCACACTCCCACAAATGAAAATAAGCCTTCAACTTTATGACATACACGCCATATTAGCTATAATGCGCGACAATTTTCTAAGAGTAAAAGTGACGATATGAATTCTCTGTTTGCCAGTACGGCCCGTGGGCTGGAAGAGCTGTTAAAAACTGAACTGGAAAGCCTGGGCGCGCAAGAGTGCCAGGTGGTTCAGGGTGGTGTCCATTTTGAGGGCGACACGCGGCTTATTTACCAGAGCCTGATGTGGAGCCGTCTGGCGTCGCGCATCATGCTGCCGATGAAGGAGTGCAAGGTCTATAGCGACCTGGACCTCTATACCGGCGTACAGATGATCGACTGGACAGAGATCTTCACGCCCAATGCTACCTTTGCGGTGCATTTCAACGGCGTGAACGACGAGATCCGCAACAGCCAGTACGGTGCCCTGCGCGTCAAAGACGCCATTGTGGACTGCTTCACGCGTAAAAATAAGGAACGTCCGAACGTCGATCGCGAAAATCCGGATCTGCGTATTAACGTCTGGCTCAACGGTGACACGGCGAGTATTTCTCTCGATCTGAGCGGCGCGGGCCTGCACCTGCGCGGCTACCGCGATCGTACCGGTATGGCGCCAATTAAAGAAACCCTGGCTGCCGCTATTGTGATGCGCTCCGGCTGGCAGCCGGGCACGCCGCTGCTCGATCCGATGTGTGGTTCCGGTACGTTGCTGATTGAAGCGGCCATGCTGGCAACCGACCGCGCGCCGGGCCTGCATCGCGGTCACTGGGGCTTTAAAGGCTGGGCGCAGCACGACGAAGCGCTCTGGAAAGAGGTCAAAGACGACGCGCAAACCCGCGCGCGTAAAGGTCTGGCGGAGTACACCTCCCACTTCTACGGTTCGGACAGCGACCCGCGCGTGATCGAACGCGCGCGCAGCAACGCCCGTCGCGCCGGTATCGGCGAACTGGTCACCTTCGAGGTGAAAGACGTGGCGAATCTGACCAACCCGCTGCCAAAAGGCCCGTACGGTACCGTGATCAGCAACCCGCCATACGGCGAGCGTCTGGACAGCGAGCCGGCGCTGATTGCCCTGCACAGCCTGCTGGGCCGCAATATGAAGGACTACTTCGGCGGCTGGAACCTGTCGCTGTTTAGCGCCTCGCCGGAGCTGCTGAGCTGCCTGCAGCTGCGTGCCGATCGCCAGTTTAAGGCGAAAAACGGCCCGCTGGACTGCGTGCAGAAAAACTACCATCTGGCGGAGAAAGCGGCGGACAGCAAGCCATCCGGCGTGGCGGAAGATTACGCCAACCGCCTGCGCAAGAACCTGAAAAAATATGAGAAGTGGGCGAAGCAGGAAGGAATTGAATGCTATCGCCTGTACGACGCCGACCTGCCGGAGTACAACGTGGCGGTTGACCGCTACGCGGACTGGGTGGTGATTCAGGAATATGCGCCGCCGAAAACCATTGATGCGCAAAAAGCGCGTCAGCGCATGCTGGACGTTATCGCGGCCACCATCGCCGTCCTCGGCATTGCGCCAAACAAGCTGGTGCTTAAAACCCGCGAGCGTCAGAAAGGGAAAAATCAGTATCAGAAGATGGGCGAGAAGGGTGACTTCATCGAAGTGGGCGAATACAACGCTCGCCTGTGGGTGAACCTGACCGACTATCTGGATACCGGCCTGTTCCTCGACCACCGTATCGCCCGTCGCATGCTGGGCCAGATGAGCAAGGGGAAAGATTTCCTCAACCTGTTCTCCTATACCGGCAGCGCGAGCGTGCATGCGGGTCTGGGCGGCGCGCGGAGCACCACCACGGTGGATATGTCCCGCACCTATCTGGAGTGGGCGGAGCGTAACCTGCGTCTTAACGGGCTGACCGGACGTCAGCATCGTCTGATGCAGGCTGACGTGCTGGGCTGGCTGCGTGATACCGACGAGCAGTTCGACCTGATCTTTATCGATCCGCCGACCTTCTCCAACTCCAAGCGCATGGAAGATAGCTTTGACGTTCAACGCGATCACCTGCGCCTGATGACCGACCTGAAGCGCCTGCTGCGCAAGGGCGGCACCATTATGTTCTCGAACAACAAACGCGGCTTCCGTATGGATCATGACGGCTTAGCAGCCCTGGGACTGAAAGCACAAGAAATCAGCCAAAAAACGCTGTCTCAGGACTTTGCCCGCAACCGTCAAATTCATAACTGCTGGTTGATTACCGCGGTCTGAAAGGAAAAATAAATGTCTTTAATTAGTATGCACGGCGCGTGGCTCTCTTTCAGCGACTCGCCGCTTCTCGATAATGCAGAGCTGCATATCGAAGATAACGAGCGCGTCTGTCTGGTGGGCCGTAACGGCGCGGGTAAATCCACGCTGATGAAAATCCTCAACCGCGAACAGGGGCTGGATGACGGCCGCATCGTTTACGAGCAGGATCTGATCGTCTCCCGCCTCCAGCAGGACCCGCCGCGTCACGTGACCGGCAGCGTTTACGATTTCGTGGCGGAAGGCATTTCTGAGCAGGCCGAATACCTGAAGCGCTATCACGAGATTTCGCATCTGGTGATGACCGACCCGAGCGACAAGAACCTCAACGAACTGGCGAAAGTGCAGGAGATGCTCGATCACCACGGTCTGTGGCAGCTTGAAAACCGTATTAACGAGGTTCTGGCCCAGCTTGGTCTGGAAGCGGACATGGAGCTGTCGGCGCTCTCCGGCGGCTGGTTGCGTAAAGCGGCCCTGGGCCGCGCGCTGGTCAGCGGGCCGAAGGTGCTGCTGCTGGACGAACCGACGAACCACCTGGATATCGAAGCGATTGACTGGCTGGAAGGCTTCCTGAAAACCTTCAGCGGCACCATCATCTTTATCTCGCACGACCGTTCGTTTATTCGCAACATGGCGACGCGTATTGTCGATCTCGACCGCGGCAAGCTGGTCACCTATCCTGGCGATTACGACACCTATCTGCTGGAGAAAGAAGAAAACCTGCGCGTGGAAGAGCTGCAGAATGCGGAGTTCGACCGCAAGCTGGCGCAGGAAGAGGTGTGGATCCGCCAGGGCATCAAGGCCCGCCGTACCCGTAACGAAGGCCGCGTGCGCGCTCTGAAGGCAATGCGCCGTGAGCGCAGCGAACGCCGTGAAGTGATGGGCAGCGCCAAAATGCAGGTGGAAGAAGCGTCCCGTTCCGGCAAGATTGTCTTCGAAATGGAAAACGTCAACTATCAGGTTGATGGCAAAGTGTTGGTGAAAGATTTCTCCGCCCAGGTGCAGCGCGGCGACAAAATTGCGCTTATCGGCCCGAACGGCTGCGGAAAAACCACGCTGCTGAAGCTGATGCTGGGCCAGCTGCAGGCCGACAGCGGCCGCATTCACTGTGGGACTAAGCTGGAAGTGGCCTACTTCGACCAGCACCGCGCGGAGCTGGATCCGGACCGCACGGTGATGGATAACCTCGCCGAAGGCAAGCAAGAGGTAATGGTAAACGGCAAACCGCGCCACGTGCTGGGTTATCTGCAGGACTTCCTGTTCCATCCGAAACGTGCGATGACCCCTGTTCGTGCGTTATCTGGCGGAGAGCGTAATCGTCTGCTGCTGGCGCGTCTGTTCCTGAAACCAAGTAACCTGTTGATTCTCGATGAACCAACGAACGACCTGGATGTCGAAACGCTGGAATTGCTCGAAGAACTGATTGACGGTTATCAGGGGACCGTGATGCTGGTTAGCCACGATCGTCAGTTCGTGGATAACACCGTAACCGAGTGCTGGATCTTCGAAGGTGAAGGGCGAATTGGACAATACGTAGGCGGTTATCACGATGCAAAAGGACAGCAATCGCAGTCTATGGCGCAGAAACAGTCAAAGTCCAAAATAAGTTCAGAACCTGCTGTAACAAAAGCAGAAACTGTCAAGAAAACCTCGGCTAAACTAAGCTATAACCTGCAGCGCGAACTGGAGGGGCTACCGCAGCGTCTTGAAGAGCTGGAGGCCGCGCTTGAGGATCTGCAAAAACAGGTTGCTGATGCGTCATTCTTTACCCAATCGCATGACTATACTCAGAAAGTACTGGCTGAACTGTCCGCGGCTGAAAAAGCCCTGGAAGAAGCATTTGAGCGCTGGGAGTACCTTGAGTCTCTGAAAAACGGCGCATAAACAGGGATAACATATGTGTGACCAGCACCATGCCGACAGGCATATTTTATGCTCGCAATGCGATATGCTCGTGGCGTTGCCAGAGCTTGGTCACGGACATAAAGCCCTGTGTCCACGTTGCGGCGCAACGTTGACAACCGAGTGGGACGCGCCGCGGCAGCGTCCCACTGCTTACGCTCTGGCAGCATTGTTTATGCTGCTGCTCTCCAACCTCTTCCCCTTCATCTATATGAAGGTGGGGGGGATAACCAGCCAGGTGGATTTGCTTGAAATTCCGGGCGTCATGTTCTCGGAAGATTACGCCAGCCTCGGCACCTTTTTTCTGCTGTTTGTCCAGATAGTCCCGGCTTTTTGCCTGGTCGTTATCCTTTTGCTGGTCAACCGCGTCAGGATGCCCTCATCATTGAAAATCCGGCTCGCGCGTATCCTTTTTCAGCTTAAAAGCTGGGGGATGGCCGAGATCTTTCTGGCGGGCATTCTGGTCAGTTTCGTGAAGCTCATGGCGTACGGCGATGTGGGAATCGGCAGCAGCTTTATTCCGTGGTGCCTGTACTGCGTCCTGCAGCTGCGTGCCTTCCAGTGCGTGGACAGGCGCTGGGCGTGGGATGATATCGCCCCGGCACCGACGCTTGCGCAGACGGTAAAAGTCGGTGTGCCCGGCATTCGTCAGGGGCTGCGTTCCTGCCCATGCTGCACCGCCGTGCTGCCCGCCGATCTTGACGTTTGTCCGCGCTGCGAAACGAAAGGTCACGTACGCCGTAAAAATAGCCTTCAGTGGACGATGGCCCTGCTGGTCACCTCCATCATGCTGTATCTGCCTGCCAATATTCTACCGATCATGATCACCGATTTGCTTGGCGATAAAATGCCCTCGACGATCCTTGCCGGGGTGATCCTGCTGTGGGGCGAAGGTTCCTATCCTGTCGCCGGCGTGATCTTTATCGCCAGTATTATGGTGCCAACCTTAAAAATGATCGCCATCGCCTGGCTCTGTTGGGATGCGAAGGGTCATGGAAAACGCGACAGCGAACGCATGCACCTGATTTATGAAGTGGTCGAGTTTGTCGGACGCTGGTCAATGATTGACGTGTTTGTCATCGCCGTTCTCTCTGCACTGGTGCGGATGGGCGGTTTGATGAGTATTTATCCCGCGATGGGGGCTTTAATGTTTGCACTGGTCGTGATTATGACCATGTTTGCGGCCATGACCTTCGACCCTCGTTTATCGTGGGATCGTGAGCCTGAATCAAGCCATGAGGAAGAGTAAGAGCATGGAAAATAAGAGTGGAGAGGCGAAAGTGCAGAAGGTCAAGAACTGGTCGCCGGTGTGGATTTTCCCCATCGTGACCGCGCTGATCGGCGCATGGATCCTGTTTTATCATTACAGCCATCAGGGACCGGAAGTCACGCTGATAACCACCAATGCCGAGGGGATTGAGGGCGGTAAAACGACCATCAAAAGCCGTAGTGTGGACGTGGGCGTGGTCGAAAGCGCAACCCTGACCGACGATTTAACCCATGTGGAAATTAAGGCGCGCCTTAATGCCGGCATGGAAAAACTGCTGCATGGCGATTCCGTTTTCTGGGTGGTTAAACCGCAGGTGGGGCGCGAAGGGATCAGCGGCTTAGGGACGCTGCTCTCGGGTGCCTACATTGAGCTGCAGCCGGGTGCTAAGGGTAACCAGCCAGCCCAATACCAGCTTCTGGATTCACCGCCGCTTGCACCGCCTGATGCCAAGGGCATCCGCGTGATTCTCGACAGCAAAAAAGCGGGTCAGCTCACGGCGGGCGACCCGGTTCTGTTCCGCGGCTACCGCGTCGGGTCGGTTGAGAAAAGCACGTTTGATCCACAGAAACGCGCGATCAGCTATCAGCTCTTCATTAATGCGCCAAACGATCGCCTGGTCACCAGCAACGTCCGCTTCTGGAAAGACAGCGGGATCGCGGTGGATCTGACCTCGGCAGGTATGCGCGTTGAAATGGGGTCGCTGACCACGCTGTTTGGTGGCGGTGTGAGTTTTGACGTGCCGGAAGGGCTGGATTTAGGGCAGCCGGTCGCAGAGAACACCGCTTTCCGTCTCTTTGACGATCAAAAAAGCATTCAGGATGCGCTCTATACCGATCACGTTGATTTCCTGATGTTCTTTAAAGACTCCGTTCGCGGCCTGCAGCCGGGGGCGCCTGTTGAGTTCCGCGGCATTCGTCTTGGTACGGTTGGGCAAGTGCCGTTCTTTGTCCCGGGCCTTCAGCAGGTGCTGGATGATGATTACCGCATTCCAGTACTGATCCGCATCGAGCCGGAGCGTCTGCTTAATCAGATTGGTGAAAATCAGGATATCGCGACTCATATCACCCAGCTGATGGAACGTGGTCTGCGCGGGTCGCTGAAAACCGGCAACCTGGTAACCGGTGCGCTGTATGTGGATATGGACTTCTACCCGAAAGCTCCGCCGATTACCGGTATTCGTGAATTTGGTGGCTACAAGATCATCCCAACGGTGAGCAGCGGTCTTGCTCAGATCCAGCAGCGTCTGATGGAAACGCTGGATAAGATCAACAATCTGCCACTGAATCCGATGATTGAAGCGGCGACGAACTCGCTGAGCGAAAGCCAGGCAACGATGCGTCGCCTGCAAACCACGCTGGATAACATCAACAAGATCACGGCGAGCCAGAGCATGCAGCAGCTGCCGCAGGATATGCAGAAAACGCTACGTGAGCTGAACCGCAGTATGCAGGGCTTCCAGCCGGGTTCAGCGGCGTACAACAAGATGGTGGCAGATATGCAGCGTCTTGATCAGGTCTTACGTGAACTGCAGCCGGTGCTGAAAACGCTCAACGAGAAGAGCAATGCGCTGGTGTTCGAAGCGAAAGATAAAAAGGATCCTGAGCCGAAGAGGGCAAAAGAATGAAAAAGTGGCTATTGATGGTTGGCGCTCTGCTGTTAACGGCGTGTAGTTCAGAGGTAGATAATAAAAGCTACTATCAGCTGCCTGTGTCTACCCACAGCAGTGGACAAAGCACGGCCAGCCAGGGAAACCGCCAGCTGTGGGTTGAGCAGGTTGCCGTGCCGGATTATCTGGCAGGAAACGGCGTGGTCTATCAGACCAGCGACGTTAAATACGTGATTGCGACGAACAACCTGTGGGCCAGCCCGCTGGATCAGCAGCTGCGTAACACGCTGGTGGCCAATCTGGGCAGTCAGCTTCCGGGCTGGGTTGTCGCGTCGCAGCCGCTGGGTAACGACCAGGATACGCTTAACGTCACGGTAACGGGCTTCCACGGCCGTTATGACGGTGCGGTGGTGATCAGCGGGGAGTGGTTGCTGAACCATCAGGGGCAGCTGATTAAGCGTCCTTTCCATCTGGAGCTGAAGCAGCAGAAAGATGGCTATGACGAAATGGTGAAAGTCCTGGCTCAGGGTTGGGCACAGGAGTCGGCCAGCATCGCGAGAGAAATTTCCCGTCTGCCATAAGTAAAATTCATCATCAAAAACCGCAGTTGGCCTGTCGCTGATTGCGGTTTTTTTTCGTTTTCACTTCAGATTGTTACTTGTGCCACGTCACAATTTTTGTACAAATGAACTTCCGGCTAGCTCACAAATATGACACCCGTATGAATTTTGAACATTGACGATGCGACTAATTCGGGGTATTCGTTATCTGTGCCTGTGCATTGAGTGCAGACACTGTTTTCTTTCCACCAGACAAAAGAATGAGGGAAACGAGGCATGAAGAGACAGAAACGAGATCGCCTGGAACGGGCTCATCAACGTGGTTATCAGGCCGGCATCGCTGGACGTTCTAAAGAAATGTGTCCTTATCAGACGATAAATCAAAGGTCACAATGGCTTGGAGGCTGGCGAGAAGCCATCGGCGACAGGGCACTCATAGCCTGATAACGTCTCTTTCAAAAAAGAAACCTCCGCAATGCGGAGGTTTCGCCTTTCTGGAGGTGCGAAAAGCACGATCAGAACGCGGAAGTGTCCTGGAACAGGCCAACTTTCAGGTCGCTTGCGCTATAGATCAGACGACCGTCGACCAGCACTTCGCCATCTGCCAGGCCCATAATCAGGCGGCGGTTAACGATGCGCTTGAAGTGAATACGATAGGTCACTTTCTTCGCTGTGGGCAGAACCTGGCCAGTGAATTTTACTTCGCCCACGCCCAGCGCGCGGCCTTTACCTTCGCCGCCCAGCCAGCCCAGATAGAAGCCAACCAGCTGCCACATGGCATCCAGGCCCAGACAGCCAGGCATTACCGGATCGCCAATAAAGTGGCAACCGAAGAACCACAGGTCCGGGTTGATATCGAGTTCTGCTTCTACGTAACCCTTATCGAAGTTGCCGCCGGTTTCGGTCATTTTCACGACACGGTCCATCATCAGCATGTTCGGGGCCGGCAACTGTGGGCCTTTAGCGCCAAACAGTTCACCGCGACCAGAGGCAAGAAGATCTTCTTTTGTATAGGATTCGCGTTTATCTACCATGTTCTCAGTAAGCCTTATTTTAGTGAAGGACGCAGGATAGCTAACACGTGTACGCTGAACAAGTCCGATCAGTTCGAACTAAACCAGCCCAGCCAGCGTAACGGCCATGGATAACGATGACGAGCATCCTGCTGCGTCGCCTGAGCAATGCGCTCCTGGATAGTCTGCATCAGGGTGGTTTGCCCTTCGCCATCCCAAACCAGATTTGTCAGTAAGGGTAGCGCATCCTCAATCCCTTCGATGGCCCAGATGGTGAATTGCTCTTGCTCAACCGCATCCAGAATATCCTGACTAAGGCTCAAATGGCGTGCGTTGGGAGCAGGAATAATCACACCCTGTTTGCCGTTTAAACCGCGCTGCTGACAGATAGAGAAGAAGCCTTCAATTTTTTCGTTGAGGCCTCCCACTGGCTGTGCACGACCGAACTGGTCCACCGAACCGGTGATCGCGATGTTCTGATTGATGGGCACTTCCGCCAGGGCGCTGATTAAGGCGCACAGCTCGGCCATAGAGGCGCTATCGCCATCCACTTCGCTGTAGGACTGCTCAAACGTCAGCGAGGCGGAGAAGGGGATCTGTTGCTCAAGCTGCAGCTCTGACATCAAAAACGCCTGCATGATCATCATGCCTTTCGCGTGAATGTTGCCGCCCAGCTCGGCTTTTCGTTCAATATCGGTGAACTCGCCATCGCCAATGTGCACAACGCAGCTGATACGGGACGGTTCCCCGAATGCTCGCGGATGGCCAGGAAATTCAATCACCGACAGGGCGTTGATCTGCCCGACGCGTTCGCCTTCGGTTTCCACCAGAATTTGTTCCAGCAGAATTTCATCCTGCATACGGTCGGCAAGATAGCCTTCTCGCCACTCACGCTGAGCCAGCATCTGAGTGAGCTGTTCTCCGCTGAACGCCCCGTTACCGCTAATCACACCCACTTCACGCAGCTGTTTGCCGATCCAGAGCGGGCAAAGCGGCAGCGTTTCCTGGTCACCGGTGTAGCGTACTGCTTCGCGGATTAAGCCCGGCCACGCGTCAGCCGCAGGGGTTGGCAGCGCAAAACGCTCAGCAACGGCCATCACCCACTGGCACCACTGCGCCATATCGTCGGCGTCAGCAATCTGGATGTTGTCTTCGTATTCGCTATACACCGCCTGCTCAGCCAGTTCCGGCTCCATTTCCTGGAAGTCCGCCAGCGATTCACGGTCGCCAGTCAGCACGACGGTCAGAGACAGCGGCATAGACGGAACGGAGACAGGAAGAGGACGAGACTCATCGTAGCCGACCCAGTCAAAGCGCTGTTGGGTCACAATGGTTTTCAGGCGCATCCACAGCAGCGGCTGCGAGAGCAGGGTGCGCAGTGAGATGATGAGCACGCCGCCGTTTGCGCGATGCACCAGCCCCGGCTGCAGGGAAAGCTCGCCGTTAAACTGGCGCAGACAACCAAAGAATTGTTCCGCCTCGACCCAGTTAGCGGTAATCACTTCGCCTTTAACGGCAAAACGGCCATCGGCCTGCGCCGCCGGTTCGAAAGTGACATCATGTCCTGCAATACGATACTGGCCGCCAAAAACTGCGTTCACTTCCGGCTTCAGCTGGCGCACGGCATCTCCGAGCAGCGTCAGGTATTCCGCTTCTTCCGGGGCCTTGAGCAGCATGAAGGGCGCTGTTGCCCATGGGCTTAACACCTGCTCCAGCGCATAATGCAAACGAGGCTGCGTATCGCTAAGGATGAATTCGTGTTCTTTTGCGAGTTCGGGCTGTGCAAACAGTTCCTGGTAACTTTCGGTATCCGGAACAAGGTCACGCCATGCAAGTTTCGTAATGGTCAAAGTTGATGTTTTTTAGTCAGATGTAAAAGCGTGGAGTATACCGTAAGCGGGGGGCTGTACCCAAGCAGGATTGGGGATTTCGACAGGGCGATTGGCTGCATTCACTCACAGGATATGATTTCTTTTCAGCAGATTGCTAAAAAACTGATATTCTGAACAGAGTTACGTGGTAACACTGAGATCGCAATGAAATATCAACAACTGGAAAATCTCGAAAGCGGCTGGAAATGGAAGTACCTGGTCAAAAAGCACCGTGAAGGGGAGCTGATCACCTGCTACGTCGAAGCCAGCGCTGCGCAAGAAGCCGTGGATATTTTGCTGACCCTCGAAAATGAACCGGTACAGGTTAACGGCTGGATTGAGAAACACATCAATCCTGCGCTGTTAAACCGGATGAAGCAAACTATCCGCGCGCGACGCAAACGGCATTTTAATGCTGAGCATCAGCACACTCGCAAAAAATCAATCGACCTGGAGTTCGTGGTCTGGCAACGCCTGGCTGGGCTGGCACAACGACGGGGCAAAACGCTGTCGGAAACCATCGTGCAGCTGATTGAGGATGCCGAACATAAAGAGAAGTACGCCAACCAGATGTCGACGCTGAAGAACGACCTTCAGGCTCTGTTGGGTAAAAAGTAGATTTTTCTTTTCTGCAGATAATAAAAAACCCCGCATGGCGGGGTTTTTTTATAAGACGATAACTTATGCCGCAGGCTGAGTTACAACGTCTTTGATGCCTTTAACTTCGATCTCTACGCGACGATCTGGAGCCAGGCAGTCGATCAGTGCAGCGCGAGCTTTCACGTTGTCACAGGTGTTGCCAGTAACTGGGTTAGATTCGCCCATACCACGTGGGGAAATCTTGTTAGCTGGGATACCTTTAGAGATCAGGTAATCAACAACAGACTGAGCACGTTTCTCAGACAGTTTCTGGTTGTAAGCGTCAGAACCGATACGGTCGGTGAAGCCCAGAACCACTACTGAACCGTCTTTAGGATCCAGGTTGCTCAGCTGGGTGTACAGCTGATCCAGTGCCTGCTGGCCTTCTGGTTTCAGAGTCGCTTTGTTGAAGTTGAACAGAACGTCAGACTTCAGAGTGAAGTGCTTGGTCTGTACTTCTGGAGCTGGAGCCGGCGCTGGAGCAACAACTGGAGCTGCTTCTTCCTGCTGGCCGAAACGGTAGGAAACACCTACGCTCAGCATGCCGTTGTCTGGACGAACACCAACGGTGTTGCCGTCGCCGATGTTGTTAACCCACTGGTATTCCAGACGGGTAGCGATGTCACGGGTCATAGCCCACTCAACGCCACCAGCGAATACTGGGGAAACACCGGTGTCATGGTTGTCACCAGAGATGTTGTTGCTGGAATCTGCGCGCCATACCATGCCGCCCAGACGGGTGTACACGTCCAGATCGTCAGTGATTGGGTAGCCCAGTTTAGCGGTCAGCTGAACGCCCTGTGCTTTGAAAGCGCCGTTGATGGTGTCGCCTTTGTATGGCATACGACCTAACCAGTCGTAACCCATTTCAAAACCAACATACGGGTTAACCTGATAGCCACCGAACGCACCTGCACCAAGCTGGCTCTCGTGAGTTGGGCCATCATTGTTCAGGCTGCTGTTGTACCAGCCGGTGTCGTGGAACTGAGACCAGCCCAGTTTACCACCTGCATACCAGGTATTATCTTTCGGAGCGGCCTGCGCTACGGTAGCGAAGCCAGCCAGTGCCACTGCAATCGCGATAGCTGTCTTTTTCATTTTTTGCGCCTCGTTATCATCCAAAATTCGCCATGAAAGTCTCAGGAGAGAATCACGGTTAAATCCTTCACCGGGGGGCGTGGTCAAATATAAATCTACCGATATCTTCGGCTTAGGCCGAGCACCCCTGGCGATGTAAAGTCTACAACGTAGCTGAAAACTTACAAGTGTGAAGTCCGTCAGGCATATGAAAAAAAAAGTTCCGTATACCGATTATTTAACATTTTTTGAACGAATTTTGTGCAATAAAATTAAGGAGAACCGCACCAGACAAGCCTTGCCGCAATTTTCAGGCCGGGAACTTTAATGCCATCTTGTGGTCAAAAAAAATTCCAGGAAAAATCTTAATTTCACTCAATGATACAAATTTGAGTGAATTTTTAGCCCAGAAAGTTGTCCTCTGCGGTAAGAATCCGATCGAACCGGACGCATAATGAATCCGATCGCACTCCCTTCTTCGGCTGCTTCCGTCAGACGGAAATGTTCCTCTTCCGTCAATTCTTCCGGTAACCATCCAATCACCACGCTGTAATTTCCGGTGCGTAACGCGCGGATCATCGACTCAACGGTATCGCACGGCGGGAGCTGATTAATTTGCATGACCTTAGTAAGCGGAAGGCCTGCGGACTGCACCCACTCACGGCTCAGTTTTTGCTGAGGCGTGAGCCAAAGCTGCCAGCGCGATTGCTGACCAAGCTGTTGTAATAACGGCAACAACAGAAGTTGTGTCAACAGGGGCTGGTCTTCACGATAAACCACTTCACTGATTAGCCCCGTGGAAACACGCTCGACGGAATTCTGCGCGACATTGCCTGCGGTAGAAGAGAGAGAGGTTGAGCGATTTGCATAGCCTGAAGTGTGCATATTCATTCCAGCCCTGTAGTTACTGTATGGATATACAGTAACCCCTGTATGCATAAAGATCAACCTCATTTTCGGAAAGCGACTCGCAAAATTCATTCAATGTTGATGTCCCTCGAAAAATCATCTTGCTCATCGGCAATAAGTTGCCTATTTTCCTGCTAACGGATCCGCTAGTAAGAAATTTCGTTGTTACTTTATGATTTTGAAGGGAAATATCATGAAAAAGATATCTTATGAACGGATTTATAAATCCCAGGAATACCTTTCCCCGTTGGGCGAGATTCATCATCGCGCGCTGTTTGGAGGCTATACCCTGGCGGTGGATGATGCGGTTTTTGCCATGGTGTCAGACGGAGAGCTTTATCTCCGCGCCTGTGAGGAGAGTGCGAAATACTGTGTAAAACATGCCTCCTCTTTTTTGACGTTGATGAAGCGAGGCCGCCCGGTGCTGCTTAACTATTATCGTGTGGATGACGGATTATGGCAGGACAGGGAGCGGTTGCTTCAGCTCTCCTCGTTTGCGCTCAGTGCGGCAAGAAAAGAGCGCTATCAGCGTCATCAGCGAAACCGACTCAAGGATCTGCCAAACCTGACCTTTCAGCTTGAAGTCTTGCTCTTTGAAGCTGGCATCACCAATGAGGAAACGCTGCGGGCGCTGGGTGCCAGAGCGAGCTGGCTAAAGATGCGGGCAAAAAACAAAGCGCTCAGTATTAAAGTTCTCTTCGCGCTGGAAGGGGCTATCGAGGGGCTGCATGAGGCGGCACTCCCGGCAGGCATTCGCCGGGAGTTGATGGAGTGGTTTAATGCGCTGCCTGACCCACAGGAGAATCACTCCTCCAGGTAGCGATTTGCTGTTGCAGCCGGCAAATTTCAGGCAGCAGAGCGATAAGCAGGCCTATCTGCTGAAGCACCAGCGGCGCTTTGCTGTCGTTTCCTGGGTCAAGATGCGCAATGCGTTGAGCCAGTTCATCCAGCGCCTGTTGAACGCGGGGCTCATCGGCCGGTCGGTGATGAAGCGCGTCATCGACATAGCAGACGGCGTCATCGAGCAGGTTGAGAATGCCCGGGTTGGTGAGTTTCTCGCGGTGGGCACCGAGCGTCGAAATATAGCTGGTGAACGTATGGTTCAGGCAGAGCAGGCGGAACGCAGTCTCACGAATCTCCGCCGTGGCGCGAGGCTCCGTTGACATGTTAGAGACAACGGAGGCCAGTTCTGCGTCACTGTTATGCGCATCGCGACGGGCTATCCGGTAAGCCAGTCGGTTATCGCGCCCCTGGTGGTACTGCTCCAGGATAGCGTCAAGGTATCGACAGTTGGCGTTCATCGCCCTGTCCACCACGCGCGGCAAATTGCGGAAACGCCAGTCCGGCCAGATAAAGCTGACCGCGGCCCAGGCAATCGCGCAGCCAATCAGGGTATCGATCACGCGGGGCAGGGCGACTTCAAACCCTTCACCCAGCAGGTTAAAGCAGAGCAGCACCAGCAGCGTGATGAACATGGTGGCATGGGCGTACTGCACGTTGCGAAACGCGAAGAACAACACGCCGGTGATCACGATCAGGATTAATTGACCTTCAACGGAGGGTACGAAATAGAGCACCGGAAGACCGATCGCGACGCCAACAAGCGTGCCGATGATACGCAGCGCAAGACGGTGTCGGGTGGCGTTATAGTTCGGCTGGCAGACGAACAGGCTGGTCAGCAGGATCCAGTAGCCGTGGTGCAGCCCGGTTATCTGGATAAAGGCATAACCCACGCACAGCACCAGCGACATTCTCACCGCGTGGCGAAAGAGAGCCGACTCCGGCGTAAAGTTGCGGCTCAGGCGTAGCCACATATCGCTAACGCTGTGCACGCTGTCATCAGCAAGCTGATTTTCCACCTCACTGCCCGGCAGTGCCATCGCCTGTTCGGACTCAATTGTCGCCAGCTGAGCATCAATCGCCCGCAGGTTGTTCAGCAGAAAGCCCAGCGCTTTGATGTGCTCCGGTGACGTTCCGCTGGCCTGAACGCGATCGAGCGCCGCATCAAGATGGCTGAATACGCGTTCAAAGCGGGGATCATGTTGATAGGGGGTACGCAGCAGAATGGAACGCGAGAGCTGCTGACACGCCTGGGACTGCATGGACAGCAGGCGCTGGAAGCGGAACATGACGTCGCTGTAGCGGAACTTCTCACGTAGGGCGGCGTACTGAACGTGCGATGAGCTGGCTCGTTCGTGAATATCCTGGGCGGCAAAATAGTAGTGTAAGGTCCTTCGCGTTCCGCGCTGACCGCGATCGCCGCGCAGACGGGTAAGCAGAGAGGCTTTTGTCTGGTTAAGAGTGGCGACCAGCTGGCCGTTTGCCAGCGCCAGATCGTAGAGCGGAGCCTGGCTTTCTTCCTCAATGTCCGGGTCGAACAGCCGGGATTTCAGTTCCAGGTAGTGGGCTAGCTGCTCAAAGCTGCGGGCAAGGTTATCCTGCAGCGGGCGAACCGGGAAGATCAGATGACCGGTTAGCGTCAGCAGGTTATACCAGATGGCGCCCAGCAGCAGGAGAACCGGCTGCTGGTACCACTGGTCGTACAGGGAAACGCCCAGCATGGTGTAGATAGCGATCAGCAATGCACCAAACGCGATGGTGGCATAGCGCTGCCCGAGGCCGCCCAGCAAAATAAACCCGCTGGTTGAAAGCGTAAGGCCCAGGGCAAACAGCCAGGGCCACGGGAAAAGCAGCTCAACGGACGCTGACGCAATGAAAAAGCAGACGAGCGTAATGACAAGGTTACGTAAGCGCCCGGCCAGACGATCGTCCAGGTCCGCCAGCGCCCCGGCCACCACCCCCAGCGTAAGCGGAATGGTGAGCTTGACATCATTCAGCCACCAGGGAAGGGCAACCGTGCCGCAAAGCGCGATAAATATCCTGACGTTGTATAGCCAGGTGCTGTTCCAGGTATAACGGCGAAGCAGTGGGCTTAGCATAAACGCGGCCGGTCCTTATTTACTGAAAACGACGACGCGCGTTTGCTTCACGCGCCGCCTGGGCCACTTCTACCGGAACAACCCTGCGACCGACGGGCCAAAGGGCGATAGCGGCGATCTTAAAGTTCGCGATCCCCACCGGAATACCAATAATCGTGATGCACTGTGCAATACCGGCAAAAATATGCATGATGCACAGCCACCAGCCGAAGAAAATCAGCCACAGTATGTTCAGCAGGGTTCCGCCCGTATTCATCAGGGCGTTTTTGCTCTCCGGATTGAGCTCGTCAACGTGGATAGCTTCATTCCCGTAGGGGATTAAGGAGAGTTTTGTGATTTCCCAGCAGGAACGAGTCAGGGGAAGCGTGAAAATCAGGACGATGCTCACCAGCGTGGCGAAAAGCCAGGAAAGGGTGGTGGCAAAACCGCCCAGCACAAAATTCAACACATTCAGAACGGTACGCATAAACCCTCACTTCCTTTCGATAAAATTAACGCCCAATGATTGTAACGTTTTTTTAGGCTGGAGCACCTTAAAACTGGCAGTTAAACTGTCAGGTAAATTATCTCTTCGTGGATTTGGCGGAACATGGAACTGAAAGCAACCTCGTTAGGCAAACGCCTGGCGCAACACCCTTACGACAGGGTGGTTCTCCTTAATGCCGGGGTGAAAGTCTCCGGGGAACGCCACGAATACCTTATTCCGTTTAATCAGCTTCTGGCTATCCACTGTAAACGCGGGCTGGTGTGGGGCGAGCTGGAGTTCGTTCTGCCTGACGATAAAGTCGTGCGTCTTCACGGCACCGAGTGGTCGGAAACCCAGCGTTTCCATCATCACCTGAACGCACTCTGGCAGCAGTGGAGCCAGGATATGAGCGTGATTGCCGCCCAGGTGCTGCAGCAGGTGCTGGACGATATCGCGCAGAGCAACGCGCAACACGCGTGGCTGACCCGTCAGCAGACCGCCGGGCTGCAGCAAAAGATCCGACAGGCACTCTCGGCGCTGCCGCTCTCCGTGACGCGTCTCGACGAGTTTGACAACTGTCGCGACGCCTGGCGCCAGTGTCAGGCCTGGCTGAATGATAAGGATAAAAGCCGTCTCGCCCATAACCAGGCCTGGACGGACGCCATGCTTACCCAATACGCCGACTTTTTCAGTACGGTGGAATCTTCACCGCTCAATCCGGCCCAGGCGCGCGCGGTGGTCAACGGCGAGCAGTCGCTGCTGGTGCTGGCGGGGGCCGGTAGCGGTAAAACGTCGGTGCTGGTGGCGCGTGCCGGCTGGCTGCTGACGACCGGAGAAGCGGTAGCCGATCAAATTCTGCTTCTGGCCTTTGGCCGCAAGGCTGCCCAGGAGATGGACGAACGTATCCAGGAACGCCTTCACACGCGGGATATCACGGCCAGAACCTTCCATGCCCTTGCGCTGCATATTATTCAGCAGGGCAGTAAAAAAGTGCCTTCCATCAGTAAGCTGGAAAACGACGCGCAGGCGCGTCAGGCGCTGTTCATCAAAGCGTGGCGCCAGCAGTGCAGTGAGAAAAAGGCGCAGGCGAAAGGGTGGCGTCAGTGGCTGGAGGAGGAGCTCGGCTGGGAGGTGCCAGAGGATAGCTTCTGGCAGGATGACAAACTGGCGCGTCGGCTGGGTTCGCGACTTGACCGCTGGGTCAGCCTGATGCGAATGCACGGTGGAACGCAGGCAGAGATGATTGAAAGCGCGCCGGAGGCGATCCGCGATCTGTTTTCGAAACGGGTCAAGCTGATGGCTCCGCTGCTGAAAGCCTGGAAAACCGCGCTCAAAGAGGAAAATGCCGTCGATTTCTCCGGTTTAATCCATCAGGCCATCATCATTCTTGAGAAGGGACGTTTTGTCAGCCCGTGGAAACACATTCTGGTGGATGAGTTCCAGGATATCTCTCCGCAGCGTGCCGCACTGCTCTCGGCGCTGCGGGCGCAAAATAAACATACGTCGCTGTTTGCGGTGGGTGACGACTGGCAGGCCATCTATCGCTTCAGCGGGGCGCAGCTCTCCCTGACGACCGCATTCCACCACTATTTTGGCGAAGGGGATCGCAGCGATCTGGACACCACCTACCGCTTCAATTCACGCATTGGTGAGATCGCCAACCGCTTTATCCAGCAGAACCCGCATCAGCTGGCCAAGCCGCTCAATAGCCTGCGGCCAGGGGATAAAAAAGCGGTCACCCTGCTGGCGGATGACCAGCTGGAGCCGCTGCTGGACAAGCTCAGCGGCTACGCGAAGCCCGATGAACGTATTCTGGTACTGGCGCGCTACCATCACCTTAAGCCCGCGGCGCTGGAAAAAGCCGCCACCCGCTGGCCGAAACTGCAGCTTGAATTTATGACAATTCACGCCAGCAAAGGGCAGCAGGCTGACTATGTGATTGTGCTGGGGCTGAAAGAGGGCAGCGACGGTTTCCCGGCCCCGGCCCGCGAGTCGGTGATGGAAGAGGCCCTGCTGCCGGTGCCGGAAGACTTCCCGGATGCCGAAGAGCGGCGTTTGCTGTATGTGGCCATCACCCGCGCGCGGCATCGCGTGTGGCTGCTGTTCAATAAAGAGGAGCCATCCGTGTTTGTCGATATCCTGAAGAGTATTGATGTGCCGGTGGCGCGTAAGCCATAACGATGTCAGGCAAGATTTTGTAGCCGGGTAAGGCATAGCCGCCACCCGGCAAAAAAGCTACTTCAGTCTATCGGAAAGATAACGCTGATAGTCCGGAATAAGGATATCAACCGGCGAGTTAAACTGCGGCGATTCGATGATGAAATCCGCCGTCGACAGGTTTGTCGCCACCGGAATATTCCACACCGTCGCCAGGCGCAGCAGCGCTTTGACATCCGGATCGTGCGGAACCGCGTTCAGCGGGTCCCAGAAGAAGATCAGCACATCAATTTTCCCTTCGGAAATCTGCGCGCCGACCTGCTGATCGCCGCCCATCGGGCCGCTCAGCATGGCATTCACCTGCAGACCCGTTTCGCGCTGGATCAGGTTACCGGTTGTGCCGGTCGCCGACAGGGCGTGCTTTTCCAGCGAAGGCTGATGGCGGCGAACCCAGTTAAGCAGCATTTGTTTACAGTGATCGTGCGCCACAAGAGCAATGTGTTTACGTTCAGGCAGCGTGCGTGTTGTCAGTTCCATAATCATTTCCATCAGGTTAACTGACTACACGATGACGGGAACCGTCTGACCCTGCAAGAGAAAGGCGTAAAAAATGTGGCTTATGATGAAGGTTGTTGTTTTGCCCACTGTAAAAACCGGGCCCGCGTGTCGGGATCGGCCTGCTGGAACCAGAATTTAAGGCGCTGTTCCGTCAGGGTCTGGGACTGGGGAGGAATAACGTCCAGTTCAGAGACGCCGGATAAAAGCGTACTGTCATCCGCCATCATGGTGGCAAACTGCGGAAGCGATGCGCGTTTTCCCGCTTTGTTATAGGTCTGGGTCGCGGCCTCGTAATCCGGGCCTTTCGGCGAGGTCGTCAACGCCAGAATATCCAGCTTCACCGGAATCGGCATCGCATTCCCGTCCAGCAGTTCAACGCGGGGTGAAGCGTCAAAGGCCGCAGATTCCTTCTCCGTTTCAAGGCGAGGCAGGGTGATGTTCACCTGACTGATTTGCCGGGTATTAAAGCTGACGATCAGCGGCGGGGAGATGTACATCCGTTGCTCGTGATTAGCCAGACCGATCGACTTTTCTACCCGAAAGACCAGCTGATGCGGCCCGTTATCTAACTCGATGCTGTCTGCACCGCGCAATAACGAGCTGGAGACCTTTTTTCCGTCCAGTACAAGAAGATCAATGTCGGTAGAGAGCCGGAGCGTGGTAGCAAAAACGCAGACCGGCATCACTAACGCAATCAGGGCAGTGGCAATACCGGTTTTCATAGAAGGCTCCCGTCAGAAATCCTGTCGCCGCATTAATGTATCTAAATTTTTCGATAATCACGTTTACTAACATATAGACATATTTCGCCGTTTTGCCCTCATGCATCTGTATGGGATGGATGGTTGAGATGTGCGGTTTGGCGTACACTTTTAAAAAAGCCAGGAGAAAAACCATGAAAGAGAACGATATTGCCGAGATTCTGACATCCACGCGTACCATTGCGCTGGTGGGCGCGAGCGATAAACCCGATCGTCCCAGCTATCGGGTGATGAAATACCTTCTCGATCAGGGCTATCACGTTATCCCGGTCTCGCCAAAAGTGGCGGGGAAAACATTGCTGGGCCAGCAGGGTTACGCCACGCTCGCTGAGGTGCCGGAAAAAATTGATATGGTCGATGTCTTCCGTAATTCCGAGGCCGCGTGGGAAGTGGCGCAGGACGCTATCGCCGTAGGGGCGAAAACGCTGTGGATGCAGCTGGGCGTGATTAACGAGCAGGCCGCCGTGCTGGCGCGGGATGCGGGGTTGAAGGTCGTCATGGATCGCTGTCCGGCGATCGACATCCCCCGTCTGGGGCTGGCGAAGTAATAAAAAAAAGCCCGTTATCGGGCTTTTTTACACGCTTAGTTCCGCAGGCGCGGAGCCTGTAACTGTTTGCGGATAGTCTGAGCAAGTTCATCCATTGTGGGTTGCTCCGGATGCTCTTCCTGCAGCTCGCTACTCAGCTGCGCTTCGGCCAGATAGGTGTGAACGGGTTGTCCATCATCACCTTCCATTACCACATGGTACCAGGGCGCGGCGCGAAGCTCTGCGTTCACCGCCAGCTCGTCTGCTGACGGTTCATCAAGGGAATACTCCGGGTCGATATCCACGACCACACCCAAATACCCTAGCAAAGTGTGGCGGACCTGCTGGCCGATACCGAATTTGCTGGCAATCATAGTCACCTCCCGGGAAATACGACTTACACGTTATGTGCGGGCAATATTTCTCTTTTCAAGTTACATGACGCGACAGGCAAACCCTTTCAGATACAGTCCTTCCGGGTAGGTAGCAATCACGGGGTGATCGGCTGCCTGACGGAACTGCTCTATAAATTGTACATCACGCCCGGCATCTATTGCGGCATCGGCGATGATTTTTTGGAATAAATCGGTGGTCATCAGGCCAGAGCAGGAGAAGGTGAGCAGAACTCCGCCCGGGTTCAGCAGCTGGATAGCCAGCATGTTGATATCTTTATACCCGCGACATGCTCCCATCAGCTGGCTTTTGTTTTCCACAAACTTTGGCGGATCCATCACGATGACGTCGAACTTCTCGCCCTGGTCGCGATATTTACGCAGCAGCTTGAAGACGTCATCGCGAACAAATTCCGCTTTGCTCAGATCCAGCTTGTTCAGCTCGACGTTCTGTTTTGCCACGTCCAGCGCTTCCTGCGACGTGTCCACGCTGACCACCTGAGCACAGCCGCCCAACAGCGCCGAAACGGCAAAACCGCCGGTGTAGGAGAAGCAGTTCAGCACGCGTTTGTCGGCAACATACTGACGCGTCGCCAGACGGCTGTCGCGCTGGTCAAGGTAGTAACCCGTTTTGTGCCCGCCCTGAATATCCACCAGCAGCTTCATGCCGTGCTCTTCAATCGGCAGCAGGGCCGGTGGCAGCTCGCCCGTTACGGGCCCCTGAGTCAGCTCCATGCCTTCTTTTTTGCGCACCGCCACATCGCTGCGGTCGTAAATGGCACACTGCGGGAACAGCGTTTGCAGCGCGCTGATCAGCGCGGCACGCTGGTATTCCGCTCCGGCGCTCAGGAGCTGCAGCACCAGGAAGTTACCGAAGCGATCGATGGTCACGCCAGGCAGGCCGTCGGACTCACCGGCAATCAGGCGGTAGCTGTCCAGCCCGTCGCGTTTTGCCAGCCAGTCGCGCCACTGCTGCGCCTGCTGCAGACGGCGAACGAAGAAGTCGATGTCGATGGTTTCATCTTTATCAAACGTCCAGACGCGAGCGCGGATCTGGGACGCTGGCGAGTAGGCGCCTCGCGCTAACCATTTCCCCTGATGGTCAACGATATCAATGGTTTCACCGAGGATGGCTTTGCCTTCCATACGGGCAACCGCGCCGGAAAAGACCCAGGGATGACGGCGCAGTAATGATTTCTCGCGCCCTTTGGCTAACACTAAACGTACACTCATAATTTGCTGTTCTGTCGATTTCAGGAAATGGCGCGTAGATTACCACATTCAGCAAGGCGCAATCATCTGCGGATGCCGTTGAGCGTTTCGGCACAAAATTAAATCGCTTAGGCACATTCCGGCATTGCAGCAGGCTTTACAGTAGGGCTTCCGGTACAGCAGAGGGAGCACCCATGAAAAAGCGCAGTGTGATAGCCATAGCCGCTCTGGCGGCGATGAGTTTTCAGGTTTTAGCAACAACGCCTTTCGACGTCACCAGCCGGGATATTTCCGGCGAAAGGCGGCTGGCGCAACAGCAGGTATTTGAGGGATTTGGCTGCCACGGTGGGAATATCTCACCGCAGCTGGCATGGAAAAATCCGCCTGCCGGTACGAAAAGTTTTGCCGTCACGGTATATGACCCGGATGCGCCCACCGGCAGCGGCTGGTGGCACTGGACCGTAGCCAATATTCCGGCGAAGACAATGACGCTGCCCGCTGATGCCGGTAACCCGAACGGCGAGAAATTACCTGCCGGCGTTGTGCAGGGGCGTAATGATTTCGGCTATTCTGGATTCGGCGGCGCATGTCCACCCGAAGGGGACAAGCCTCACCGCTATCAGATTACCGTCTGGGCCCTGGACGTGGATAAACTGCCCGTCGACAACAATGCCAGCGGCGCGCTGGTCGGTTTTATGCTCAATAGTCACGTTCTGGCAAAGGCTCAGTTAACAGCAACCTACAGCAGATAAGGATGGCAGGGTGCAGGAGTTTCATTTTCGACATAACCATCTTACCGCGGGTGAAGTGACTGCCAGCAAAATGCATCGCCTGCACCAGGTTAAACTCTTTTTTCCGGCTATTTGTCATATCACTCACGGCACTAAGGTGATAGTTCAGGATGATAACCGCCTGGAGGCGACACGGGATGAGCTCATCATTATCCCGGCCAATACGGCGATGGAGATTATCAATCAGCCTGTAAACGGTCTGTTTCACTCGGATTTGCTGATGTTATCCCCGGAGATCGTCGCCGAGTTTAAGGCGCATTACCTGAAATCCTGGCCGCGCACGACGCTGCATTCGCTCTGCGCCCCGCTGAGCGAGGGGTTGGCGTTTATGTGGGACAACCTGCTGCACGCCGTGCGTCAGGATTTACCGGAGGCGCTACAAAAGCATCAGGCTTTCGGTCTTTTGCTGGCCCTGCTGCACGATGGCGTGGCGGGTCCACTGCTTGTTGAGCGCAACAGTAACCTGACCGAGCAGGTGCGGCAGTTCATTATGCTGTCGCCCGCCAGAGACTGGACCGCGCAGGACGTTGCCAGCCGTCTGGCCTTAAGCGTGCCGACGCTGCGCAGACGCTTGCGTGAAGAGTCGCAGAGTTTTCGCCAGATCGTGGAGGAGGTGAGGATGGCCGTTGCTTTGTCACAGCTCCAGTCAACCCGATTACCGATTGGCGAAATCGCATTACAATGTGGGTATCTTTCCAGCTCTCGTTTCACCGCCCGTTTCCGGCAGCACTATGGCTGTTTGCCGAAAACGCTACGTTAAGGAGAAGAAAAATGTCAAAAGTCTGCACCATTGTCTGGGTTCACGGCGTTGTTCAGGGGGTGGGGTTCCGCTACAGCACCCAGCGCGAAGCGGTTGAGCTTGGGCTCACGGGATACGCGCGAAATAGGGACGACGGCAGCGTTGAAGTGGTCGCCTGCGGCGAAGCGGAGCAGGTCGACAAGCTGGTGGCGTGGCTGAAAGCGGGCGGGCCGCGCAGCGCACGGGTTGATAAGGTGTTAACGGAACCGCATCAACCCGGGCGAGAATACGTAAACTTCGGGATTCGGTATTAAATACACTTCACCGGCTTAGGCAGGCCGGCAATTTTGGTGGCCTGTTTTGCCGGGCCTTTCGGGAACAGACGATACAGATAGCGGCTGTTGCCTTTCTCTTCGCCGAACTTATTGGCCATGGCTTTGACCAGCATGCGGATCGCTGGAGAGGTGTTGAATTCAAGATAGAACTCGCGAACAAAACGCACCACTTCCCAGTGTTCGGGGGAGAGGGTAATCCCTTCGTTTTCCGCAATTTTCTCCGCCAGCGGTTCGCTCCAGAGCGTCGTATCTTTCAGATAGCCTTCGCTATCGGTCTCAATTTCCTGGCCTGCAAAAATGAACATAATCTTCTGTCGTCTGTGAAAAAACGGCGACAGTGTAGCAAAAAAGCCGCCGAAGGATAAGCCGTGCCCTACAGGAGCAGTTGCAGCAGATTGTTGGCATTAAGCTTTTTCAGCGCGTTGCATTTATGGGTCGAAACCTGCTTCTCAGACATACGCGTCACGATGGCAATGTGGCGTACCGGCAAGCCGGTAAGCATCAGATCGAGCACGTTGAATTCAAGGCCGGTAAGACAGCAGTCAAGACTTCGGACGCGGCGAGGCTCTTTTGCCAGCAAATATGCCGCATCAGCGACGGCGATCCGGTCATCGATGATATAAAGGGTCAACGTACTGAAACGCTTGCGTAAATGCGTCGCCAGCGCCCACCCCTTTTCATTGCAGACCAGATACAGGCTGCCTTGCCAGCGGGCGGCTTCCAGTCTGAGCAAAATGTTTATCAATGCCTGATGCGTACCTGCCACGGAAAAACGACAGCGTACGACAACCACGCGGCGGGTAAGCAGCGCTGGCTGCCATTGCACGGTGTCGCTTTGGACCTCTGGCTGAACGCCCCGACGCAGCAGCGCGTAGCGCAACCCTTCGGCGTAAAATCGATTATTGTCGAGAATGGCGTAACTCACGGTGACCTCATTATAACGTGCTGGGCGTATAGATAACGCGCAGCGTGCCGGTATAGTCGCCCGCGTTTTTGCTGCTGGCGGCAAACGCGGGGGTTTTCAGGATAATAGGGGCAGGGATGCACAATACGCTCTCGCGTCCGCCGGGCAGCACGACCTGACGCAGATGTTGCGGATCGTTCGTGCCTTGCCAGACCAGGGTTTTACCGTTCGCGACGCTTTCGGTTGCGCCTGTGATTGGGTTGGTGACGGAGACCCGATAATCGAGACGATCCCGCGCATCGGTCTGGCTACCGCCGCGTCGCCTGATAGAAAACGCGCCTTCGGCACGATCCGCTGAGGGAAGCCCGTCATCCTCAAAGCGAAGATAGGCGCGGGTGCTGGTGCTGTTTTTGCCGTCGTAAAGGCACATATCCAGCGAGTTTTCACCCTGGATCTCACTACCTCCCGGCCGCCCCGGGAAGTTGGTCAGGTTGAGGTTAACGATGGGCGTTGAGTGCGGAAATGCCGGCAGATAAATCTGCTGATTACCCGGATCGACCACCTCAATGCGAATATTTGCCTGCCACCTGGCGATGGTGAGGTAGCCAGGGCATCCGACGTTTACGTCATTGAAGTTTCCGCCACAGTCGGCGCTTCCCCATTGACGCAGGTTCTGCTTCAGCGTTGCGGTCCAGATCCCCGGCAGGGCGAGCTTATCCAGTTCGCTTTTCACAATATAGAAATCGAAATAGGGCTCTCTGTTCCAGGCGCTGAGATCGCCCGTTCCCCCTGTGACAAAACTGGCGAAGGTAAAGACTTTATTGTTGATAAACATGTAGTGATCGCCATACACCTTGATATCCACCGTCTTGCTGGTGAGGGCATGCGTGAAACGTAAATTGATGGCATAGGGCGCGGCCGGGTTAGCTGAGAACCAGACCGGCGAGTTCATGCAGGCCCCGTTCGTGGTATCAGTCCGGGACTCACAGGTCAGGGTATTACGTCCCCACTTTTGCGGGTCGGCGAGGTCATAGCCGCCCGATTCATGAAACCAGATATCGAAACGCGCAGGCGGTGCCGTGCGATCGAAGCTGATCCCAACGCTGGTGTTTCGTCCCGCAGGGGCGCCCGCCAGCGCCTGGCCTGTCCACAGGCTTAAGAACAGTAAAATAAAGAAGCACTTAATCACATCATTTCCCTTTAGTGAGGTTGTCGGCGTTCATGGCAGTTGAACCGGTAGGTACCGATCGTCCGGCGAGCATCAGCTGTGCCTGCTGCTGGACGGCATCCGGCAGGGCGGAGAAGGTTAACTCCCGGCAAGGAATTGAGCCGACATAGCGCACCACGTCGCGCATACTTTTCACGTTAAGTTCGCACTGATAAAACTGCTGCTGGCGCACCAGGTAGAGGTTATGCAGCAGGGCATCGCTCTGGGCGCTGAATCCGCCGTTGCCGAGATCGCTCCAGCCGTTAACGTTCAGCGGCACGCCACCGATAAACGGCGAATGACGCTCGTCGGTTAACTGGCCGAGCCAGGTGTAGCTTGCGGTGGTTTGCACATCCCGACGCAGCAGTTTGCCAGGCACCATAAACAGCGTTCTGCTGCCTGAACCTTGCGTGATCTCACTGCTGGCCCCCCGGGATACGTCCAGCGATTCGTTAATCGTCAACGTTGTCTGCTGGTAGCCCGGCACAGCGAAGAGGGCGCGGCTATTGCCCGGAATGTCTGCGCTCCCGCTGTTATCCAGCGACACGGCAACGCTAGGAGCCTGGGTATCTTCCGGTGTAGCAACGTTAACCGCGACGGCGGAAGCAGGACGACCGTCGCTCCAGCGGCCGAGCCACAGGCCAGAACGCGACAGCGCAAGGGTCGAGCTGTAGTTGCCGCTGCTGCTCAGCGTATGGCGCCTGTCCTGACGATCCCAGGCGTCGCTGACGGTCAGACTGCCGTTGCCGTATCGCCCGCCCTGGCGCGTATAGGCTGAGGTATTCAGCGAGTCGCTGTTAATGCCCGAAGCGCTCAGACCATACTCGTTTTCGCCGCGTGCATCGGCGTACCAGTTATGCGCCACGTTGTAGCTCAGCTGATTTTTTTCACGCTGCTGGTGCTGCCAGGTCGCGCCAAGAGAGGTATAGCTCGACGCATCACCCTGACGGTTATGCGCCATGGACAGGCTCACGCTCAGGTAGCCGCCTTTGTCCCTGCCGTCGCGGGCGTCATCGTTACGCATGAACAGGTTAATGCTGCTGTTAATGTTCACGCCTCGGGTGCTAAAGGCATTGCTCAGCCCTCCCTGCCAGGCGCGCGAGCGCGAGCGGGTCATATAGACCGATTCCCACGGCAAACCCGCATCGTGGCGATCGTCGCTGTCCGGGAGCTCCCGACGTGAAACGTACCGTCCTTCGTTGCGGTTATCCGAATATCCGAGGCTCGCATACCAGGCGCCGACAGGGACGGAAAACATCACCGAGAGGGTGCGATAACAGCCGTTCACGGCGTCAAACCCCGTGCTTCGGGTGTTGCAGTTTTCCGCTGATAGCGCGTTGCGATAGAGGCTCAGTGAAAAACCGTCGTTGTAGCTGATTTGCTGAATATTGCCGCGCTGGCCTTCGCTGCCGTAAAGGTAGCTAAACCGGGTACTCAGCACGCCGTCGATCGGGCCCGCGTTGAAGCCCCGGCTCCAGTCGAGCGCATTTTCCAGGAAACGCTGGTTTTTCTTTATCGTTGCTCCGCTGGTCAGCGCCAGGGTCGGGGTGACGGGCAGGCGCACACCCGCCTGCGCAACCGCGCTGCGTTCTTCGTTCCGATCGCTATTGTCGGTTTCACCCGCCTGCAGGAACCACTCGACGCGGTCAAATGGCGTAATGCCGGTTCGGGTAAACGGCACCTGCTCGGTACGCGTCAGCCGGTTATTTTCATAGACCGACAGCGTGACGGTGTAGCTCCCGTCCGGAAACGATCGCGTGTCGAGGGTTTGCGCCCCGGCATTCAGGTAAAAGCTGGCCAGCAGCTGATTGCCACGGCGGGCGTCGATACGCGCGTCATGGGAAAGCAGTACGGTGACAGGAGTTCCCTTTGACTGCTGAACCGGATTAATCCACGCCCGTGTTGAACCCGTGCGCAGACCGCGAATTTTGCCCAGCGGCAGCTGGCTGAGGTTGATATTCCCGCCGGCATTACTGAACAGATCGCGGGTATCCATCTCGCCCAGCTGGACATAGTACTGACGCAAGATATCCTGGCGGAACCAGGCGTTGTTGACGGTGATTTCCTGTTGCTGCTGGTGCCTTGAACGCTGTCCCAGCCAGGTCCAGTCGAGGTTAACATAGCCGTCCTGCGTGAGCGCCAGCGCGCCATTGCCCTGTACGGTGGCTGACTGATAATCCCTGTCGGCAACAAAATTAATATTCTGCTGATGGATCAGCGCATTTTCGGTGTCCTGCGTGGGCTGATACCACTGATTTTCCGCGGTGGCTTTAGGCAGAAATTTCTTGTCCAAAAACAGGCTAATACGGGCGTTATTCTCGTCATAGATAATGGCCGCGCGGTCGGTATCAATGTAATCGCAGCCCGCTGCGGAGCCGTTGCTGCTGCAGGCCAGGTTGCCGTTACGGGCAAGCGGAACGGCCAGCGCGGCAGACACGGTGCCAACGAGAGCTGGGTCGTCGTTAAACCGTCGTTTGATGGCCGCCACAACGGTTTCAGGTGCGACAAAACTGACCGTTTCAAGCGTGATATCCGTTTCAAAAAGTCCAAGCGACTCGCCGTAGAGGTTGACCTCTGTCCACAGGCGCTGCGTTTTCGCCAGATCTTCAAAACCTGCCGGGACGGCCATCCCGGCGCAGGCGAGTTGGATGGATGCGGGTAACAAAGCAACAAAGAGGAGAGTATTTCTGTGAAACGCCATGAACGAGCCTCGACATCATCCTGACGTCAGAGGGTGGGCACCCTCTGACGTTATTCCTTAGGTGCTGTGGTGTTACGCACCGCCTTCCGTGGTAGTCGCCTGCGTCAGCATCAGGCTGACAACGCCGCTGTACTGACCGGTTTTCAGAATGCCTTTGGTTGTCTGTGAAATGGTCAGCGGCAGTACCGCTGAACCGTTTTCAATGCTTCCCGGGAACAGTTCGGTACCGGTATATTCCACATCGGCGGTAGAGAGGGTTTTATCGCCCAGCTTCACCGTCATTGGGATGGTCTCAGCACCGTCGGCATTTGCCAGCTTCGCGGCGCTTACCAGACGGACTTTCACGTTGCTGGTGGCGGAGTTAGACCACACCTTGGTATTCAGGCGATAGCTTTCCAGACCGCGGCCTGGCAGGTACTGCATATCGATGCTTGCCGGCAGCGGCGTGTTATCGGCCTGGGTCATGTCCAGCTGTGAATCAACGCTGGCGTTGACGGTAATATCTTTTTGGATCGCCAGCGCGCTAACGGACGTGGTCATCGCGGCAACAATCATCAGAGGTTTAAAGTACTTACGCATTGATATCTCCATATTTACAAATGAGCACCCTGGCTCTTTAAACAAACCCTTTTGGGTCTTTACGGTAACGTCGTGTTATTGCACGACGGGTAAATCAGCTTCTTCAGCGGTTTTATTCACCCAGTTGAAGTAGCGGAATTTATATTTCTGGCCTTGTGTATTTGTGAGCGTTTTTAATTTCCGTTCGGTATCCGGATAAATCGTCGCGTCTTCTTTAACCCATTTACACGACGAATCTCCGTCACAAATACCGATCTCTCTCAGCGGCACGCGCAGCGTACCGTTGTTTTTTAACGTGCCCCTGCGAGGGTCTATCGAGAGTGAAACCGCACTTTTTTCCGGGGCGAGGTGGATCAGGGCGCCCCAGATCACATTGACGCCCAATGTCGCCGTCGCAGCCGGGCTTTCTGCCTTGCCGGGAATAATGCTGTCAGGCTGCTTTACCCCTTCAAAATAGACGCGCCAGGTGGTCTCTTTTTCCGGTGGCGTAAGCGATACCAGACGAACGACGCGCATTGCACCTGCCGCGAGGGCAAATTTTTCGGGCGTGACAACAACGCCGCCTTCTTTCCACGAGGCCACATCAATCTCTTTTTCCTGGGCCGTGCCGGGATTAAGAATTTTCTTTTGCCTCACCCGAATGAACTGAATATCATCCGTTTTCGACGCTACCTTAATTTGCGCCGCACCGGACCTGTCCACATTCAGTTCCATGGGGTACACGCTCATATTGGCCATTGCCATTTCTGAGAAAAATGGCAATGACAGCGCGGCGGCATAAAAGGCGGTTGTCATGCTCACTCTATTTTTCTGTTTCACATTCAGTCTGCCTGCTCTGAGTTCATCGGCGGCGCGTTAACACCAGGACACCGTCTGCTTTCGTATTGCTTCAGGGCAGGGAAACTTTAACCAGAACAGCGGTTTGTGAAAATTTGTATTAATTAACTCGTTAAATACAGGTTTTTATCCTGCTTTTCTGTCTTTAAGGTTGTATAGTTAAGCGAAAATACCGCGACCAAGGATAGGAAGAAAATTCCTTCTGATGAAAAAATAAGCAGGTCAGGAGGCGGTTTTCATGTCGATGTACCAGGGATTAAAAAAGCATGCGGTAACAGCCGAGAATAAAAGATGTTTTTTATATGCAATAATTCGTTGTTATTCGATCCTGAAGCACATGCAATAAGTCTTGTTGGACAACCAGAATCTGTATTAACGCTTTCGGCGCCAGCCGTGCGGCTTTTGCAGGAATTTATAAAACACAAAGGGCACGACCTGAGTCGGGAGGAATTGATCACTCGCGTGTGGGAGGAATTTGGCTTTACGCCATCGGGAAATAATCTCAATAAAGCGGTAAGCGAATTACGTAAAAGCTTCCAGTCTCTGGGAGAGGGGCACGAATTTATCGTGACCGTGCCCCGTTACGGATTTCGTTTTGATGCTGAGGTGATTTTTCAGCCCGGAGAGAATATTCCATCCGTCGATCCGCAGCCCTCGTTCGCGCCGCAAGAAGTAAAGCCTCAACGCGCCTCCATGAAAAAATGGGCGATTGTGGCCGTATTGATCGTCGCTGCGCTGGGGACGAGTCTCTACTTTAGCCGACAGCAGGGGATTTACGTTCCGGCGAAACTCAAGCCGGTTAAGGAAAAAATCGCGCGTTGCAGCATCTGGATTATCAACGATCACGGAAGACCGCTGGTGCTATCGAAATTAGCGGAGCGGCTGGAGTCTAATAACGTAGCGTGCGGACGGGAGGAGTACGACATTTATTATTTCAGTGCCCGCTTTACTATTTCCGCTGCAGATGAGGTGTTTATTGGAGCCTGTCCGGTCAGCAAAACCAGCCTGTGTAAAACCATACGTTATAAAAGCGGGGCACAAAAATGAAAATAAAACTTCTTTTTGGCGTGGGCGGTGTCCTGGTTGGTTGTTCGCTGGCATTTTTTTACTTTTCCGGCAGCGTGGGTAAAAAGGATGTGCTGGCCTGCAGCACTGAATTTAATTTCACGCGCAATGAGGGAAAAGCCAGTGAAGTGAAGGTCAATACCGTTGCCCAGTTCTATTTTCATCGGGACGGTACCGGTTTGACCACCTATAAAGGCGCGGCAAGGGCTGGCGGGCAATGTTTGATCGTTGACAGGGATGTGGATTTTACCTGGCAGCAGCGGGACGATGATAACGTCATCGTATTGAGCTACACCAAAACCTGGCGTCGGCACAATGACAATACGCCTGATGCTCAGTGGGGTAGCTTCGCCAATCCGACCGCTCGCTACTACCTTACAATCTCTGAACTCTCGCCTTCCGTGTGGCTGATTCAGGACCGGCGCTATCCCACCTATATTTGCCGGGGTGAGTAGGGCATAAAAAAAGGAGAATGCCACAGGCATTCTCCTTTTTTGTATCCGTTGTGCTTAATCGCGGCTGGCGAAGCCCAGGATGCTCAACAGGCTGACGAAGATGTTGTACAGCGACACATACAGGCTCACGGTGGCGCGAATATAGTTCGTCTCACCGCCGCGAATGATGTTGCTGGTTTCGAACAGGATCGCGCCCGAAGAAATCAGAATAAACACGGCGCTGATTGCCAGATGCAGGGCAGGCAGCTGCAGGAAGATGTTTGCCACCATGCCCACCAGCACTACCACAACACCCGCCATCAGCATTCCGCCGAGGAAGGACATATCCTTACGCGTGGTCAGCACGTAGGCAGAGCAGCAGAAGAACACCAGCGCGGTACCGCCCAGCGCCATGCCGATAAGATCGCCCATACCGGCAGACAGATACGCATTCAGCATCGGCCCCAGGATGTAGCCCAGGAAGCCGGTGAAGGCAAACGCGGACAGAATACCAACGGGCTTGTCAGCGGTTTTGTAGGTCAGGAACATCAAACCATACATACCCACCAGCGTCAGGATCAGCCCCGGAGACGGCAGCATCAGCACGGTGCTGGCGGTGGCGGTGATCGCCGAGAATGCCAGCGTCAGGCTGAGCATGAAATAGGTATTGCGCAGCACCTTGTGGGTGCTGAGTAGCGATGTGCGGTCGCGTGAAGAAGTAATTATACGATCCATGAGTCACTCTCTTATGACAGATGTAATTAGTGGAAAGAATAGGAAACGACACGCCAGTCTCAAAGTGGTTTTACCCATCTTTACTCAGCACGTTAGCGCTGGAGGTGGTTATTTCTTCTGCGGAAATCCGTTTCGCCAGTATGAACAGCGGTTTGCGACAATTTACCAGATCAAGCTCTTATAGGTTACTGAAAAATATTGCGTTATTACCATTCGAACGCTAAGAGTTATTTCCGGATCGTCATAAAACAGACTATAAGGCGAAGGAAATGAAACCACAAACACGCACTCACTTTACGCTCTCTTTGTTAACCGCAGGGATCCTGTGCGCCAGCACGGCAGCCTGGGCGGCTAACGTGCCGGCAGGAACCGCGCTGGCCGACAAACAGGAACTGGTCAGAAACAACGGCAGTGAACCGGCTTCGCTCGACCCGCATAAAGTCGAAAGCGATGTCGAATTCAATATTATCAGTGATTTATTCGAAGGACTGGTAAGCGTCTCCCCGACAGGAGAAGTCCAACCCCGACTGGCGGAAAAATGGGAGAACAAGGACAACACCGTCTGGACGTTCCATTTGCGTCCGGGCATCACCTGGAGCGACGGCACGGCGATTACCGCTGAGGATGTGGTCTGGAGCTGGCAGCGCCTGATCGATCCGAAAACGGCTTCGCCGTATGCCAGCTATCCAGGCAACATGCATATCGTCAACGCGGCCGATATTGCTCAGGGAAAAAAAGCGCCCGATACGCTGGGCGTAAAAGCGATTAACGACACCACGCTGGAAGTGACGCTCACGCAGCCAAACGCGGCCTTCCTCGCGATGCTGGCGCACCCGTCGCTGGTGCCGGTGGATAAAGTACTGATTGGCCGCTTCGGGGATAAGTGGACCAAGCCGGAGCATTTCGTCAGCAGCGGGGCGTATAAGCTGTCGCAGTGGGTGGTCAACGAACGTATCGTGGCGGAGCGCAACCCGCGCTACTGGGATAACGCGCATACCGTGATTAACAAAGTCACCTACCTGCCCATCACCTCCGAGGCCTCGGACGTGAACCGCTATAAGGCGGGCGAAATTGATATCGTGTATACGGTGCCGATAAACCAGTTTGCCCAGCTCAAGAAAACCCTGGGCAGCGAGCTGGACGTTTCACCTCAGCTGGCGACCTATTACTACGAATTCAATACCACCCGGCCGCCGTTCAACGACGCGCGCGTGCGTAAGGCGCTGAACATGGCGCTGGATAAAGACATCATTGCCGGGAAAGTATTAGGGCAGGGGCAGCGCCCGGCGTGGCTCATCAGCCAGCCGGATATCGGCGGCGTGAAGCTACAGAACCCGGATTACGCCAGCTGGCCGCTGGACAAGCGCATCGCCGAGGCGAAAAAGCTGCTGAACGAGGCCGGATATAACGCCAGCCACCCTCTGAGCTTCAACCTGCTCTACAACACCTCTGAATCGCACCAGCGCATCGCGATTGCGGCCAGCTCCATGTGGAAGAAAAACCTTGGCGTGGAGGCAAAGCTGCAAAACCAGGAGTGGAAAACCATGCTGGACACCATGCACACACACAACTTTGATGCGGTGCGGTACGCGTGGATTGCCGATTACGACGATGCGGCGACCTTCCTGAACAACTTCCGCACGGGAGACAGCGAAAACACCAGCCAGTACAGCAATCCGGAATACGATCGCGCGCTGCTCAATGCCGCAAAAGCCAAATCAGCGGAAGAGCGGGGTAAGTTCTACCAGCAGGCGGAAGATCTGCTGGGGCGTGATGTACCGGCCATTCCGGTTTATCACTACGTCCGTACGCACCTGGTGAAACCGTGGGTAGGCGGATTTACGCCGGATAAGCTGGGGTACTATTTCACGAAAGACATGTACATCAAAAAACACTAGGCCTGTGCTGATAAAATCGTCGATGTGTCGTCAGTTCAACCGATTAAACACGTTTTGACTATTTTTACAGCGAACGAGTGCAGCCACTCTTTACAGCACGCGGTGAGGTGTTTATAGTTCGCCTCACTTAGGAAGTGTGGCCGAGCGGTTGAAGGCACCGGTCTTGAAAACCGGCGACCCGAAAGGGTTCCAGAGTTCGAATCTCTGCGCTTCCGCCAGATATAAACCCCAGGTTACTCGTTAACCTGGGGTTTTTCTTTTGGATCGACCGATCCGCCTCACGCTATTAAGACTCCGCTTTTTCCCTGTAAAAAAACAGGCGTTATCATTCACCCCGTAAATACATTGCTATTTCTCACCGAGGCGGGTGGCGTTCATGCATTTAACGGTGCAATTCAGGGATATCGTTGCGGATGCAGGAGTGTAGGCCGGGTAAGCGCAGCGCCACCCGGCAATAAAGGCGACGTTTAAGAGCGGATAAAGGCCAGAATGTCCGCGTTGATGGTATCCGCGTGCGTGGTATGCATCCCGTGCGGGAATCCCGGATAAATTTTCAGTACGCTGTTCGCCAGCAGCTTGTCCTGCAGCAGGGCTGCATTCTTATACGGCACGACCTGATCGTCATCGCCCTGCAACACCAGAACGGGAACCGTGATGGTTTTTAGATCCTCCGTCTGGTCGGTCTCTGAAAATGCCTTAATCCCCTCATAGTGGGCTTTGGCGCTGCCAATCATCCCCTGACGCCACCAGTTCTGGATCGTCCCCTGTGAAACGTCCGCGCCATCCCGATTAAAGCCGTAGAAAGGGCCGCTGGCGACGTCGAGGTAAAACTGGGCGCGATTAGCCGCCAGCGCTTTGCGGAAGCCGTCGAAAACCTCGATGGGCGTTCCGCCGGGGTTACTGTCCGTTTTGACCATCAGCGGCGGGACGGCGCTGACGAGCACCGCTTTGGCGACGCGCCCCTGCGGTTGCCCGTACTGCGCAACATAGCGGGCGACCTGTCCGCCGCCGGTGGAGTGACCGACGTGCACGGCATTGCGCAGATCCAGGCTTTCAACCACGGCTGACGCGTCGGCCGCGTAATGATCCATATCGTGGCCTTCACTCACCTGGTCCGAACGCCCGTGACCGCGACGATCGATAGCGATAACGCGATAGCCTTCAGCGAGGAAGAAGAGCATCTGGTTATCCCAGTCATCGGCACTCAGCGGCCAGCCGTGGTGGAAAACAATGGGCTGAGCCTCTTTTGGGCCCCAGTCTTTGTAGTAAATATTGACGCCGTCTTTCGTTGTTACGAATGCCATACCGCAGACTCCTCTGTTAAAGGCAAAACGTTCCCCGGCTGAGCGCACAGCGAATCATTAATGCCTTAATTAAGTTGGCTTTTTTCTCTTTCCCGTACCGACAGTACTCCTAAAGTGTAGGAGAAATAGTAAAAGCAGTCGGTTTCATTCCTGTGAAAGGGAGCAGAACAGCGTTCAGGGGGAGGGGGAACGAATGAAGGCTCTGGGGAGATCCTCCAGAGCCTTCAGGGCAGCATTAACAGCAGGGACGTTTAGCGGTTTTCTTCAATATAGCGGGCCAGGTTCGCCGGGGTTTTTAGCACCGTCGCCACGTCAGTTGGCGGGATCATGCTGCCGTAAACGTCCTGCACTTCCAGCACCATATCGACCGCCAGGATGGAGTCGAGAATGTCGGATTCAATCAGTTCATCGTGAAAGCCCACCTTACGGGATAACACTTTTTCGAACAGGGCGAGAATTTCTTGTTCCATAATTTTTCCTGGAGTCATTAATTTGTGCGGGCGTAAGCGTCCAGCAGCTTGCGGTCAATTTTGCCGTTAGGATTCAGCGGCAAAGCGTCTTTTACGATAATTTGTGAAGGCACCATATAGTGCGGAACGACCTTCGACAGCGATGTTTTGATGGTGTCCGGCGCCATATCCGTCACGCAGAACGCGGCAATGCGCAGCACGCTGCCGCAGGATTTCATCAGCGGCAGGACCACCGCTTCGTTGATGCCGGACATGGCCAGCAGGCGGTTCTCGATCTCGTTGATTTCAATACGGTAGCCGTTCAGTTTGACCTGGCTGTCGTTGCGGCCCTGACAGTAGATCAGCCCCGCTTCATAGCCCAGATCGCCGGTACGGTAGCCGCGAAACGCTTCATCTTCCCGACGGAGTAATTTCGCCGCGTTCTCCTGCGGCAGGCCGAGATAGCCGCGCATGACGTTTTTACCCCAGATAATCAGCTCGCCGTCGGCGGAAATTTCCATTTTGCTCTCAGGCATCATGACCCCCACCGGCAGCACGGTGCTGTCGCTGTTCAGGATCGCATCCGTGATTTCAACCACGGTCGTCGCAATCGTCGCTTCCGTAGGGCCATAGGAGTTAATGATTTTGGCCTGCGGGAAGCGGCGGCGAAGCTGTTTAACCAGCGCCTTATTGAGCACTTCACCAATGAAGATAAAGACGTTGAGCGCGGGCAAATACTCGCTGTTGAACTGCGGGGAAAGCAGCTGCTGGTAAGCAAAAGAGGGGGTCGAAACCCAGGCGGAGACCGCGTTGCTTTTCAGTCGCTCCAGCCAGTTCTCTTTCTGAATGTCCTCTTTGGCGTTCAGCACGATATGTCCGCCCATCGCCAGATTCGCCAGCAAAGGGATCAGGGAGAGGTCAAAGCTGAATACCGCGTGGTTCATCAGGACCGGTTTTTCCGGCAGTGAAAAGTCCTGGCTGACCCATTTCATGAAGTGCCATACGCTTTCACGCCCAATCTGCACGCCTTTAGGTTTACCGGTGCTGCCTGAAGTAAACATGATGTAGGCCAGATCCTGCTCCTCCAGTACCTTGCCCGGTTCCCCGGTGGCGATGAACTGCCGGGTCGCGACGTCGTAATAGTAAGGGGCGCTGGCCAGATGGCAGATCTCCCGGAGGCGCTCCTGCGGGTAAATGCAGTCCACCGGGATGTACGGAATGTTGTGCAGCAGGCAGCTATAAATCGCCACGGCGAACTCGGCCTGCTGGTGTCCGTACAATACGACCGGCGTACCGGCAACCGGCTGGCAGCGCTGATAGCGCTGCGCCCAGTCAGTCACGGCAGCGGAAAGCTGTAGCCAGCTTAAGGCTTCGTCGCTGCCGCTGATGGCCAGCTGCTGCGGGGAGGCGGGATCGCATAATGCCGCACGTAAGAAATCCTGCAGTTCCTGGAGATCGGAGTGATTTTTCATAGAGGTGACATTCCACTAAAGATGTAAAGGGATCCCGCGGCGCTTCCCAGCGTCAGAATTCGCCCTAAAAACGCAACGGCCGGATACTGCAGGCCGCGGTGCAATGCCGGGCTGCGTTTGGCTGACCACAGCAGCATATTGTGAGCGACGGAAATCGCGCCAAACAGCGCGCCGCTGATGACGTAATGGCGTTCCAGGCCATTCCATGCCCCCATGCAGAATAAGGTGCAAAAAATACCGATATTTTGCGCCAGCGTTTTGTTCTGACGGAAAAAGTTGAATTTCATCAGGTTCATATAAACGGGCATAAAGACCACATCGCGCAGCCATTCAGACAGGCTGATGTGGAAGCGGCGCCAGAAATCCTGCGGGTTCTTTGCCAGAAGCGGCATGTTAAAGTTTGCCGGAATGCTGAGCCCAAACAGGCGGCCTGCGCCGATGGCCATATTGCTGTAGCCCGCAAAATCAAAGTACAGGTAGGTGCTGTAGGCAATCGACATCACCACGCCCACGGTCAGCGTAAACGGCTTATGGCTCCAGGGCTGCACGACAAGGGAATCAATCAGCATGGCAAACAGGAACTTCTGGACAATGCCGGTAATGATTTGCTCTAACGCGACTAAAAACTGTTCGCGGTTAAGGGCAAATACGGGCTTGCTGACGTCACTCATCCACGTCCGCCAGCGGTACATTGGGCCGGCCAGGATAATAAAGGGCATAAACAGATAACAGAAATAGTGCAGGAAATTCTGACCTTCTTTTTTACTGCGATAGAGCAGCACGTCCAGCGCGCGGAACGTCATAAAAGAGAGGCCGATCATGCCCCAGTGGTTATTTAAATGTAATTTCACCAGCAGCAGCGGCAATAATGTCAGAACGACCGCCTGCCACGTTTTTAACCATCCCTTCTCTTTAAGCGTGGCAAAAACATAAAAGCTGAAAAAAACGGCGACGGGGACAATATAATCGCCCTGAAATATATAGCCCCATCCCAGCGCCGTCAGCACCGACAGCGCAGATAACCAGGTCAGACGATGGCGTAATACGCGATTAACCAGCGCAAACGCCAGCGCGGATGAAAACAAATAAACAAAAAACATTCCTGAGCTGTACATCATTCGGCCTCAGAACTTTTGATATTCAAAATGCAGCTGCATACTCATGCTGTCATCGACAGAGGTCCACGCGACGATGGTGATCGCCAGCAGGAGATAAAGGAAAAAAAGACGGATCGCGATTTTCATCATTTAAAACTCTGTGCAATAAAGCGAATCATAGGAACCCAGGCCAGTTCGGAAGGGTGCAAACGATCCCAGTTCCAGCCATTCTGATAAGGCATGGCGTACATATCTAAATAAGGGATCTGGTTCTTTTCCAGAATGGTTTTTATTTGTTTATCAACCGGTCGGAAGGTATCGGTATTGTAAAGCGCCCAGGGGTTAACCGGGTCGACGATAGCAATCACCTGCACGTTGTGTTCTTTAAGCAGCTGGACGGTTTTACTGAAGGCGGCGATTTGCGCAGGCACAACCGGCGTGTCATCCCACTGCTGCCGCGAACTGTCCTCCTCGTAAATCGTTTTGTCCATCCACAGGGTGGCCGCGCTCTGCTGGCGTTTTTTATTTAACTCGCGCGCATTCGCCAGCTCTTTGTCCCAGTTGGGGGCAATGTGGCCGGCTGGCTGCTGCGGCCAGGGCTGTACCGTCTGAGGCGTGATGTTGAGCAGCGCCAGCCAGTCGTTTTTTATCAGGGTGCAGACGTTGGCAAACTGGAAGCTCAGCTCGTCCCACATCAGATCGGGGTGCCAGCCAAAGACGCGCATTTGGCCGAAGGTTAAATGGCTTATTTCTTTACTATCAATATGCTTTAAATAATTAACCAGCAGCGGGCGCGCCTGCGGATCCTTCATCAGCGGATTAAAAATAGAGCCGGGGAAATTATCGGCATAGATAGCCGGTGGCAGCCCTTTTGAATAAAAGCTGTCAGGAGCCAGAAGCAAAACAACTTTACTGTTTGCGTTAAGGCTATTTTTAAAACGAGAGAACAGTAAAAATTGCGTTTCATCATCGACGAACGCATCGCCATACGCCACGACGGGTTTGTGCAATTGCTTATTAAAGTAATTATATACAGCGTAATGTTCATCTTCTGAGGTGGCCACCTCAGACGCGCCAATGAAGAAAATAGCATTCCCTTCTAAGGCATGGGAAATAGTCGCAATTTTTTCTGCTTGTTCTTTCGGCGTGCCCGCCATTGATTTAATCAGCGGCTGGAAGGTGAGGGGCGGATTGAAGCTCGTCACCAGCGGGTGAACACAGAGGAACAAAATGGCCAGGGTCGCCATCAGGATATGTAAGCAAAGCGTATTTTTGATTTTCATCATCAACCAGTAACACTGCATGGCAGAAATTTCTAAATCTGCGGGTACTCAGATTTATAACAATTACACAACAAATGACCGTTTATTTTTGTGGCATTCTATACCAGAGCGATTTAAAAGGATGAGCGTTGCTGTGTAACGGTATGTACAAGGGGGCTGTGACCGGTGCGCGGCAAGCGCCTGGGTGATTTTTGCGCAGTCAAACGCCGGTGGGTGAAAATAGAAAAATTCCTGCTTTACAAGGGGCTAATAGATGTTTATAGTGCGCCTCACTTTGGAAGCGTGGCCGAGCGGTTGAAGGCACCGGTCTTGAAAACCGGCGACCCGAAAGGGTTCTAGAGTTCGAATCTCTACGCTTCCGCCAAATTCGAAAACCCTGCGATAGCAATATCGCAGGGTTTTTTCGTTTTACAGGGCAATCACCAGCTCCCCGGAATGGCTTCGAGAACAGCACAGCGCCACCTGCTGGTCCGGCGCGCCTTTTTCCGCCTCCGACTGCACGCTATCCCGGTGATCCACCACGCCGTCAATCACCGGCGTCAGGCACGCGCCGCAAATCCCCATTTCACATGACAGCGGCACGTCCACGCCGTTTTCGTGTAGTACCTGAGCGATGGTCTTATCCGCAGGCACCGGCCAGCGCTCCCCGGTGGAGGCGAGTTTGACCGTAAAGATCTCGCCCGCGTCACCGCGTGCGGCAGGGGCCGCGGGCTGAAACGCCTCGCTGTGAAGATGGCCATAATCCCAT
This sequence comes from Enterobacter sp. E14S, assembly GCF_055666685.1. Taxonomy (NCBI): domain Bacteria; kingdom Pseudomonadati; phylum Pseudomonadota; class Gammaproteobacteria; order Enterobacterales; family Enterobacteriaceae; genus Enterobacter; species Enterobacter sp. E14S. The sequence continues at coordinate 127,608 of NZ_JBVODQ010000003.1, read as the reverse complement.
TCCCTGGCCGTCGCCACGTCTCGCACTTTTTCCATAAACCCTGCCGGGCCGCAGATCCAGGCGTGAAGCCCCGCCTCAGGTGCCGGGAGATGCTCTGCCAGCGCCGTGCGCGGGCTGGCGGTATGAATGTGGCAGTCACCTAACCGGGAGAGTTCGCGCGCAAAGGCCGCGCTTTCGCGGCGTTTGACGTAATAGTGCAGCGTAAACGGCGTTCCGGCCGCCTTCAGCTGCAGGGCCATCGCATACAGCGGCGTAATGCCAATGCCCGCCGCCAGCAGCAACACCCGCTCAGCCTGATGCAGCGGAAACAGATTGCGCGGGGCAGAGATTGCTAATTTCTGCCCGGGTCGCAGCGTCTCGTGAACGTAGCGCGATCCGCCGCGCGAGGCGGTTTCCCGCCCCACGCAGATAAGATAGCTCTCGTCTCCACATGCCCCGGTCAGGGAATACTGGCGCACCGCGCCGCAGGGCAAGTGCACATCAATGTGCGCGCCGGGCTGCCAGGACGGCAGCGTTTCGCCGTTTTCAGCCACCAGCCTGACGGCGAGGCTTTTGTCGCCCTCGCGCCACAGCCCGTCAACAATTACGCTCAGCATATCGGCCTCCGTCATACGAGGAAAAATTCGCCAAAGCCCATCTTCTTCAGTCCCCGACGGTAGGCAATTGAGCTTTTATCGGCGGGGATATGGGCTTCCAGCGTCAGATCCAGCGGCAGACTTTCCGGGCGCTGGGTTTCGACCATCAGGCGATCCTCTTCGAAGATGCGCAGGTTAAAGGCATGCACGTCTTCCACCGGAATATGCAGGTCAAGGTTGCGCGCAATAGGGGCGAACATGCGGGTCACGCGCGATGACACGGGCGAGGCGGCGTTCATAATCACCAGCCGCGATTCACCCGGAAAATGAATCGTCAGCGTGGCGGTAAATGGCAGATGCATCTCGAAATGGCGCAGCCACTGGAAGCCGTCCGGAGCCTGCACGTCAGAGCTGGCAGGGTAATTGCTCACGGAGCTCCAGTAATCGGCCACGAAGCCGAACGGCGTCTCCTGCGGCTGATAGGTGGGAACCAGCTGATTATTGGGGTCCGCAAAGGTATCGGTGTGGATCCAGGCAAAGTGCGCCACGTCCAGAAACCCCTCTACCTGACGACCGGCAAAGCCGTTCACCTCAAACGCCGGGCAGTTGATCTGCTGAAATCCGTCGTCATCCCAGTGCGGCATGGTGGGCAGCGGCACAGGATTGTCCGGGTCAAACGCCAGGCAGGTCCAGATCAGGCCGAAGCGCTCTTCCACGGCGTAGTTAATCAGGTTCAGCTTCGCCGGAACGGGCTGGTCGGGGCTGGACGGAATACGGTTGCAGCGCCCGTCCTCCCCAAAGCGTAAGCCGTGGTAGGGGCAGATAATCCCATGCTCGTCGTGAAAGCCGAGCGTCAGCGGCACGCCGCGGTGCGGGCAGACGTCACGGGCGACCACGACCTGGTCGTTAATCCGGTAAATCACCAGCTGTTCGTCCAGCAGGGTCGCCTTGACCGGCGCCGGGCCGACATCGCAGGCGCGCGCGACCGGATGCCAGCATTTCGCCAGGCGCAGCCAGTCCTCGGGCTCAAACGTGCAGTGGGCGGGTGGAGTCGGTTCTCTTTTCATCGTAATCCCTCTTACGTTCAGCCTAACGGGCCGCCCTGAATGGTCTCGCACAGACCGTTGATGATGCGCTCCCCGGTCTCCTCTTTCAGCTCCTGATACCAGGCCTGCGTCAACGCCATGTCTTTACCGTGGGTGACGTCGCAGCGTTTACGCGCCTTCAGCACCAGGTCGCGCACCCGGTCGCAGCGCAGCGCTTCGTACTGGCGCAGCGCCAGCGTAATGCTGTGGTTTTCACGCAGGCACTCACCCAGCACCACGGCGTCTTCCATCGCCGCACAGCCGCCCTGGCCGATATCCGGCGTGGTGCTGTGCCCGGCATCGCCGAGCAGCGCGACGTTGCCGCGCACCAGGCTGTCGAACGGCTCAATGTCGTGGATTTCAATGCGGTTGGTCGTTTCAGGATCCAGCGCCGCGATAAGCTTCTGCACCGGCGGCGCCCATCCGCGGAAGTAGCCCGTGAGATCGGCGAGCAGGGTGGTGCGATCCTCCGCCAGGCCCGCGGGCAGCGGCACGTCAAAAAAGAAGTAGAAGCGTCCGCCGGAAACGGGCATCAGCGACACGCGTTTGCCTTCACCAACGAAGGTGGTCCACTGGTGCGCCGGGGCAATCTCTTCGTCAATCTTCACCAGCCCGTTCCAGTTCACGTACCCGGCGTAGCGGCGCTCGGGGGTATACCCCAGCACGTACGGGCGCACGGCGGAGTGGCTGCCGTCGGCGGCAATCAGAAAATCGCCGGCTGCCGTGGTGCCGTCGGTGAAGGTCACGCTCACGCCCGCGTCGTCTTCGCTTACGCGTTCGACGCGCTTGCCGAACTGCACCCTGTCGCGCCCCCAGAAATCCAGCATTTCGCGCTGAAGTTCAGCGCGCGAGACGGGGCAGGGGCGCCCGCCGGTACGCTCAACCAGCGGGGCAAGGCTGAAGCGGGTCAGGGTGTCGCCGCGCCGGTAATCCTTGTAGGCCATAAAACGCATTGGACCGCCGTACGTCTCGATGATGTCGCCCATGCCGAGGTGCTGCATGCATTTCACGCCGTTAGGCCAGATGGAGATGGCCGCCCCGACGGGCCTGATCTCTTTGACGGCTTCAAACACGGTACAGTCGATGCCCGCTTTCTTCAGCGCGACGGCGGCGCTCAGGCCGCCAATACCCGCACCAATGACGATTGCTCTCATGCTTCTCTCCTTTTGCAGGGTGTAAAGACATTCAGCAATTTGCGTACCAGGCTGCAGAGTGGCGAAAACGGCGTTGTGAGGGCTACGTTTGCACTGCTAAGGTGCGCAAACGCGGTGAGCGTGCCTTTTTTTGAATCAAAAATTTCCAGTTGAGCTATACGGAATCGACTGTTTCACGCCCGCGCTCAGAGTGGCGTGGTTTGTGCAACAGCCCGGAGGAAGACAATAAAGGAGACGCTATGTTCGCACTGCATGAGTTCAATCATCTTTCCCACGAAAAGGCGTTAGCGCTGATTCACCCCTGCGTGGCGCTCCCCGGCTGGGCCGATGCGCTGGTTCGCGGGCGGCCATACGCCAGCCGGGACGAATTGTTCGATACGGCAAATGCGCTGACGCAAACCTGGGACGAAGCGGCGCTGGCGCAGGCTCTGAGCGCCCATCCGCGCATCGGGGAAAAGCCCGCAGGTTCACAGGCGGAGGCGGCGCTGTCGCGCCAGGAGCAGGGCGCGGTGAACGATCGCGATGCTGACCTTGCCCAGGCGCTGCGCGAGGGCAATGCCCGCTACGAGACCCGCTTCGGACGCGTCTTTCTGATCCGCGCGAAGGGCCGCAGCGGCGAGGAGATTTTACAGGCGCTGCACGCGCGGCTGGAGAACAGCGACGCGCAGGAAGTCCGTGCCGCGCTGGAACAGCTGCGGGAAATTACGCTGCTACGGCTGGAAGGAGTCATTAGCGAATGAGCACACTCAGCACCCATATTCTCGATATCTCGACGGGCAAACCCGCAGAGGGCGTGACGGTCCATCTACAACAGGACGGGAACACGCTGGCCACGGGCGTGACCAACGCCCAGGGGCGCATCGCCGCGTTCGTTCCCTCTCTGCCCGCAGGCCGCTATCGGCTGGTGGCCGAGATCGGCGAGTGGTTTAGCGAAACCGGTCGCGACACGCTCTATCCCTGCGCGCAAATTGATTTTGTGACGGGAGAAGCGGCAGACGAGCATTTCCACCTGCCGTTTGTGATTGCGCCCGGCGGGTGGTCAACCTACCGGGGAAGTTGACCACACCCGCTCGCCGTTGACCCAGGTCTCGCTGATGTTGCGCTCGTCGCCGAGGGTCATCAGCACAAAAAGCTGCTCGTAGATATCCTGACAGCGGCGATTGCGCAGGCGCTGCAGCGGCGTCACGTCAGGGTCGATCACCACGAAATCCGCCTCTTTGCCGGGCGCGAAGTTGCCAATCTTATCGTCGAGCCTGAGGGCGTGCGCGCCGCCCAGCGTGGCGTGGTAAAACGCCTCGCTGGCGCGCAGGCGGTAGCTCTGAAGCTGGCCGACCTTGTAGGCTTCCCCCAGGGTGCGCAGCATGCTGAAGGTGGTGCCCGCGCCGACGTCGGTGCCGATGCCCATCCTGACCTTGTGCTGCCAGCAGGCGGGCAGGCGAAACAGCCCGCTGCCGAGAAACAGGTTAGAGGTGGGGCAAAACGCCACCGCCGAACCGGTGTCATGCAGGCACTGCCACTCGCTGTGGTGAAGGTGAATCGCGTGGGCAAACACGCTGCGCTCGCCGGTCAGGCCGTAGTGGTGATACACGTCCAGATAGCGCTCGTGCTCCGGCCAGAGGTCGCTCACCCAGGCCACTTCGTTGGGGTTTTCGCTCAGGTGGGTCTGTATCCAGGTATCCGGGAACTCCTCTCTGAGCAGGCTGACCGCGGCGAGCAGCTCGGGGGATGAGGTCGGGGCAAAGCGCGGGGTAATGGCGTAGCCCAGCCGTCCCCGGTGGTGCCAGCGCTGGATCAGCGCCCGCGTCTGCCGGTCGCTCTGCTTCGCGTCTTCGCTCAGGTAGTCAGGGGTGTGTCTGTCCATCATCACCTTTCCGGCGATTAGGCGCATGTTGAGGCGCAGGGCTTCGGTAAACAGCGCCTCGACCGATTCCGGATGCAGCGTGCAAAACACCAGCGCGGTGGTGGTGCCGTTGCTTACCAGCTGGTGAATGAAAAATTCGGCGATCTCTTTCGCGTAGGCTTCATCGGCAAACTGGCTCTCCACCGGGAAGGTGTAGGTGGTCAGCCACTCCAGCAGCTGTTCGCCAAAGGCGCCGATCATCTCCGTTTGCGGATAATGGACGTGGGTGTCGACAAAACCGGGCAACAACAGCCTGCCGCGCAGGTCGGTGTAGCCCTTGTGGGGGTCAAGATACTGCTCGCCCTCCTGCCACGGCATCTGCGCCAGAATTTTCCCGCTCTGTATAAACAGCAGCCCGTCCTCAAGGTAGCGCGCGTGTTGGGCAATCGCGTCTGCGCTGTCGCAGACCTGGGCAATATCAAAAAATGCACCGCGGATCGCTGTCTGGTAATCCATCATGGTTCCTGCCTTAGTGTTTGCGTAGCGGGGTGATAAGGCGCAGCAAGAACGGTGCCAAAAAATGGATGGGCCGCAGATACCCTGCGGCCGGAAGGAGGAAGTTACTCTTTTTGCGTCGCCACGCGGGAGCTGAACGACGTCGCGCCCGCCGTCTCACGATCTTCCCGCGCCAGCCAGCGGTAGGTCACGCCGCCGAGGAAGACGCCGATAAACCAGCTGAAGTTCGCCACCTCATGCAGGGCCGGGATAAAGCTAATCACCAGGCCTACGGCAACGGACGGGATCAGCGCGCCAATGGCTTTCGGGTTAAAGCCGTTGCGGTACCAGTATTTGCCCTTTGGCGTGTCGTCGAACAGATCGTCAACCGACACCTTGCCGCGCTTAATCAGGTAGAAGTCGGCAATCAGAATGCCGAACAGCGGGCCGATAAACGCCCCGAGCACGTCCAGGGTGTAGTGGATAAGCTCCGGCGAGTTGAACAGGTTCCACGGGGTAAGCAGGATCGAGCCGACGGCGGCAATCATGCCCCCGGTGCGGAAGCTGATCTTCTGCGGCGAGCAGTTAGAGAAATCAAACGCCGGGGAGACGAAGTTCGCGACGATGTTGATCCCGATGGTAGCGGTGATCATCGTCAGCAGGCCGATCGCCACGGCCAGATCGTTGCCCACGCGGCTGACGGTTTCGATCGGGTCGGTGATCATGCGGCCAAACAGCGACTGGGTGCCGGAGACAATCACCACGGTGACGATGGAGAACAGCAGGAAGTTAAACGGCAGGCCCCAGCGGTTGCCGCGGCGGATCTCGCCCATGCTTTTGCCGTAGCGGGAGAAGTCGCCAAAGTTGAGCAGCGGGCCGGAGAAGTAAGACACCACCAGCGCGGTCGCGGTGATCATCTGCCAGGTCTGCTCGCCCGCGCTCAGGGATTTGCTGGCGAGAGTGAAGGAAATGCCGTCAAAACCGGTCTTGTATACAATCCAGCCTGCGAGGGCCAGCATCACCACGTAGACCGCCGGACCGGCGATATCAATAAAGCGCTTGATGGCGCTCATGCCGTGCCAGAAAACCATCGCCTGCAGTACCCACATAATGGCAAAGCAGATCCAGCCGAGATGCGACAGGCCCAGAAATGCGCCGGTGGTGAGCGAAGAGAGCGACGGCCAGAACTTCAGCGCCACCAGCATCAGGGCGTTGGCGGCCAGATAGGTCTGAATGCCGTACCACGCAAAGGCGATCAGCCCGCGGATCACCGCCGGAATATTGGCCCCGAACACGCCAAACGCCTGACGGCTGATTACCGCGTAGGGCACGCCCGCCATCTGGCTCGGTTTGGCCACCAGGTTGGCGCACAGCTGCACGATGCAAATCCCCACCAGCAGGCAGAGCAGCACCTGCCAGCTTGCCAGACCGAGCGTAAAGAAGCTCGCGGCGACAACATAACCCCCCATGCTGTGAACGTCCGACATCCAGAACGAAAAGATGTTGTACCAGCCCCAGTTCTGGTCACGCGTCGGCGCCAGATCCTCATTGCAAAGACGTGGGCTGTAAACCGCACCGGAATCAGCGGCCGTACCCTGTTGCGCGTTTTGACTGTTTGGCATGAAACCTGCTCCTGTGAATGAAAACCCGTTAAGCGGGAGTGCAGACGGTGTTGCAGGATCCAGGCCAAAATAATAAATCTTGTATGCAATATTTTATTTTTATGTATACGATTCGATAACGAAGAGTAAAAGACGGAGTGGTGAATGAACAACATAAACGCCCTGCAGACCGCGCCAGACCTGCATGACAAAGACGAATCGATCTTTCAGGCGCTGATGACCGCGATTGTCGAACATCAGCTGCTGCCGGGGAGCAAACTGCCGGAGGAGGCGCTGGCCGAGGTCTTTGGCGTAAGCCGCACGGGCATCCGCAAGGTGCTTCAACGACTCGCGGCTGTGCAAATGGTCACCTTAACGCCCAAGCGTGGTGCACACGTTGCCAGCCCGACGGTGGAAGAGGCGCAGCACATCTTCCGCACCCGCGCCCTGCTGGAGGTCGCCAACCTGCCGGACGTGCTGGCCCGCTGCCAGCCGCCGCACCTTGCCGCGCTGGAGGCCATCATTCGCCAGGAGCAGCAGGCGCACGAGGCGTACGACGGCCCGGCGGCAATTCGCCACTCCGCCAATTTCCACATTCAGCTGCAGGCCATCTCCGGCAACCAGGTGCTGACGGAGATGGTGACCGGCCTGAGCCAGCGCTCGTCGCTGGTGATTGCCGCCTGGGGCGCGCCGTGGCGTCAGGGCTGCCGCTGTAACGATCACGAACAGCTGGTGGATCTGCTGCGCCAGAAGGCGCTCCAGCCGCTCAGCGATGCCCTCATGCACCATTTTGAACATATTGTCGCCAGCCTCTGCTTCGAGCGGGCGGGCGAGTGCCTGCCTGATTTTGCCCGGCTGTTTGCCGGCCACAAGGAGTCGTAATGTCATCTGTCTGTATACAAGTGATCAACCCCAACACCAGCCTCGCGATGACGGAAACCATCGGCGCGGCGGCCCGCGCGGTGGCGGCGCCGGGGACGGAGATCCTCGCGGTCTGCCCCAGCGCGGGCGTGCCGTCGATAGAAGGCCACTTTGATGAGGCCATCGCCGCCGTGGGGGTTCTCGAACAGGTCAAGCTCGGCAGAGAGCAGGGCGTCGACGGTCACGTCATCGCCTGCTTTGGCGATCCGGGCCTGCTGGCGGCGCGCGAGCTGGCGCAGGGGCCGGTGGTCGGCATCGCCGAAGCCGCCATGCATATGGCGACGCTGGTGGCGACGCGCTTTTCGGTGGTCACCACGCTGCCGCGCACGCTGATTATTGCCCGCCATCTGCTGCACCAGTATGGCTTTCACGATCGCTGCGCGGCGCTGCACGCTATCGATCTCCCGGTGCTGGCGCTGGAGGACGGCAGCGATCTGGCGCAGGAGAAGGTGCGCGCGCGTTGTATACAGGCGCTGAGAGAGGACGGCTGCGGCGCCATCGTGCTGGGCTGCGGCGGCATGGCGACGCTGGCGCAGGAGCTCACGCGCGAGCTGCGCGTGCCGGTCATCGACGGCGTCAGCGCGGCGGTGAAGATGGTGGAATCGCTGGTGGCGCTGGGGCTGTCGACCAGCAAGCACGGGGATCTGGCGTTCCCCGAGAAAAAAGCGTTAAGCGGACAGTTTCAGGCACTGAATCCATTTTAATTTTTTGGGGGTGGCAATGGGGCTTTTTGAACAGGATTACCCGCGGGATCTGCGCGGCTACGCGGGCAACCCGCCGCACGCGCGGTGGCCGAATCAGGCGCACATCGCCGTGCAGTTTGTGCTCAATTATGAGGAAGGGGCGGAGAACCACGTTCTGCACGGCGATGCTGGATCCGAGCAGTTCCTGTCGGACATTATCGGCGCGGCCAGCTACCCGGATAAGCACATGTCGATGGACTCCCTCTACGAATACGGCAGCCGCGCCGGGTTCTGGCGGATCCACAATGAATTTCAAAAGCGCGGCCTGCCGCTGACGGTCTTTGGCGTGGCGATGGCGCTGGCGCGTCACCCGGAGATCGTCGAGGCAATCAAGGGAGCGGACTACGACGTGGTCAGCCACGGCTGGCGCTGGATCCACTACCAGAGCATGGATATCAGCCAGGAGCGCGAACACCTGCACAAGGCGGTGCACGTGTTGACCGACCTTTTCGGCAAGCCGCCGACGGGCTGGTACACCGGGCGCGACAGCCCCAACACCCGCCAGCTGGTGGTGGAGCACGGCGGCTTCGACTATGACAGCGACTACTACGGCGACGACCTGCCCTTCTGGACGGAAGTGGCCTGCGGCGATGGCTCACGTAAACCGCACCTGATCGTGCCGTATACGCTGGATGCGAACGACATGCGCTTCGCCACCGCGCAGGGGTTTAACACCGCCGAGCAGTTCTATACGTATCTGAAGGACAGTTTTGACGTGCTGTACGAAGAGGGGGAAAGCGCGCCGAAGATGATGTCCATCGGCATGCACTGCCGCCTGCTGGGGCGGCCGGGGCGTTTTCGCGCGCTGCAGCGGTTCCTCGATTACGTGCAGCAGCACGAGCGGGTGTGGGTCTGTACCCGCCAGCAGATTGCTGACCACTGGCGGGAGGTGCATCCGTTTAAGAAGTAAGTGTGCCGTGTTTAGCCGGGTGGCGGCTGCGCCTTACCCGGCCTACAGGACCTCGTATTCCCGGTGGCGTTACACCATCAAACTCACCTGTGCCGCCACGATCCGCCATCCGTAGGCAAACCGCACCCACGTCTGCTGCTGGCGGCCAATGCGTTCCGTCCCCTCGCGGGTAAACTCGGTGCTGCACACCGCGTAATCCTCCCCGAAGGTGGTGATCACGGTGTGGCGCAGCGTCCGCTGTAAACCGGCGGCGGGGCGCGCCGCCCGAAAGGCGCGGATTTCATCAATCCCGTACAGGTTTTCACCCGCCCCCAGACGCACCGTGTTTTTGTCGTGCCAGAACAGCTCGTCCAGCACCGCAACGTTGTTGCTCACCAGCGCGTCTTCATAGCGATAAAACGCGGCGGTCACCTCGACAACCACCCACGGCAGGTTAATGTCATCGTGATTCATCATGCGGCCACCTCCGCCGGGCGGGCATCGGCTATCCCACTCTCTTCCAGCACGCGCGCGACGCGCAGGCAGGCCTGCTCGTTAAACGGCGCGGCAATCAGCTGCAGGCCAATCGGCGCACCCTTGGCGGTACGCAGCGGAACGGTGGTCACGGGCAGGCCCAGAAATGAAATCGGCTGGGTCAGCATCCCCATGCTGGCGCGAATGGGGAGCGCCTGGCCGTTAATCTCCATGGTCTGCTCACCCGCGAGCGTGGCGCTGCGCGGCGTTGCCGGAGCGATCAGCACGTCGGCCTGCGCGAACAGGGTTTTAAACGCCTGCCGGGCGTGCGCGCGAAACCGCTGGGCCTGAATGTACCAGGCGGAGGGGATCATCGCGCCTGCCAGCAGGCGTTCCCGGGAGTGCGGCTCAAAACGTTCGGGCTCGCGGCGAAGCGCGGGCAGGTACTGGTTTCCCCCTTCGGAGGCGCTAATGATAAACGCCGCGGAGCGCGCCAGCTCGGCGTCCGGGAACTGCAGCTCATCCCGCACGTCGAGCGCCTTCGCCACCCGCGCCACGGCGTCTCTGGCATCCGCATCGCACCAGGTGGTGAAGTAGCCGCCGAGCACCGCGCAGCGCAGGCCGTCAAGCCCGCGGTCGAGCAGGGGACGCGTCTGCTCGCGCGAGCTCTCTGCCTGAAAAGCGTCGCTGCTGTCCCGGCCCTGCAGCGCATCGTATACGGACGCCAGGTCGCACACGCGGCGGGCAAAGGGGCCGATATGATCGAGGCTCGCGACAAACGGATGGCTGCCGGATCGCGACAGGCGGCCAAAGGTGGGCTTCAGGCCATAGATGCCGCACAGGGAGGCCGGAACGCGAATAGAGCCGTTGGTGTCGGTGCCGAGCGAAAAGTGCACCAGCCCGGCGGCCACGGCGGCGGCCGAGCCGCCGGACGACCCGCCCGCAATGCGCGCCAGATCGTGCGGGTTACGCGTCGTGCCGTAGTGGCTGTTTTCGGTCGTGAAGCCGTAGGCGTAGGCGTCCATATTCACCATCCCGGTCAGCAGCCCGCCCGCGCTGCGCAGCTGGCGCACCGCGAAGCTGTCAGCGGCCGCGGCGGGGCGCTGGCTGAACAGCTCTGCCCCGGCGAGGGTGGTGTGACCGGCAACGTCGAAGAGGTTTTTTACCGCGTAGGGCACGCCCGCCAGCGGCGGCAGGGGGCGCTTTTCGCGGCGTAGGGTATCGATGCTCTCGGCCTCGGCGAGCATGCGTGCTTCCGTCACGGCGGTCCAGGCGCCGATCTGCGGGTTAACGCGCGCAATCGCCTCCAGCGTCTGGCGAGCAATCTCGCGAGCGCTCAGCTCGCCCGCGCCCAGCGCATGCTGGATCGCGCTGATACTCATCTCGTGTAGCCTCATGCTTTGTACACTCCTGCGATCTCCAGACGGTCGTCGAGCGGCAGCGCCATCAGCGGGGCGGCCATGCTTGCTATGCGGCTGAACTGCACCTGCAGCTCGGCGCGGCGGGCATCGTCCAGCGTTACGCCGAGAACGGACTCCATTTGCGCCAGATACGCCTGCCAGTCGGGTTGTTGTGTCGTCATTGTTTTCTCCTCAGAATCCGGCGGCCGCGCCGTTGCTGCGCGGGTCAAATGCCCCTTCGAATAGCCCGTTGGGGTGGCGGACAATCGCGCCCGCGTGGCCCATCGCCTCACTGAAGTCAGGGAACATTTCCACCTCGTGTCCGAGTGCCTGAAGCCGTGAGACCGTCTCAGCGGTAAAGCGTCCTTCCAGCTTTAACGTGTCCGAGGTTTGTCCCCAGGTGCGACCCAGCAGCCAGCGCGGGCGGGAAATACTTTCCTGTAAAGGCACGCCCTGAATCGCGTAGCGGGTAAAGAGCGCGGCCTGGGTTTGCGGCTGTCCGTCACCGCCCATCGATCCGTAGACCATCACGCGCCCGTCCTTAAGACGCGCCGCCGCCGGGTTCAGGGTATGGAAGGGCTGCTTGCCCGGCGCGAGGGCCAGAAGATGATTGGGATCGAGACTGAAAGACGCGCCGCGGTTCTGCCAGACGATGCCGGTGTCGGGCAGCACCACGCCGCTGCCGAACTCGTGATAGATACTCTGGATAAACGACACGGCGAGCCCGCTGTTATCCATCACTCCCATCCACACCGTATCGCCGGGGCCTTTTCCGGTCCCCCACGGCGCGGCGCGGCCGTCGTCAACCCTGTCGGCAAGCGCCTGCAGGGCGGCGGGATCCAGCAGACCCTGAATATCGGTTTTCAGCTCGCGCGGGTCGGCGATGTGGGCATCGCGCAGGCCAAAGGCCAGCTTGGTGGCTTCAACGATGCGGTGAATGGTGTCGGCGTCGTCAGCCTCGGCCATGTTCAGGCGGTCGGTGATGCCGAGTATCGCCAGCGAGACCAGCCCCTGCGTCGGCGGGGCATGGTTAAAGATCTCGCCCTGCTGATGCAGCAGCTTCAGCGGCGCGGTTCGCCGGGCAGCGTGCGCGTTAAGATCGGCCAGCGTCACGGGCAGGCCCAGCGTCTCCATGCCGTGCGCCAGCACGTCCGCCAGCGGGCCGCGGTAAAAGCTGTCCAGACCGTCCTCCACCAGGCGCGTCAACGTTGTGGCCATGGCGGGCTGGTAAAAGCGGCTCCCGACCTCTGGCGGCTTGCCGTCCACAAGCCAGGTTTCCGCGAAGCCGGGCACGTCCTTCAGCTCGTCGAATTTGCTGGCCGTGGCGTGGGCCTGAGAGGCCGTGACCGGCGTGCCGTTCTTCGCATAGTCAATGGCGTCGGCCAGCAGGCGAGCCAGCGGCAGCGCCTTGCCGGTCATCTCGCGCGAGACCTTCAGCGCCTCGTCCCAGCCGCTCACCGTGCCGGCGACGGTCAGCGCCGCTTGTGGTCCGCGATGAGGGATGTGCGCCAGACCGTCGTAGGCGGCGAGCGTCGCGCGCGATCCCGCCGCGCCGCTGGCATCAATGGCGACAGGTTCGCCGTCCGGCGGCACGATAAGCCAGAAGCCATCGCCGCCCAGCCCGTTCATGTGGGGGTAAACCACGGCAACGGTGGCCGCCGCGGCGACCATCGCCTCTATCGCGCTGCCGCCTTCGCGCAGCACCGCCAGGGCGCTCTGGCTGGCAAGATGGTGGGGCGCAACGGCCATGCCGTGCGTGGAGACATTACTTTGCATGAAGAGTCCTCGTAACCCTGAAAGTCACAAGGCGCTGCAAAAGCTGTTCCAGTTCTGAAAGAAAAGTTTCAGTAAACTGGCACGTATAATGAATACGCATAATAAAAGGTACAATGTGATGAAACAAAAGTTACAGAGGCGCTATGGAACAACTGGATGAACGTCTGAAAGCACAGTACCCGTCGCTGTCGCCGCAGGAGCAGCGGGTGGCGGACTTTATTTTCGATCATTTTGACGATCTCATTAGCTACAACAGCGCCGAGCTGGCGCAGCTGAGCGGGGTGTCGAAAGCCACGGTCAGCCGCCTGTTTAAGCGTCTGGGCTATGAGAAATATAAGGATATGCGTGACGAGCTGCGCACCCTGCGCCAGAGCGGGATGCCGCTCACCGATAACCGCGACGCGGTGCAGGGCAATACGCTGCTGGCGCGCCACTATAAGCAGGAGATGGCGAACCTGACCCAGTGGGTCAATGCCCTCGACGCGCAGCAGTTTGCCGACGCGATGGCCTGCATGGTGAAGGCGCGGCGCATCGTCATTATCGGCATGCGTAACGCCTATCCGGCGGCGCTGCACCTGCGCCAGCAGCTGCTGCAGGCGCGCGGTCAGGTGCTGGTCCTGCCGCAGCCGGGGCAGAGCCTGAGCGAGGAGCTGGTGGATTTAACGCCGGACGATCTGGTGGTCATGATGGCCTTTCGCCGCCGCCCGCGCATCATCCGCCCGCTGATGCAGCAGCTTCAGAGCCGCGGTATTCCGGTGCTGCTGATGTGCGAGCCGCAGGCGCACAGCCTGTTTCCGCTGGCGAGCTGGCAGCTTTGCGCCCCGCTGGACAGCGTCTCGGCCTATGACAGCTACTCCTCGGTCAACAGCCTGATTAACCTGCTGGCGAACGCCTTCCTGCATGAAATTCTCGATAAAGGCCGCCCGCGCATTCACGACATTGCCTCCCTATACCTGCAACTGGACGAGCTCGAACAGCGATAATGGGGCATCAGGCTGGTGCTTTGCATTGAAATGGTGCAGCTGACGGGTCGGAGAAACGCACGTTTTTTCGACCCGTCCGCGTTTTATCAGGCTTCACAACAATATTTCCCGCTTCGCCTTAACTGGCACATTAGTTGCAAAAACACATTCAAAGAATCTTTTGTTTCATGTTAACGTTACGGGGAAGCACCATGAAAAAATTGTTGATTGCACTGGCCGGGGCCGCATGCCTCTTCACACAGCTGCCGGCAAAGGCTGACCAGCTTCAGGATATCGAGAAGCGCGGCACCATTCGCATTGCCGTTCCGCAGGACTTCCCGCCGTTTGGCTCGGTGGGGACCGACCTGCAGCCGCAGGGCTATGACATCGACATGGCGCGCTATCTTGCCAAACAGATGAAGCTCAAGCTGCAACTGGTACCGGTGACCAGCGCCAACCGCGTGCCGTACCTGCAAACCGATAAGGTGGATCTGGTCATTTCCAGCCTCGGTAAAAACCCGGAGCGCGAGAAGGTGATCGACTTTAGCCGCGCCTACGCGCCGTTCTTCCTCGGCGTGTTTGGTCCGAAAGGCGCTGAGCTGAAAGATGCCGCCGCGCTGAGCGGAAAAACCATCGGCGTGACGCGCGGGGCGGTGGAGGACATGGTGCTGACCGGCCTGGCGCCGAAAGACGCGGACGTGAAGCGCTACGAAGATAATAACACCACGCTCTCCGCCTACCTCTCCGGACAGGTGCAGTACGTGGCAACCGGCAACCTCGTGGTGGCGGCCATTTCGCGCCAGAACGCGGATAAAGCTCCCGTGCCGAGCTTTATGCTGAAAGATTCGCCGTGCTTTATTGGCCTTAAGAAAAACGAACCGGCCCTGAAGGCAAAAGTGGACGCGCTGATTGAGCAGGGCATCAAGGACGGCACGCTGAACGGCCTGTCCGAGCAATGGCTGAAGGCCCCGCTGCCGGCCAACCTTGGCGCCTGAGCCGATGACGGAGCAACTTGATTTTTCCGCGCTCTGGCCGCACTGGCCGGAGCTGCTGGCGGGGCTGTGGGTCACTATTCAGCTGACGGTGATGGCGACCGTCGGCGGCCTGGCGATAGGCATTTTCGGGGCGGCGATCCGCAGCGGACGCACCACCTGGTTCAGCCGGATCTGGGGCGCGTACGTGGAAATTATCCGCAACACGCCGTTTGTGGTGCAGCTGTTTTTCATCGTCTTCGGCCTGCCGAATCTCGGGCTGAAGATGACGGCGGGGGAAGCGGCGCTGCTGGCTATGGTGGTGAACCTGGGCGCCTACAGCACCGAGATTATCCGCGCGGGCATACAGGTTACGCCGAAAGGGCAGTGGGAAGCCGGACGCGTGCTGGGGCTGACCCGCCTGCAGACCTTTATCCGCGTGGTGCTGCCGCCCGCGCTGCAGCGCATTTACCCGGCGCTGGTGAGCCAGTGCATCATCGTGATGCTCGGCTCGTCGGTGGTGTCGCAGGTCTCGTATGAAGAGCTGACCTTCGCAGCCAACCTGATCCAGTCCAGAACGTTTCTGAGCTTTGAGGTTTATCTGGTGACAACCGGGATTTACTTAGCGCTGTCGATTACCCTGCGCCAGCTGATGATGGCGGCGGGACGCAAATGGCTGGGGGTGCAGGCATGATGACCACCTTTACCGACTGGGACATTATTCGCAACCTGCTGCTGGCCGGACGCTGGACGGTGCTGCTGTCGCTGGTGGCGTTTGTCGGCGGGGCGGTGGTAACGCTGCCGCTCCTGCTGCTGCGCCTGACGGGCGGACGCACGGTGAAGCGCATCATCCGCGGCTATATTGAGCTGTTTCAGGGCACGCCGCTGCTGATGCAGCTGTTCCTGGCCTTCTTCGGCGTGGCGCTGTTCGGCATCGACGTCTCGCCGTGGACCGCCGCCTCGCTGGCGCTCACCTTCTACACCAGCGCGTTTCTGCTCGATATCTGGTACGGCAGTATTCGCGCGCTGCCGAAGGGGCAGTGGGAAGCGTCGCGCTGTCTGGGGCTGACTTTTGGCCAGACCCTGTTTCGCGTAGTCGCCCCGCAGGCGCTGCGCATCGGCATTGCGCCGACGGTCGGCTTTGCCGTGCAGGTGATCAAGGGGACCGCGCTGGCGTCGATTATCGGCTTTATCGAGCTGACCAAGGCCGGGACCATGCTGACCAACGTGACGTATCAGCCGTTTAAGGTCTTTGCGCTGGTGGCGCTCGGCTACTTTATTCTGTGTTATCCGCTGTCCCGCTACAGCCGCTATCTGGAGACGAAATTCAATGCCTCTCATCACCATTAATCAGGTGCAGAAGTACTACGGCGATAACCACGTGCTCAAGGGCGTCGATCTGGATATCGACATGGGCCAGGTGATCTCCATTATCGGGCGCAGCGGATCGGGCAAAAGCACGCTGCTGCGCTGCATCAACGGACTGGAAGGCTATCAGGACGGCAGCATCAAGCTGGGCGGCATGACCATTACCGACCGGGACTCTCAGGCGCGCGAAATCAGCCGCTCGGTCGGGATGGTGTTCCAGAGCTTCAACCTGTTCCCGCACATGACGGCGCTGGAAAACGTGATGCTCGCCCCGCGTCGGGTGCTGAAGAAAAGCGCCGCCGAATGTCGGGCGCTGGCGCAGCAGATGCTGGAGAAAGTGGGCTTAGGCGATCGTCTGGATTACTACCCGTCGAGCCTCTCCGGCGGCCAGCAGCAGCGCGTGGCGATTGCCCGGGCGTTGGCCATGTCGCCTAAAGTTTTACTCTGCGACGAGATCACCTCCGCGCTCGACCCGGAGCTGGTGGGCGAAGTGCTCAAGGTGCTGGAGCAGCTGGCGGCCGAAGGGATGACGCTGATACTGGTTACCCATGAAATGAATTTTGCCCGCGAAGTGGGCGACCGCGTGGTGTTTATGCACCAGGGGAAAGTCTGGGAGCAGGGCGACAGCAAAACGCTGTTCGCCAACCCGCAGACCACGGAACTGAAGCAGTTCATCTCCTCCGTGCGCGGCCTCAACTGATAAGGACTTAACAATGGATATCGCACGCTTTCCGCAAATCAACCCGCCCCAGCGCCTGCTGATGGGGCCGGGCCCGATCAACGCCGACCCGCGCGTGCTGCGCGCCATGTCGAGCCAGCTGATCGGCCAGTACGATCCGGCCATGACCCACTACATGAACGAGGTGATGGCGCTCTATCGCGGGGTGTTCCGCACCGAAAACCGCTGGACGATGCTGGTGGACGGCACTTCCCGCGCGGGAATTGAAGCCATTCTGGTCTCCGCCATCCGCCCGGGAGATAAGGTGCTGGTGCCGGTCTTTGGCCGCTTTGGTCATCTGCTGTGCGAAATTGCCCGCCGCTGCCGCGCGGAGGTGCATACCATCGAGGTGCCGTGGGGCGAGGTGTTTACCCCCGACCAGGTGGAGGATGCGATTAAGCGTGTTCGTCCGCGCCTGCTGCTGACGGTGCAGGGCGACACCTCCACCACCATGCTGCAGCCGCTCGCCGAGCTTGGCGCGATCTGCCAACGCTACGACGTGCTGTTCTACACCGATGCCACCGCGTCGCTCGGCGGTAACGCGCTGGAGACCGACGCCTGGGGGCTGGATGCCGTCTCGGCCGGGATGCAGAAGTGCCTCGGCGGCCCGTCGGGCACCTCGCCGATAACCCTGAGCGCGCGGATGGAAGAGGCGATCCGCCGCCGCAAGTGCGTGGAGGAGGGCATTCGCACCGACGCCCACCGCGACGGCGACGAGGAAATGATCTACTCCAACTATTTCGATCTCGGCATGGTGATGGACTACTGGGGGCCGGAGCGCCTTAACCACCATACCGAAGCCACCACCGCGCTGTTTGGCGCCCGCGAGTGTGCGCGTCTGATCCTGCAGGAAGGGCTGGATAACGGCATCGCGCGCCATAAGCTGCACGGCGATGCGCTGCTGAAGGGCATTCAGGCGATGGGGCTGGAGACATTCGGCGACCTGAAGCACAAGATGAACAACGTGCTGGGCGTGGTTATCCCGCAGGGCGTCAACGGCGACCAGGTACGTAAGCTGATGCTGGAGGATTTCGGGATTGAAATCGGCACTTCGTTTGGCCCGCTGCACGGCAAAGTGTGGCGCATTGGCACCATGGGCTACAACGCGCGCAAGGATTGCGTGATGACCACCCTGAGCGCGCTGGAGTCAGTCCTGAACTACCTGAAATTCACCACCACGCAGGGGGCCGCCATGCAGGCCGCGTGGGACCACTATCGTCGCGAGACGCCACAATGAGCCCGGCGGCAGAACGGGTGATGGCCCGCGCCGACGCGCTGGCCGCCATCAGCGAAACCCCGGATGCGCTGACGAGGGTTTATCTCTCCACCCAGCATCTGCAGGCCAACCAGCTGGTGGGGCAGTGGATGAGCCAGGCGGGAATGACCGTCTGGCAGGACAGCGTGGGCAATATCTGCGGTCGCTATGAGGGCGCGCAGGAAGGGGCGCAGGCGGTGCTGCTCGGCTCGCATCTCGATACCGTGCGCAACGCCGGGCGCTACGACGGCATGCTCGGGGTGCTCACCGCCATTGAGGTGGTGGACAGCCTGCACCAGCAGGGGGTGCATCTGGCCCAGGCCATCGAGATTGTCGGCTTTTGCGACGAAGAGGGAACCCGCTTTGGCATTACGCTGTTAGGTAGCCGGGGGCTGACGGGCACCTGGCCGCAGGGCTGGCTGGAAAAAGCCGACGCCAGCGGAATCAGCGTGGCGCAGGCGATGACCCTGATGGGGCTCGATCCTGCCCGCGTGCTGCATGCCGCGCGCCGTCAGGAGGATTTCAGCGCCTATCTGGAACTGCATATTGAGCAGGGGCCGTGCCTTGAGCAGGAGGCGCTCGCCCTTGGCGTGGTGGAAGCCATTAACGGCGCGCGCCGTCTGAACTGCCGCTTCACCGGCGAGGCCGGGCACGCGGGAACCGTGCCGATGCTCCACCGCAGGGACGCGCTGGCCGCCGCCGCCGAGTGGATGGTTATCATTGAAAACGCTACCCGACAGCAGGGCGGGAACCTGGTGGCGACGGTTGGCGAGCTGCGCTGCCTGCCGGGGGCGGTGAACGTGATCCCCGGCGAGGTTCAGCTCTCGCTGGATATTCGCGGGCCGCAGGATGCGCCGCTGGATCGGTTGCTTAACGACCTGCTGGAACATGCGCAGGCGATCGCATCGCGCCGCGGTCTGGACTTCAGCGCCGAGGAGTTTTACCGCATTGCCGCCACGCCGTGCGATATCCACCTGCAAAACGTGCTGGGGGAGGCCGTTACATCGGTACAGGGTCGCTCGCTATCGCTGCCCAGCGGTGCGGGACACGACGCGATTGCCATCGCGGAACGCTGGCCGGTCGGCATGCTGTTTGTGCGCTGCAAAGGGGGCGTCAGCCACCATCCGGCGGAATCGGTGATGGCTGAAGATGTCGCCCTGGCGATTGAGGCATTTGGGCGGGCGGTGAGAACGCTTGGTGCAACGAAGCACCTCAACCAGCTGAATGAGGTGTAAAGCGTCTTTTCCCAGCCTAACTTATAAGGATTCATTTATTTATAATAAAATGATGATTTAAATCCTAATTAGTATTTTATGGGGTTATTGCTAGGATTTTTTACTAGGAATAATTTTAATGAAAATAAGCCCGACATAAATCGATCGGGCTATATTAATGTTCTAATTAAGATATCTACGTCCAAGGCGAGAGCCAGCTTGGATCAAAATTTCATTAACATTTTCTCTTAATATAGAATCGGAACTGTGTAATAGCGGTAAAAGAGTCTCATCAATAAAAGTTTCAGATGCAATTCTTCCAATTATATGGCCATGAAAAGAAGAAACAGCATTTTTATTTGAAAGATCATCCAGCAGGTAATTTATGGCATCATAGCTAAATGCGTCAATATTTATATTTTCCATAAATCTAAATATAAACTTATGGATTATCTCTCTGTATTTTGACTCGCTTTTATTAAATTCATCCATAAACAAACCCTGTGTTTGGCCGTCTGTATGTTTGCCAAAAAATGAACCAAGCTTTTGAATGAATTGATAATCATCACTATTTCGTTGTTGAGTAAGATCTTGAAGCCACTCAAGGATCCATAATATATTATTAATATGCAAGGGAGCTAAATTTTTAATTTCAGTGGGCAAGCTAGCACTGAATGTTGCACCGACAAGATTTTTGTCACGTGTCTCTAAAATCTCTAAAAAAAGCTGTTCCTGGCTCGACCAATCGATATCATAACCATTTAATAGGAAAATCTTTTGAGTTTTTCTTTCATGTGGCTCCATGTCTATTAATCTTTTAAAAATATCAAATAGTAATGCAGTGTTATTATTTAAACAGGTCAAATATACAGCTTGGATAATCATTTCTTTACTTGCAATAATTTCTTTAAATTTATTAGCTAAATCATCTCTTCCTTGCAATATATATTGCAAAGTATCTAAACTCCATTTTTTATCATCACCATCATCTTTTTCAATATAATTCATTAATATCATGATATGTTGCAGAGTAAATTTATCCCATGATAGTTGACTCGATTCATCTCCAAATTTAACAATGAAGAATATTGTAATGGATAGTTGTTTAGGATAAAGCAATAACAAATCTGCGGCAATATTTAGTGCTTCGTTTGTATGATGGTTACTAAGTATTTCACATAAAATTTTAGTTCTTAATGTGAGCCTTAAGGGCGCAGATTTTTTTGGAATGAAATACTCTTTAATCTCTGAAAGATCAAGATGTGAAAAAATTTCTGAAGCTCCACTTACAAGTCCGCTAAACTCATCTTCGTAACAATCATCATCAAGTATATTATTATCCTGCACTAGGTCTATCATTTTAACTATAGTTTCAGCATCGTTTTTTGTAATGAATGGTTTTAGGGCTGGAGCAATGCCGTTTCTGCAGAGATTGAAATCATTTCTTTTATGAATTAATAAATTTAAGACATAATCTTTTACTTCAGAACCTTTTATTTCCACGAGACGTTTAACTGCCGCACCTCCAAGAGTGTCGCCTTTTTCGATTATTTGTTTTAGTTGTGGTACATGAACATCGTTTAGGGGAAGTTTAAACTCTAGAGAACTTGCTATATTCCATTGTCTGTTGAAATTTTTTTCTTTAATATTTAACATGTTTTCAAGTAATTTTGCTACAATCTCATCTCGGCCTATTTCAATATACTTGGCAGCTTCGAGTGATAAGCAATAATCAGCATTTATTACATCTTTAAGGAATGTAGAGGCATCATTATCATCTAATAAACTCAATGTAAGGAATAAAGATTGATCCCATCGTGTAAGTCTTATTTTGTCTTTCAGACAATTTCGGTCATTTATATATAGTCTTGATAATTCGGTCGCTGCAAGATATTCAGTTATCGATTGGTGTATAAAGCCAATTTTACCACCTATATATGGTAGTATTAATGATTTAGATATAAGCCAATTTGCAATATCTTGTGATGATGTTTTTTCTACGTTTAAATGCTCTAGTATCTCAGAAAATGCGTTGATTAAATTAATTGTTGGAAATATTTCTTCTCCGCGATTGAGAGCATTATATGCAACAGGAGAAAGTATTTTCTCTATATGAATATTGAAGCCAAACCGAATAAAGAAATCATTATTAACGTTACTAAAATATTTTTTGAAAAAATCTCTAGGATGGGTCTCATTATCAAGTGCCAAAGAGCCATTTTCAATCAGCCGAAAATAAAAAGGACGCTGGATAAGTTGATAGGTTTCATAGCTAAATCGGCCGGCTACTTTGAATCCTAATCTTAATAGTTCTTTGTCAACAGAAACTTTATCAATTTGATTTAAATTATAAATTGGGAAATTAAGTTTGTCTAACCCATCACTTGTTCTTGAACTTATAATTATAGCGGAACTTTCAAACTCTTGAATGAATTGCTGAAAGTCAAGTTCATATTTACCACTTTCTAAGAAATCCCTTGGCATTTCATTGAAAGAATCTAAAAATATTTTTAATTTGAATGTCTTTAAAATATTGTTAATATCCAAGCTTCTTGGTAGTGTTTGATTTATTAGCTCTTTAAGATTTCCTGAATAAAGTTTCAAATCTGCGAATATGGGTATTGTTACTAACTTTGTGTCAAATTCATCAGCTAGACATATGTGATGGAGTCTTTCCGCATACATCGCTGCGGCTTGTTTTAAAGAATAACTCTTTCCTGAGCCTGGAAGGCCGATGATGATAGCCTGCCTGGGCCCTGAATCCAAGAATGTATTCACCACACTATTATCGTTATAAAGGTCATACCTGTTAGAAGCAACATTTTTTTGGATTATTTGATTTACACGAATGGTAAACTCGGGGGATGACTTCGTAACATGCATCATAGATGATGCATGACGAGCCAAAGAAAGTATCATTTCAAATGATGTTGTTTCAAAAATTTCAGTTTCTTTCCTTTGATGAGAATTCGCTATTGACTTGTCAAGCAGGTCAAGTAATTGTTGATGATTCCTAGAATTATCAGCATTTTCAGTGGTGGTATAATTAATTAGATGAATGCCATAGTTTTTTCTCCAGTATGCTATTTCTGAATCATTGACATCTGCCATGATCGCATAATGATCTCTAGTTCCGCCTTTATAAATATTGGCGAGTAGATCTCTTAAGTATATAAAATCTGGGTCACGGAGCCCAAAACCAATATATACTACAGGTCGACTTGCTAAGAGCATTTTTACCGATTCAAGTGCAGAGTGTCGTTCTCCCTGAGCTGATAGCAATCGATACTGTTCTCTTGTTAAAATAATACTCTCACTATCACTGGCATCTCCATGAGGTTTAAATATAAAATTTGTAGCTCTGGCATGTACAATCTCAGCAGTTTCAGTTAAGTGTCGATTTGTTATAGGAGGGCGATAAAATATTTCTGGCTGCCATTTACGCAGACTTTGTTCAATTAGATCATCATAATTGGTTGTTATGAAACAACTTGGTCCAAGAGATATGATCTTATGATGAATATCGTGAGGTTTTGCATATCCATAGCGACAGGCTTTACGAATGAATTCACCCATCTGATGCTTTGTAAGTTGATCGAACCCATAACTGGCAGCTTGTAACAAATCACCTCGCATAGCTTCTGAGCGTACCAACTTAGCATCATTACCATTTTGCTCAATAAAATCCGCCAATTCTTCAATCAACCTACTCCATGATGGTAGCCCTGACCACAATGAAACCCCGGATCCTATAAAAAGAATAGTATCATCTTGCGAAAATATAGAGTTTAATTTTTCCATGTTGTGATATCTTTCAATATGTTAGTGATGAAATTAGCCATTTTAAATAATATAATCTAGTGAACACTATGATCCTATCATCATTATGATTTTTTTACATTTAAAGTTTAAAAAAGATATACATCTACAAATCTACATGTTTGACAATTACATCATTTTTCACGATTACTGAACCTTCATTGGTTAAGTGAAGGTTCGAGTGATGCACTGGCAAGAGATAGATGAACTGGCACCAAATGAGTAATTTGTGTTAAGTGGTGATACATGCTCTTAACCATGCTGATTCTGGCTATAACAGCTCGCTCAAATGTGTTGTCTAGCGGGCAACAGATGTTCTACAGATGAGAAATAAGTAACGTTGTTCATAATTCATCTTATCAACTATCTGGCACTGACGGCGATGACCATTGATCTGAATTTGAGGATAAGGTGGTTGTATAGACGCAGCGCCTTCTTGACAGTGATAAAGACAGCGCTATGTAAATGTCTTCGATTTGTCTTACTCGCCGGCGTGAGTGTTAGTTAGCTGGACGAGGATATGATAAACCTCCAAGCGCTGGCCCAGCAGCTGCGTGAGATTGCGCATCAACTTGGTGATGTGTAGCGGAGTGAGCACCTCAATCACGTGAAAGAGGTGCTCACAAGATTACTCCAGACCCAGCGTATATTGCGCGATCTTAAAGTAGATAATCAGCCCGGTACCGTCGATAAGCGTCGCGATAAACGGCGCGGAGACGACCGCCGGGTCAATGCCGCAGCGCTTGAGCACCATCGGGATCACGGACGACACGATCGCACTCCAGAGCGTAATGCACACCAGCGTCAGGCTGACGATAAGCGTAATTTCCAGCCCAATCCCCATCATCCAGGCGCGAATGCACCCGGCGATACCGAGCGTGGCGGCAATCATTAGCGAGGTGGTCATCTCTTTACGCAGCACGCGGCCAACGTCGCGCAGGCGGACTTCCCCCAGCGCCATGGCGCGCACCAGCGTGGAGGTGATCTGCGTCCCGCTGTTGCCGCCCGTGCCGATCAGCAGCGGAATAAAGAACGCCAGCGCGATGGCGGACTCCAGCGCCTCTTCAAAATGCTGGATCACCGAGCTGGTGTAGGCCTCCGCGACAAACAGCAGCAGCAGCCAGACGGAGCGTTTCTTCCACAGGCTATACGGGCTGGTGTCCAGATAGGGCTTCTCCAGCGGCAGCGTCGCCCCCTGAAGCTGGGCGTCTTCGGTGACGTCATCTTCCAGCAGATGGGCGATTTCGCGCTCGGTCAGGCAGCCGACGAGCTTGCCGTGGGTGACCACGGGCACCACATCCGCGCCGCCGTGCGCCAGCAGTCCGGCAACGTCGGCACGTTCATCCTCCGGTTTGACCTGCAAAAACTGCGAAATCATCAGCGATTTCACCGGCTGTACCGTATCGGCGGTTTGCAGCAATTTGCGCACGGCAATCATGCCCGCCAGGCGGCCATTGTCTTCAATAAAAATATGAGACGGAATATCGTCGTCTTTTAATTTTTCGAAGAATTGCTCGCGCGCCAGCGCCACGCATAATGAAATATCGAGGACAATAAAATCGGTATTCATATATTGCGCAATGGCGCTGTCATTGAATGCCAGATTCTGGTTGTGAATAGCGTAAGACATAGTGAATTCCCTTTGAATAATAACATCTCTCAGGGGCGAGCAAGACAGGGCATGTCGAAGAGGAGATCCCCACGTCCTGGGTTCAGCACTGTACACCGTATCCCGCGAGGGAAGTTATACTGACAAAGCCTTGATTCGACAGTGCCTGTTTTACCCTGTGCCGGTTCTCTCGAACCCACCAGAGCGATAACGTGTATTTGTACAGGAGCCTCGCCATAACGAGATCGTTGTAAAACGAGAGGAATAATACGCTTATTTAAATTTACCGCTCAGAAAGTTAAATAATGTTTAAGAACGGTTTAGACGATTTTTATTAATAAAATGTTGAGGGTTTATTTAGGTTAATTCATTTCTAATGGAGGATTAAATAATTCAGGGAGAGGGTAAAATGGCGTGGTTTGATAATCTGCTGAATCATTTTGCGCTGTATCCGGCACATCTTTTCGCGCTGTTATTTGTGATGGCGCTGAGTAAATCGACGGTGCTGATCTCCTCCGTGCTGCCGCCCGCCTCGGTGATGCTGCTGGCGGGCATTACCGTCAGCCAGGCGAGCATGCATCCCGCGCTGACGTGGCTGGCCGTGGTGCTAGGGGCAACGGCGGGTTCGGTGCTGAACTACCATATCGGCCAGCTGATGGGGGGCACCCGGCTGGTCACGCGTTTTACCTCAAAGCATGCCGATAAGTTCTTGCGGGTACAGCATCAGCTGCAAAAGAACGGCGTCATCGTGCTTTTTACGTCGCGCTTTCTGGCGGTGTTGCGCTACATCGTGCCGCTGGCGGCGGGAATGCTCAGGCTGAATGCAGTCAAGGTCTACGCCGTCAGCCTGCTTTCCGCCTGCGCATGGGCGGCGCTGTATGTCGGCATCGTCACCGGCATCAGCGCCTTTTGAGTTACAAACTCCCCATTCCGCCGTCGACCAGCAGCTCGGTTCCCACCGTGTAGCTCGACTCGTCGGAGGCCAGATAGAGCGCGGCTTTTGCCAGCTCCGTCGTCGAGCCCATTCTGCCGAGCGGCACCAGCTTGATGATCTCCGCCATCATCGCGTTAAGCGCCTCGTCGCTTAAGCCCGTCTTCGTAAACGCCGGGGTCTCCACCGGACCGGGGCTCAGGCCGTTGACCCGGATCCCGCGCGGCAGCAGCTCCGCCGACAGCGTGCGCGCCAGCGACAGCAGGGCGGCCTTGCTCGCGGCATACGCGCTGCTGGTGGGCAGGCCGATGCGCGCGCTCACGGAGCCGCAGAGGATCACCGACGACGGGTTATTCAGCAGCGGCAGCAGCGCCTGAATTAAAAAGAACGGCCCCTTCAGGTTGATGCCCATCAGGCGGTCCCAGGCATCCTCCTGCCAGGCTTCCAGCGGCGCGTGCGTCACGTCACCGGCGTTGAGAAACACCGCGTCCAGGCGTGGCCAGCGGGTGGCGAGGGTTTCCGCCAGCGCTTTTTGCGAGGCGATATCTCCCGCATCGGTCGGGATCACCCAGGCCTTATCGCCAAGAATACGTTCTGCTTCGGCGAGGGTGTCCGGGTTGCGTCCGGTCACGGCGACGCGCGCGCCTTCGGCGATAAACGCCTGCGCGGTGGCAAGACCGATGCCGCTGGTGCCGCCGGTAATCAGCGTATATTTATCTGTTAAACGACCCATGTTCTTCTCCTGAAATGTCTCTGGAGAAAGCACTATAGAAACGTTAGTATCGAAAGGAAACCAGGTACCAAATGGATACTAAAGAGGCAAGAGGTGTGCTATGGCAGAAATGCTGGAGGTGTGCTGCGAAAAAAAATCTGAGGCGTATACCTGCCCGATGACGCAGTTTGTGAACCTGATTTCCGGTAAATGGGCGATCCCCATTCTCTACCGCCTGATTGTCTTTAATGCGCCCGTTCGCTTTGGCGATCTGCTGCGGGCCGCTGCCCCCATCACTCAGAAAGAGCTGACGAAGCAGCTGCGCCTGTTTGAGCAGCGCGGGCTGGTGACGCGGACGGTCTACCCGGAGATCCCGCCGCGCGTGGAGTATCAGATCACCGCGCTGGGGTTAACCCTGCAGGACGCACTCTCCCCGCTGGCCGCCTGGATGAGCGAGTACGGCGACCAGCTTGAGCGTTAGGCTACTGTTTTGCGTAGCGCGGTGCCGGAATGCCGGTGCGCGCGCTGTTGAACAGCTCAAGACGCGCCGCTTCGTAGCGATCCCACAGGCCGGCGTCATGCATCGGCGGGATGGTGATCGGTTCACCCTGATCCAGACCCGCCAGCGATGCATCCACCATATCGTCGGTGGTCATCACCGATCCTTCCGGCAGATCGTTCACCGTGACGCCCGAATGGCTCCAGATTTCTGTCGCCGTGGCGGCGGGCAGCACGGCCTGAATGCGCACGCTGCTGTCGGCAAATTCTTCCTGTAACCCACGGGTAAAGCTCAACACCCACGCCTTGGTGGCGCTGTAGAGCGCGCTGCCCGCCCGGACGTGCAGAGCCAGCACGGACGCGATATTGATCAGCGTGCCGCGATTGTTCTGCGCCAGGCGCGGCAGGATGGCGTAGGTCAGACGCATCAGCGCCGTGGTGTTCAGGGTGTTAATGGCCTGATGCTGCGCCACATCGCCCGCGAGGAACGGCGCCATCTGCGCGGTGCCCGCGTTGTTAATGAGCGTATCAATGGCGGTATTGCTGCGCAGCGCCTCTTCCACGGCGCGGATCCCGGCTTCATCGGTAAGATCGGCCACCAGAATATCGACGGCCACGCCGTAGCGCGCGCGAAGGTCGGCGGCAAGGGTTTTCAGGCGATCCTCGCGACGTGCGGCCAGCACCAGGTTAGCGCCGCGCGCGGCAAGACGGTCGGCATAAACGGCACCAATCCCGGAAGAGGCGCCCGTAATCAGGGCGGTGGTGATTTGCGTAGTCATCGTGTGTTACCTCAGGGCAAAGTGGGTTATTTGGTTTCAAGATGAAACTGAATAAACTCTCTGCTATTTGGTTTTATAATGCAACCATATTTGCGAGCATTTTGTGCTTTTGCCGTCGGGAACGATCAGGAGGGGAGTTTCGCCACGATCTCTTCAGGCGTCAGTTCGCGGCCATCGTCGGCGATAAGCGCCAGTTTGCGCAGGGGTTTGCGCTGTTCGGTATCGACCAGCACGGTGCCGCATTCGTTATCCGCAAACAAAAATTCATTGCCCCACTGGGAGAGGGCAACCAGCACCGTTTGCAGGGCACGCCCCTTGTCGGTCAGGACGTATTCCTGCCAGGCGCTGCCGTCGGACGCGGGCTGAAGCCGGAGGATGCCTTCGTCGACCAGCAGTTTTAGCCGCGTGGTCAGCATGTTTTTTGCAATGCCGAGGCTTTTCTGGAACTCGCCGAAGCGTTTAATCCCGCGCAGCGCGTCGCGAACAATCAGCAGCGACCACCAGTCGCCGATGATATCCAGCGAACGGGCGACGGGGCAGGTGCTCTCTTCGAGGCGGGTACGTTTCACGGTCAATTCTCCGGTGGGGGGTGGTTTTATTATAAAACTTATTGGCACACACCGTAAGCACGTTAATCATCAGTTTGAGAAATGCTTCCCGGAAAATTGTCACCAATCTGTCACACTGAACGCGACATTTTAAAACGAGTGAGGAATTAGGGATGAAAAAAGCACTACTCGCGCTGGCAGTCGCCGGTTCCATTTCAGCAACGTTTGGCGTGCAGGCGCAAGAGACGCCGGAAGGGTATCAGCTGGAGCAAGTTTTAATCATGAGCCGTCACAACCTGCGCGCGCCGCTCGCCAATAACGGCAGCGTGCTGGAGCAGTCCACGCCGAAGCAGTGGCCGGAGTGGGGGGTGCCGGGCGGTCAGCTCACCACCAAGGGCGGCGTGCTGGAAGTCTATATGGGCCATTACATGCGCGAGTGGCTGGCGCAGCAGGGGATGGTGAAGACGGGAGAATGCCCGGCGGCGGATAGCGTTTATGCTTACGCCAACAGCCTGCAGCGTACCGTCGCCACCGCGCAGTTCTTCATCACCGGCGCGTTCCCGGGATGCGACGTTCCCGTGCACCATCAGGAAAAAATGGGCACCATGGACCCGACCTTTAATCCGGTGATAACCGATAACTCGCCGGAATTCCGTGAAAAAGCGCTCAAGGCGATGGAGACCGAGCGGCAGAAAATGCAGCTGGGCGAAAGCTATAAGCTGCTTGAGCAGATGACGAACTACGCCGATTCCCCGTCCTGCAAGGAGAAAAAGGTCTGCTCGTTGGCGGACGCAAAAGATACCTTCAGCGCCGACTATGAAAAAGAGCCTGGCGTATCCGGGCCGCTGAAGGTGGGTAACTCGCTGGTGGACGCGTTCACGCTGCAGTATTACGAAGGCTTCCCGGCCGACCAGGTGGCCTGGGGCGAAATCAAAACCGACCAGCAGTGGCGCGTGCTGTCGAAGCTGAAGAACGGTTATCAGGACTCGCTGTTTACCTCTACCGAGGTAGCGCAAAACGTGGCGAAACCTCTGGTGAAGTATATCGATAAAACGCTGGTCACCGAGCAGGCGAAAGCGCCGAAAATCACCCTGCTGGTGGGGCATGACTCGAACATTGCTTCCCTGCTGACGGCCCTGGATTTCAAACCCTATCAGCTGCACGACCAGCAGGAGCGCACCCCGATTGGCGGCAAAATTGTCTTCCAGCGCTGGCATGACAAAAACGCCAATCAGGAGCTGATGAAAATTGAGTATGTCTACCAGAGTTCAGAGCAGCTGCGTAACGCCAGCGTGCTGTCGCTGAAGTCCCCCGCGCAGCGCGTGACGCTGGAGCTGAAAGGCTGCCCGGTGGATGCGAACGGCTTCTGTCCTGTAGATAAATTCAATGCGGTGATGAATAACGCGGCGAAGTAAAAGAGAACCCCCCGCTGCGGCGGGGGGAAACGCTTAGACGTTTTTACGTTCGATGGTTTGCTCGCCCCAGAAGAGCGAGTCTTTATCCGTTTTTTCGAAGGCGCGCACCAGCACCTCATCGTTACCTTCCTCCCAAATCTGCTCGGCCAGCTTTTCATCGTACTTCGCGACTTCAAAGATAGCTTCGGCAATCTCCGGAGAGGTGTTGCGTAAACTTGCCCATTCGCCCACGTGATGAGCTTTGGATTCTTGAGTTGGCATGCTTGTCCTCCTGTTGGGTGTTAGCCGTTCAGTTTTTTGGCCAGACCCGCGACGTATTCACCCTGATAGCGGGCGATAGACAGTTCTTCATTGCTTGGCTGACGTGAGCCATCCCCACCGGCAATGGTGGTTGCGCCGTACGGCGTACCGCCACGCACCTGGGAAATGTCAAACAGCTCCTGGGCGCCGTAGCCAATCGGCACAATCACCATCCCGTGATGAGCAAGGGTAGTCCAGGTTGAGGTAATCGTCTGCTCCTGACCGCCGCCGGTGCCGGTAGAGCTGAATACGCTGGCGAGTTTGCCGTAAAGCGCCCCGGATGCCCAAAGTCCGCCAGTTTGATCGAGGAAGGTGCGCATCTGGCCCGACATATTGCCGAAGCGGGTCGGGGTGCCGAAGATGATGGCATCATAGTCCGCCAGCTCCTGCGGGGTGGCTACCGGGGCGTTTTGCGTTTTTCCCCCGGCTTTCAGGAAGGCTTCCGCCTGCATGGTTTCCGGTACGCGTTTCACCACAACCTCAACGCCATCAACCCTGTTCGCACCTTCTGCGACCGCGTGAGCCATGGTTTCAATGTGTCCATACATGGAATAATAGAGCACCAGAACTTTTGCCATTTTGCATCACTCCTCGTTGGTTTTTCTGACAGCGGATCGCTGCGTTCTTTTAAAGATATGCCATCACAGCCAGACTGCAAAAATGAACGGCATTTCTTTGATTTATAACAATATGGTTACAAAAAGGCTTTGTAGCAAAATGAAACAACTTTTTGGCAGCAGATTTTTGAAATGATAAGAAAGGTTTATGAATCGCCGCCGCGTCATCTCACCCGAAAGGCTGAGTTCATGTTGCAGAATATTACCTGCGGCTTGCCGGATAGCGGCATTCCACTAAGCTTAGTTTCACGCGGCACAGATAAAGGCACTGTCCTTGTGTTGCGAGGTGAAAGAATCCTCTTTTACTGAATGCAATATGATGTCTAATGTTTCACATTCTGGAGGTTAGAGATGGCAAACCATCGTGGTGGTTCAGGTAATTTCGCAGAAGACCGTGAAAGAGCATCAGAAGCAGGCCGTAAAGGTGGCCAGCATAGCGGGGGCAACTTCAAGAATGACCCGCAACGCGCATCTGAAGCTGGCAAGAAAGGGGGGAAAAACAGCCACGGCAGCAGTAAGTAACACGCCGGGTTGAACCCCTGCCGCCGGGATCTCCCGGCGGTTTTTTTATTTCTGCAACATTGAACTGTAACCAAAGGCAACGCACACTAGAGAATTGATCTTAACCGCGAGTGCCGCATGTCTGTCTCACGCTTCAAATTCTCCGTTAAACCGCAGGAAGCCATCCTGATTCTCATCACCATGTTCTGGGGCGGGACGTTTCTGGCCGTTCAGTACGCGGTGACCCTCAGCGATCCGTTCTTTTTTGTTGGCCTGCGCTTTGCGACGGCGGCGCTTGCCGTGGGGCTAATTTCGCTTAAAACGCTGCGGGGCCTGACGCTGAAAGAGCTCAAGGCGGGCGTGGCGATTGGGGTGGCGATAGCGATGGGCTACAGCCTGCAGACGTGGGGATTGCAGACCATCTCCAGCAGCAAATCCGCGTTTATCACCGCCATGTATGTGCCGCTGGTGCCGCTGCTGCAGTGGCTGTGCCTGGGGCGGCTGCCGGGGCTGATGTCCTGTATTGGCATCGTGCTGGCGTTTATCGGCCTGATCTTACTGGCCGGGCCGGAAAACAACCTGCTTGCGCTGGGGCCGGGCGAAATCATCACCCTGATAGGGGCGATTGCCATTGCGGCGGAAATTATTCTGATTAGCGCCTGGGCGGGCAAGGTCGACGTTAAGCGGGTGACGGTGGTGCAGCTCGCCACCGCGTCGCTGGTGGCGTTTGCGACGATGGTGCCGGCAGGGGAGTCCGTGCCGCCGATGTCCACCGGCCTGGTGGTGGTTGCACTGGGGCTGGGTATCTTCAGCGCCATTATTCAGGTCACCATGAACTGGGCGCAGCGCAGCGTATCGCCAACCCGCGCGACGGTGATTTATACCGGCGAACCGGTCTGGGCGGGGATTTTCGGACGCATTGCTGGTGAGCGCTTGCCACTTCTGGCGCTGGTGGGTGCGGCATTTATTGTCGCCGGGGTGCTGGTGAGCGAGTTAAAGCTCAGAAAACGTCGGAGTGAGGCCAGGGATTTGACGGCAAAAGAAGGTTTAGATTGAAAAAAGAGACAGGCTTATTTACGATGTGTACGGATGAATACCGTACACGGTGATGTAAACCATGCCAGCACTTAAAAAACAGCGTATCGATCTTCGCTTAACGGACGAAGACAAAACAATGATTGAAGAAGCGGCGGCGATGACGAACCAAACGATCACCCAGTTTATGGTGAACAGTGCGTCAGAGCGTGCTGCAGAGGTCATCGAGCAGCACCGTCGTCTCGTATTAAACGAAGCATCATGGACTGCGGTGATGGATGCCATCGACAATCCGCCTGAGCCAAATGAACGCCTGAAACGAGCAGCAAAACGGCTTCGAAACATGGAGTGAAGCGCCGTGGAGAATCTCACGATCGAAATGTTATCAGAGGGAACCGATTATGACTTCGAGGATTTTGATTGTGGCGAACCCTCGCTAAATGCCTTCCTTGCTGAACATCTGGTGCGTCAGCACAATGGGCGTATTTTACGAGCCTACCTGCTTAAAGAGCGCGATCGTCCGCGTGTCCTGGGTTATTACACGTTATCGGGAAGCTGTTTTGAAAGAGCGATGCTTCCTTCTAAGGCTCAGCAGCGCCGGATCCCTTATATCAACGTACCCAGCGTCACGCTGGGACGTCTGGCTGTAGATAAAACACTACAGGGAAACGAGTGGGGAACAACGCTCGTTGCGCATGCTATGCG
Source organism: Enterobacter sp. E14S (assembly GCF_055666685.1). Taxonomy (NCBI): domain Bacteria; kingdom Pseudomonadati; phylum Pseudomonadota; class Gammaproteobacteria; order Enterobacterales; family Enterobacteriaceae; genus Enterobacter; species Enterobacter sp. E14S. The sequence continues at coordinate 94,698 of NZ_JBVODQ010000003.1, read as the reverse complement.
CGTTGTCTACCTGGCTTCACAGGCTGTGGGGGTACACGGAATATTTGTTGATGCCCTTAACGAGCGGGCAAAACGATTTTATCTGAAGCAGGGCTTTATCCCGCTGACAGCGGAAAACAGCCATTCTTTGTTCTTCCCAACAAAATCTATCGAACGGCTGTTTGAGCAAGAGTGATTGCTTTATTACCTGTTGTTCTGAAGGAATGTACATGTCGGGTAAGGCCTGGCCGTCACCCGACATGTTGATTTCACGAATCCTGATGCACCACGGCGCCCTGCGGCGCTGCGGCCATCCGGCGGCTTAGCAGGGCGTTAAGCAGGATCGCGCCGAAGGTCGCCGTGCCAATCCCGCCAATCGTAAACCCGCCCAGCGTCAGGGCAAAATCGCCTGCGCCCAGCACCAGCGTGACCGCCACCATAATCAGGTTGCCGTTCTGACTGAGATCGACCCGATGCTGCACCCAGATACGCGCACCGGCTACGGCGATTAGCCCAAACACCACAATCGATGCCCCGCCGATGACCGGGGACGGAATGGTGTGGATCAGCGCGCCGAACTTCGGTGAGAAGCCTAGCAGCATCGCCATCACCGCCGCCGCCACGAAGACCAGCGTGGAGTAAACTTTGGTTACCGCCATCACGCCGATGTTTTCGGCATAGGTGGTGACGCCGCTGCCGCCCACGGAACCGGAGAGCATAGTCGCCAGCCCGTCGCCGACGAACGCGCGGCCCATGTACGGGTCCATGCTGCGCCCGGTCATTCCCGCGACGGCTTTCAGGTGCCCCAGGTTTTCCGCCACCAGGATCACCGCCACCGGGGCGATAAGCATCATCGCCTGGGTGTTAAAGGTGGGTGAGGTCACCTTCGGCAGGCCGAACCAGTCGGCCTGGTGAAGCAGGGTAAAATCAACCGGCTTGCCGAGGCCAAAAACGTTGGCCAGCAGCGCATAAACCAGACAGGCAACAATCAGCCCGACCAGAATCAGCAGCCGCTGGATCATCCCCCGCGTAAATACCGCCACCAGGCCAATGCACAGCACAGTGATCACCGCCATCCAGCTTTCAAACGGCGAGGCGGAGACGCTTTTTACCGCAATTGGCGCAAGGTTCAGGCCAATCGCCATCACCACGGCGCCCGTCACGACGGGGGGCATCATCCGTTCGATCCAGCGCGTGCCGATCTTCATCACCACCAGACCAATCAGGGTGTACACCAGACCGCAGGCGATGATGCCGCCGAGGGCCACGCTCAGGTTGGGGTTGATCCCCTGGCCGTTAAACCCGGTAGTGGCGATGACAACGCCGACAAAGGCGGCGCTGGATCCGAGATAGCTGGGCACGCGCCCGCCGGTGACGAAAAAGAACAGCAGCGTGCCGATACCCGACATCAGAATGGAGAGGTTGGGATCGAGTCCCATCAGCATTGGCATCAGCACCGTGGCGCCAAACATGGCCACCGCGTGCTGAACGCCCATCACCATCGTCTGCCCGAGCGGCAGACGTTCATCCGGCGCGACCACGCCTGCTTCTGTGGAGGTCGATTTCAACTGCCAGTGGGGAAATCCGAACATGGTCTGTCTCCTTAAGGCGGGTTAACAGGCGGGTCGCATAAGCGCGTGGTAGCCGCGGTCAAACCACACCAGCCCTTGCGGCGCGGGGTGGCGAATAATCGAAACGATGTCGCAAAACAGAATGTCGTGGGTGCCGACGCTCACCACCTGGCTGATGCGGCAGTCAAACGAGGCCAGCGCATCTTCCAGGCGCGGACAGCCCGTGTCGCCCGTCTGCCAGCGGGCGGCGGCAAAGCGTTCCGCCATCGGCGTTTTCCCGCCAAACAGGTTAGATAAAGGCTCCTGTCCTGCGCTTAGGGTATTCACGCAAAGGGTGCGGTTTTCGCTAAAGATTGGCCAGACGGACGCGCCGCGGTTCAGGCACACCAGCAGGGTGGGCGGTGAATCCGTGACGCTGCACACCGCGCTGGCGGTGAAGCCTGCCATCCCCGCCGGACCGTCGGTGGTGATGATGTTGACCGCCGCGCCAACGCAGGCCATGGCGTCGCGAAAGGTTTGTTTATCCGGTGTTGTCATCATCGCTCCTTACGCCAGTCCGCAGGCATCGTCGAAGTCCAGACGCGGCAGGCGCCCGTAAAGTTTGCGGGTATCGCCATAGCCAATGTTGATCAGCAGATTGCTTTTAAGCGTGGTGCCGGTGAAAAAGGCCTCGTCGACCTTTTGGCGATCAAATCCCGACATCGGGCCGGTGTCCAGCCCCAGGGCGCGACAGGCGAAAATCAGGTAAGCGGCCTGCATTGAACTGTTGCGAAAGGCGGTCTCTTCCGCCAGCGCGGGGCTGGTGGTAAACCAGCTCTTTGCATCGCCATGCGGGAACAGCTCGGGCAGGCGCTCGTAGAATTCTCCGTCCCAGGCAATAATCGCCGTGACCGGAGCGGTGAGCGTTTTCTCGAGGTTGCCGCTGGAGAGCGCCGGGCGCAGCTTCTCTTTTCCCTCCGCGCTTCGCACAAACACAATTCGCGCCGGGGAGCAGTTGGCGGACGTTGGCCCCCATTTCATCAGGTCGTAGATTTCGCGCAGCGTTTCGTCGCTGATGGCAATATTCTGCCAGCCGTTATGGGTGCGGGCGCCGGTGAACAGCGTTTCCAGCGCGGCGGGGGTAATGGCTTCGCTCATTAAAGCTCCTTATAAAGCGGGTTCCGGGCTGTGCAACAGGCTGGCCAGCCCGTTCAGCAGCAGGGTGTTGAAGGTATCCGGCTCGGTGACGTTGCAGGCGTGCCCGCCCTGGCGCATCACCGCGCTGCGGCTGTGCGGGATCGCCGCCTGCAGTTCCGACGAGCAAACAGCGGGCACCAGCATGTCGTCGGCAGAACAGATAATCTGTACCGGACAGCGAATGCGCGCGGCATGGCGGCTGAAGTCGGCCTTTTTCAGGGCGCTGAGCCTGTGCAGCAGGTTGGTTTTGCCCTGGAAATGGGCCAGCGCCAGCGCTTCTTCGGCCTCCAGACGGGGGGCGCGGGCGGCCATCCAGTCCGCCGGGTAGAGAAACAGCGGCTGCGCCTCGACCCACGCCTGTGCGCCGCCGTAATGCAGCAGGCGCTCGCGGATCTGAAAGCAGCGGCGGGTGTGGGGGTTAAGGGTCAACCAGCCGTTAACGCACACCAGCGCGGTGAGGGCGTCGGGCCTGTCGAGGGCCAGCTGCAGGCCGACCAGCGCCCCCAGCGCGTGACCCACGACGCTGTAGCGGACAATCCCGGCTTCAGCCAGCGCCTGGGCCAGCTCATCCGCCATCTGCGCAAGGCTGTACCCTTCCGGCAGGGTGTCAGGGTTATTGCCCGTTCCCCGCTGGTCATAGCACACCACCTGATACTCCGGCTCGAGCGCGGCCAGCTGGGGCAGCCAGTAGCTGCCGCTGCCGCCGAGACCGGAAATAAAGACCACCACGGGCGCACCCTCATACGGAGGCGGCGAGACGGAGAGTTTCATACCTGCCTCACTTCGCGATGTGCGCAACGGTGGCGATTTCAACCAGCGCCTCTGGCTTCACCAGCCCGCACTGAATGCAGAACCGGGCCGGTTTATCGCCAGGGAAGAACTCGGCGTAAATCTCGTTAATCGCGGCGTAGTTTTTCCAGTCGGTGATAAAGATGCTGTTGAAGGTCACATCCTCCATCGTGCCACCCGCCGTTTCGATCACGGTTTTGATCGTCTCCAGCACGTGGCGGGTTTGCGCCTTTGGGTCGTTGATAAACACCACGTTATTGTCTTTATCAAACGGCAGCGTGCCGGAGACATACACCACGCCGTCGGCGAGGGTGCCGGGAACAAACGGGGCAATCGGCGTGCTGGTGCCCGGCGGAATAATCACGGATTTCGGCATCAGATGTCTCCTCAGGCGATACGGGCGAGCGGGGGAGTCAGGGCGTCGCAGAAATCATTGACGTTACTGACCCAGCCAAAAAAGGTTTCGATATTGAACAGGGCCGCTTTTTGGGCGAATTCCGGCCCGGCCTGGTGGGTCGCGTCTTCCAGCACCACGCCAAAATACTCGAGGAAAAAGCCGTCGCGCAGGGTCGACTCCACGCAGACGTTGGTGGCTATGCCAGTGAACACCAGATGACGAATGCCCCGGCTGCGCAGCAGGCTGTCGAGCGGGGTGTTGAAAAAGCCGCTGTAGCGCGGTTTGGGCAGGACGATATCGCCCGCCTGCGGTACCAGCTCATCCACCAGCTGATAGTCCCAACCGCCTTTCGCCAGCAGCTTGCCCTGCAGTTCGGGCCTTTTGCGCATGGTTTTCAGGGCGTTCGACTTGTGGAAGTTGGGCGAGCCGGGGCCGCCGGCCTCGACGTACTGGTCATCCCAGCCGTTCTGGAACCAGATGATGAGCATCCCCGCGGCGCGCGCGGCGGCGACGGCGGTTTTAATGTTCTCGATCACCGGCCGGGTGGCGGAGACGTCGAACCCCGCCAGATCCAGATAGCCGCCCTGGCTGGCGTAGGCGTTTTGCATGTCCACCACGATCAGCGCGCTCTGCTGCGGCGCAAAGGTGATGGCTTCCGGGCGTGCGTTAAGGGTCGTCATTACGCCACCTCCTTCGTGACGGCAGGGATGTGGGCGCGGCACTGCATCAGCGGCTGGATGCGCTCGCCGAAGGTCTCCACGCCGGTGAGGAAATCGTCGAAGGTCAGCAGAACGCCTTCCGCACCGGGAACGGCCGCCACTTCGTCAAGCATTCTGGCGACGCTGGCGTACGAGCCGACCAGCGTGCCCATGTTGATATTGACGGCGGAGGTCGGGTCAGCCATCTGGCGAACGTTGGTGTCTGCCCCGGAGCGGGTATCCTTCTGGCTCTGCTCGGTGAGCCAGCTCAGGGCCTCCTCGTCGGCGCCGTCCTTATAGCGCTCCCATTTGGCGCGCGCGGCGTCGTCGGTTTCGTCGGCAATGACCATAAACAGCACGTAGGAGCCCACGTCGCGCCCGGTTTTGTCGGCGGCCTCTTTCATCCGCGCGGCGGTCGGGGCGAAGGCGGCAGGCGTGTTCACGCCTTTACCGAAGCAGAAGTTGAAGTCGGCGTATTTCGCGGAAAACTCCATCCCCGCGTCGCTCTGTCCGGCGCAAATCACCTTCATCGGCACCGACGGCTGCGGGCTGACGCGGCAGTCGTTCATGGTGAAGAAATTGCCCTTGAAATCGCTTTTGCCGGTCCCCCACAGGTCGCGCAGCACCTGCACGTATTCGGTCAGGTAGTCGTAGCGACGCGAGAAGTAATCGTCACCCGGCCAGAGCCCCATCTGCTCGTACTCCGGTTTTTGCCAGCCGGTGACCAGGTTGACGCCAAAACGCCCGCCGGAGATGGAGTCGATGGTGGAGGCCATGCGCGCAACGATTGCCGGGGGCAGGGTGAGCGTGGCGGCGGTGGCGTAGATTTGGATCCGCGAGGTGACCGCGGCCAGCCCGGCCATCAGGGTAAAGGACTCCAGGTTGTGGTCCCAGAATTCGGTTTTGCCGCCAAAGCCGCGCAGCTTGATCATCGAAAGCGCAAAGTCGAAATGGTAGTGTTCCGCTTTCTGCACGATGGCTTTATTGAGCTCAAAGGTCGGCTTGTATTGCGGTGCAGTGGTCGAGATAAGCCAGCCGTTGTTGCCGATGGGTACAAATACGCCAATTTTCATCACGAACCTCTCTTCATTACGTCGCAGGTGTAGCGGTGTTTTTGCAAAGGCAGTGCCAGTTTTGAAAATGGCTGTGTTATTAATGTGTTAATCAGAAGTTGGGGAATTGATGTCGGCAAATGTGGACTAACTGGTCAAAAACGTTGCACAGAAAACAGGCATTCATGCGCGATGGGAGTGCAGAATGTCGTGGCGAGACGGGGGTTTTGCTATGCTGAGGGCAACGCAGAATAAGGAGAGCGGGAATGACACAAGGCGCAGTGAAAACACCAGGTAAACGTTCGCAGGCGGTGAGCGCCAAGAAGCAGGCGATCCTCAGCGCGGCGCTGGAGACTTTTTCGCAGTTTGGTATTCACGGCACGCGCCTGGAGCAGGTGGCGGAGCAGTCCGGAGTATCCAAAACCAATCTGCTTTACTACTACCCGTCGAAAGAGGCGCTCTATGTGGCGGTGATGCAGCAGATCCTCGATATCTGGCTCGCGCCCCTCAAAGCGTTCCGCGCGGAGCTGGCCCCGCTGGTGGCGATCAAAGAGTACATTCGCCTGAAGCTGGAGGTGTCGCGCGATTACCCGCAGGCGTCGCGACTGTTTTGTCTTGAGATGCTGCAGGGCGCGCCGCTGCTGCAGGCGGAACTCACCGGAGATTTAAAACAGCTGGTGGACGATAAATCGGCGATTATTGCCGGATGGGTCGCCAGCGGAAAGCTGGCCCCGGTCGACCCGCATCATCTGATCTTTATGATTTGGGCCTCCACCCAGCATTACGCTGACTTTGCGGCCCAGGTTGAGGCGGTGACCGGAAAAACGCTCCAGGACGAGGCGTTTTTCCACAGTACCCTGGAAAACGTGCAGCGGATGATTATCGAAGGGATCCGCTTGCGCTAGTTCCCCGGCGGGAGAGGGCAGCTTAAGTCGCCCTCTTCACACTGCATCAGCGAGGCCAGAAACGCTTCTCGCTCCACGGTTTTTTCCGCCAGGCACTGGTTAACAATCATTGGCTGGACGCTCCCGCCTTCCGTCCCCGAACCGATAAACGCGCAGTCCGCATCGCGCAGGGTAATCCACGCCTGCTGCGCTTTTTTCAGCAGGTCTCGCTGGGGCGCTGCCGCGCGTTTGATGGCGGCCTGATAGGTCTGGTTGAGCTTTTTATCGGCAGCCTGGTACTGCTGCGCGCTACAGGTATTCAGTTCAAGCTGGGTGGTCGCGTTGTCGCACTCGTCGGCCAGCGCGCTGGCGCTCAGCAGCAGTGCCGCACTGGCGATAAGATATCGTTTCATATACTCCCCAATAAAATAAGGCTCCGTCTCCGGAGCCTTATTAGCACAGCGTTAGCCTATTGTCATCAGGCTGGCGTTACCGCCTGCCGCCGCGGTGTTGACGCTGAGCGAGCGCTCCACGTACAGACGCTCCAGCAGCAGGTTAGTTTCCCCGCGCGCAAAGCCCTGCACGGAAACGATGGCGCCGCTGCGGGCCGCAACCTGCTCGCACAGTTCGCGCAGCTGGTCGGAATCACCGTGGTAGATCACCGCATCAAACGGCTGGATCAGCAGGTTATCGGCTTTCGCAAAGCGAATGCGGGCCGAGACCGCCTTCGGCAGCTGTTTGGCGAGATCGCGATGCAGGGCATCTTCCGGCCACAGCACTTCACAGCCGGTTGCCATGGCGGCGGCCAGCTGCACCAGCGCGTCCTGCTCGTTATCGGCCACGCACAGCACGCGCTCGCGAGGCATCAGCGTCCAGGTGTTGCGCTCGCCGGTTGGCCCCGGCAGCAGACGCTGCGTGCCCGCCTGCGCCAGCTCGCCGTACTGCTTCGCGACGGCACGCAGTTCAGGACGTTTTTCTGCCCATGTAATGAGCGCCTCCAGCGGCTGGGTCAGCACGGTTTTCAGCTGCGCATCCACCGGATAGTCCGCATCCTGGCGTGCCAGGGTGACGCCCAGGGCGTTCTCCGGACGGTTCGCCAGCAGACGGTACAGGTAGAGCGGACCGCCCGCTTTCGGACCGGTGCCGGAAAGGCCTTCACCGCCGAACGGCTGCACGCCCACGACTGCGCCAACCATGTTACGGTTGACGTACAGGTTGCCCACTTTGGCGCTGCCGGTGACCTGCGCGATAGTCTCGTCGATACGGGTATGCACGCCGAGCGTCAGGCCATAGCCGGAGGCGTTGATCTGCTCAACCAGCTCGTTCAGGTTGTTACGGTTGTAGCGCACCACGTGCAGCACCGGGCCGAAGACCTCTTTTTTCAGCTCGTCGAAGCTCGCCAGCTCAATCAGCGTTGGCGGCACAAAGGTGCCGGTCCGCCATTCGCGGGCATCTTCGCTGTTCTCGCGCACCGCCTGGAACACCGGACGGCCTTTCGCGCGCATGGTCTGAATGTGGTTTTCGATGTTGGCTTTCGCTTCCGCGTCGATCACCGGCCCGATGTCGGTGGTGAGGCGGCCCGGGTTGCCCATGCGGCATTCGGCCATCGCGCCGCGCAGCATCTTCAGCGTGTGGTCCGCCACGTCGTCCTGCAGGCACAGCACGCGCAGGGCGGAGCAGCGCTGACCGGCGCTGTCGAACGCGGAGGCCAGCACGTCGACCACCACCTGCTCGGTGAGTGCGGAGGAGTCAACGATCATGGCGTTCATCCCGCCGGTTTCCGCGATGAGCGGCGTAGGGCGACCCTGCGCATCCAGACGGGTGGCAATGTTGCGCTGCAGCAGAGACGCCACTTCGGTCGAACCGGTGAACATCACGCCGCGCACGCGGTTGTCGGAGGTCAGTTTGGCACCGACTGTTTCACCGCGGCCCGGCAGCAGCTGAACCACGCCCGCCGGCACGCCGGCTTCGAGAAGAATATTGATGCCCTGCGCGGCAATCAGCGGGGTCTGCTCTGCCGGTTTTGCCAGCACGCTGTTGCCTGCGGCCAGCGCGGCGGCAATCTGGCCGGTGAAGATCGCCAGCGGGAAGTTCCACGGGCTGATACAGACGACCGGACCCAGCGGACGGTGAGTTTCGTTATCGAAATCATCGCGCACCTGACCGGCGTAGTAGTGCAGGAAATCAACCGCCTCGCGCACTTCGGCAATCGCGTTGCTGAAGGTTTTGCCCGCTTCGCGCACCAGAATGCCGATGAGCGACTGCATCTGATCTTCCATCAGCACCGCCGCGCGCTCCAGAATCGCGGCGCGCTCCTGCGGCGGCGTGGCAAACCAGATAGGGGCGTTGTTCACCGCGCTGTCCAGCGCCTGATCCACTTCCGCTTCGGTCGCTTCACGCGCGTAACCGACGATATCCTTCGGCTCGGCCGGGTTGATCACCGGCTGCATTTCGCCGTCTGCAACGGGCTGCTCCAGCATCGGTTTGGCCTGCCACTTCTGCAGCGCGCTGTTGAGCAGGGCAGAGGAGAGGGACGCCAGACGGTGTTCGTTGGCGAGATCCAGACCCGCCGAGTTGACGCGGCCTTTGCCGTACAGCTCGCGCGGCAGGGCAATCTTCGGATGCGGCAGGCCAATCTGGCCTTCCTGTGCCGCCATCTTCTCAACGGCCTGCACCGGATCGGCCACCAGCTCGTCCAGCGGCAGGGTGGTATCGGCGATGCGGTTAACGAAGGAGGTGTTTGCACCGTTTTCCAGCAGACGACGCACCAGGTACGCCAGCAGGGTTTCGTGCGTTCCCACCGGAGCATAGATTCGGCATGGGCGGTTCAGCTTGCCGTCCGCCACTTTACCGGTGACCTGCTCGTACAGCGGTTCACCCATGCCGTGCAGGCACTGGAACTCGTACTGGCCCGGATAGTAGTTTTGCCCGGCCAGGCTGTAGATCGCCGCCAGGGTGTGGGCGTTGTGGGTAGCGAACTGCGGATAGATCAGGTTCGGCACGCCGAGCAGCTTTTTCGCACAGGCGAGGTAAGAGACGTCGGTGTATACCTTGCGGGTATAGACCGGATAGCCTTCCAGCCCTTCCATCTGGGCGCGTTTGATTTCGCTGTCCCAGTAGGCGCCTTTCACCAGACGGATCATCAGGCGACGGCGGCTGCGGCTTGCCAGGTCAATCAGGTAATCAATGACGAACGGGCAGCGCTTCTGGTAAGCCTGGATAACGAAGCCAATGCCGTTCCAGCCTGCCAGCTCCGGCTCGAAGCACAGTTTTTCCAGCAGATCGAGGGAGATCTCCAGACGGTCGGCCTCTTCGGCGTCGATGTTAATGCCGATGTCATACTGGCGCGCCAGCAGGGTCAGGGACTTCAGGCGCGGGTAGAGTTCTTCCATCACCCGGTCGTACTGCGCGCGGCTGTAGCGCGGGTGCAGGGCGGAGAGCTTAATGGAGATGCCCGGGCCTTCATAAATGCCGCGGCCGTTGGACGCTTTACCGATGGCGTGGATCGCCTGCTGGTAAGAGACCATGTAGGCCTGCGCGTCGGCGGCGGTCAGGGCCGCTTCGCCCAGCATGTCGTACGAGTAGCGGAAACCTTTATCTTCCAGCTTGCGGGCGTTCGCCAGCGCTTCGGCAATGGTTTCCCCGGTGACAAACTGCTCGCCCATCAGGCGCATCGCCATATCCACGCCTTTGCGGATCAGCGGCTCGCCGCTCTTGCCGATGATGCGGTTCAGGGAGCGGGAGAGGTTGGCTTCGTTATGGGTGGAGACTAGCTTGCCGGTAAACAGCAGGCCCCAGGTCGCGGCGTTGACGAACAGCGACGGGCTGCGGCCAATGTGGGAATGCCAGTTGCCGTTGCTGATCTTGTCGCGGATCAGCGCGTCGCGGGTGGCTTTATCCGGAATACGCAGCAGCGCTTCCGCGAGGCACATCAGCGCCACGCCTTCCTGAGAGGAGAGGGAAAACTCCTGCAGCAGGCCCTGAACCATCCCGGCGCGGCCGGTGGCGGTTTTCTGGTTGCGCAGCTTGTCGGCTAACTGATACGCCAGGCTGTGCGCCTGTGCGGCAATGGCTTCCGGCAGGCGGGCCTGCTCCAGCAGCATCGGCACGGCGTCGGTTTCGGCACGGCGGTAGGCGCCGGTAATGGCGGCACGGCTGACGGACTGCGGCAGGATCTGCTCGGCGAATTCAAGGAACGGCTGATGGTTCTCGTCGCCAGCGGCCGGGGCCTCTTCACTTTCGTTCGCCGCGCCGGCCAGCAGGGCAGGCAGCTCCGGCAGGCCCTCATCGCTCTCGAGTCTTTCGAGATAGTTAAAAATCGCCTGCTTAATTAACCAGTGCGGCGTGCGGTCAATGCGGGTTGCTGCGGTCTTAATCCGTTCGCGGGTAGCGTCATCCAGCTTAACCCCCATGGTGGTCATACCCATGCCAAAGCTCCTGTTGTTCTGTAATAGCGTTCTGTTGATAGCGTGAAATATCCACCATGTTGCAACTTTGTGCAACCGTGTTAAATGTGACCTGGTTTGCAACCCGGAAAATGAATGGATTGTTAACGAATGGTTAGCTGTAAAAACGCGCTGGCTTTTGTGCGGGAAGCCTGGTTTTATGCGGTGGTTAACACTTTTCAAAGGTGCAACCCGTAAAAGCGTGAGCGAGTGCAACCTATAGGAAACTCGTATCAAACCGGGGATGAAATTGATGTAAATGCAGTGTTAAATCGTTTGTCAGCGGAAGGCGCATACGGCAGGATAGCGCGCCCAACCGAAACACAAGATACATTCACCTCGTTCCGGTGATCATATAACAAGGCAGCCCGGATGGTTGTCGCTCGACATTTTGGAGAATTTGAATGGCTATTAGCACACCGATGCTGGTGACATTTCTCGTTTATATTTTTGGCATGATCCTGATAGGGTTTTTGGCGTGGCGTTCTACAAAGAACTTTGACGACTACATTCTGGGCGGACGCAGTTTAGGCCCGATGGTGACCGCACTCTCTGCGGGCGCATCCGACATGAGCGGCTGGCTGCTGATGGGGCTGCCCGGCGCGATTTTTATCTCCGGCATCTCGGAAAGCTGGATCGCCATCGGTCTGACCGTCGGCGCGTGGATTAACTGGAAGCTGGTGGCAGGCCGTCTGCGCGTGCATACCGAGGCCAACAATAACGCCCTGACGCTGCCGGATTACTTCACCGGACGCTTTGAAGATAACAGCCGCATCCTGCGCATTATCTCCGCGGTGGTTATCCTGCTGTTCTTCACCATCTACTGCGCCTCCGGCATCGTGGCCGCGCGCGCCTGTTCGAAAGCACCTTCGGCATGAGCTATGAAACCGCTCTGTGGGCCGGTGCTGCGGCGACCATCCTCTATACCTTTGTGGGCGGTTTCCTGGCCGTGAGCTGGACCGATACCGTGCAGGCGAGCCTGATGATTTTCGCCCTGATCCTGACCCCGGTGATTGTGATTTTCACCGTTGGCGGCTTTGGCGATTCGCTGGAAGTGATCAAGCAGAAGAGCATTGAAAACGTCGACATGCTGAAAGGGCTGAACTTCGTTGCCATCGTGTCGCTGATGGGCTGGGGCCTGGGCTACTTCGGTCAGCCGCATATCCTGGCGCGCTTTATGGCGGCGGATTCTCACCACACCATCGTTCATGCCCGTCGCATCAGCATGACGTGGATGATCCTGTGTCTGGCAGGGGCGTGTGCGGTCGGCTTCTTCGGTATCGCGTACTTCAACAACAACCCGGCGCAGGCGGGCGCGGTCAACCAGAACGCCGAGCGCGTGTTCATCGAGCTGGCGCAGATTCTGTTTAACCCGTGGATTGCCGGTATTCTGCTCTCTGCAATCCTGGCGGCGGTGATGTCCACCCTGAGCTGTCAGCTGCTGGTTTGCTCCAGTGCGATCACCGAAGACCTCTACAAAGCCTTCCTGCGTAAAAACGCGAGCCAGAAAGAGCTGGTCTGGGTAGGGCGCTTTATGGTGCTGCTGGTGGCGCTGATTGCCATCGCGCTGGCGGCCAATCCGGAAAACCGCGTGCTGGGCCTGGTGAGCTACGCGTGGGCGGGCTTTGGCGCCGCGTTTGGTCCGGTAGTGCTGTTCTCCGTCATGTGGTCACGTATGACCCGTAACGGCGCGCTGGCGGGGATGATTATCGGTGCGGTGACCGTTATCGTCTGGAAACAATTCGCGTGGCTGGGCCTGTACGAAATTATTCCGGGCTTCATCTTCGGCAGCATCGGCATCGTGGTGTTCAGCCTGCTGGGTAAAGCCCCGTCTGCCTCCATGCAGAAACGCTTTGCTGAAGCCGACGCGCATTACCACACTGCGCCGCCGTCTAAGCTCCAGGCAGAATAATTTTTCTCGCAGCACAATGCAGGCCGGGTGAGCGCAAGCGCACCCGGCTTTTTTCTTGCCAAAATCCGTAATTTCCTGTGATATCCCTGTGCTTATAACAATGAGGATAGCGAAGCATGACAATCAAAACAGGGGTAATGGCAGCGGCACTATTGATGCTCGCTGGCTGCACGGCGCCATCGCAACACGCGGCTGTAGAGACCTGCAAAGCGGATAACCAGATGCAGCAAACCACGCTCTATTTCGGCTTAAATCGTCCTGCCGGGGCGCAAATCACCAGCAACGAGTGGCAGCAGTTTGTTGACCAGGACGTGACGCCGCGTTTCCGCGATGGCTTAACGGTGTTTGACGCGCGCGGGCAGTGGCTGGGGAACGACGGGAAAGTGGCGCGTGAACCCAGCAAAGCGCTGATGCTGATCCACGGTAAAGATGCGCAGAGCGAGAAGAACATCGAAGCGTTACGCGGGATTTATAAATCACGCTTCGCGCAGGAGTCGGTGATGCGCGTCGACCAACCGGTGTGCGTGCAGTTCTAATAAAAACGGCGGGATAACCCGCCGTTGTTGTATCGTAGGCCCGTGCAAGCGAAGCGCCGCCGGGCAAAAACACTTACAACACCAGCCCCGCAAAGCTCGCCGACAGCAGGCTCACCAGCGTCGCGCCGTACACCAGACGCAGACCAAACCGCGACACCACGTTCCCCTGCTGCTCGTTAAGGCCCTTAATCGCCCCGGCCACAATACCGATGGACGCGAAGTTCGCGAAGGATACCAGGAAGACGGATAAGATGCCCAGCCCGCGCGGGACATCTGATGCGCGATTTTTTGCAGCTCAATCATCGCCACAAATTCATTCGCCACCAGCTTGGTCGCCATAATACTGCCCGCGTTTAAGGCATCGCTCAGCGGAATACCGATAAGCCATGCCAGCGGATAAAACACATAGCCCAAAATCTGCTGGAAGCTCATGCCAAATACGCTGGAGAAGAGGGCGTTAACGGCGCTAATAAGGGCGATAAAGCCGATCAGCATAGCCAGAATAATCATCGCCACCTTAAAACCGGCCAGGATATACTCGCCGAGCATTTCGAAGAAGCTCTGCGATTCATGCAGTTTTTCCAGCTTGATATCCGGCTCCGCTTCCGGGCGCGCCGGGTTGATGACGGAGAGAATAATAAAGGTGCTGAACATATTCAGAATCAGCGCCGCGACGACAAATTTGGCGTCGAGCATGGTCATATAGGCGCCGACAATCGACAGGGAGACCGTCGACATGGCCGTGGCCGCCATGGTGAAGAGACGACGAGAGGAGAGATCGCCCAGCACGCCCTTGTAGGCAATGAAGTTTTCCGACTGGCCGAGGATCAGCGAACTCACCGCGTTAAAGGATTCCAGCTTGCCCATACCGTTCAGTTTTGACAGCAGCGTGCCGATGACCCGAATAAAAATCGGCAGGATCCGCCAGTGCTGAAGAATACCAATCAGTGCGGAAATAAAAATAATCGGGCAGAGCACGCCGAGGAAAATGAACGCCAGCCCTTTTTCCCCCATTCCGCCAAAGACGAAATTGGTGCCTTCCCCGGCAAATTTAAGCAGCGACTCAAAAAATCCCGAGACGTATTTAATCAGGAATAACCCGCTTTCGGCGTGCAGGAAAAAGAACGCCAGCGCAATTTCAATAACAATCAGCTGTAAAACATAACGAATGCGAATTTTTCGGCGGTCGAAACTTACCAGCCAGGCAAGCGCGAGAATAATGACCAGCGCCAGCAGGAAATGGACAATCTTAAACATGGTTTATTTTCAGTTGGTTTTTGAGAAGGATATTTAGCCACAGCGCTGGTTAACCGTAAATGGGCAATTTTATTATAACTTATAAACTTAACGGTAACGTCGGCAACTATTAACAGGCTCTGCGTTTACAACTCGTCATCAAAACACCACACATTTCGCTTGTGTTTCTTTCCGCCGTAATGATAATCACTATCACAAGAATTTACCTTTCTTTGCATCAGTTGACCGCGATAAACATTTAAGGTGTCGGCATGTTTGTTCCATTTCTCATTATGTTACGTGAAGGGCTCGAAGCTGCCCTTATCGTGAGCCTCATCGCCAGTTATCTGAAGCGAACCCAGCGCGGACGCTGGATTGGCGTCATGTGGGTCGGGGTATTCCTCGCCGCGGCACTCTGTCTGGGCCTCGGTATCCTCATCAACGAAACCACCGGGGAGTTCCCGCAGAAAGAGCAGGAGCTGTTTGAGGGGATCGTCGCCGTAATTGCGGTGGTGATCCTGACCTGGATGGTGTTCTGGATGCGTAAAGTCTCCCGTAACGTGAAGGTGCAGCTGGAGCAGGCGGTGGATAACGCGCTGCAAAAGGGCAATAACCACGGCTGGGCGCTGATCATGATGGTCTTTTTTGCCGTCGCGCGTGAAGGCCTGGAGTCCGTTTTCTTCCTGCTGGCGGCGTTTCAGCAGGACGTGGGGATCTGGCCGCCGGTTGGTGCGATGCTCGGGCTGGCAACCGCCGTTGTGCTGGGCTTTCTGCTCTACTGGGGCGGTATTCGCCTGAACCTGGGCGCCTTCTTCAAGTGGACCAGCCTGTTTATTCTGCTGGTGGCGGCTGGGCTGGCGGCAGGGGCGATTCGCGCCTTCCACGAGGCGGGCCTGTGGAACCATTTCCAGGACGTTGCGTTCGACCTCAGCAACGTGCTCTCAACCCATTCTCTGACCGGCACCCTGCTCGAAGGTATCTTCGGCTATCAGGAAACGCCGAGCGTCAGCGAAGTGGCGATGTACTTTATTTATCTGGTTCCGGCGCTGGTGCTGTTCGCTATGCCGCCGCGTACCGGCACCCAGGCGTCGCGCGTTGCGCCGTAATGTGTAATTTAGTTACAACATACTTTTAAAGGGAAGAGTCATGGCAATTCAGTTCCGTCGTAGTGCGTTATGCGCAGGCATTGCCGCGCTGTTCGCTTCTTCATTCTCTGCCTGGGGCGCTGATGTTCCTCAGGTTAAAGTCACCGTTAATGATAAGCAGTGTGAGCCGATGACCCTCACGGTGAACAGCGGCAAAACCCAGTTTATTATTCAGAACCACAGCCAGAAAGCGCTGGAGTGGGAGATCCTGAAAGGGGTTCTGGTGGTGGAGGAGCGTGAAAACATCGCCCCTGGCTTCAGCCAGAAGATGACCGCCAACCTGCAGCCGGGCGAGTATGAGATGACCTGCGGCCTGCTGACCAACCCTAAAGGGAAGCTGATCGTCAAAGGTGAAGCGACGGCCGATGCGGCGAAAGGTGCTGCGGTGCTGAGCCTGGGCGACGCGATTACAGCGTATAAAGCCTATGTCACGAAAGAAACGGCGGACCTGGCGGCGGCAACCAAAGCCTTTACCGATGCGGTGGAGGCCGGTGACATCGAAAAAGCGAAATCCTTGTATGCGCCAACCCGTCAGCACTACGAGCGCATCGAGCCGATTGCCGAACTGTTCTCTGACCTTGATGGCAGCATTGATGCCCGCGAAGACGATTACGAGCAGAAAGCCGCCGATCCGAAATTCACCGGTTTCCACCGTCTGGAGAAAGCCCTGTTTGGCGACAACTCTACCAAAGGGATGGAGAAATACGCCGAGCAGCTGAACGGCGACGTGCTGGAGCTGCAAAAGCGCATCAGCGAGCTGGCCTTCCCGCCGTCAAAAGTGGTGGGCGGCGCGGCTGGTCTGATTGAAGAAGTGGCCGCGAGCAAAATCAGCGGCGAAGAAGATCGCTACAGCCATACCGATCTGTGGGACTTCCAGGCCAACGTCGACGGCGCGCAGAAAATTGTTAACCTGCTTCGTCCTCAGCTGCAGAAAGAGAACGGCGAACTGCTGGCCAAAGTGGACGCCAACTTCAAAAAAGTCGACACCATTCTGGCGAAGTACCGTACCAAAGACGGGTTTGAAACCTACGACAAGCTGACCGATGCCGACCGTAACGCGCTGAAAGGCCCGATTACCGCCCTGGCGGAAGATCTCTCTCTGCTGCGTGGCGTACTGGGTCTGGACTAAGCACGATGAATAAGCATAGCGAGAACGATGTGGTTGAGCCTTCACGTCGTCGATTGTTAAAAGGGGTAGGGGCGCTGGGCGGCGCGCTTGCCCTGGCCGGTGGCTGCCCTGTTGCACATGCGGCAAAACCGCAAAGCGCGCCCGGCACGCTGTCACCCAACGCCCGCATGGAGACGCAGCCGTTTTATGGCGAGCATCAGTCGGGCATCCTGACGCCGCAGCAGGCGTCCATGATGCTGGTGGCCTTTGATTCGCTGGCCAGCGATAAAGCCGATCTGGCGCGTCTGTTCCGCCTGCTGACGACGCGCATTGCGTTTCTCACCGCGGGCGGACCGGCGCCCGATACGCCGAACCCGCGTCTGCCGCCAATGGACTCCGGCATTCTGGGGCCGTTTATCGCCCCGGATAACCTGACCATTACCGTTTCGCTGGGTGAATCGCTGTTTGACGCGCGCTACGGGCTGGCAAAACAGAAGCCGAAAGCGCTGCAGAAAATGACGCGCTTCCCGAATGATTCTCTCGACGCGGCGCTGTGCCACGGCGACCTTCTCCTGCAAATTTGTGCCAATACCCAGGACACGGTGATCCACGCCCTGCGCGATATTATCAAGCACACGCCGGATCTGCTGAGCGTGCGCTGGAAGCGGGAAGGGTTTATCTCTGACCACGCCGCCCGCAGCAAAGGCAAAGAGACCCCTGTTAACCTGTTGGGCTTTAAGGACGGTACGGCCAACCCGGACAGCAGCGATGCGGCGTTGATGAAAGACGTGGTGTGGGTGACGGCAGATCAGGGCGAACCGGCGTGGGCGGTGGGCGGCAGCTATCAGGCGGTGCGGATTATTCAATTCCACGTGGAGTTCTGGGACCGCACGCCGCTCAAGGAGCAGCAGACGATCTTTGGTCGCGATAAGCAAAGCGGCGCGCCGCTCGGCATGAAGAACGAGCATGACGTGCCCGACTACGCCAGCGATCCCAATGGGGATACCATCGCGCTGGACAGCCACATTCGTCTGGCCAATCCGCGCACCAAAGAGACGCAGTCCAGCCTGATGATGCGTCGTGGCTACAGCTATTCGCTCGGCGTGACCAACGCCGGTCAGCTTGATATGGGCCTGCTGTTTGTCTGCTATCAGCACGATCTGGAGAAAGGCTTCCTGACCGTACAGAAGCGGCTCAACGGCGAAGCGCTGGAAGAGTACATTAAGCCCATCGGCGGCGGCTATTTCTTTGCCCTGCCGGGCGTGCGCGATCGAAACGCGTACCTCGCTCAAGGTCTTATTGAAGCCTGATAATTGTCCCCGCAACCGTTCGCGGGGACATTATTTTTTCATATGACTATCCTCCTGTTATATTTCTGTAATATTTCTATATGAGACTGATTTCACCTGTAGGGACAGTCTTAAAAGTTGCATTCAGGTAAAATAAATGTTGCATTTATGATAACTCCTGATGTACTTAAGATAAGACAGCGGTAGTTCCCGGCAGTGATGCTGAATCACTATGGAGATCGCGAATGGTTGCGTCCTGTACTGGACAAGGTAAACATAACAACCGCAGCACCCGGCGCGGAGGCTCAGACTCCGGCAGCGATTTCCTCACCACTAAATTTTCCCCCCTTCCTCAAGAATCTGATTCGACCGACGTGCAGAACGGTGCGCGTAGCTGTTCCGTATCGTTATCCGATAAAGCAAGCAATGGCTTACAAGGAAGCCAACCCTCTGATGTTCGTGCGCATAATCGTGCCGAAGCTGGCGCGTGTGATGAATACCAACAACTCAAGGTGCTATCCATGGGAAGACAAAAAGCAGTGATCAAAGCTCGTCGCGAAGCAAAACGTGTGCTGAGACGGGATTCACGTAGCCATAAACAGCGTGAAGAAGAATCGGTCACCTCGCTTGTGCAGATGAGTGGCGTAGAAGCAATTGGCATGGCCCGAGACAGCCGTGATAATTCTCCAATTGTGGCGCGCAATGAGGCTCAGGCGCACTACCTGAATGCTATCGAGAGTAAACAGCTCATCTTTGCAACCGGTGAAGCCGGATGCGGGAAAACCTGGATCAGTGCAGCCAAAGCGGCGGAAGCGCTGATTCATAAGGACGTGGAGCGCATTATTGTTACCCGTCCTGTACTGCAGGCTGATGAAGATCTCGGCTTCCTGCCCGGAGATATTTCGGAGAAGTTTGCTCCGTACTTCAGGCCCGTCTATGACGTGCTGGTGAAGCGACTGGGTGCATCCTTTATGCAGTACTGCCTGCGACCAGAGATTGGCAAGGTGGAAATCGCGCCGTTCGCCTATATGCGCGGACGTACATTTGAAAATGCGGTCGTCATTCTTGACGAGGCTCAGAACGTGACCGCTGCGCAAATGAAGATGTTTTTAACGCGCCTCGGGGAGAACGTGACGGTTATCGTTAACGGCGATATTACCCAGTGTGACCTGCCATCCGGCGTGAAATCCGGGCTGAGCGACGCCATGTCACGTTTTGAGGAAGATGAGATGATTGGGGTGGTACGCTTCACCAAAGAGGACTGCGTGCGTTCCGCGCTCTGTCAGCGCACGCTGCAAGTCTATTCCGACTAAAGGTAAAGCATTATCGTTTTGCCTCTTTACTGTAATGTCTTCCCGGCGTAATGCCGGGAAGCGTTGTTTATACTCCACAGAAACTCCCCTTATTTAAACACCGAGTTGCTGAATTAATAATTTCGCTTATTAAGCGGGTGGGTGTTTTATTATTTTTTTGCAGAAGTGTGATGTGAGGTGATAATACCCACAAAATGCCTGTGAATATAATGAGTGCGCTAATTGTTAGTTAAAAATTAAACGTGAATGTGGTCACAGAACATTACTACGAAGTAAAAATTAAGTTGGTGTCTTCAGGTGAGTTATCTATGTTTCGTACTTGTTCGAACAAAATTCTAAGAAGAAACACAACAGGGGAGCTTTTTCCCTGAAACATCACGCTGAGGGTCATACATGAACGAACTGGTTGGTGCTATTAATGGTGTAATCTGGAGCCCTGCGTTAATATTTTTATGTCTGGGTGTTGGGCTCTATTTCTCGCTGCGTAGTCGCTTCCTGCAATTACGCCATATCAAGCATATGATTACCCTGATGTTCCAGGGGCGTCCAACCGATGCAGGCGTATCGTCGTTTCAGGCGCTGACGATGACGCTAGCAGGCCGCGTAGGGACAGGGAATATCGCCGGTGTGGCCACGGCAATTACCTTTGGCGGTCCGGGCGCGCTTTTCTGGATGTGGATAGTCGCTTTTTTAGGTGCCAGCTCCGCATTTGTCGAATCCACTCTGGGACAAGTTTATAAAGAAAAAATTAACGGCGAATATCGCGGTGGTCCTGCCTTTTATATTGAAAAAGGTTTAGGCGTTAAGTGGTACGCATGGTTATTTGCTATTGTGACTATTTTCTCCTGCGGATTATTACTTCCGGGCGTGCAGGCAAACTCGATTGGGGCGAGCCTGGATATTGCTTTTGGTCTGAGTCCGAACGTTACGGCGGCATTACTTGCGGTGCTGTTAAGTTTTATTATATTCGGCGGTGTGAAAAGGATCGCCAGCTTTAGCAGCATGGTCGTTCCATTTATGGCGCTGGGGTATATTATTGTCGCCTGCGTGATTATCGCTATTAATATTAACCAGCTCCCTTCGGTTATTCTGCTGATCTGGAAAAGTGCGTTCGGCCTTGAAGCAGGTTTCGGTGCCATCCTGGGTCAGGCCATCATGTGGGGCGTTAAGCGCGGCGTCTATTCCAACGAGGCCGCGCAGGGGACCGGGCCGCATGCATCCTCTGCGGCGGCAGTAAGCCATCCGGTGAAGCAGGGGCTGGTTCAGGCATTCTCGGTCTACATCGACACGCTGTTTGTCTGCTCCGCGACCGGGTTTATGCTGCTGATCACCGGGCTGTATAACGTCCAGGGCGTCGACGGCGCAGCGCTTTATACCGGGATTGCTGGCGTGGCCGCGGGTCCTGGCTATGTGCAGACGGCGATGGAAAGTATGATGCCAGGCTTTGGTAATTACTTTGTTGCCATTGCGCTGTTCTTCTTTGCCTTCACGACGATTATTGCCTACTACTATATTGCCGAAACTAATATCGCCTTCATTAACCGTAAAATTCACCGTCCATGGCTGACATTCCTGCTCAAGCTATGCCTGATGGCCTCCACGGTATATGGCACGGTTCGCACCGCGGATCTGGCATGGGGACTGGGCGATATCGGGGTAGGGCTGATGGCATGGCTCAACATTATTGCTATTGTTCTGTTGCATAAAAAAGCGTTTGCCAGCCTAAAGGATTATGAAATCCAGAATGCGCAGGGGCTGGATCCACAGTTTAACCCGGTTCGGCTGGGAATTAAAAATGCGGATTACTGGCTTGATGGGCGTAAGGATGAGGATGGTGTTCAGCCTGAGCAGGTTTCATCGCTTGAAAGAAAGCAGCCGGCAGCAAAGTTGAATAGCTGAGGAATCGAATAAAAAAGCCCGGGCATTAGTTCGGGCTTTTTTATATAGCTGAGGCGGCTCAGTCCGCACCGGGGGGGATTGACTCGCTTCGCTCGCCCTTCGGGCAGATTCCTCGCAGGCTCGTCATCTGTCCAACTGGCTGCGCCAGTTGTCGAACCCCGGTCGGGGGTTCTCATCCCCCCTTACGGAGAATATAAAAGAAAAAAGCCCGTACTTTCGTACGAGCTCTTATCTTAAATATGGCGGTGAGGGGGGGATTCGAACCCCCGATACGTTGCCGTATACACACTTTCCAGGCGTGCTCCTTCAGCCACTCGGACACCTCACCATATTGTTTTGCTGCCTGACCGCTTGGGGGGCAACGGGGCGCTACTATAGGGAGTTGCGCTAACACGGTCAAGCAGATTTTCAGCTTTAGTGCCTGTTCGGTTAAGCATTAATCAGCTCCACGGTTTTTACGTCGTGGAGCAGGGGATTAACGCTGTGAATCGAGCACTTCGCTGTTTTTAACCACTTCCTGTGCTTTGCCGTAGCTTTCGATCAACAGCCGGTAAGCCGGGAAGATGTGGGTATACACCTCAGCCCACTCAGCCGCGTCCTCACGGTTCCAGGTTCTCTGGATCTCGGAGGCCACCCCCGCCGTATCCATCGGGACCACGCCGGCCTGCACCACGCGCGCCAGGGTGATCTCCTGCGCCATTTTGCTGTAGGTGCCGGAGGCATCAATCACCGCAAACACCTTATAGCCGTCCGCTACCGCGCTGATTGACGGGAAGGCCATGCAGACGCTGGTGATAGTGCCCGCGATAATCAGCGTCTTGCGCCCGGTCGCTTTCACCGCAGCAACAAACTCCGGGTTATCCCAGGCGTTGATTTCACCTTTACGGGCAACATATTGCGCATGCGGCGCGTTGGCGTGGATCTCCGGGATAAGCGGTCCGTTCGGTCCCTGCGGTACTGACGCGGTGGTGATCACCGGGATCTTCGCCAGAGTCGCGATTTTTGCCAGCGCAGCCGCACGGGCGCGCAGTTCCGGCATTGGCATATCCCCAACGGTCTGGAACAGACCGCTCTGGTGATCGATAAGCAACATCACCGCATCGTTCACATCAATAACCGGACGTGCGCCATTAAAATTCGCAGGTGTAGACATTATCTTCTCCTTTATTAATTTCAGATCTGGCCGAAGCGGCCGGAATTAAAATCACGAATGGCTTCGTTGATTTCGCTTTTACTGTTCATCACAAACGGGCCATAGCCCACGATGGGTTCATTCAGCGGCTCGCCCGCCATCAGCAGCACTTTTGCATCGCTGTTCGCCTCCAGGTGCAGTTTGTCGCCTTCCTGACTCAAAACGACCAGCTGGGCTTCACCCGCCTGCGTTGTACCGTTCACCGTGATGTTGCCTTCAAGCACGACCAGCGCGGTGCTCCAGCCTTCGGGCTGATTGAGCGTCAGATGGCTTCCCTGGTTCAGCGCGATGTCCCAGACGTTAAGCGGTGAGAAGGTGTGCGCCGGGCCGGTTACAGCCTCGTAGCGACCGGCAATAACCCGCAGCGAACCGCTGTTATCCGGTAGCGTCACGACCGGGATCGCATCCTTCGTAATGCTCTGGTAGCCCGGTGCCGCCATCTTGTCTTTGGCCGGCAGGTTGACCCAAAGCTGCATCATTTTTAGTTCTCCGCCTTTCTGCGAGAACGCGCTGGAGTGGAACTCCTCGTGCAAAATGCCTGCACCTGCCGTCATCCACTGCACGTCGCCGGGGCCAATAATGCCGCCTTTGCCCGTGGAGTCGCGATGCTCCACTTCACCGGAATAGACGATGGTGACCGTTTCAAAACCCCGGTGAGGATGTTGGCCTACACCGCGTTTCGCCCCATCTGCCGGAAAGGTGTATGGACCCGCGTAGTCCAGCAGCAGGAACGGACTCAGCGGCTCGCCGTGGGTTTGGTAAGAAAACATCGAACGAACCGGGAAACCATCGCCAACCCAGTGCTGACGCGGAGCGGTATAAACGCCTGTTACGTTTTTCATGACTAACTCCTGATGTTCTGTTGATGTAATTAGCTTATATTCAGATTTAATATCCCGGTAGATAGTGAAAATGGCATTCACTGTTCCGAAAATGGAACGATGAGGATTTATGCAGGATCTCAATGATTTCGTCTGGTTTGTGAAGGTGGTGGACTACGGTGGCTTCGCCGCGGCGGGAAGGGCGCTTGATCTGCCAAAGTCCAGGCTAAGCCGCCGGATAGCGCAGCTGGAAGAACGCCTTGCCGTGCGGCTTATCCACCGAACAACCCGACAGTTTACAGTGACTGAGGTCGGGCAGACCTTCTACCAGCACTGTAAAGCGATGATGGTGGAGGCCGAGGCCGCGGAGGAAGCCGTTGCGGCACTGCAGGCTGAACCGCGCGGTGTTGTCAGAATTACGTGCCCGATAACTCTGTTGCATGTCCACGTGGGTCCGATGCTGGCCAGATTTATGGCGCGCTACCCCGGGATTAATCTTCAGCTTGAGGCGACCAACCGGCGGGTAGACCTGGTGGGAGAGGGGGTTGATATCGCGATCCGCGTACGCCCGCGTCCGTTTGATGACAGCGACCTGGTATTAAGGGTGCTGGCTGACAGGGGGCATTGTCTGGTCGCGGGTCCGGCGTTGATTCAACGCATGGGAGAACCCGTCGTGCCGTCTGAACTCAGTGCCTGGCCCGGGTTAAGCATGAACGAGGGGAAACATATTCATAAATGGGAGCTATCCGGTCCCGGAGGTGCCAAAGCGGAGATCCATTACCACCCTCGATTGATCACCACCGACATGCTGGCGCTACGTGAAGCTGCCATGGCAGGCATCGGCGTGGTGCAGCTGCCGATATTGATGGTGAAGGATCAGCTTGCGTCAGGGGAACTGGTACGGGTGCTGGACGCGTGGGAACCCCGAAGGGAGGTGATTCACGCGGTTTATCCTTCGCGGCGCGGTCTGCTGCCGTCGGTCAGGACGCTGGTGGATTTTCTGACCGAAGAGTATGCGCGGATGGTGGAAGAGTAGTTTTTTGTAGGTCGGGAAAGCTCAGCGCCACCCGACATAAAGAGCGCAGGGAGTCTCAAGGTTCGAATCCCCCCTTTCGGAGAATATAAAAGAAAAAAGCCCGTACTTTCGTACGAGCTCTCATCTCGAATATGGCGGTGAGGGGGGGATTCGAACCCCCGATACGTTGCCGTATACACACTTTCCAGGCGTGCTCCTTCAGCCACTCGGACACCTCACCATATTGTCATCCCGTTGTTGCCGGGACGGGCGCTAATGTAAGGAAAAGCCGAACTGCCGTCAACTCACTTTTTCAGTAATTTAGCGCGTTTAGACAAACTTCAGGCAACATGATTCTTAAATGTGCTGAAAGCGTCTTTTTTATCAGCAACCCAGTCGCGCTATAAATTTGTTATGCTGACCGTCCAGTGAAAAAGCAAAATAAATCAGCGCAATAAAAGGCAGGAATGACTATGGATATACTTTTCTATCACCCCACTTTTGATACAGCATACTGGATCAAGGCGCTTTCGGCGGCGTTACCCGGCGCACGTGTTCGCGAGTGGAAGCGTGGCGATAATGAACATGCTGACTATGCGCTGGTCTGGCATCCTCCGGTAGAAATGCTCCAGGGCCGCAAGCTGAAGGCCGTTTTTGCCCTGGGAGCCGGCGTGGATTCCATTCTCAGCAAACTGAAGGCACATCCTGAAATGCTGCCGGAAGACGTCCCCCTTTTTCGCCTGGAAGATACCGGAATGGGCCAGCAGATGCAGGAGTATGCCGTGAGCCAGGTACTGCACTGGTTCCGCCGCTTCGATGACTATCAGGCCTTTAAACAGCGAGCCCACTGGGAGCCGCTGCCTGAGTACCGTCGCGAAGACTTTACGATCGGCATACTCGGTGCGGGCGTGCTGGGCTCAAAAGTGGCCGAAGCGCTTGCCCCGTGGGGATTCCCGTTGCGCTGTTGGAGCCGCAGCCGTAAGGACTATCCGGGCGTTGAGAGCTTTGCCGGAACGGATGAGCTTCCTGCATTCCTGAAAGGGACTCGCGTGCTTATTAACCTGCTGCCAAACACGGCGGAAACGGTAGGGATCATCAATGAAGCCCTGCTCAATCAGCTCCTCGACCAGAGCTACCTGATGAACCTTGCGCGCGGGGTCCATGTCGTGGAAGGCGATCTGCTGAAGGCGCTGGACAGCGGAAAGCTTAAAGGTGCCATGCTGGATGTCTATAGCCGTGAGCCGCTGCCCGCGGAAAGCCCGCTGTGGGCGCATCCGCGCATCGCGATGACCCCGCACGTGGCTGCCGTGACGCGTCCGGCAGAAGCGGTGGCGTATATATCCCATACCATCAGCGAAATGGAAAAGGGTAACGCGGTCACCGGCCAGGTCGACAGACAGCGCGGCTACTGAGAGAAACCCGGCGTTCGCCGGGTTTTTGCTAATATTCGCCGCTGATAACTGCTATCCTTTGGAAAAACCGCAGAGGAGAGAGAGATGTATCCCGTTGACCTGCATATGCACACCGTCGCCAGCACCCACGCGTATAGCAACCTCCATGATTATATCGCCCAGGCGAAGCTTAAAGGCATCAAGCTGTTCGCGATCACCGATCATGGCCCGGACATGGCGGATGCGCCGCACTACTGGCATTTTGTGAATATGCGGATCTGGCCACGCCTGGTGGACGGCATTGGGATACTGCGCGGCATTGAGGCGAACATCAAAAATACCGACGGTGAGATCGACTGCACCGGCCCGATGCTGACGTCTCTTGACCTTATCCTCGCTGGTTTTCATGAGCCGGTTTTCCCGCCTCAGGATAAAGACACCAACACCGCGGCGATGATTGCCACCATTGCCAGCGGCAATGTGCACATTATCAGCCACCCCGGTAACCCGAGGTATCCGATTGATATTCAGGCTGTCGCGCAGGCGGCAGCGAAGCACCGCGTGGCGCTGGAGATTAACAACTCCTCCTTTGTGCACTCGCGTAAGGGCAGTGAAGCCAACTGCCGCGAAGTGGCTGCCGCCGTGCGTGACGCGGGTGGCATGGTGGCGCTGGGCTCAGATTCTCATACCGCGTTTACGCTGGGCGATTTCAGCGAGTGCCTGAAAGTGCTGAATGATGTTAACTTCCCGGAAGCGCAAATCCTGAACGTGACCCCACGCCGCATGCTTGATTTCCTCGAGTCGCGCGGAATGGAACCGATAGCCGAATTTGCCGATCTTTAATTGTGTAATGGAATCATAAAAATGAACGAGTTTTCCATCCTCTGCCGCGTGCTGGGTACGCTCTATTATCGCCAGCCGCAAGACCCGCTGTTGGTTCCGCTCTTTACGTTAATTCGTGAAGGCAAACTGGCGCAGAACTGGCCGCTGGAACAGGATGATTTACTGGAACGTCTGCAAAAAAGCTGCGACATGCAGCAGATCGCGACGGACTACAATGCGCTGTTCGTTGGCGATGAGTGCCGCGTTTCGCCATACCGTTCAGCCTGGCAGGACGGGGCAACGGAAGCGGAAGTCCGCGCGTTCCTCTCCACGCGCGGTATGCCGCTGAGCGATACGCCAGCCGATCATATCGGTACGCTGCTGCTGGCGGCGTCCTGGATCGAAGACAACGCCGGTGATGATGAGAATGAAGCCATCGAAACCTTGTTCGAAACGTACCTGCTGCCGTGGGTCGGGACATTCCTGGGTAAAGTCGAAGCGCATGCCACCTCGCCATTCTGGAGAACGCTGGCCCCGCTGACCCGCGACGCTATCGCGGCAATGTGGGACGAGCTGGAAGAAGAAAGTGAAGAGTGATTTAGATCACATTAATTCTGCAACTCATTATTCCAACTTGCACGTAATGTGCTGTTGATCTCATTTCTATGGTGCGCATCTGCTAAGATGCGCGCCATGAACATATTACTTTGTATCGCAATAACGACAGGTATTCTCTCCGGACTCTGGGGATGGGTAGCAGTGTCTCTCGGATTGCTCAGCTGGGCCGGGTTCCTCGGCTGCACCGCCTATTTCGCCTGTCCGCAGGGGGGCGTCAAAGGGCTCTTTATCTCTGGCTGCACGCTGATGAGCGGTGTTATCTGGGCTCTGGTGATCATGAAGGGCAGCGCGCTGGCGCCGCATCTGGAGATGCTGGGGTACGTCATGACGGGTGTCGTTGCCTTTTTAATGTGCATCCAGGCTAAGCATCTGCTGCTTTCATTTGTGCCGGGGACCTTTATGGGGGCGTGCGCGACCTTTGCAGGGCAGGGGGACTGGAAGCTGGTGGTTCCCTCCCTGGCGCTGGGGTTGCTGTTTGGCTATGCCATGAAAAACAGCGGTCTTTGGCTGGCGTCGCGACGGGGAAAAGCGCAAAACATCACTGCGGTGAGCGAATAAAAAAAGGCGAGATAATCATCTCGCCTTTTTTATGCGCTTCCTGTCAGGATTCCGGAGGGACTGACATATCGCGGTATTTCACCAGTATCGGGTTCTGCACGTCTGCTTTGTTTTGCAGATCCCACAGCCCGCGGTCAATACCGTCGTTGATTAAGAAGATCACGCCGGTTTCAATGGCTGACATCAGGCACATCATGACCGGCTCGTTAGAGGTGTAGCCAATTTCACCTTCCAGCAAACGCTGGTAATCGATGAAGCGGAATACCCCAGCCTGCACTTCATAAGACAGAATGGTTTTGCTGGTGTTCACCGAAGAGAGCACTTCGCCTGTACTGACGTTAACCACACGCAGGTTCACGGCGATTTGGTCAAGCTGGTACTGGGTATCCGCACCGATACCGAAGTAACGAGCTCCTGCACCACCCGACTTAACGTTACTTTCGTAGCCAATAATCGATCCTTCAATCATCACGTTCGCTGCCGCCAGAGATTGCAGAGGCATGCGGTTATTGTCCGCGACGGTGCCATTTTCCTGAGCGGCACGAATGATTTTGCGTTCATTCAACAGGTTCTGGAGCCCCTGACGTTCCAGCGGAATAAACCAGTGCGAATCCTTGAGCGCGGTAACCAGCATGGCGGTGGCGCTTTGCGGCACAGCCGTGGAGAAGTTACTTGCCGGGTAAGGTTTGAATTGCCCGGTTTCATCCTGAATGTTGTATACGGAGACAAATATTTTCCCCGTTGGAGCAGGTAAATGGGTTAAATCACGATAACTCTGGGCCCGAGGCATTAATGTAGGTTTTGCAGCTTCTTTAGGTGGAGCAGTTAAACAACCGCTCAATAAGCACACTGCAACAAATATCAGGAAGCGCTGCATGATCGTTGTCCTTATTTAGCTATTGTTTAAAAGTCAGTTGAATTACTTTGTAGACCGGAAACCTGAATAGTGGAGATTCTTCCGGTTTTACGATCGGTCACGTTCAACTGAAGCTGTCCGTCAGTATTGGCGATATCAACGATAAAGTCGTTGGTCACCATGCGGCCGGGTTTACCGGTATTAATGTTGGTCAGTAACCCACCTAAAATCTGCGACTGAATAGCTTGAGTGAAGTTGTCCAGCGCGGACGGGGTATCAACGCTAAAATCCTTTAAGCTGGGATCCTTATAGGAGTTTTGCGCCTGGGCTTCGTTCAGCAGGAACGCGCCGTTATTAGGGTTACCGCCAAAGTTAGGGTTACGGAACTGAAACGTCATGTTTCCGGCCCAGCTTATGGGTGTTATCAGCATTATCGAAACAACTGCATATGCAATACGCATGACAGCCTCCGCATATCGGTTCGCTAGAACTCGTCTTTTGCTAAATCGCTGGTGCTTAATAGGGCTTTATCTATTTGCAGGCGATTAATAGCGTCTTCTGATTGTGCCAGTGCTAAGGCTACGTTTTTATCGAAGTCTATTTTGGTCGGGAATAAAAACGTTTGATAAATAACGTACTGATTAGCCGTTATTGTTATCCAACTTCCCCATCGTGCACTGGGCCGCTCGTTGATTGTTATATTTCCGGTGTAGGTACTGTCCCATTTGTCACTGAAGGCGCGGTAAAAACTGTGCCCGACCGATGAGACAGTGTGGTCTGTTAACAATCCGGGAACTTCGACCTCGACGGCCTTCAGATTCCCGGCAGCGAGCAGGAAACTCGCTGCGGCGATCCAACTCAACGTGCGCTTCATGTGATTAACGCCTGAGGTTATCGTTTGCCCACGAAACAGCCTGAGTTCGGTTTTTCACAGCTATCTTCTTGAAAAGATTATAAAGGTGCGTCTTTACCGTATTTTCGCTGATAAATAACGAACGGGCGATTTCAATATTTGAAGCACCAATGCGTAACTTGTTCAGGATCTCTTTCTCTCGGTGCGTGAGCAGCGCGGACTCTGAACTGTTATAGCGATAATTTCCGGAGTGCGTGATGAGATAGCTGGCAAGCTTTTGCGAAAAATAACACTCTCCGCGTAATATACCTTGCAGCCCATCTACCACCCGGTCTTCTTCTTCCGTGACGTAGAACACGCCATTGATATGCGGCCAGCTTTCAATATCTCTGAAAGGATATTCATCAGGCGTATTCAACAATAGCAAGCGGATATTATTGTTTTTCCTGCTTAAAACATCTTGCCAGTAATGGATAAGCTTTTTATCAGCTTCCATCATATCGAAAAGAATGATGCTGCCAGGTGCAATATCATCAAAAGAACGTTGAATATTATGCAATTTCCCGTTCAGTGATAAAGATTGCTTTAAATGTTGTAATAACGCTGTCGCTTGCAAAGAAGGTTTTGTGATCAACAGTAATGTATGACCATGTAAACTATGGACTTCATTATACATGATGAAACCCCACTTTTTTTTGGCACCTGGCAGCTGTCCTCCTGTTTATAAGAGGACACCAGAAGTACTGACAGATGTTGCACTGCTGTGTGTAGAATCAGACCATAACCTCCACAGGGAGGTAAATATAAAACCAATTTCGTACATCTAATTTCAATCTAGCTTTTACGAAGTTTAAAGCAAGTGTTAAACGTGTAACAGAATGTAAAAATCAATATTAATTTGTGAAATCTGCTTGTTGTTAATGGTAATAATTGATGAAAAAGTTGTACACATAAATAGACGTGCACAGATTTTAAAAATCATACAAATATTTTCATGTAATTGATTTTTAATGTTATTTGTTATTTTTGCGTAGCAGTAATTAAGTATGAGTTTCAGATTATTTCTAAGCCCATGAATGAGCTGCTGTCTGGCTTAAGAAAACAGGCGTCGTGTCACGCACTGAGAAAAATGATCTCCAGCCGTTACGTTTAAACAACGCGGGATGACGCCTGGACAGCCTTCATCCCGTTGTACAGCCCGATCGCAAGAGCTGCTTAATAAAAAATATAAGCTGACCTGATTAAAGTGATTTTTGCTGTAAATTACGACTTTGTGGTGAGCCGATAAATAAAAATAAGCCGCGCGGTGAGATATTTAAAATGTTTCAGCGGACATACTCTTCACCGTAACGACGCGTTAACACAATACGAGTCGTTTTAACAAGAAACATTGTTATAGGGTTATGGCGTGATTAAATAGCCAGGTCCAGGGTGACAACATGAAAAACACATCGTTAATTATGATGTTTACATTACTGGGTGCGCCTGGATTTGTAACCGCAGCGAATTCAGATTTGGCAAATGCTGAATATAACTTTGCGGTTAACGAATTAAGTCTTTCATCACTCAATCAGGCAGCCATTATTGGTCAACGGGGCGTTTTCAATAACGCTGAGGTTAGCCAGGACGGTTCACGACTCTTATCCATAGTATCTCAGGATGGGGCGGGTAACAGAGCGAGAGTTGATCAATCAGGGAGTTACAATTTAGCCTGGATCGATCAGAGCGGTAACGGGAATGATGCAGGTATTACGCAAGATGGATACGGTAATAGCGCGAAAATTATCCAGAAAGGGTCGGGTAATAGAGCAAATATTACGCAGTACGGTACGCAGAAAACCGCAGTTGTAGTGCAGAAACAGTCGCAAATGGCGATTAACGTTATTCAACATTAGCGCGTTCGCGACGACTTTAATCAATCCGATGGGGGTTTACCATGAAATTTATCAAAGTGGCAGCACTTGCAGCAATCGTAGTTTCTGGTAGTGCTATGGCGGGTTCTATTAATCAGGGCGGATGGGGTCATGGACATGGTCATGGTGGATATAGTGGCCCAAATTCAACCCTGAATATTTATCAGAACGGTGGCGGTAACTCCGCGGTTGCCCTGCAGACAGACGCCAGAAATTCCGTCCTGAATATTAGCCAGACCGGCGGCTTTAACGGTGCTGACGTTGGTCAGGGCTCTGATGACAGTAAAATCAACCTGACCCAGAAAGGTTTTGGCAACAGTGCGACACTTGATCAGTGGAACAGTAAAAAATCCGTTATGAACGTTAGCCAGTCCGGCGGCTTTAACGGTGCACTCGTAGACCAGACTGCGTCCAACTCGACTGTTAACGTTACCCAGATCGGTTTTGGTAACCACGCGTCAGCTCATCAGTACTGATACTGAAATCTGTGCTACAAAAAAACAGGGCATCAGCCCTGTTTTTTTTCGGGAGTTCATCATGAATACCTTAATTCTCCTTGCCGCGCTTTCCAGCCAGATAACCTTCAAAACGTCACAGCAGGAAAATATGACCACCATTGTTCCTCAGGTCACTCTGGCGCAGTCGTGTGATTGTCAGGTTCAGATTGTTTCTGTGCGAGAAGGGCAGGGGGGACAAAGTTCTTCCCGGCAGCAAAACACACTTTTTATACCCGCTAATCAGACGATTGATTTAATGCGCCTGAGTTTAAATATTAATGCGGGAGACACGGTAAAAATCGTTGTCACCGTTTCAGACGGTAAATCGCTGCATTTATCACAACAGTGGTCGCCAGCGGAACGTTCGCTATGAAAACCCATTAAATCAATAGGTTGTGAATGTGGCGGGTCTGGGCCGTTGAGCTATGCTGATATCAGGGACCAGGTCGTTATGTTCCGTAACGTGAAACTTCGTTTGCAATAATAAATGAAGCGCGTTTACCCCTCATGGACGATTTTCATTGAGGAGTACCTATAATGAACAACTATTTTGCTCGACTCATGGCAGGTCTGGGTCTGGTCGTTTCTGCTTTGAGTATCCCGGCTTATTCGGCCACGGTTGTTGACGGCGGTGTCATTCATTTTCGCGGTGCCATTGTCGCCGACCCCTGTGAAGTCACTCCCCAGAAGCAACAGTTTGCCATGTCATGTCCAGATAATAACCGTATGCAAACGCGTATGGTCAGCTATACAGAGGCGCTTAACGGGAAAGTGAGCGACTCAAACCTGGCAACGCTCAATATGAAATACCTTAATCCTGAAAAAACGCTCGCGGTTGTCGAAATCCAGTATCGCTAGTGCACATTCTCGCGCCCTGCGGTGAAAGAGGATTTTTTCTGATAGTTTTTTCTCCCGGTCTCCTCTGCGATACACTTAAGAAAATGGCGGGTTGCAGAGGGGCTTTATGAAACCGCAAATTGAAATTATTCATGGCGATATTACGACAGTGCACGTCGACGTCATCGTCAATGCGGCCAATCCCTCCCTGATGGGGGGAGGCGGTGTGGACGGGGCTATCCACCGGGCTGCCGGACCGCAGCTGCTTGAAGCCTGTAAAACCGTGCGGCAACAGCAGGGCGAATGTCCTCCCGGTCACGCGGTGATTACGCTGGCGGGCAATCTGCCTGCGAGAGCGGTAATTCACGCGGTAGGGCCGGTCTGGCATGGCGGGGACCAGCACGAAGCGAGCATTCTGGAAGAGGCTTACCGGAACTGTCTGCGACTGGCCGCCGACAACGGTTATAAAACGATGGCGTTTCCGGCCATCAGCACCGGCGTGTATGGTTACCCTAAGGCCGCTGCCGCAACGATCGCCGTAGAAACCGTTTACCGCTATTTGTCGCTAAAACCGCTGCCAGAGAAGGTGATTTTTGTCTGTTTCGACGACGACACCACGCATCTTTATCAGCGGCTTCTGACTCAGCGCAGACAAGAACTGGAGAGCTGATGCAAACGCGGCGCATCTGATGCGCCGCGTGGTTTATGAGGCTTTTGCCTGTGGTTTTCCTGAAAAGAGGAAGCGCAGGAGCGGGATCCGCAGATGGATTTCGTAAAGTACGATTGCCACCCCTACAACAAACACCAGCCCGGTAAAGAAGCCTAGTGTGTTGGAGGCGATGTGCGGTGTGATGTAAGCCCCGAAGAAAAGCGTCAACGGGTGATGCACCAGATAGATAAACAGTGATGCATTAACGAAGTAGGTCACGCGGCTGGACTTAAAGTTCAGCAAGCGGTGGCCCAGCGCGAATACCACGTTCACCATCCACAGCCCCAGCAGCATAGTGATCACGCTTTCCGTTTCATACATCCAGGCGTCGCCGCTGCCGTAGCGCTGATTCAGCAGATAGGCCGCGAACGCGAGGGTGGCCCCCAGCGCGCACCACGGTGACGGGGTGACAAACAGCGATTTAAGCTTCGGATGAATAAAAGCCAGCGCGCCGATTAAAAAGAACGGAATGTAGAACAGGGACTGCATTACTACAAAATTAAATAACCCGTCGCTCAAAATCGGCGGATAGACGATGAGCAGCGTCCGGCGCACGGCGGCATACGCAATCCCCAACAGCAAGAAGAGCACTGACAGTTTGCCCATCGTAATGTTGGCGAAGAAAGTGTCGGCTTTTGTACTCAGACGGTGGCGCAGGCGGCTGAAAATCAACAGGCTCACCGTTGTGAGCACCACCAGCACCAGCAGGAACCACAGGTGAGACACCAGCTCCCAGACCAGCGTATTGTACTTTTCATACAGCGTAAGGTTCGGCCAGTTCTCCGCTTTGCCTTTGACGTATTGCAACATAATGAACTGAGGCAGCGTCAGCAGCGGAATTGCGGTCAGCATGGGGATCCCCACGCGCTCTACACGCACTTTCCACCAGCGCTTGAGCGGGTATCGCAGAAACAGCATGTAAGAAAAATAGCCGGATATGACGAAGAATACCTGCATACGGAAGGCGTGAATAAAGTCATTAAACAGCGTCAGCCACCAGGAGGGCATCTGGCTATTCACATGCCAGGTATGGCTGGAGTAAATCAGTGAAATGTGAAAGGGGATCCCCAATAGCATCAGCCAGGCCCTGATCGAGTCGAGGAAATATTCACGTTCTGTTGGTGTTGTGCTCATATAACGTTGTGCATTCTCAGACTTTTCGTCTTATCCCTAAGACTCATAATGGTTACATTCGAAGCCAACCCTACACCAAGACCGACACCCTGTCTCCAGGATAAGCACGCAAAGTGAATAGCGGGTTCTTTCATTTGCTTATTCCATGAGCCAGCAGCTGAACAAAGCAGTGATAATGTTGTCGGATTGCCTGAGTTTCCATTAAAATGGATCGGATCGATATAAGCACACAAAGGGGGAAGTGCTTACTTATTATGAAACATAAACCACAGATGATGAAAATGCGTTGGTTGGGTGCTGCAGTGGTGTTATCACTGTATACCTCATCGGCACTGGCCTTTAACATCGACGATGTCGCAAAACAGGCAAAATCGATGGCAGGCAAGAGCTACGAAGCGCCGAAAAGTAACTTGCCCTCCGTTTTCCGCGACATGAAGTATGCGGACTATCAGCAGATCCAGTTCAATCACGACAAAGCGTACTGGAGCAATATTAAAACCCCGTTCAAGCTTGAATTTTATCATCAGGGTATGTACTTCGACACGCCTGTTGCCATCAATGAAGTGACGGCAACCGCGGTACGTAAGATCAAGTACAGCCCGGATTACTTCAATTTTGGCAATGTGCAACACGACAAAGATACGGTGAAAGACCTGGGCTTCGCAGGCTTTAAGGTGCTTTACCCGATCAACAGCAAAGATAAAAACGACGAAATCGTCAGCATGCTTGGAGCCAGCTATTTCCGCGTTATCGGCGCGGGGCAGGTGTACGGGCTTTCTGCGCGTGGTCTGGCAATTGATACCGCGCTGCCATCAGGTGAAGAGTTTCCACGTTTCCGTGAGTTCTGGATTGAACGTCCAAAGCCAACGGATAAGCGTCTGACCATTTATGCGCTGCTGGATTCCCCGCGTGCAACCGGTGCCTATCGCTTTGTGATTATGCCGGGTCGTGACACGGTAGTTGACGTGCAGTCCAAGGTTTACCTGCGTGATAAAGTGGGCAAACTGGGCGTTGCGCCACTGACCAGTATGTTCCTGTTTGGGCCGAACCAGCCGTCACCGGCTACCAACTTCCGCCCGGAACTGCATGACTCCAACGGTCTGTCTATTCATGCCGGCAACGGTGAGTGGATCTGGCGTCCGCTGAATAACCCGAAACATCTGGCGGTTAGCAGCTTCGCAATGGAAAACCCGCAAGGTTTTGGCCTGCTGCAGCGTGGTCGTCAGTTCTCCCGCTTTGAAGATTTGGACGATCGCTATGACCAGCGTCCAAGCGCCTGGGTCACGCCAAACGGTGACTGGGGTAAAGGCAAGGTCGAGCTGGTAGAGATTCCAACCAACGACGAAACCAACGATAACATCGTCGCTTACTGGACGCCGGATCAGCTGCCGGAAGCCGGTAAAGAGATGAACTTCAAGTACACCATTACCTTCAGCCGCGACGAAGATAAGCTGCATGCGCCGGATAACGCGTATGTAATGCAGACTCGCCGCTCAACGGGTGATGTGAAGCAGTCTAATCTTATCCGTCAGCCTGACGGTACCGTGGCGTTTGTCGTGGACTTCACAGGCCAGGATATGAAGAAACTGTCGCCGGACACCGCCGTTGCCGCTCAGGCCAGCATCGGTGATAACGGTGAAATCGTTGAGAATACCGTGCGTTACAACCCGGTAACCAAAGGCTGGCGTCTGACCCTGCGCGTGAAAGTGAAAGATCCGAAACAGACCACAGAAATGCGTGCTGCGCTGGTCAGTAACGATCAGCCGCTGAGTGAAACCTGGAGCTATCAGCTACCTGCCAATGAATAATACATCTGAATATATTGATGCCATGCCGCTGACGGATATCGAAAAAGCGGCACTGCCAAAGAGCGACATCCGCGCGGTTCACACCGCGCTGGATGGCGAACATCATACGTTTTCCCGTGATGATGATACGCCGCTCGGGTCAGTCAAGGCGCGTCTGGAGCAGGCCTGGCCGGACTCGCTGGCGGAAGGGCAGTTGATTAAAGACGATGAAGGACGCGATCAGCTTCAGGCAATGCCGAAGGCTACGCGTTCCTCTATGTTCCCCGATCCATGGCGCACCAACCCGGTGGGCCGCTTCTGGGATCGCCTGCGCGGGCGTGATGTGACGCCGCGCTATCTGTCGCGCCTGACGAAAGAAGAGCAGGCGTCCGAACAGAAATGGCGTACCGTCGGGACAATCCGTCGCTATATCCTGCTGCTTCTGACGCTGGCGCAGACCGTCGTCGCGACCTGGTACATGAAAACTATCCTGCCTTACCAGGGCTGGGCGTTTATCAACCCGACGGACATGATGGGCCAGGATCTCTGGGTCTCCTTCATGCAGCTGCTGCCGTATATCCTGCAGAGCGGCATTCTCCTGCTGTTCGCGGTCCTCTTCTGCTGGGTCTCGGCCGGTTTCTGGACCGCGCTGATGGGCTTCCTGCAATTGCTGATGGGGCGTGACAAATATAGCATTTCAGCGTCAACGGTCGGGGATGAACCCCTTAATCCCGAACACCGTACCGCGCTGATTATGCCTATCTGTAACGAAGACGTTGACCGCGTATTTGCTGGCCTGCGTGCGACCTGGGAGTCCGTGAAGGCGACCGGCAACGCGGAGCATTTCGACGTTTACATCCTGAGCGACAGCTACAACCCGGATATCTGCGTTGCGGAACAAAAAGCGTGGATGGAGCTGATTGCAGAAGTGCAGGGCGAAGGCCAGATCTTCTACCGTCGCCGCCGCCGTCGCGTGAAGCGTAAAAGCGGCAACATCGATGACTTCTGCCGTCGCTGGGGTAACCAGTACAGCTACATGGTGGTGCTGGATGCTGACTCCGTCATGAGCGGAGACTGCCTGAGCGGTCTGGTGCGTCTGATGGAAGCCAACCCTAACGCCGGTATCATTCAGTCCTCGCCAAAAGCGTCCGGAATGGACACCCTTTATGCGCGCTGCCAGCAGTTCGCCACCCGTGTTTACGGGCCGCTGTTTACGGCCGGTCTGCACTTCTGGCAGCTGGGTGAATCGCACTACTGGGGCCACAACGCCATTATCCGTGTAAAGCCGTTCATTGAGCACTGTGCGCTGGCGCCGCTGCCGGGTGAGGGTTCGTTTGCCGGTTCTATTCTGTCGCACGACTTCGTAGAAGCGGCGCTGATGCGTCGTGCTGGCTGGGGCGTCTGGATTGCCTACGACCTGCCGGGGTCGTACGAAGAGCTGCCGCCGAACCTGCTGGACGAGCTCAAGCGTGACCGCCGCTGGTGTCACGGTAACCTGATGAACTTCCGCCTGTTCCTGGTAAAAGGGATGCACCCGGTTCACCGAGCGGTATTCCTGACCGGCGTGATGTCCTATCTCTCTGCACCGCTGTGGTTTATGTTCCTGGCGCTGTCGACTGCCTTACAGGTGGTTCATGCCCTGACGGAGCCGCAATACTTCCTGCAACCGCGCCAGCTGTTCCCGGTGTGGCCGCAGTGGCGTCCGGAGCTGGCGATTGCGCTGTTTGCCTCCACCATGGTGCTGCTGTTCCTGCCTAAGCTGCTCAGCATTATCCTGATCTGGTGCAAAGGCTCGAAAGAGTACGGCGGTTTCTTCCGCGTGACCCTTTCTCTGCTGCTGGAAGTGCTGTTCTCCGTCCTGCTGGCGCCGGTACGTATGCTGTTCCACACCGTGTTTGTGGTCAGTGCATTCCTGGGCTGGGAAGTGGTCTGGAACTCGCCGCAGCGTGACGACGACTCCACGCCGTGGGGTGAAGCATTTATGCGCCACGGTTCTCAGCTGCTGCTGGGTCTGGTATGGGCGGCCGGGATGGCGTGGCTGGATCTGCGCTTCCTGTTCTGGCTGGCGCCGATTGTCTTCTCGCTGATCCTGTCGCCGTTTGTGTCCGTGATCTCCAGCCGTTCAACGGTGGGGCTGCGAACCAAACGCTGGAAGTTGTTCCTGATCCCGGAAGAGTATTCCCCGCCGCAGGTGCTGGTGGATACCGATCGTTACCTGGAACAGAACCGCAGTCGCTCGCTGGATGACGGCTTCATGCACGCCGTGTTTAACCCGTCATTCAACGCCCTGGCGACGGCAATGGCGACCGCGCGTCACCGCGCCAGCCAGGTGCTGGAGATTGCCC
The DNA here is from genome assembly GCF_055666685.1 of Enterobacter sp. E14S. Taxonomy (NCBI): domain Bacteria; kingdom Pseudomonadati; phylum Pseudomonadota; class Gammaproteobacteria; order Enterobacterales; family Enterobacteriaceae; genus Enterobacter; species Enterobacter sp. E14S. The sequence continues at coordinate 55,921 of NZ_JBVODQ010000003.1, read as the reverse complement.
GCGATCGTCACGTTGAGCAGGCGCTTAACGAGACCCCGGAAAAACTCAACCGCGACCGTCGTCTGGTGCTGTTGAGCGACCCGGTGACAATGGCGCGTCTTCACTACCGCGTGTGGTCCGCTCCGGAGAAATACTCTTCGTGGGTGAACTACTATAAGGACGTGAAGCTGAATCCGCTCGCTCTGCAGGCGAAGTAAGCAGTTAAGTAAGGCGGGTAAGCGAATCGCCACCCGCCAGATAAAATACCGGCTTAATCGCCGGTATTTTTTTAGAGGTTAAAGATGAGAATAATCATCGTCGTTATGGTGGCATGCCTGCTCAGCGGCTGCGGCAGTATCATCAGTCGCACCATTCCAGGGCAAGGTCACGGAAATCAGTATTACCCGGGTGTGAAATGGGATCTTCGTGATTCCGCGTGGCGCTACCTGACCGTGCTCGATCTGCCGTTTTCGCTGATTTTCGACACGCTGTTGCTGCCGATCGATGCCAGCCACGGCCCTTACGAATAGCGTAAATTAACGCTCGTCCCACTCGTCGGCTGCGGTTTGACCTTCTTCCGTATCCAGCGGCGGCTCGAGCTGAAACTCACCCTCATCCCACTCGTGCAGGGTGTTCTCTTCCAGCCATTCCTGCCGAAGTTCGATTTCGTCATAGTCGCCATCAAAGACGGCCTGCGCACCTTCACCACTTAATATCGGTAAACATTCCCCTTCTTCACCTTCATCGGCAAAGAATTCGGCCTGCCACATAATATCCCCATCCTGCAGAACGTATTTTTGGATATTAAGCTGTTGCACGTCAGCATCTTCTTCTTCAACGCCGGGGTTGTCGGCGAGGAACTCTTCACGAGCGGCATCAATAGCTTCTTCCAGCGTGGCGTACATGGTCATTGGTGTCTCCCTGTTTTCCAGAAGGTTTCAGGGAAAGAATAGCTGAATATAAGATTCTGCAAGTATGAATGCGAAAATAAGCTGTCAGGCGTTCGTCTTATTCCGTCACGGGCCGCAGCGCGCGGGATAAACTGAACCATGAATAGATGGCATTGAACAACACGACGCCCGCCGTCACGATAAAGACGGCGCGAAAACCGAAGCTGGCGGAGATCCCGGCCCCGAGCAGCGGTCCTGTGACGTTACCGATGTCGCGAAATGACTGGTTGTAGCTGAAAATACGCCCGGCGATCTGGTTCGTGGAGTTGTAGACCAGCAGGGTCTGTACGGCGGGAAGCAATGCGCCGTCGGCGGCTCCCAGCAAAAAGCGCAGGACGCCCAGCTGCCATGGCGTTTGCACCATCGACATAGGTATAAGCAGCAGGACGGAAATCACCAGCGCGCAGATCAGTATTTTTTCCGGACCCACCCGGTCCCCCAGTTTTCCGAGCCTCGGGGCGCTCAGCAGCGCCGCCATGCCGGGCACGGAGGCAATCAGCCCGCTGATGAACGCAATATTGCTAACGTTACCCGCCAGGTCGCGAACGTACAGCGTCAGAATAGGGGCAATCGACCCGGTAGCCACCTGGATAATCATTGTCGTCACGAACAGGCTCAGCACCAGCCTGGGATTTTTGAGCGAGGTCAGCACCTCTCTGGCGTGGAGCATCTCTTTTTTGGCGACAGGCGTGAAGTTTTCCCGGATACAGAGCAGGGTGACGATAAAGCACAGGAACAACACGCTGGCGGTGATAAAGAAGACCGGGCGCAGGCCGTAGTTATCCGCCAGTAATCCGCCGGCCAGCGGTCCAAGCAGAGCACCGCTCACGCCGCCGGTAGAGAGCGTCCCGAGCGCCCAGCCGCTCTTATGGCGGGGGATTTGCGTGGCTATCAGGGCATTCGCGTTGGGAATAAATCCTCCCAGCAGGCCCAGCAGCGCTCGCAGGATCAGAAACTGCCAGACGTTCTGCGCCACGCCCATCAGCGCCATGATAATAGCCATCCCCAGCGCCGAACGCAGCAGCATGATTTTACGTCCCTTGCGATCGGCAAGGCCGCCCCAGAAGGGCGAGGCCATCGCGGAAAAGAGAAACGTGATGCTGAATACCAAACCGGACCACATATTGAGCGCGCTGTGGCCCGTCACGCCAAGCTGTTCGACGTAGAGCGGCAGGAAGGGCATGACCAGGCTAAAGGCCGCGCCGGTAAGAAAACAGCCAAGCCACGCAACCGCGAGGTTACGCTTCCAGTTTATGGGGGCATCTGAGGGTGACATAACTATCCGCATAATGAGGTGCAGAGCACCTGAAGCATAAAGTGATAAGCCTGCTAATTATGCGCCTGGGTTATGATTGCCGCAATGACGAGGAGCTTTTAAAGCTAAAACGGCATGCGGCCCTGAGGACCGCATGAGGATTAATAGCGGGACGGCGTGCCTTGTGGACGCGTTTTAAAACGGCGGTGCAGCCACATATACTGCTCGGGCGCCAGCATGATGCACTTCTCCACAACGCTGTTCATCCAGCGTGCGGTGGTTTCCGCATCGTCGAGCGGCGGCGCGAGTTCCGGCTCCAGCATCATCAGCTCGTAACCTGAACCATCCGGCTTACGGCGGGGAACAAAAGGCACGATGGCGGCTTTGGACATGCGCGCCAGCATCCAGGTACCGGTCGTTGTGGCGGCCTCTTCAACGGCGAAGAAGGGGACAAATACGCTGGCCTGTGGGCCATAGTCGTGGTCTGGGGCATACCAGACCACTTCACCGGATTTCAGCGCGCGGATCATCCCCTTCAGATCCTTACGGTCGATCATGCTTTTGTTGGAGCGCATGCGGCCGTTGGTCTGGATTAAATCAATGACCGGGTTATCGTTAGGACGATAAACGCCAATGCCAGGCGCCTGCATCCCGAACATGCGCGCCCCGATTTCCAGCGTCAGGAAATGGACGCCGATCAGCAAAACGCCCGTCTGGTTGGCCTGAAGCGTATGCACAGGCTCCATGCCGGTTCCCGTTACCTCGCTCCAGCGGGCCATGCGTTTGTCCGGCCAGAACCACGCCATACCGGTTTCCATGAGCCCCATCCCGACGGATTCGAAATTCTTCGCGACCATATCGTGACGCTCTGGCTCGCTCATCTGGGGAAAACACAGCTCAAGATTGCGGTACGCGATTCTGGCGCGACGCTTCATAAACAGTTGCGCGAAGCGGCCCAGAAATTTACCCAACCGAAAAATAACAGGGTAGGGAAGCTGTACCAGAAGCCATAAAAAGCCGATGCCAAGCCAGGTCAACCAATAGCGGGGATGCAAAAGGGCGGCAGTAAATTTTGGTAACTGGGTCATGTCTTTCCTGTGTTCAAACGTCCTGTTTTGCTAGTGTCTCATTTTTTGAGACATAGCCAAAATATCTGCTTTCGAAGCGTACACGAATACAGCAATTGTTAAGCCTGATTAATCAGGGTGTGTGAAATGTAGCGTAAATTGTGGGGATGTAAATTGGTTTTGTTTGCTATATGATGCCGACCGATTTTTCATTCTCTCTAACGATTCCAGGACTGTACACCATGCCAGTGTTACACAACCGCGTGTCGAATGAGATGTTGAAAGCGCGTATGTTGGCTGAAACCGAACCGCGCACAACCATCTCTTTCTATAAATACTTCACGATCGACGATCCGCAGGCGACCCGCGATGCGCTTTATCAGGCGTTTACGGCCCTGAACGTCTTCGGCCGCGTCTACCTTGCCCGTGAAGGCATCAACGCGCAAATTAGCGTACCGGAAAGCAAAGTCAGCGCTTTCCGCGAGTGTCTTTATCAGTTCGATCCGGCCCTCGAAGGCTTACGCCTGAACATTGCCCTGGACGATGACGGGAAATCCTTCTGGGTGCTGCGCATGAAGGTGCGTGAACGCATCGTGGCGGACGGTATCGACGATCCTGAGTTTAACCCGGCGGATGTCGGTGAATATCTGAAGGCAGCGGAAGTGAATGCGATGCTGGACGATCCGGATGCCGTGTTCATTGATATGCGTAACCACTATGAATACGAAGTGGGGCATTTCGAGAACGCGATGGAAATCCCGGCCGATACCTTCCGCGAGCAACTGCCCAAAGCGGTTGAGATGATGCAGGAACATAAAGATAAAAAGATCGTTATGTACTGCACCGGCGGTATCCGCTGTGAGAAAGCCAGCGCGTGGATGAAGCACAACGGCTTTAATAAGGTCTGGCATATTGAAGGCGGCATTATTGAGTACGCCCGCCGCGCCCGCGAGCAGGGTTTACCGGTACGCTTTATCGGGAAAAACTTTGTCTTTGACGAGCGTATGGGTGAGCGTATTTCTGAAGACGTTATTGCCCAGTGCCACCAGTGCGGCGCACCGTGCGATACCCACACCAACTGCAAAAACGACGGGTGTCATCTGCTGTTCATTCAGTGCCCGGCCTGTGCCGAGAAGTTTAACGGCTGCTGTAGCGAACTGTGCAGCGAAGAGAGCATCCTGCCGGAAGAAGAGCAGCGTCGCCGTCGCGCAGGACGTGAAAACGGCAACAAGATTTTTAATAAATCACGCGGCCGTCTGAATATCAAACTGGGTATCCCTGACCCGGAATGATAATAACGCCCGGCACGGCGAAAGCCTGCCGGGCGAATCTATTATGATTTCTGCTGTACACCTTCAACGGATATAATCAGCTCAACGTCCTGAGACGCCGGGCCTAAATCCGTTGTGATATTAAAATCTTTCAGGTGAATTTTACCCGCTGCTTCAAATCCTGCGCGTTTACCGCCCCACGGATCGTCACCCTGACCCAGTAATTTAGCATCAAGCGTGACCGGTTTTGTTACGCCGTTAAGCGTCAGGTTGCCGGTAATATTTAGCTTATCACCCTCTTTTTTCACTTCCGTGGAGGTGAAGGTAGCCTGCGGGTATTTCGCGACATTGAGGAATTCGCCACTGCGCAGATGTTTATCACGTTCAGCATGATTGGTATCCACGCTGTTGGTATTAATGGTCACGTTGACCTTATCGGCGGCAGGATTTTTCTCGTCAAAGGTGAATGTGCCGTCAAAATCTTTAAAGGTACCGTACAACCAGCTGTATCCCAGGTGCTGAATACGGAAATTGACGAAAGCGTGCTGGCCCTCTTTATCAATTTTATAATCAGCCGCCACGGCGGAACCGGCGGTGAATAACAGAGAACCCAGGGCGATACCCAGCAGGTGTTTTTTCATTTTATGCTCCAGAGTCAACTGACGAGCGGCCAAGCATGCGCTTTAGCGTATCGTCTTTATCAATAAAATGGTGTTTGAGGGCGGCAAGCCCGTGCAGCACGGACAGGATCACGACGCTCCACGCAAGCCAGAGGTGAACGACCCCGGCGGTGTCAGCCTGAGCGCCCGCATCGCTGAGCGTTGCCGGGACGTCAAAAAGGCCAAAGACGCTAATCGGCTTACCGTCCGCCGTCGAGATAAGGTAGCCGCTAATCAGAATGGCGAAGAGCAGCGCATAGAGCGCGATATGCGCGGCAACGGCACTCAGGCGGGTCATTTTTCCGTGGGTCTTCGGCGCCGCGGGCGGCGGGGAAATATGTCGCCAGATCACGCGAAAAACCAGACCCAGCATCAGGAGAACGCCAATGCTTTTATGTAACTCCGGTGCCTGGTGATACCAGCCGTCGTAATAGCTGAGCGTGACCATCCAGAGTCCAAGGCCAAACATACCGTAGACGGCAATAGCAAATATCCAGTGCAAACCTATGGATATTATTCCGTAGCGCCGGGAGGTGTTACGCAATTGCATCAGAATGTCCATTTTCATATTAACCGAAGGGTAAAAATGAACGGGAAGATGTGATATTGCAACTGAAATAATTGTCTATTGATTTTTATTTTATTTATTTCAGCGCTTTTGAACAGGATCGATAAAGGTAATTCAATGTCTTCGTGCAAGTAAAAAAGAGAGTTTCAATAAAGCTAAATTAATGTCAATTATTGTCAGTCAAAGTTTTCAATAAAATACAATGTAAACAAAATCAATAATAGCCAGCAGCGCCCACAATAAGATATAGAGCATGAAATGCTCGCGAATATTATTCATCAGAAAGCTAACGATCCTGCGCATAACGCCCCGTAATGCAGTGTGAATGAAACGGGCCCCGGAACCTCCGAAGCCCGTGGCGGATTATCCGTTAAAACGCGAGAGTGAGAAGGGCGTCAGATCAAACTGCGGCGCGATGCCCTGGCCAAACTGTGCGGCGATCTCGCCCAGCACGGACGCGAACTTAAAGCCGTGGCCGCTCAGCCCGGTGATTAGCAGGACGTTGTCATGCCCTGGCAGGGTATCAATGATGAAGTCTTCATCCGGCGTGTTGTCGTAGGTACAGGCCGCGCCATAAAGCAAGCCACCGACGCCCGGAAGAATAGTACGCAGGAACGAGAAGGCTTCCGAACCATCCTGTGGGAAGGCGCCGAAGGGCTTACGCTCGTCAGGAGAGGCGATAGCCTGGCCACCGTTGTGTTTACCGATTTTCAGCGCGTCTTTCTCGGAAGGGAAACCGTAGAACTGATCGCCATTCGGCAATTCGCCGGTGAAGGCCGGGAATTTATTCTGCGCGCTGTAGCGACCATCCGACTGGAACCAGGAGAAGACCTTCCGCACCGGCTGGATTGGCAGTTCCGGCAGCAGGCGAGTGACCCAGGTTCCTGCGCTGACGAGCAGGCGGGACGCTGAATAGTCGCCGTCAAGAGTCGTTACCGTGACGCCATTCTCGTCATGGGTGATGGCCTCCACCGGACAGTTAAACAGCTGCGCACAGCCGACCTTAGCGGCAAGATCGATCCAGGTTTTGATCGCCGTTTCACAATGCAGCACGCCGGAGTGGGCTTCAAAGAGGCCGATGTAATCGTCCGGGACGGTAATTTCAGGCCAGCGCGCGGTAATGCCCGTCGCGTCCAGCTTCTCGACATCCAGATTAAAGGCTTTTGCGCTGCGCTCGACGCCGGCGAGAAAATCAGAATGAGCAGGGCCAAGGTTGATGACGCCGGTACGCTCGAAAATACGCTCTTCGGTCTGTGTCGCCAGTTCATCCCACAGCGTCTGGGCGCGAAGCACCAGCGGCACATAGCGCTCGCCTTCTCCATACGCATGGCGCATGAGACGGGTATCGCCATGATGGCTACCCTCCGAATGAGGAGGAAGGTGGGCATCGATCATCAGGACCTTCAGACCTGCCTGTGTTGCGTAATAACCGGCGGCGGAACCCACGGAGCCGCTACCAATAATGATTAAGTCGTATCTCATATGCATCTCGTAAACTGATGTTTTGTTAGCAGAGTAATTAACAACGCGGGGTTAGACAAGGGAGAAATAAATAAGGCACCGCGAGGGTGCCTGTTGAGAGAAAAGTGGGCATAAGCTTAGTGCCGTTTATACTCATTTTCCTGATAGTCGCCAGATTCTATTTTTGCAATACCTGCCTCTAAAATAGAAATAAACTGACGGGCGACGTCTGTTGTTAGCCACAGCGTCTGTCCAACTTCCGCTTCTTCACGGTTGAGTTGATTCGGGGTCTGGTAGTGCAAACGCAGCATCAGCGCATCGTAGCTATCTACGGTACTGATATCCCAGCCAACCAGTGGATGGGTCTGGATCACTTCACTATTCTTTTCCATTATAACCCCCTTAATGCGTGTTAGAAGACAACGGCTCTGAGGTTCAATGCATGTTTTTCTGAAAGCATCTTCAGTATACCAAGTAATAAGGGTTCCAACGGGAAAAATAAACAGGTGGCAACACATTTTTCTGCTTTTTAGGATTGTTCGAACAATAAAACACCATCTCGTTCACGATTTTTAAAGAAGATGCCGAATTAATTTGAACTTGCAGGATTTTTAGACAAAAAAAAGCCGGGGCGACCCGGCAAAAAAACACAATGAGGGAGCAGTGTTAATCTGTGATAAACCAGTCGTCTGCGCTTTCCCACGTTTCCTGCAGGATTTCGCTGATGCGATCTTTATCTTCTTTCGCAGCACCGATGACGGAGAGGTTGTTCGCCGCGGCGTAACGCACCGTTACGGCACCCGCGTTGTCGGGAAAGGTGTTGTTAATACGGCGGGATAATTCGCCTGCCAGTGCATCAAGCGCGCCGGCAGGCAGAACAGTTGTTTTGGCTATGGTGACTTCAATACGCATAAATGCCCCCTGTGTAATATACTGTTTATTTATACAGGTATATTATCGGTTTGACAACAAGGGGCATTGATTTTTTAACGTTTTACCGTCCAGTTAACGGTTTCGCCCGCCAGGAATGGGATCAGCGTGTCATCCGTCAGCGCAATGGACTCCTCAACGTGGCTCGCTTTACGCTCCAGTTCGATGAAGGTGTCGTTGACCGGCAGGCCGTAGAAGCGCGGGCCGTTAAGGGAGCAGAACGCTTCAAAATATTCGAGCGCGTTCATCTCTTCAAAGACGGTCGCGTAGCTGGCCAGTGCCGTTGGGGCGTTGAAGCAGCCTGCACAGCCGCAGCTCGCCTCTTTGCGGTGGCGGGCGTGAGGTGCGGAATCGGTGCCAAGGAACGCGCGGGAGAACCCGCTGGCAACCAGCTCGCGCAGCGCCTGCTGGTGGATGTTGCGCTTGAGAATAGGCAGACAGTACAGGTGAGGACGCACCCCGCCCACCAGCATGTGGTTACGGTTAAACATCAGGTGCTGTGGCGTAATGGTCGCGGCGATAAGATCGTTGCCGTCGCGCACATACTCTGCCGCGTCTTTGGTGGTGATATGCTCAAAAACCACTTTAAGCGCGGGCAGGCGCTGGCGCAGAGGCTCCATTACGGTCTCGATAAAGCGGGCTTCACGGTCGAAGATGTCAATCTCGGCATGCGTGACTTCACCGTGGACCAGCAGCGGCATGCCCAGTTTCTGCATGCGTTCCAGAACCGGCATGATGGCATCAATGCTGGTGACGCCGTGGCTGGAGTTGGTGGTGGCATTTGCCGGGTAGAGTTTCGCCGCCGTAAATACGCCTTCGTTAAACCCGCGCTCCACTTCGTTCGGATCCAGCGAGTCGGTCAGATAGCAGGTCATCAACGGGGTAAAATCGTGTCCCGCAGGAACGGCATCCAGGATGCGCTGGCGATAGGCCATCGCGGCATCGACGGTGGTGACTGGTGGAACCAGGTTAGGCATGACAATCGCGCGGCCATAAATTTCGCTGGTATAAGGCACGACGGTTTTCAGCATATCGCCATCACGCAGATGGATATGCCAGTCGTCAGGGCGGCGGATTTTAAGAACCTGGGGTTGTGCAGTCATGGAAGCTCCGGCTTGTCAGGAATCAGTCATAAGGATGGCTGTTTTTGCCGGACACAAATCATAAGCGGAAACGTTTTCGTTTGCACACTTTTCCGTAAAAAAAAGGGCGCCGCAGCGCCCTTCAGGTTAATCGGTGAAAGGAATGATAATTTCTCCCGGTTTCACCTCTATACCTTTTGCATATTTTTTCGCCAGAGCTTCACCCTTGCTTTTGTCTTCGCTTAAGACGTACGCGGGCTGCTGGTTAAAGTAGTTACGCAGCGACTGGTTCAGATAGGGCATCAGGGTTTGCAGAACCGGTGCCATCTTGTCCGGCGACACCTGCGCATCGACGACTTCCATCTCCTGCAGGAAAATCGCCCCTTTCTCTTTGTTGAAAACGGGCAGGGCCTTCAGCTTGAGCTTGATGTTGGCCTTCTGATTGCCAAAGAGTGATGACATATCGAGATCCGCATCACCGGCCAGGGTAACTTTGTTTGGCTCTTCACGTCCGATCTGGCTGGTCAGGTTCGTAAGGACGATATGCGCGTCCGCCAGTCCCGGCACGCCAATGTCTTTCGAGAAATTGTTATGTTTTTCCAGCGCCTGATTAATTTCCTGTTCACTGACGGTATATTGCGTGAGCTGGTTACAGCCAACCAGCAGGCCGCTGATAACTAATGCCGCGGCAAAGACAATTTTCTTCATAGTGTTCCTCAACGAAAAATCGGCGCTTCTGTCCTGTTACGCCAGTATGTCAGTGTGAATTGGCAGAAACCAGCAGAAAAAACTGAGAAGTGGGGCGGGAAGGGCTCCCGCCCGAGGGAAAGGCTACGCGCCAGGCTCGAGCATGCCGCTCGCGCTGCGTTTCGGGCTGAACTGCCACCACAGGGCAAGGAGCGTCATAAAGCCCACCACGCCGAGCATCATCCACGGGAGTTCGGGCTGGTTTAACGCTTTGCCAGCATCAAACAACCAGCCGCCACCGGCGTAACCTAATGCGCCGCCAAGCGCCAGCCCCAGCCGGCTGAACCCCATATAGCTGCCGCGCGCACGCGCATCTGCAAGCGAGGCGCTCAGCGTTTCACGGGCAGGCTCGGCGATGATCGAGCCAATATAGAACGTGCAAATCAGCGTAAACAGCTGCTGGAGAGAGTTCACCAGGCCGATCGGCATCATGCTCAGCGTCATCAGGAACAGACCGGCCATCAGGCGATGCTCCAGACGAAAACGCCGCTCGCTCCAGCGGGCAATCGGATAAAGCAGCGTTAACGACAGGCAGGCTTCGATGGCGTACATCCATTTAACGGCTGCAGGGGTCCCCGCAATGTCGTTAACCATGATCGGCAGCATCAGCATGACCTGCACAGCCAGCATGTAGTATCCCGTCAGAGTCAACACATAGGTGACAAAACGCCTGTCGTGCAGGACGCGGCCAAGCCCTTCCCGGACCGGCGCTTTGACCGTCGACAGTTTCCAGGCCGGCAGGAACAAGCCATTAAACAGCGCGCACAGAATAAAGAGCACCGCACCGGCCGCGCAGACCAGACGGAAGTCATACTGCAGCAGCCAGCTTCCCAGCAGGGCACCGATAACCGCCCCGGCACTGTCCTGCATCATCAGAATCGAGAAGAAACGGCCGCGGTGCTGAGGGCGAATAAGCTTTACCACCAGCGCGGTGCGTGGCGGATCGAACAGCGTGCCGCCGATACCGGAGAGGAAACAGGAGAACCAGAGCAGCCAGGGCTCCTGAGCGACCGCCATCGTGGCAAAACCTGCCGCGCGCAGCAGCATACCGGTAACGATCATCGGTTTAGCGCCAAAGCGGTCGGCAATGGCCCCGCCAAAGACGCCCAGGCCCTGCTGGACAAACTGGCGTAACCCCAGGGCAATGCCAACCATTAATGCCGCCCAGCCCATCTGATCGACAAAGCGGATCGATATCAATGGAAAAACGACAAAAAAGCCGAGCACGACCAGCATGTTATCGACGAGCAGGAAATATTTACCCAGGCTCCTGGCCTGTGATACGCGGGACATTTTCCCTCCAGGGAAAATAAGAAGGTGAGCACGCTAACATTCTGCGGTGTCGCCGCGTTTTTTCCCACCCCCGGGGGTGACAATATTTTTTTATCAAAAGGGTGCTTTGATAGAGAGTTCTCATCGAAAAATGTGAAAAGAGGTGAAAATGGTATGTCACTGTTTTCACAGACGGCGCAGGCGCAGGTATAGTAAAGCTAATGGGTCAGCAGAAGTGACGGGAAGGAGTGGTATCGATGTTTGGCTATCGCAGCAATGTGCCAAAAGTGCGTCTGACAACGGACCGGCTGGTCGTTCGTCTGGTGCATGAGCGTGATGCCTGGCGTCTGGCGGATTATTACGCCGAGAATCGCCAGTTTTTAAAACCCTGGGAACCCGTTCGGGATGAGAGCCATTGTTACCCTTCCGGCTGGCAGGCGCGCCTCAGCATGATTACGGAATTTCACAAGCAGGGCAGCGCGTTTTATTTCGCGCTGCTGGATCCCGAAGAGAAAGAAATTATCGGGATCGCTAATTTTTCAAACGTGGTGCGCGGGTCGTTTCACGCCTGCTACCTTGGCTACTCCATCGGCCAGAAATGGCAGGGGCAGGGGCTGATGTACGAAGCGTTAACGGTGGCGATCCGCTATATGCAACGCACGCAGCATATCCATCGCATTATGGCGAACTATATGCCGCACAATCAGCGCAGCGGCAATTTGCTGGCGCGTTTAGGGTTCGAGAAAGAGGGTTACGCCAAAGACTATCTGCTGATAGACGGAGAGTGGCGCGACCACGTTCTGACGGCGTTAACCACCCGGGACTGGACCGCAGGTCGTTAAGGAGAAAAGATGAAGTATCAGCTAAACGGTACAGAAGCGCGCGTGATTGGGTGCTTACTCGAAAAACAGGTCACCACGCCGGAGCAGTATCCGCTCTCCGTCAACGCCGTAACCATGGCCTGCAACCAGAAGACCAACCGCGAGCCGGTGATGAACCTCAGCGAGCATGAGGTTCAGGACGTGCTGGATGCGTTGGTTAAACGCCACTATCTGCGCACCGTCAGCGGCTTCGGCAACCGCGTGACCAAATACGAACAGCGCTTCTGTAACTCCGAATTTGGCGACCTGAAGCTGAGCAGTGCGGAAGTGGCTGTCATCACCACGCTGCTGCTGCGCGGAGCGCAGACGCCGGGAGAGCTGCGCACGCGCGCTTCCCGTATGCATGAGTTCAGCGACATGCAGGAGGTCGAGCAAACACTGGAAGGGCTGGCCTCACGTGAAGACGGCCCATACGTGGTGCGTCTGGCGCGCGAGCCGGGCAAACGTGAAAGCCGCTATATGCACCTGTTCAGCGGCGACGTCGATGTCGCTACCGTGGTGAGCGACGCGGGATCCTCAGCAAGCAATGACACTCTTGCCGCGCGCGTAGAGGCGCTGGAAGATGAGGTCGCGGGGCTGAAACAGCGCCTGGATGCGTTACTGGCACATCTGGGAGACTGACGGTGAAAAAATTACGCGTAGGCGTGGTGGGGCTCGGCGGCATCGCGCAAAAAGCCTGGCTGCCTGTTTTAGGTGCGGCGACGGACTGGACCCTGCAAGGGGCATGGTCACCCACCCGAGAAAAGGCAGAACGTATCTGCGAAACCTGGCGCATTCCGTATGCTGCCTCCCTGCAGGATCTGGCCCGCGAGTGTGATGCGGTCTTTGTGCATACCTCAACGGCAACCCACTATCAGGTGGTAAGCGAGATGCTCAATTTAGGGGTTCACGTCTGCGTGGATAAGCCGCTGGCGGAAAATGTTCAGGATGCCGAACGTCTGATTGAGCTGGCCGCGCGCAAAAAACTGACGCTGATGGTGGGCTTCAACCGCCGCTTCGCGCCGCTTTACCAGCAGCTGAAGGCGCAGTCGAACACGCTCGCCTCGCTGCGGATGGATAAGCACCGCACCGACAGCATTGGGCCAAACGATCTGCGCTTCACCCTTCTGGATGATTACCTGCACGTTGTGGATACGGCGCTGTGGCTGAGCAACGGTAATGCGCAGCTGAAGAGCGGTACCCTGTTAACGAATGACCAGGGGCAGATGGTCTACGCGGAGCACCACTTCGCCGTTGAGCATCTTCAGATTACCACCAGCATGCACCGTCGTGCGGGAAGCCAGCGTGAATCCGTGCAGGCGGTGACCGAGGGTGCGCTGTACGACATTACGGACATGCGCGAGTGGCGGGAAGAGAAGGGCAGCGGCGTGGTGACGCTCCCGGCGCCAGGCTGGCAGAGCACCCTTGAGCAGCGAGGTTTCGCAGGATGCGCCCGCCACTTTATCACCTGCGTGCAAAATCAGACGGTTCCTGAAACGTCCGGCGAGCAGGCCATTCTGGCGCAGCGCATTGTGGAAAGGCTCTGGCGCGATGCCATGAGCGAATAACTCGCTGTAACATCTGCGGATAGTAATTCGTTGAAATCCGGGTAGACTAAGCGCCGCTTGTTGGCTTTGCCGGGTGGCGCTTACGCTTGCCCGTCCTGGAAATCCGTATGGTTCTGGAAATTCACGTTAATGAACTTATTAAAATCGCTGGCGGCCGTCAGCTCGATGACCATGTTTTCCCGCGTGCTGGGTTTTGCGCGCGACGCCATTGTGGCAAGGGTATTTGGTGCAGGGATGGCCACGGACGCCTTTTTCGTCGCGTTCAAATTGCCGAACCTGCTGCGTCGTATTTTTGCTGAAGGGGCGTTTTCCCAGGCATTCGTGCCCATTCTGGCGGAATATAAAAGCAAGCAGGGTGAAGACGCGACGCGCGTCTTTGTTTCTTATGTCTCCGGGCTGCTGACGCTGGCTTTGGCGGTGGTGACCGTACTCGGGATGCTGGCCGCGCCGTGGGTGATTATGGTGACCGCGCCCGGTTTTGCCGATACGGCTGACAAATTTGCGCTGACCTCGCAGCTGCTGCGCATTACTTTCCCCTATATTCTGCTCATCTCGCTGGCCTCGCTGGTGGGAGCGATCCTGAACACCTGGAACCGCTTCTCTGTTCCGGCGTTTGCGCCGACGTTTCTCAACGTCAGCATGATCGGTTTTGCCCTGTTCGCCGCGCCGCACTTTAACCCGCCGGTGCTGGCGCTGGCCTGGGCGGTCACCGTCGGCGGCGTGCTGCAGCTGGCGTATCAGCTGCCGCATCTGAAAAAAATCGGCATGCTGGTGCTGCCGCGCATCAATCTCAAAGATGCCGGGGCGATGCGCGTGATCAAGCAGATGGGGCCCGCCATTCTCGGCGTCTCCGTCAGCCAGATCTCGCTTATCATCAACACCATTTTTGCCTCTTTCCTCGTGTCCGGCTCGGTTTCCTGGATGTACTACGCTGACCGTCTGATGGAGTTCCCGTCCGGGGTGCTGGGCGTGGCGCTGGGGACCATCCTGCTGCCGTCGCTGTCGAAAAGCTTTGCCAGCGGCAATCATGATGAATATTGCCGCCTGATGGACTGGGGTTTACGTCTCTGCTTCCTGCTGGCCCTGCCGAGCGCGGTAGCGCTGGGTATTCTGGCCAAACCGCTGACGGTGTCGCTCTTCCAGTACGGGAAATTCACCGCCTTTGATGCCGCCATGACCCAGCGCGCGCTGATTGCCTACTCGGTCGGCTTGATGGGGCTGATCGTCGTCAAGGTGCTGGCGCCCGGGTTTTACTCGCGTCAGGACATCAAAACGCCGGTGAAAATTGCCATCGTGACGCTGATTATGACCCAGCTGATGAACCTGGCGTTTATTGGTCCGCTGAAGCATGCCGGCCTGTCGCTGTCTATTGGTCTGGCGGCCTGTCTGAATGCCGGGCTGTTGTACTGGCAGCTGCGCAAGCAGGATATTTTCACGCCGCAGCCGGGGTGGGGAAGTTTCCTGGTACGTCTGATCGTTGCGGTACTGGTGATGTCAGCCGCGCTGCTCGGCATGATGTACGTGATGCCGGAGTGGTCCCTCGGCACCATGCCTTATCGTCTGATGCGGCTGATGGCCGTGGTAGGCGTCGGGGTGGTGGCTTACTTTGCCACGCTCGCGGTGCTGGGGTTCAAAGTGAAAGAGTTTGCCCGCCGTACGGCATAAACGCCAAAAGGGGAGTTCACCTTATGGTGCTCCCCGCTGCATGATTTGTCGCCCAGGCGTCAAATCGAAATCTTTTTAACTCCCGCAATACGCGCAGTCGCTGTTTGACCATCTGCACCGTACAGTCCGGTTTCTTTATGCGGTTTCAATACCTCAAGCGCCTGCTGATTACGCTCAATCTGACCTTCCAGTAGCCAGCCGTTGTGCTGGTTAAGGTCGCGCAGGTGCTGGGTTTTTTCGGTAATGGTTTGCCAGCGCTCAATAATATCGTCATTGGCGCTACGCTTAGGATCCTGCTCAGCGCGGCGCTGCTGCTCCAGATAATCCAGCGTCGCCAGTAGCGAACTCTTATCTTCAGTAATACGCTGCAGCGCGCTGCCGTTGATGTGACCGGAAGAGAGATGCTGCTGTTCAGCGTCCATTACCGTTTTCAGGTCGTTAAGAACAACCGTCATTTGATCCAGTATTTCTGACAGTCGACTCATACGGTTAGTTACTCTGTAAGAAACTCTGTGCTTCCTGAATCAGGGCGTCAGCGATTTTGCTGGTGTCCATTTTCAGCTCACCGTTACGAATAGCCGTTTTCAGCGCTTCAACACGTTCCATATTGATATCGTTGCTGCCTGGCTGCATCAGTTTTGCCTGCGCGTCGCTCAGGGTTACGCTGGTGCTGTTGGACGTTGACGGTTTTTCCAGACGCGTTTTCTGCGCAGGAGCGTCATTCGTTTCGCGAGGTTGTACAGCGCTTACCGGCTTCAGGGCTGATGTACGATCAATGCTCATAGTGTTGTCCTCATCGAGGGTTCGCGGCGTTTGCGCCTGACATCATCATTAGTGGAATATTTATCGGCACGCGCCGCGAAATCTTTAAAAAGATTATAGGTTAATCAGAATATTCCCATCAGAATCGACGGTTCCGCTCACCACCTGGCCTGAGGACATTCTGACGCGGGCGTTTTGCGCCACCGCGGCATTGTTTAACGCTTTCCCTTCACTGTTGATGCTAAAGCCATCTCCGTTGGCCACCACCATCACCTGTTGACCCGCTTTTACCCGCCATGACTGACGCAGCATTGAGAGCTGTATCGGCTGGCCGGGTGCGACATCGCGCAGGCTGACGGCGTCCTGTGCCTGGTTCATTTCCAGCATGGTGCGTGGAGGCAGCTGATCCAGACGGCCGCGCTTTAACGTCACGCTGTTCGTCTGCAGCACGCTGCCGCGCGCAATGGGCACGGCGGCGACAACATAATTGCCCGTCGCCTGAACTGCAACCTGTAAATAGCGTTTTTCGTTCGCGCAGCGTGCCAGCACGTTCACATTTCCCCACAGCCGGGTGGTTCCCGTCACGCTAAATGACGGTTGGTCACAGGTAGGGTACAGATTCGGTGGGGTGCGCACGGTAACGTTAACCTCATCGCTAAAGCCCGCCAGCTTTTCAGCAAAAAAAGCCGTAAGCCGATCCTGTAAGCCTTCAGCCTGCACCAGAGGGCTAAACAGCAAGAAAGTTGCCACCAGGCCACGTTTTAACGTTTGCATCGCAAGTTCCACCGTTTCCAGAGTTGAATGAATTCTACCTGCAGTGGTTTTGCATCAACGCAATAAATAGCGACGCATTTTGCGCTTATTCCGTCGATAGGGGAGACCGGGTGAGATTTAAGCTGTGAACTGAAATTTTGCCATCAGCGGAGGAGACATGCTCGATAAACTCGACGCCGCGTTACGTTTTCAGCAGGAAGCGCTCAATTTACGCGCCCAGCGGCAGGAGATTTTAGCCGCCAACATCGCTAACGCCGATACCCCAGGGTTTCAGGCGCGCGATATTGATTTTTCCAGTGAACTCAAAAAGGTGATGGAGCGTGGACGTGCCGAAGGAACGGGTGTTGCACTTGCCATGACATCCTCTCGCCATATTCCTGCTCAGGCGATGACCGCGCCAGCGACCGATTTACTTTACCGCATTCCCGATCAGCCCTCACTCGACGGTAACACCGTGGATATGGACCGGGAGCGTACCCAGTTTGCCGATAACAGTCTGAAATACCAGACGGGCCTGACCGTACTCGGCGGACAAATCAAAGGCATGATGAACGTCCTGCAGGGGGGGAACTGATAGATGGCCTTGTTGAATATTTTTGATATTGCCGGTTCGGCGTTAACCGCGCAGTCCAAACGCCTGAACGTGGCTGCCAGCAACCTGGCGAACGCCGACAGCGTAACCGGACCAGACGGCCAGCCTTATCGTGCCAAACAGGTTGTCTTTCAGGTCGATGCTGCGCCGGGCGCGGCGACGGGCGGCGTGAAGGTGTCTGATGTGGTAGAGAGCCAGGCGCCGGACAGGCTGGTGTATGAGCCGGGTAACCCGCTCGCGGATGCCAGCGGATACGTGAAAATGCCAAACGTGGATGTGGTGGGTGAGATGGTGAACTCCATGTCGGCTTCCCGCAGCTACCAGGCCAACGTTGAAGTGCTGAATACCGTGAAGAGCATGATGCTCAAAACGCTCACTCTCGGCCAGTAAAGGAGACATGCATGTCCATCGCCGTAAATGTGAATGATCCTACGAACTCGGGTGTTAATAACACGAAGAGTACGACAGGTTCTAACTCCCTCACCGGGAGCAATGCCTCCGATCTTCAGGGCAGCTTTCTGACGCTGCTGGTGGCGCAGCTTAAGAACCAGGATCCCACTAACCCGATGCAGAACAACGAACTGACCACGCAGCTTGCGCAGATCAGCACCGTGAGCGGCATTGAGAAACTCAACACCACCCTCGGCTCCGTCTCCGGGCAGATTAACAGCGCCCAGTCTCTGCAGGCGGCAAGCCTGATTGGCCACGGGGTGATGATCCCGGGAACCACGATTCTGGCGGGCACCAGCACCACTGAAGGCAACAGCACAACGACCACCACGCCGTTTGGCGTTGAGCTCCAGCAGGCGGCTGAGAAGGTCACTGCAACGATCATGGATGCCAATAACGTGGTGGTTCGCACCATTGATATCGGTGAGCTGAAGGCGGGCGTTCACACCTTTACGTGGGATGGCAGCCTGACCGACGGCACTAAAGCACCAAACGGTTCTTACAAAGTAGCGATCAGCGCCAGCAACGGGACGACCCAGCTGGTGGCGCAGCCGCTGCAGTTCGCGCTGGTCCAGGGCGTGATTAAAGGAAGCGACGGCAACAAACTGGATTTGGGAACCTCTGGTTCCACCACACTCGACGAAGTTCGGCAGATTATCTAAGCCTTAACACTTATCAGGAGTAAGTCATGGCCTTTTCTCAAGCGGTCAGCGGCCTGAATGCTGCGGCCACCAACCTGGACGTCATTGGCAACAACATCGCCAACTCCGCGACCTATGGTTTTAAATCCGGTTCTGCTTCATTTGCGGACATGTTTGCCGGTTCCAAAGTCGGCCTGGGCGTGAAAGTTGCGGGCATCACTCAGGACTTTACCGACGGTACCACCACCAACACTGGTCGTGGTCTGGACGTTGCTATCAGCCAGAACGGTTTCTTCCGTATGGTCGATTCTAACGGTTCTGTGTTCTACAGCCGTAACGGCCAGTTCAAGCTGGACGAAAACCGTACGCTGGTTAACATGCAGGGCATGCAGCTGACGGGCTACCCGGTAGCTGGAACGCCTCCAACCGTTCAGACCGGTGCGAACCCTCAGGCGATTACTATCCCGAATACCCTGATGGCGGCGAAATCAACCACCACCGCGACGCAGCAGATCAACCTGAACTCAACCGATCCTGTTCAAACTGCCCCGTTCGATGCGACCAATCCGGATACCTATAACAAAAAAGGGACCGTGACCGTATTCGACAGCCAGGGTAACGCCCACAACATGTACGTCTACTACGTGAAGACGGCCAACAATAAATGGGATCTTTACACTCAGGACGGCAGCGTTGCGGGTTCTACAGCAGCGAAAGCGGCGCAGATGAACTTTGATGCGAACGGTAACCTGGCGGGTGTCTACAACTACGACGCTGCGGGTGTACTGAGCGCAACGCCAAACGCCACGCCGGCCATTAACATCACCACGGGTTCTGTCAGCGGTGCGACGGCGGCGACCTTCTCCCTGAGCTTCCAGAACTCCATGCAGCAGAACACCGGTGCAAACAGCGTTGTGGCAACCAATCAGAACGGCTACAAGCCTGGCGACCTGGTGAGCTACCAGATCAACGACGATGGCACCGTGGTGGGAAGCTACTCTAACGAACAGTCTCAGGTTCTGGGCCAGATCGTGCTGGCAAACTTCGCCAACAACGAAGGCCTGAAATCGGAAGGTGACAACGTCTGGTCTGCCACTCAGTCCTCCGGCGTGGCGCTGCTGGGTACTGCAGGCACCGGTAACTTCGGCAAGCTGACCAACGGCGCGCTGGAAGCCTCCAACGTGGATATGAGTAAAGAACTGGTGAACATGATCGTCGCGCAGCGTAACTATCAGTCGAACGCGCAGACCATCAAAACCCAGGATCAGATCCTCAACACGCTGGTTAACCTGCGTTAAGCGGCTAACAGGAAAGCGCAATGGATCACGCAATATATACCGCGATGGGCGCGGCAAGTCAGACGCTCAATCAGCAGGCCGTTACCGCCAGCAACCTGGCAAACGCCTCTACGCCGGGCTTTCGCGCGCAGCTTAACGCGCTGCGCGCGGTGCCGGTTGAAGGGCTCTCCCTGCCAACCCGTACGCTGGTGACGGCATCAACCCCTGGCGCAGATATGACGCCTGGGCAGATGGACTACACCTCGCGCCCGCTGGACGTTGCCCTGCAGCAGGACGGCTGGCTGGCGGTGCAAACTGCGGACGGCAGCGAAGGCTATACCCGTAACGGCAATATCCAGGTGAGCGCGACGGGCCAGCTGACGATTCAGGGTCATCCGGTAATGGGGGAAGCGGGTCCGCTAACCGTGCCGGAAGGCTCTGAGCTGACTATCGCCGCGGACGGTACCATTTCGGCGCTGAACCCGGGCGACCCGGCCAATACCGTTGCGCCCGTCGGACGTCTGAAGCTGGTGAAAGCGGAAGCCAAAGACGTGCAGCGCGGCGACGACGGCATGTTCCGTCTGACCCAGGCGGCGCAGGCGACGCGTGGTGCCACGTTACAGGCCGATCCGAGCATCCGCGTGATGTCCGGCGTTCTGGAAGGCAGCAACGTCAAGCCGGTCGAAGCCATGACCGACATGATTGCCAGCGCCCGTCGTTTTGAAATGCAGATGAAGATCATCAGCAGCGTGGATGAAAACGCGGGCAAGGCTAACCAACTTCTGGCTATGAGTTAACAGGACTCCTTATGATCAGTTCTTTATGGATCGCGAAAACTGGCCTGGACGCCCAGCAAACCAATATGGACGTGATTGCCAACAACCTGGCAAACGTGAGCACCAATGGTTTCAAGCGTCAGCGTGCCGTTTTCGAAGATTTGCTTTATCAAACTATCCGTCAGCCGGGCGCGCAGTCTTCTGAACAGACGACGCTGCCGTCGGGTCTGCAGATCGGTACCGGTGTTCGTCCGGTGGCCACCGAGCGTCTGCACAGCCAGGGCAACCTGTCTCAGACCAACAACAGTAAAGACGTGGCAATCAAAGGCCAGGGGTTCTTCCAGGTGCAGCTGCCTGACGGGACCTCTGCCTATACCCGCGACGGTTCGTTCCAGGTCGATCAGAACGGCCAGCTGGTGACGGCGGGCGGTTTCCAGGTTCAGCCTGCGATTACCATCCCGGCGAACGCCCTGAGCATCACCATCGGACGTGACGGTGTGGTCAGCGTGACCCAGCAGGGACAGGCCGCGCCGGTTCAGGTCGGGCAGCTCAACCTGACCACCTTCATGAACGATACCGGTCTGGAAAGCATTGGTGAGAACCTCTACACCGAAACGCAATCCTCCGGTACGCCGAATGAGAGCACCCCGGGCCTGAACGGCGCGGGGCTGCTGTACCAGGGGTATGTTGAAACGTCCAACGTGAACGTGGCGGAAGAGCTGGTGAATATGATCCAGGTCCAGCGCGCGTATGAAATTAACAGTAAAGCAGTGTCGACGACCGACCAGATGCTGCAGAAACTGACGCAACTCTAAGGTGTAGCCCGGTGCGGTAAACGCCGCGCCGGCTCCCTGTTTTCGAAGATGAAGGCAATGCAAAAAAACGCGGCGTTTCGTTATCCGATACTGACTGTTCTGGCTGTCACCCTCAGCGGGTGTGCTTTGATCCCGTCTAAACCATTGGTCCAGGGTGCGACGACTGCCCAACCCGTTCCTGGCCCCGCGCCAGTGGTAAACGGCTCCATTTTCCAGACCGCGCAGCCGATTAATTACGGCTATCAGCCGCTGTTTGAAGATCGCCGCCCGCGTAACGTCGGCGATACATTGACCATTGTGCTGCAGGAAAATGTCAGCGCGAGCAAGAGCTCGTCGGCGAACGCCAGCCGCGATGGCAAAACCAATTTTGGCTTCGATACCGTGCCACGCTATCTCGAAGGGCTGTTCGGCAACGCGCGTGCTGATGTGAACGCGTCCGGCGGCAACACCTTTAACGGTAAAGGCGGCGCGAACGCCAGCAACACCTTCAGCGGTACGCTGACGGTCACGGTTGACCAGGTACTGGTTAACGGCAACTTGCACGTTGTGGGTGAAAAACAGATCGCCATCAACCAGGGCACTGAATTCATTCGCTTCTCGGGCGTGGTTAACCCTCGCACCATCAGCGGCACCAACACTGTTCCGTCCACCCAGGTGGCGGATGCGCGCATTGAGTACGTCGGTAACGGCTATATCAATGAAGCGCAAAATATGGGTTGGCTGCAGCGCTTCTTCCTTAATTTATCGCCGATGTAAGCGAGGTGACCCATGTTTAAATCGATCTTCGCCGTGGCGCTCGCGCTGGTGGCCACGTTTGCCCAGGCTGACCGTATTCGCGACCTCACCAGCGTTCAGGGCGTACGTGAAAACTCCCTGATTGGCTATGGCCTGGTGGTCGGTCTGGATGGTACCGGTGACCAGACGACCCAGACGCCGTTCACCACCCAAAGCCTGAACAACATGCTTTCCCAGCTCGGCATTACCGTGCCGGCGGGAACCAACATGCAGCTGAAAAACGTGGCCGCGGTAATGGTCACCGCGTCCTACCCGGCGTTTGCGCGTCAGGGGCAGACCATTGATGTGGTGGTCTCCTCAATGGGTAACGCCAAAAGCCTGCGCGGCGGTACGCTGTTGATGACTCCGCTGAAAGGCGTTGACAGCCAGGTCTATGCGCTGGCGCAGGGGAACATTCTGGTTGGCGGTGCGGGGGCATCCGCAGGCGGAAGCAGCGTGCAGGTGAACCAGCTGAACGGTGGACGTATCACCAACGGTGCGATCATTGAGCGTGAACTGCCGACCCAGTTTGGCGCGGGCAACACCATCAACCTGCAGCTTAATAATGAAGACTTCACGATGGCGCAGCAAATTGCCGATACCATCAACCGCAGCCGCGGCTACGGTAATGCAACGGCACTCGACGCGCGCACCGTGCAGATCCGCACCTCCACCGGCAGCAGCAACCAGGTGCGCATGCTGGCGGATATCCAGAATATGGAAGTGAACGTTCCGGTTCAGGATGCGAAAGTGATCATCAACTCCCGTACCGGCTCGGTGGTGATGAACCGGGAAGTGTCGCTGGACAGCTGTGCCGTGGCGCAGGGGAACCTCTCCGTGACGGTAAACCGCTCCGCGAACGTGAGCCAGCCGAATACGCCATTTGGTGGCGGTCAGACGGTGGTGACGCCGCAAACGCAGATTGATATGCGTCAGAGCGGCGGGTCGCTGCAGAGCGTTCGCTCCAGCGCCAACCTGAACAGCGTGGTGCGTGCCCTGAACGCCCTGGGCGCAACGCCGATGGATCTGATGTCCATCCTGCAATCCATGCAAAGCGCGGGCTGCCTGCGCGCCAAACTGGAAATCATCTAATGCTGACCGATAGCAAACTGTTGACCAGTGCAGCCTGGGACGCCCAGTCGCTCAACGAACTGAAAACCAAAGCAGGCAAAGACCCGGCGGCGAACATCCGCCCGGTCGCCCGCCAGGTGGAAGGGATGTTTGTACAGATGATGCTGAAAAGCATGCGCGAAACCCTGCCGAAAGACGGGATGTTCAGCAGCGATTCAACGCGTCTCTACACCAGCATGTATGACCAGCAGATTGCGCAGCAGATGACCGCCGGTAAAGGCCTTGGTCTGGCTGACATGATTGTGAAACAGACCGAAGCCGCGCAGGGCATTCAGCCTCAGGAGCAGCCGCAGCAGGTGCCGATGAAGTTCGACCTGGAAACGGTGACCAGTTATCAGAACCAGGCTCTGACGCAAATGGTGCGTAAAGCGATGCCAAAAGCCACGGGCAGCGGCGATGAGCCGCTCTCCGGTGACAGCAAAGACTTCCTGGCGCAGCTTTCTCTGCCCGCGCGCCTTGCCAGCGAACAGAGCGGCGTGCCGCATCACCTGATTCTGGCGCAGGCCGCGCTGGAGTCGGGCTGGGGTCAGCGTCAGATCCGCAAGGAAAACGGCGATCCGAGCTTCAACATCTTCGGCGTGAAGGCCACCTCCAGCTGGAAGGGGCCAACAACGGAGATCACGACCACCGAATACGAGAACGGTGCGGCGGTAAAGGTCAAAGCAAAATTCCGCGTCTACAGCTCCTATCTGGAAGCATTGTCCGACTACGTTGGCCTGCTGAGCCGCAATCCGCGTTATACCGCCGTTACGCAGGCGACGACGGCGGAGCAGGGCGCTCAGGCCTTACAAAACGCGGGCTACGCGACTGACCCGAACTATGCACGCAAGCTCACCAGCATGATCCAGCAGCTGAAATCTATGGGCGAGAAGGTCAGCAAAGCCTATAGCACAGATATTGAAAATCTGTTCTGAAAGTTCTCAAGTCCCGGTGGAGGTTGCCGATAACCTTCATCAGGACTCGTGTCTGAACGTATAAAAGGAACCCCCATGTCCAGTTTGATTAACAGCGCCATGAGTGGCCTCAGTGCCGCGCAGTCGGCACTCAATACCGTCAGTAATAATATTTCAAGCTATAACGTGGCAGGTTACACCCGCCAGACTACGGTGCTGGGCGCATCTAACAGCACGCTGACCGGCGGTGGCTGGGTAGGTAACGGGGTTTATGTCTCCGGTGTCCAGCGTGAGTATGACGCCTTCATCACCAACCAGCTGCGCGCCGCGCAGACGCAGAGCAGCGGTCTGACGACGCGCTATCAGCAGATGTCAAAGATTGACGATGTGCTCTCCGATACCACCAACTCGCTCTCCACCACCCTGCAGGATTTCTTCAAAAGCCTGCAAACGCTGGTGAGCAACGCGGAAGACCCGGCTGCACGTCAGACGGTGCTGGGTAAAGCGGGCGGTCTGGTCAATCAGTTCAAAACCAACGATCAGTATCTGCGTGACCAGGATACGCAGGTCAATACCGCGATTGGGACCAGCGTGTCTCAGATCAACAACTATGCCAAACAGATTGCGAACCTGAACGATCAGATCTCCCGTCTGACCGGCGTCGGTGCGGGCGCATCGCCTAACGATCTGCTCGACCAGCGCGATCAGCTCGTCAATGAGCTGAACAAAATCGTGGGCGTGGAAGTGTCTGTTCAGGATAGCGGTACGTTTAACATCTCTTTCGGCAACGGTTACAGCCTGGTTCAGGGAAGTAAAGCTAACCAGCTGGCTGCCGTGAAGTCGAGTGCCGATCCGGCTCGTACGACTATCGCCTACGTCGACGACGTGGCGGGTAATATTGAGATCCCCGAGAAATTTATCACGACCGGTTCTTTAGGCGGTTTACTGACCTTCCGCACGGAAGATCTGGATAAAGCGCGTAACACCCTGAACCAGATGGCGCTGGCCTTTGCGGATGCGATGAACACGCAGCATGAAGCCGGTTTTGATGCAAACGGTGATGCGGGCGGTAAGCTGTTCAACTTTGGTTCTCCGGCTGTTCTGTCCAACAGCAAGAACGGCGGTTCGGCCCTTGTCACGGCTTCTGTGACGGACAGTAAGCAGGTCCAGGCGACAGACTATAAGCTGCAGTTTAACGGCACTGACTGGACGGTCACCCGCACGTCAGACAAAACCAGCTTTACGATGAGCCCGGATGCCAGCGGTAATCTGTCGTTTGATGGCCTTAACGTCAACGTGAGCGGGACAGCAAATACCAAAGACAGCTTTACCGTGAAGCCTGTTTCCAACGTCATCATGAACATGGATCTGGCGATCAGCGACGAGTCCAAACTGGCGATGGCGTCGGTGCAGAACGGCGGCGAAAGTGACAACCGTAACGGCCAGAAACTGCTCGATCTGCAAAACGGCAAAGTGGTGGGTGGAAATAAAACCTTCAACGATGCGTATGCCTCTCTCGTCAGTACCGTCGGTAGCTCAACGGCGTCACTGAAGGTGAGCAGCCAGACGAAAGCCAACGTGGAAACGCAGTTAATCAAGCAGCAGCAGACCATCTCTGGGGTAAACCTCGACGAAGAGTATGGCAATTTGCAGCGTTATCAGCAGTATTACCTGGCCAATGCCCAGGTGCTACAAACTGCCAGTACGCTCTTCGATGCAATTATCAACATTCGTTAAGGTTGAGGTGAACAATGCGTATTAGCACCCAGATGATGTATGAGCAGAACATGCGTGGGATCACCGATTCCCAGAGCAGATGGCTGAGCTACGGTGAGCAGATGTCCACCGGCAAGCGCGTCAATCGTCCTTCGGACGATCCTATCGCCGCGTCGCAGGCCATCGTTCTGTCACAGTCTCAGTCGCAAAACAGCCAGTTTGCGCTCGCGCGTACCTTTGCTACGCAGAAGGTCTCGCTGGAAGATAACGTGTTAACCCAGGTCAACACCGCTATCTCAAGCGTGCGCGAGAAGCTCGTTTATGCGTCGAACGGCACATTAAGCGATGACGACCGTCTTTCTCTGGCGACCGATATTCAGGGGATCCGCGATCAGCTGATGAACCTGGCCAACACGACGGATGGTAATGGCCGCTTTATCTTTGCGGGATACAAAACCGAGAGCGCACCGTTTGATGCCGCGACCGGGGATTATAACGGCGGCGCAGAGGCCATCACGCAGCAGGTTGATACGGCGCGAAACATGACCATTAGCCATACCGGCCAGCAAATTTTCGAAAGCATTACCAGTAATGCGGAACAGCTGCCGGGCGGTGGATATGGCCAGACCAACATGTTCAAAATCCTGGATTCTGCTATTGCCTCGCTGAAGACACCGATTGAGAACGATCCGGCTGCCGCAACGGCGCAAAGCCAGGTGATTGCCAATGCGCAAATCGGCATCAAAAACTCCCAGAACAATGTCCTGACGGTCGTTGCGGATGTGGGAACCAAGATGAACGAACTGGAAAAACTCGACACGCTGGGTGATGACCGCGCGCTGGGTCAGACCAAGCAGATGAGTGACCTGGTGGATGTTGACTGGAACGAAGCGATTTCCTCTTACACCATGCAGCAGGCGGCCTTGCAGGCGTCTTATAAAGCGTTTAGCGATATGCAGGGCATGTCTCTGTTCCAGCTGAACAAATAACATCTTGACCTCTTGGAACATGTCTTGAAACTGGGCATGTTTTACTGCCCAATCCGTCTGGATTGGGCATTTTTTTTATGCAACTTCTGCTGATGCGGAGGTGACTCGTGCGCTTTCTATCAGACGGATTGCCAGCGCAATGACGCCACAGACCGTCGCCAGCGCGACCACGCCCGTCCAGCCGGCCAGCGAGTAGATATTGCTGCCTAACGCGGAACCCAGCGCCATCCCGATAAAGACCACCGTAAAGAGCAGGGCGTTGAGGCGACCGCGCGCCTGCGGTTCAAGGCTGTATACCAGGTTCTGGTGAGCGACCAGGCTGGACTGCAGCCCCAGGTCGAACCCGACGGCAGAGATGGCGATCAGAATCAGCTGTCCATGAATGCCCAACGCGGGCATCAGGAACATCAGGGCGAATGAGACGGTCACCAGAACGGCACCAATCTGCGTGACTTTTCCTGCGCCCAGTTTGTCTGCCAGACCCCCTGCCAGCGGGGCAGCTAACGCACCGGCGGCACCTGCAATACCAAATCCTCCCGCTACAGCGCTACCCAGGTGATAGCGTTCCAGCAGCATGACCGCAAGCGTAGACCAGAAGGCGCTAAAGGCAATCGACAGGAAGCCCTGGGCCAGCGCCGCACGGCGCAGCGCCGGATAGCGACGCCACAGATGCTCCATTGAGCGCATCAGCGCGGGGTAGCTCAGCGTGGAGTGAATGGCAAAACGGGGAAGCACAAACCACATCATCACGCCGACGAACGCAATGCTCGCCGCCGCCAGCTGGTACATGACGCGCCAGCCAAACGCTTCGCCCACCACGCCGCTCACGGTTCTGGATAATAAGATACCCATCAGCAGCCCGGTCATTACCGTGCCCACGGTTTTCCCCTGTTTACCTTCCGGCGCAAGGATGGCCGCGGCAGGGACGATATCCTGTGCCATGGTGGCGGCCATGCCGATGAGCAGGCTTGCCAATAGCAGAGAGTGGATCTGCCCGGTCAGGCTACAGCCGAGAAGAAACAGCGCCAGCGCCGCACTCTTTATCAGGATTAACGTCCTGCGGTCGTGGCGATCGCCGAGCGGTAGCAGGAACAGGATCCCCAGGGCATATCCCGCCTGGGTGAGCGTCGGAACCATGCCCGTTCCTTCGATACTCAGGTGAAGGTCTGCGCCCATCAGCGGCAGCAGAGGCTGGGCATAATAGATAGATGCCACGCTGAAACCTGCACCGATCGCGAGCATTAAGATTACCCAGCGGCTCACCGCATGGGCGGCAGTTGATGTGTTCATAAGATGTTCCTCATTCGTCGTGTGAGGTTATTTTTTATCAGTACGCCTTGCGACGGTAGCGGGCCCGGTGGTAAAACGCTTATACGTTGAACGTATAAGTGAAAATACGATGAAAAGAGCTGAGCGTATAGACAGGGTGGAGTTAATGCGGACGTTTGTTCGTATTGTGGAGGCGGGCTCCCTCTCAGCGGCGGCGCGGCAGCTGGCCACTACTCAGGCCACGGTAAGCAGACGGTTACAGTCGCTTGAAACCATGCTGGGCGTGCGCCTGATATTGCGCACCACCCACACGACGCGGCTGACGGATGACGGCGAACGCTGCTATCAGCACGCCCGTCGGGTGATTGACAGCTGGCTGGCGCTGGAAGATGAGGTGGGGCAGACGGAAGATGAGCCGGTAGGCGTGCTGCGGGTGCGCGCTCCGCACGCGTTTGGTCAGGATCAGCTTCTGAAACCCGTAACCGAGTTTTTGCAACGCTATCCCCAGCTTTCGATTGAGTGGATGCTCAACGATCGGTCGGCGGACTTCCTCGGCGACAACCTTGACTGTGCGATTCAGGTGGGCGTGGAAGTCGATCCGGCGACCGTGTCCGTGCTGCTGGCCGAAGTGCCGCGCTCGGTAGTGGCTTCACCGTCACTGCTGGCCCGTTTCCCGACGGTTACCACGCCGGAGGATTTGCAGCAGTTTCCCTGGATAGCGATTAGCTCATTCTACCAGCGCCATGTGGAGCTTTTTCACGATGCATCACCCGTCACCGCGCGGATTGCTATTACGCCACGTCTGAGCACCGACAGCCTGTATGTCGCACGCAATACGGCGCTCACCGGCCTTGGCGTGGCGGTGGTATCCAGCTGGACGGTACAGGATGATATTCGGGAAGGGCGGCTGGTACATTTGCTGCCAGAGTGGCAGCCAGCGGCGTTACCGGTGCATCTGGTTTACCCCTGGTCCCGCTATTATCCGGCACGCTTGCGGCGTTTTCTGGAGTTGATGCGCCAGGTCATGCCGGAGGTCACCGGGATGAGAAAGCCCGTGCAGCAGCCATAAAAAAAGCCGACCCGAAGGTCGGCTTTTTACTTTCAGCGTCGTTATTCGACAGACTGCGGACGCGTTGCCGGTGCAGTCGCCTGATGCGTTGCACTGTGGCCGCCTGCAGCGCCTTTACCGTCGAAGCTGAACGCCGGGCGTACCCAGTCGCTGTGTCGCGGGGCTTCAGGCACGTAATCCGGCGCCGGGGCGCGCGTCATTGGTGCTGTCGCCACGTGGGCTGCGGCTGGTGCAGAAACAACCGGCTCAGGTTTCACCTCAGGCGCTTTCGCTTCTTCGACAACCGGTTCAACCTGAATCTCAACGTCCTGAACGACTTCTTCAGTGGTGGTTTCAACGAGGGTTTCTGCGGTGTCTTCCACTGCGGCTACAGATTCAGCCTCTTCAGCGACTTCCTCAGCCACCACGGCATCTTCTTCGGCGATAAGCTGCGGTGCGGCATCAACCGGCGCGGCAATCACTTCTGGATGGGTGGTTTCAACTTCCACTGCGTGAGGTGCTTCAGCTTCAACAACCTGAGGTTCAACCACGGTTGCCGCTTCAGTCACGACAGCTTCTACCGCGGCTGCGGGTGCAATCACCTCTTCGGTTACAGGCTGTTCTTCAACAACCTGCTCCGGGCGAGCAACCGGGTAACGGATCCAGACTTTGCCGGACGCCATTTCTGGCGAAGCACAGGCAATAGTCAGCGGCATTGGCGACTGAGTCGGGTAACGCTCGTCACGATAGCGACGACGGCGCTGGCCGCTGACGCGCAGATGACGTGGAGAACGACGTGAACGGCGCGGCATACCGGCGTTATCACGGTTTTCACCGTTATCATCCTGCTCAATGTTGTTTTGAACGACCGCTGGCAGATCAACTTTCGCCAGCTGCGTACCGGTTGTGCTCTCGCTGGTTTCAACCGCGACAACGGCTGACTCTTCTGTTACTTCAGAGGCGAAGCGAACTTTCTGAGCAAGCTGGCGCTGCTTACGACGCGGCATTACCTGAGTGCGTTCTTCCTGCTCGCCGTCCTGCTGTTCAACAGGCTCTTCGCGGTTCAGGTTTTTGACTTCCTGCTGTGCCTGACGCTTCTCGTCGTTACGGCGACGGCTGCGTTCACGGCGCGGCTGCTGGTCGTCACGCTGTTTGCTCTTCTCAGACTCATCGCCCGCCTGCTGGCGAATTTCACGATCTTCAACATTCGGCTGTTGTTTCTCGCGACGGTTGCGACGGTTGTCTTCGCGTTGCTCACGGCCTTCGCCATTCTCAGAGCGGTTGTCACGGTTGTCACGACGCTCGCTGCGGTCATTGCGATCGCTGCGGTCGTTACGATCGCGGCGGTTGTTCTGACGCTTACGGCGATCCTGCTGACGCTCTGGCTTGGCTGCTTTTGGCTCTTCTTTCGGCTGCTCTGGCTGAACTTCTTCTTCAGCAAACATCTTCTTCAGCGCGCCAAAGAAGCGGCTCAGCAGACCCGGCTGCGCCGGCTGGGCTTTCGCTACCGCGGCTTCTGGTTTCTGCGCTGCAGGTTTGGCCGCAGGTTTTTCCAGAGCTGCTTCCGGTGGTGCTTCAGGCATGATGAAGGTCGCTAACGCAGGCTGCTCTGGCAGTTTGCGCTCGGCTGGCTCTTCATCGGAAGGCAGGGACATCTCTTCTTCATGCAGCTTCGGCAGCAGGTAGCTGAGGGTGGTCGTCTCTTCGCCCTTACGCACGCGCAGCACGTGATAGTGTGGGGTCTGCATCTGGTCGTTTGGCACGATGATGCAGCGAACGCCGCCCTGACGCGCTTCAATCGCACTTACCGCTGCACGTTTTTCGTTAAGCAGGTAAGAGGCAACTGGCACCGGCACAATGGCGTGAACCTCTTTGGTGTTCTCTTTCAGCGCTTCTTCTTCAATCAGACGTAGAATGGAGAGGGACAGAGATTCGTTATCACGCACGGTACCGGTGCCGGAGCAGCGCGGACAAACGTGATGGCTGGACTCGCCGAGAGACGGGCTCAGACGTTGACGAGACATCTCCAGCAGGCCAAAGCGCGAGATATGGCTAATCTGGATACGCGCTCTGTCCTGACGCACCGCTTCGCGCAGACGGTTTTCAACCGCACGCTGGTGGCGAACAGGGGTCATGTCGATGAAGTCGATAACAATCAGACCACCCAGGTCGCGCAGGCGGAGCTGGCGGGCGATTTCATCAGCGGCTTCGAGGTTAGTGTTGTAGGCGGTCTCTTCGATATCGCCACCGCGCGTTGCACGCGCGGAGTTGATGTCGATAGCGGTCAGCGCTTCAGTGGTATCGATAACGATAGAACCGCCGGACGGCAGACGCACTTCACGCTGGAAGGCGGACTCAATCTGGGATTCGATCTGATAGTGGCTGAACAGCGGGATTTCACCGGTGTACAGTTTAATTTTGCTGGTGAAATCCGGACGACCCAGCGCGGCGATGTGCTGGCGCGCCAGCTCAAGCACTTTCGGGTTATCGATCAGAATCTCACCGATGTCCTGACGCAGGTAATCACGGAAGGCACGCACGATAACGTTGCTTTCCTGGTGGATCAGGAACGGAGCAGGGCGGCTTTCGGCTGCTTTCTGAATGGCTTCCCAGTGCTTCAGACGGAAGCTCAGGTCCCACTGCAGCGCTTCGGCTGATTTGCCAACGCCTGCGGTACGCACGATAAGCCCCATGCCATCAGGCAGTTCGAGGCTTGCCAGCGCTTCTTTCAGCTCGGTACGGTCATCACCTTCGATACGGCGAGAGATGCCACCCGCACGCGGGTTGTTAGGCATCAGAACCAGATAGCTCCCTGCCAGGCTGATAAAGGTGGTCAGTGCGGCACCTTTGTTGCCACGCTCTTCTTTATCAATCTGAACGATAACTTCCTGACCTTCACGCAGAACATCTTTGATGTTTGGGCGGCCATGGGCGTTGTAGTTTGCGGGGAAATATTCGCGGGCGATTTCTTTCAGAGGGAGGAAACCATGACGCTCAGCACCGTAATCGACAAATGCAGCTTCAAGGCTTGGTTCAATGCGGGTGATTTTACCTTTGTAAATGTTCGCTTTTTTCTGTTCGTGTCCAGGACTTTCGATATCCAGATCGTACAGGCGCTGCCCATCCACAAGGGCGACACGCAACTCTTCTTGCTGAGTTGCGTTGATTAACATTCTTTTCATCGTAACTTACTCGTTATTCTTACATTGACGACAAAGCTGCGGGCAAGGTGACGCTTTCCGGGGTATGAACCGATGGCCTCGTGTCTGTTCACGTCGCCAACCTCACGGTTGTCGCTCGCTTAAGAGGCGCAGAGTGTCGGTTGCCTGTGTTTCATACGGAAACACAGCGCAATTATCAGGGGAATTGCCTGGGTAGAACTCTCCAGAGAACAATCCTTATACCGGGAAGTACTGCAACCCGCAGCCCGCTAACTGCCTGAAAGATCAATACGTCTTACGCCATTGCTGCGTGGATGATCGGTCAGACAAAATTGGTCATTCCGTCAACATCCTTACTTAACCAGGATTTAACACGGAAAACAGCCTCATTATTCCACTGCTCGCCGGGTTATAGCAAGATGACTTTTACCAATTATCACTCGGTTACTCACAGTTTCTTCACTTCAGAATGGCGATTGGTTTAATAACCACCAAATCGGTTGCGCGAAACGGAGAGCTGGCCGGATAAAAGTAAATATAAGCATAGAAAAATGAGTGGCGCTAATGGCTGACGATATTTAGAATCGCCAACCATGAAAACAGAGACTCCAGCCGTAAAAATGGTTGCCATCGCCGAAGATGACGCGGGGCAACGTATCGATAACTTTTTGCGCACCCAGTTGAAAGGTGTACCAAAGAGCATGATTTACCGCATCCTGCGCAAGGGCGAGGTGCGGGTGAACAAAAAACGCGTGAAGCCCGAGTACAAACTCGAGGCGGGCGATGAAGTTCGTATTCCGCCGGTGCGCGTTGCGGAACGTGAAGAAGAGACCGTTTCACCGAAGCTACAGAAAGTGGCGGCCCTAAGCGATGTGATCCTGTACGAAGATGACCACATTCTGGTGCTCAATAAACCGTCAGGAACGGCTGTTCATGGCGGCAGCGGTCTGAGCTTCGGCGTGATTGAAGGGCTGCGAGCCCTGCGTCCGGAAGCGCGCTTCCTTGAACTGGTGCACCGTCTTGACCGTGATACCTCTGGCGTACTGCTGGTGGCGAAAAAGCGTTCTGCGCTGCGTTCGCTGCATGAACAGCTGCGTGAAAAAGGGATGCAGAAAGACTACCTGGCGCTGGTGCGCGGTCAGTGGCAGTCCCATGTAAAAGTAGTGCAGGCGCCGTTGCTGAAGAACATTCTGCAAAGCGGCGAACGTATTGTCCGCGTAAGCCAGGAAGGGAAACCGTCTGAGACGCGCTTTAAAGTTGAAGAGCGCTATGAGTTTGCCACGCTGGTGCGCTGCAGTCCGGTGACCGGTCGTACCCACCAGATCCGCGTGCATACGCAGTTTGCAGGGCACCCAATTGCCTTTGATGACCGCTATGGCGACCGCGAGTTTGATAAGCAGCTGGCGGGGACGGGGCTGTCGCGTCTGTTCCTGCATGCGGCAGCGCTGAAGTTTACCCATCCTAATACGGGGGAAGTCATCCGTATTGAAGCGCCGCTGGACGAGCAGTTGAAACGCTGTCTTAAGGTTCTGCGCGGCTGATTATGCCTTCCTCCCTCTCCCTGTGGGAGAGGGCCGGGGTGAGGGCATCAGGCCGCAACGTTCCAGTCACATAGTCAGCGGATTACACTCTTCTCGCCGTAACATCTGACACAAGGCAATCAGCGGTAACCCCACCAGCGTGTTGGGATCGCGACCGTCCAGCTTCTCGAACAGCGCAATCCCCAGTCCTTCGCTTTTAAAGCTCCCCGCACAGTTCAGCGGACGTTCCCGGCGCACATAATCCACGATCTCTTGCTCGCTGAGATGGCGAAAGTGTACGTCGAACGGCTCGCATTCGGTTTGCAGATGACCGGTGGCGGAGTTATAGAGCGCCAGGCCGGTATAAAAGGTCACGATAGTGCCTCGCGCACGCAGAAGCTGCTGACAGGCGTTCTCCTCCGTATGGGGCTTGCCGGTGATTTCGCCGTCCAGCACGCAAACCTGGTCTGAGCCTATAATCAAATGTGCGGGGTAACGTGCGGCCAGCGACTGCGCTTTCTCCTTAGCAAGACGCATCACCAGATGACGCGGGGATTCGCCCGGCTGTGGTGTCTCATCCACCTCTGGCGCGGCGCATTCAAACGGGATCCCGAGCTTTTCCAGCAGCATTCGGCGGTAGGGAGACGTGGAAGCAAGGACGAGATTTGGCATATTTTTATCACCAGATATAGCGTATCGATGCCAGCCATTTTAAACTACAGGCCGCAATGTGTGCGAATAATTGGCAAAAGGCAGCTCTGGTTGCCTTTTTCTTTGACTCTATGACGTTACAAAGTTAATATGCGCGCCCTATGCAAAAGGTAAAATTACCCCTGACTCTTGATCCGGTTCGTACGGCTCAAAAACGCCTCGATTACGAAGGTATCTATACTTCCGATCAGGCTGAGCGTATTGCCGAATCCGTAGTCAGTGTGGACAGTGATGTAGAATGCTCCATGTCGTTCGCTATCGACAACCAGCGTCTCGCCGTTTTAACCGGTGATGCAAAGGTGACGGTAACGCTCGAGTGTCAGCGTTGCGGGAAACCGTTTGTACAGCATGTTCACACAACGTATTGTTTCAGTCCGGTTCGTTCTGACGAACAGGCTGAAGCACTCCCGGAAGCGTATGAGCCGATTGAGGTTAACGAATTCGGTGAAATCGATCTTCTGGCTCTGGTTGAAGATGAAATCATCCTCACCTTGCCAGTAGTTCCGGTGCATGATTCTGAACACTGTGAAGTGTCCGAGGCGGACATGGTCTTTGGGGAACTGCCTGATGAAGCGCAAAAACCAAACCCATTTGCCGTATTAGCCAGCTTAAAGCGTAAGTAATTGAGGAGTAAGGTCCATGGCCGTACAACAGAATAAACCAACCCGTTCCAAACGTGGCATGCGTCGTTCCCATGACGCGCTGACCGCAGTTACCAGCCTGTCTGTAGACAAGACTTCTGGTGAGAAACACCTGCGTCACCACATCACCGCTGACGGTTTCTACCGCGGCCGCAAGGTTATCACTAAGTAATCACGCGCAAGCGTGATTAGGCTTAGTGAGGATTTCCCCGTGCAAACGGGGAATTTACCGAACCAGGCTGCGACGATACCTTGACACGTCTAACCCTGGCGTTAGATGTCATGGGGGGAGATTTTGGCCCTTCCGTGACAGTGCCTGCAGCATTGCAGGCACTGAATTCTAATTCGCAACTCACACTTCTTTTAGTCGGCAATCCCGACGCAATCACGCCATTACTCGCAAAAGCTGACTTTGAACAACGTTCGCGTCTGCAGATTATTCCTGCGCAGTCAGTTATTGCCAGTGATGCCCGACCCTCGCAGGCGATTCGCAATAGTCGTGGCAGCTCTATGCGGATAGCGCTGGAGCTGGTGAAAGAAGGGCGAGCTCAGGCTTGCGTCAGCGCGGGAAATACCGGCGCGCT
This sequence comes from Enterobacter sp. E14S, assembly GCF_055666685.1. NCBI lineage: Bacteria > Pseudomonadati > Pseudomonadota > Gammaproteobacteria > Enterobacterales > Enterobacteriaceae > Enterobacter > Enterobacter sp. E14S. Next base: position 20,063 of record NZ_JBVODQ010000003.1, on the reverse strand, counting down.
GATGGGGCTGTCGAAATTGCTGCTCAAACCTATTGAAGGTATTGAGCGCCCGGCGCTGGTAACGGTGTTACCGCATCAGCAAAAGGGCAAGACGGTGGTGCTCGATTTGGGCGCTAACGTCGACTGTGATAGTACTATGCTGGCTCAGTTTGCCGTGATGGGATCGGTGCTGGCAGAAGAAGTTGTCGGGATCAACACTCCCCGTGTTGCGTTACTGAACATTGGTGAAGAAGAGACCAAAGGCCTGGACAGCATTCGCGAAGCGGCTGAATTGCTCAAACAGGTTCCCTCCATCAACTATATTGGTTATCTCGAAGCCAATGAGTTGTTGACGGGTAAAACGGATGTTCTGGTGTGCGATGGCTTCACCGGAAACGTCACGTTGAAGACCATGGAAGGGGTCGTACGCATGTTTCTTTCTCTGCTGAAATCTCAGGGAGAAGGCAAAAAAAGCGCCTGGTGGCTGATTTTATTGAAGCGTTGGTTACAAAAGAGCCTGACGCGGCGATTCAGTCACCTCAACCCCGACCAGTATAATGGCGCCTGTCTGTTAGGATTGCGCGGCATCGTGATTAAGAGTCATGGCGCCGCCAATCAGCGAGCATTTGCTGTCGCGATTGAACAGGCAGTGCAGGCGGTGCAGCGACAAGTCCCTCAGCGGATTGCCGCTCGCCTGGAATCTGTATTAGCTAAAAGTGACTGAGCGTACATGTATACGAAGATTTTAGGTACCGGCAGCTACCTGCCAAAACAAGTGCGTACCAACGCCGATCTGGAAAAATGGTAGATACGTCTGACGAGTGGATTGTCACGCGCACAGGTATCCGTGAACGTCGTATTGCCGCGCCAGACGAAACCGTGTCGACCATGGGTTACGAAGCCGCACAGCGTGCTATCGAAATGGCGGGCATTGATAAAGAACAGATTGGTTTGATCGTGGTTGCCACGACGTCTGCCACGCATGCTTTCCCAAGCGCAGCGTGCCAGGTGCAAAACATGCTCGGCATTAAAGGCTGTCCGGCGTTTGACGTCGCTGCCGCGTGCGCAGGCTTCACCTATGCGCTGAGCGTCGCCGATCAGTACGTGAAATCCGGTGCCGTTAAATATGCGCTGGTGATCGGTGCTGACGTGCTGGCGCGTACCTGCGATCCCACCGATCGTGGAACGATCATCATTTTTGGTGATGGTGCGGGTGCGGTGCTGCTGGGGCAGTCCGAAGAGCCGGGTATCATCTCTACGCATCTGCATGCTGATGGCAGCTATGGCGAACTGTTGACCCTGCCTAACGCCGATCGCGTTAATCCGGACAACTCGATTTTCCTGACCATGGCAGGAAATGAGGTGTTCAAGGTGGCGGTAACCGAGCTTGCACACATCGTTGATGAAACGCTGGAAGCGAATAACCTTGAGCGTTCCGCCCTCGACTGGCTGGTGCCGCATCAGGCGAACCTGCGTATCATCAGTGCGACCGCGAAAAAGCTGGGCATGTCGATGGATAACGTTGTGGTGACGCTGGATCGTCACGGCAACACCTCTGCGGCGTCGGTACCGTGCGCATTTGACGAAGCGGTACGCGATGGACGAATCAAACGGGGCCAGCTGGTCTTGCTTGAAGCCTTCGGTGGCGGGTTCACCTGGGGTTCCGCGCTGGTTCGTTTCTAGTATAAGGAATAAAAAATGACGCAATTTGCTTTTGTGTTCCCGGGCCAGGGCTCTCAAACCGTTGGGATGTTGTCTGAAATGGCAGCACGCTATCCGGTAATTGAAGAGACTTTCCGTGAAGCTTCTGATGCACTGGGTTATGATTTATGGGCGCTGACCCAGCAGGGTCCGGCCGAAGAACTGAACAAAACCTGGCAGACCCAGCCAGCGCTGCTGACCGCGTCCGTTGCGCTGTGGCGTGTCTGGCAGCAGCAGGGCGGTAAAGCGCCAGCGCTGCTCGCGGGTCATAGCCTGGGTGAATACTCTGCGCTGGTGTGTGCTGCCGTGATCGCGTTTGCTGACGCGGTACGTCTGGTGGAACTGCGCGGTAAATTCATGCAGGAAGCGGTGCCGGAAGGCACGGGCGGCATGTCTGCCATCATCGGTCTGGATGATGCTGCAATTGCAAAAGCGTGTGAAGAATCTGCTGAAGGCCAGGTTGTCTCTCCGGTAAACTTCAACTCGCCGGGCCAGGTGGTTATTGCCGGTCATAAAGAAGCGGTTGAACGTGCGGGTGTGGCCTGTAAAGCAGCGGGTGCTAAGCGTGCGCTGCCGCTGCCGGTCAGCGTGCCGTCTCACTGTGCACTGATGAAGCCTGCTGCCGAGAAACTGGCGGTTGAGCTGGAAAAAATTACGTTTAACGCACCGACGATTTCCGTTGTGAACAACGTCGATGTGAAATGCGAAACCACGCCGGAAGCGATCCGTGACGCGCTGGTTCGTCAGCTCTACAGCCCGGTACAGTGGACCAAAACCGTTGAGTTTATGGCCGCTCAGGGCGTTGAGCACCTGTATGAAGTCGGCCCAGGTAAAGTCCTCACCGGTCTGACAAAACGTATTGTTGACACCCTGACAGCCTCGGCGATTAACGAGCCGGAAGCGATGTCAGCGGCACTCTCGCAATAAAAGAGGAATACCATGAGTTTTGAAGGAAAAATCGCCCTGGTCACTGGCGCAAGCCGCGGTATCGGGCGTGCAATTGCTGAAACACTGGTTGCGCGCGGCGCGAAGGTGATTGGTACAGCAACCAGCGAGAATGGCGCTCAGGCCATCAGCGAGTATCTGGGTGCAAAGGGTAAAGGTCTGGTACTGAATGTGACCGAACCTGCATCTATCGAATCTGTTCTGGAAAATATTCGCGCAGAGTTTGGTGAAGTGGATATTCTGGTAAACAATGCCGGGATCACTCGCGATAACCTGTTAATGCGAATGAAAGACGACGAGTGGAACGATATCATCGAAACCAACCTGTCATCTGTATTCCGTCTGTCAAAAGCGGTAATGCGCGCTATGATGAAAAAGCGTCATGGACGTATTATCACTGTCGGTTCTGTGGTTGGTACCATGGGAAATGCTGGTCAGGCTAACTACGCTGCGGCGAAAGCAGGTCTGATTGGTTTCAGTAAGTCGCTGGCGCGTGAAGTCGCGTCCCGCGGTATTACTGTAAACGTTGTTGCTCCGGGCTTTATTGAAACGGACATGACGCGTGCGCTGACTGATGAGCAGCGTGCGGGTACGCTGGCGGCAGTTCCGGCGGGTCGTCTTGGCGACCCTAAAGAAATCGCCAGTGCGGTTGCATTTTTAGCCTCTGACGAAGCGGGTTACATCACTGGTGAGACCCTTCACGTCAACGGCGGGATGTATATGGTTTAACCACGAGATACACTAAATCATTCTGGTTGGATCAAGGCGGCAAGACCGAGAAGCCTGGGAGCATAGATTACTATGTGACCGGGATTAGAGGGCGCAGCCAACGCAGAGGCAGCCTGGATGATGACGTGTAGAAAAATATTTGCGTTATTAGGGCAAATGGCCTCAAAATAACGTAAAATCGTGGTACGAACTGCCGGGATTTAGTTGCAAATTTTTCAACATTTTATACACTACGAAAACCATCGCGAAAGCGAGTTTTGATAGGAAATTTAAGAGTATGAGCACTATCGAAGAACGCGTTAAGAAAATTATCGGCGAACAGCTGGGCGTTAAGCAGGAAGAAGTTGTGAACTCCGCTTCCTTCGTTGAAGACCTGGGCGCAGATTCTCTTGACACCGTTGAGCTGGTAATGGCTCTGGAAGAAGAGTTTGATACTGAGATTCCGGACGAAGAAGCTGAGAAGATCACCACCGTTCAGGCTGCCATTGATTACATCAACGGTCACCAGGCGTAAGTGAACATCTCCAGGCGGTCATTCGACCGCCTGAGTTTTATCTTTTTTAGTCCCACGAATCTCTTTTTTTATCCCTCCCTGGAGGACAAACGTGTCTAAGCGTCGTGTAGTTGTGACCGGACTTGGCATGTTGTCTCCTGTCGGCAATACCGTAGAGTCCACCTGGAAAGCTCTCCTTGCCGGTCAGAGCGGCATCAGCCTAATCGACCATTTCGATACTAGCGCCTATGCAACGAAATTTGCTGGCTTAGTAAAGGATTTTAACTGTGAAGAGATCATCTCGCGCAAAGAACAGCGCAAGATGGATGCCTTCATTCAATATGGAATTGTCGCTGGCGTTCAGGCCATGCAGGATTCTGGCCTTGTGATTACGGAAGAGAACGCAACCCGTATCGGCGCCGCTATCGGCTCCGGGATTGGTGGTCTTGGCCTGATCGAGGAAAACCATACATCTCTGATGAATGGCGGCCCGCGTAAGATCAGCCCGTTCTTCGTTCCGTCCACGATTGTTAACATGGTGGCGGGTCACCTGACCATCATGTTTGGCCTGCGTGGGCCAAGCATTTCTATCGCGACTGCCTGTACGTCTGGCGTACATAACATCGGCCAGGCCGCGCGCATTATTGCGTACGGCGATGCAGATGCTATGGTTGCGGGCGGTGCTGAAAAAGCCAGTACTCCACTGGGTGTTGGCGGTTTCGGTGCGGCGCGTGCGCTGTCTACCCGCAATGATAACCCGCAGGCGGCGAGCCGTCCGTGGGATAAAGACCGTGACGGCTTCGTGCTGGGCGACGGTGCGGGCATGATCGTACTGGAAGAGTACGAGCACGCGAAAAAACGCGGCGCGAAAATTTATGCTGAAATCGTTGGTTTCGGCATGAGCAGCGATGCTTACCACATGACGTCTCCTCCTGAGAACGGCGCGGGTGCTGCGCTGGCGATGGAAAACGCGATTCGTGATGCGGGTATTACCCCAGCACAAATTGGCTACGTGAACGCGCACGGTACTTCTACACCTGCAGGCGACAAAGCTGAAGCTCAGGCGGTTAAGTCTATCTTCGGCGAATCTGCCAGCCGCGTAATGGTGAGCTCCACCAAGTCCATGACCGGTCACCTGTTGGGTGCGGCGGGTGCAGTAGAGTCAATCTACTCCATCCTTGCGCTGCGCGATCAGGCTGTTCCGCCAACCATCAACCTGGATAACCCGGATGAAGGTTGCGATCTGGACTTCGTTCCTCACGAAGCGCGTCAGGTTAGCGGTATGGAGTACACCCTGTGTAACTCCTTCGGCTTCGGCGGCACCAACGGCTCTCTGATCTTCAAAAAGATCTGATCCTGACGTCCCGATAGCATTTAAAAAGGTCCGCTTGCCGGGCCTTTTTTATTAAGCCTAATCTTCTTGTCGGCTGCATGACATCCTGCCAGACTAAATGCCCACGCATAAGGAGCCACCATGTTTTTAATCAATGGCCTTGAGCAGGACACGCTGCCTGCCAGCGACAGGGCGATACAGTTCGGTGATGGTTGCTTTACGACGGCGCGCATTCTGGAAGGTGATGTCTGCCTGCTGGAGGCGCACATTCGACGCCTGCAGCATGGCTGTGAAAAGCTCATGATCCCCTTTACGCACTGGGACACGTTGCGACAGGAAATGTGCCAGCTGGCAACCGGGAAGGACTGCGGCGTACTCAAAGTCATCATCAGCCGCGGCAGTGGAGGCCGGGGTTACAGCGCTGCATCGTGCCTCAACCCAACGCGTATCCTCTCCGTTTCTGCTTATCCTGCGCATTATTCTCGCTGGCGAGAAGACGGCGTCACGCTGACGCTGAGCCCAGTACGACTGGGACGAAACCCGATGCTGGCCGGGCTTAAGCATCTCAACCGCCTCGAGCAGGTGCTCATTCGTACTCATCTTGAACAGACGGACGCCGATGAGGCGCTGGTTCTTGACAGCGAAGGGTTCATTACGGAATGCTGTGCGGCTAATTTACTCTGGCGGCAGGGGGAAGAGGTGTTCACTCCGTCGCTGGAACACGCTGGCGTAAATGGGTTAATGCGTCAGTTTTGTCTGCAACAGCTGGCACGCTCTGACTTTCGCGTTGTCGAAGTTAGCGCAGGAGAAGCGGCGCTACAGACCGCCGATGAAGTCATCATCTGCAATGCGCTGATGCCTGTTGTCCCCGTCCGTGCGTATGGCCAACAACGCTGGTCTTCGCGCGAGCTGTTTCAGTTTTTAGCCCCGATATGTGAGCAAACCAGATAGTCATGAAAAAAATGTTGCGCTTTGTCCTTATCCTCATCGTTGCGCTGGGCGTCGCCGGCGGAGCGGGCGTATGGAAAGTTCGCCAGCTGGCGAACAGCAAGATCCTGGTTAAAGAGGAAACGATCTTTACCCTGAAAGCGGGCACCGGCCGTCAGGCGCTTGGGGAACAGCTCTATGGCGACAAGATTATCAATCGTCCACGCGTATTCCAGTGGCTATTGCGCGTGGAACCTGAGCTGTCACACTTCAAAGCCGGTACCTATCGTTTTACGCCGGGAATGACCGTCAGAGAGATGCTGCAGCTGCTGGAAAGCGGTAAAGAAGCCCAGTTCCCACTGCGGTTTGTGGAAGGGATGCGCCTGAGCGATTACCTCAAACAGCTGCGTGACGCGCCGTATATCAAACATACCTTAAAAGACGATAGCTATCAGACGGTGGCAGAAGCGCTGAAGCTTGAACATCCGGAATGGGTGGAAGGCTGGTTCTGGCCAGACACCTGGATGTACACGGCAGGCACGACCGATGTGGCTATCCTGAAGCGGGCGCACAAAAAAATGGTTGCCGCCGTAGATGCCGCCTGGGAAGGGCGGATGGAAGGATTGCCTTACAGCGATCCGAACCAGTTCGTGACTATGGCCTCGATCATCGAGAAAGAGACGGCCGTCGCTGCTGAGCGCGATCGGGTGGCGTCAGTATTTATCAACCGTCTGCGCATCGGCATGCGTCTGCAAACCGACCCTACCGTTATCTACGGCATGGGCGAGAGCTACACGGGCAAAATCTCAAGAAAAGATCTGGAGACGCCAACGGCGTATAATACCTATGTGATTGGCGGTTTACCGCCGGGCCCGATTGCCACGCCGAGCGAGGCGTCGCTTAAAGCCGCCGCGCATCCGGCTAAAACACCGTATCTCTATTTTGTGGCTGATGGAAAAGGAGGGCATACCTTTAACACCAACCTTGCCAGCCACAATCGCTCTGTTCAGGACTATCTGAAGGCACTTAAGGAAAAAAATGCGCAGTAAATACATTGTCATTGAGGGACTCGAAGGGGCGGGTAAAACCACTGCCCGCAACGTGGTGGTGGATACGCTTAAAGCGCTTGGCGTGGCGGACATGGTATTTACCCGCGAGCCGGGCGGCACGCAGCTGGCTGAAAAGCTGCGCAGCCTGGTACTGGATATCAAATCCGTCGGCGACGAAGTTATCACTGACAAGGCCGAAGTGCTGATGTTCTACGCGGCGCGCGTTCAGCTGGTTGAGACGGTGATCAAACCCGCCCTGGCCGAGGGCAAGTGGGTGATCGGCGACCGTCACGATCTGTCGACTCAGGCGTATCAGGGCGGAGGACGCGGTATTGACCAGACCATGCTGGCAACGCTGCGTAATGCTGTACTGGGGGATTTTCGCCCCGACCTGACGCTCTATCTGGATGTGACCCCGGAAGTGGGTCTCAAACGTGCCCGCGCGCGCGGCGAGCTGGACCGCATTGAACAAGAGTCGTTTGATTTCTTTAACCGCACCCGTGCGCGCTATCTTGAACTGGCCGCACAGGACAGCTCAATTTGTACCATCGATGCGACGCAGTCCCTGGACGACGTCACGCGCGACATTCAGCACACCATTACGCAGTGGGTGCAGGAGCAGCAGGCATGAAATGGTATCCATGGTTGCGCCCACACTTTGAACAGCTGATCGGCAGCTATCAGGCGGGTCGGGGGCATCATGCGTTACTGATTCAGGCGTTGCCAGGAATGGGTGATGATGCGTTGATTTATGCCATCACCCGTTTTCTGATGTGTCAGCAGCCGGAAGGGCACAAGAGCTGTGGTAAATGCCGTGGCTGCCAGCTGATGCAGGCGGGCACGCATCCTGACTACTACACCCTTGAGCCTGAGAAGGGTAAAAGCGCGCTCGGTATCGATGCCGTGCGTGAAGTCAGTGAAAAATTGTATGAACACGCGCGACTGGGCGGCGCTAAAGTGGTCTGGCTTAAAGACGCCACGCTGCTTACCGAGGCGGCGGCTAACGCCCTGCTTAAAACCCTGGAAGAGCCGCCGGTTAAAACGTGGTTTTTCCTCTCATGCCGTGACCCGGGACGATTACTGGCGACGTTGCGCAGCCGTTGTCGTCTTCATCACCTGGCGGTGCCCCAGGAATCGTGGGCGCTGAGTTGGCTTGAGCGTGAGGTGACAACGTCACCTGAGAGCGCGCTGACCGCCTTGCGCCTGAGCAGCGGAGCGCCCGCGGCGGCGCTGGCATTACTGCAGCCTGACGTCTGGTCAGAGCGAGAAACGCTCTGCCGGGCCGTAGATGCGTCGCTGAACAGTCACGACTGGCTAAGTTTACTGCCTGCGCTTAACAGCGATCGGGCCGTTGATCGTCTGCACTGGCTGGCCTCCCTACTGCTGGATGCGCTCAAAATCCAGCAGGGGGCTACGCTTCTGACCAACCCGGACGCGTTACCGCTGGTGAATACGCTGGCGAACCGCCTCTCAGGGAAGATTCTTCACGCGATGCTCCATGACATCTGCCAGAGCCGTGAACAGCTTTTAACCGTCACGGGTCTTAATCGCGAGCTTTTACTGACCGACCAGTTACTGCGTATCGAACATTACCTGCAACCCGGCGTCACACCGCCTGTTTTACATCTCTGAGAGAGACATTATGTTTTTAGTCGACTCACACTGCCATCTTGATGGCCTGGATTATCAATCCCTGCATAAAAACGTGGATGACGTGCTGGCAAAAGCCGCTGCCCGCGATGTGAAATTCTGTCTTGCGGTGGCGACGACGCTGCCGGGCTATCGCTCCATGCGTGAGCTGGTGGGCGTTCGCGATAACGTGGTGTTCTCCTGCGGCGTGCACCCGCTGAATCAGGACGAGGCCTACGACGTTGAGGATCTGCGCCGACTGGCAGCAGAAGAGGGCGTGGTAGCGATGGGCGAGACCGGGCTGGACTATTTTTACACGCCGGAAACCAAACCGCGCCAGCAGGAGTCCTTCCGCAACCATATTCGCATTGGCCGGGAACTGAACAAGCCGGTTATCGTCCACACCCGCGATGCGCGCGCGGATACCCTGGCTATCCTCCGGGAAGAAAACGTGACGGATTGCGGTGGCGTACTACACTGTTTCACAGAAGACAGAGAAACGGCGGGGAAGCTGCTTGATTTAGGGTTTTATATCTCGTTTTCGGGGATCGTGACGTTCCGTAACGCTGAGCAGCTGCGTGATGCTGCACGTTATGTTCCGCTCGATCGCATTCTGGTGGAGACAGATTCTCCGTACCTGGCACCGGTACCGCATCGCGGTAAAGAGAACCAGCCCGCTATGACGAGAGATGTGGCTGAGTACATGGCCGTACTGAAGGGCGTCAGCATCGATGAGCTTGCCCGCGTGACGACGGAAAACTTCTCCACGCTGTTCCATATCGACCCCGCCCGCCTGCAATCTGTTTGATACACCTGTTTTTTTTAGGCTCGTAATTAATAAGTAAAGCGAGTAAAGTTCACCGCCTCATTTGGGGCGGTGAGTGTGTATTTAGACACATCCGGACATGCTTTTTGTAAATAACTGAAAGTTTTTCGACCGCCTTAAGCTGAAACGTGATAGCCGTCAAACAAACTCAGAGGGAATTATTTTACTCTGTGTAATAAATAAAGGGCGCTTAGATGTCCTGTCCACGGCACGGTACTCCCCCCGGGCCAATGCGTGAAAGCGTAAAAAAAGCACAAATACTCAGGAGCACTCTCAATTATGTTTAAGAATGCATTTGCTAACCTGCAAAAGGTCGGTAAATCGCTGATGCTGCCAGTATCCGTACTGCCTATCGCAGGTATCCTGCTGGGTGTCGGTTCTGCTAACTTCAGCTGGCTGCCAGCCGTAGTGTCCCACGTGATGGCCGAAGCAGGCGGTTCTGTCTTTGCTAACATGCCACTGATCTTCGCGATCGGTGTGGCTCTGGGCTTCACCAATAACGACGGCGTTTCTGCGCTGGCTGCAGTGGTTGCCTACGGCATCATGGTGAAAACCATGGCTGTGGTTGCGCCGCTGGTTCTGCATTTACCGGCAGAAGAGATCGCCGCGAAACACCTGGCGGACACCGGTGTTCTGGGCGGTATTATCTCCGGTGCGATTGCAGCGTATATGTTTAACCGCTTCTATCGCATCAAGCTGCCTGAGTATCTGGGCTTCTTCGCGGGCAAGCGTTTCGTTCCGATCATCTCTGGTCTGGCAGCGATTTTCACTGGCGTGATCCTGTCCTTCATCTGGCCACCAATCGGCTCTGCTATCCAGACCTTCTCTCAGTGGGCTGCTTACCAGAACCCGGTTGTGGCGTTTGGTATCTACGGCTTCATCGAACGTTGCCTGGTGCCATTCGGTCTACACCACATCTGGAACGTTCCATTCCAGATGCAGATTGGTGAATTCACTAACGCAGCAGGCCAGGTATTCCACGGCGATATCCCACGTTATATGGCGGGCGACCCAACTGCAGGTAAACTGTCTGGTGGCTTCCTGTTCAAAATGTACGGTCTGCCGGCAGCGGCGATTGCTATCTGGCACTCTGCTAAGCCAGAGAACCGTGCAAAAGTGGGCGGTATCATGATCTCCGCAGCGCTGACCTCGTTCCTGACCGGTATCACCGAGCCGATCGAGTTCTCCTTCATGTTCGTTGCGCCGATCCTGTACGTTATCCATGCGATTCTGGCGGGCCTGGCGTTCCCAATCTGTATCCTGCTGGGTATGCGTGACGGTACGTCCTTCTCTCACGGTCTGATTGACTTCATCGTTCTGTCCGGTAACAGCAGCAAACTGTGGCTGTTCCCAATCGTGGGTGCGTGCTATGCGGTTGCTTACTACACCATCTTCCGCGTGCTGATTAAAGCACTGGACCTGAAAACTCCGGGTCGTGAAGATGCGACAGAAGACAGCAAAGCTGGCGCTACCAGCGAAATGGCTCCGGCACTGGTCGCAGCGTTTGGCGGTAAAGAGAACATCACTAACCTGGACGCGTGCATCACTCGTCTGCGTGTGAGCGTTGCCGACGTGGCGAAAGTAGACCAGCCGGGTCTGAAAAAACTGGGCGCAGCGGGCGTAGTTGTTGCAGGTTCTGGTGTACAGGCAATCTTCGGTACCAAATCCGATAACCTGAAAACCGAAATGGATGAGTACATCCGCAGCAACTAAGTTGTGACCTGGGGAGACTAAGGCAGCCGAATGGCTGCCTTTTTTATTTGTGTCTTAAAAAACGCCACTGAGACGCGAGAGCGGTCACTCTTCAGTCAGCTGATGAACATTCAGGAAAGAAATCGAGGGAGGAGGTTGAAAGGACAGGAGAAACTCGCTCATACTCTTGGATTGTGTCACACACCGATCCCGGGAGTGTGTTTACAGCGGACGCATTGCGCCAGATTAAACAAAAAAGGAAAAGGTCATGGCTGAAGAAACGATTTTCAGTAAAATTATCCGCCGCGAAATTCCGTCAGATATCGTCTATCAGGATGAACTGGTGACGGCTTTCCGGGACATTTCCCCTCAGGCTCCGACGCATATCCTTATCATTCCCAATATTCTGATTCCGACTGTAAACGACGTAAAAACCGAGCATGAAGTGGCGTTAGGTCGTATGCTGACGGTGGCTGCCAGAATCGCTGAACAGGAAGGGATTGCAGAAGACGGTTACCGTCTGATCATGAACTGCAACCGTCATGGTGGCCAGGAAGTTTATCATATTCACATGCATCTGCTGGGTGGACGTCCTCTGGGGCCGATGCTGGCACATAAAGGTCTTTGACATGCTGAAAGGGCGTATTGCAGCGCTGGTAATGGCGATGATGATTGTGGGGTGCAGCTCGCGTCCGGCGATCCCCGTGAATGATGAACAGACGCTGGTCATGGAGTCCTCCGTGCTTGCCGCGGGCATCACGGCGCAACAGCCCGCGTTGACCATCAGTGAAATCAACTCATCTGCCTCCTCTACGCTCTTTAATGAAAGACATGAACCGGTGACGGTTCACTACCGTTTTTTCTGGTATGACGTAAGAGGTCTTGAAATGCATCCGCTGGAGGCGCCGCGCAGCGTCACCATTCCGGCCAGGTCGTCGGTAACGCTCTATGGCAGCGCCAACTATCTGGGTGCGCATAAGGTGAGACTTTATCTTTATCTCTGAGGGGTGAACCTTGATTAAAAATTTGAGCCGCTATGCGCTCGTGACAGCTTTCGCTCTGTTTCTTGCAGGGTGTGTGACCCGAACTGAACAGCCTGCGCCTGTGGAAGAGGCTAAACCGGGTACTGAACAGCCGACACCGCCAACGCAGCAGCAGCCAACCGTGCCGTCTGTACCGTCTATTCCGGCGCAGCCAGGCCCGATTGAACATCCGGACCAGACGTCACAGCCCACGCCGCGCGTGCGCCATTACGACTGGAACGGGGCTATGCAGCCGATGGTAGGCAAAATGCTGCAGGCGCAGGGCGTTACGGCGGGCAGCGTATTGCTGGTCGACAGCGTGAACAACCGTACCAACGGTTCGCTGAACGCGGGTGAAGCCACGGAAACCCTGCGTAATGCTCTGGCTAACAACGGCAAGTTTACGCTGGTCTCGGCTCAGCAGCTCGCCGTCGCCAAACAGCAGCTGGGCCTGTCGCCGCAGGATAGCCTCGGTACCCGCAGCAAGGCGATCGGCATTGCACGTAACGTTGGCGCGCAGTATGTGCTTTACTCTAACGCCACCGGTAACGTGAATACCCCAGCCCTGCAGATGCAGCTGATGCTGGTTCAGACAGGCGAAATTATCTGGTCAGGTAAAGGTGCGGTTACGCAACAATGACGGCACGCGTGAAGAGATTCTGACGCGCTATTTTCCTCAGTACCGCCTTATCGCGCCGCAGGCCCATTCCGGGCTTGGCGGCGCGAGTTGCATTATAGAGCAGGGCGAACGACGTCTGGTCTTGCGGCAAAATCACGACCCCGACGCGCCTGCCTCCCATTTCCGTCGTCAGTTTCGTGCCCTGAGACGTCTTCCGGCGGATCTCGTGCCTGCCCCTCGTTTTTTCAGACAGGGCTGGATGGCCGTGGACTATCTGGACGGTGAAGTTAAAAGCGCGCTGCCGGACACGCCGGCGCTCGCGGCAATGCTGTATCATCTGCACCGGCAGCCACGCCTGGGGTGGCGAACGACGTTATTCCCTCTGCTGGAACATTACTGGCAGCAAGCCCTGCCAGACAGACGTACTCCAGTGTGGCTGGCACGTCTTAAGCGGCTGCGTAAAACGGGCGAGCCGCAGCCGATTCGGCTCGCGCCGTTGCATATGGATGTTCATGCCGGGAATATTGTTCATACGCCAGCGGGCATCAGGCTTATCGACTGGGAATATGCGGGAGATGGCGATGTGGCGCTGGAGCTGGCGGCAGTCTGGACGGAAAGTGAAGCCGCGCGGCAGATGCTCATCAGGGAATACGCCCGGGTGGCACATATTGACCCCGATGCGCTGAGGAGTCAGGTCAGGCGCTGGCGGCCCTGGGTCGTCATGTTAATGGCTGGCTGGTTTGAAATGCGCTATCGGCAGTCCAGAGACAAACAATTTATTGCGCTGGCAGACGATGCCTGGCGTCAGTTACAAACTAAAGGATAAGAGAGGTGGATGTGGGTCCAGTCATGTTGGATGTAGAAGGGTTTGAGCTGGATGCGGAGGAGCGTGAAATTCTGGCGCATCCGCTGGTGGGTGGCCTGATCCTGTTTACCCGCAACTATCACGATCCGGCGCAGCTGCGCGAGCTGGTGCGTCAGATCCGCGCCGCGTCGCGTAACCATATGGTGGTGGCAGTCGATCAGGAAGGCGGGCGCGTGCAGCGTTTTCGCGACGGTTTTACCCGTCTCCCGGCAGCCCAGTCATTTGCCGCGCTGCTCGGCACGGAAGAGGGTGGAAAACTGGCGCAGGAGGCCGGCTGGCTGATGGCCAGCGAAATGATTGCCATGGATATCGACATCAGCTTTGCCCCGGTGCTGGATGTAGGGCATATCAGCGCAGCCATTGGCGAGCGCTCATACCATGAAGACCCGCGTATTGCGCTGGCAATGGCCACCCGGTTCATCGACGGCATGCACGACGCAGGCATGAAAACCACCGGGAAACACTTCCCGGGTCACGGGGCGGTGACGGCGGATTCTCACAAAGAGACCCCGCGCGATCCGCGTCCGGAAGCGGAGATTCGCGCCAAAGATATGTCGGTTTTCCAGTCGCTTATCACCGATAACAAGCTGGATGCCATTATGCCCGCGCACGTGATTTACAGCGACGTCGATCCGCGTCCTGCCAGCGGCTCTCCGCACTGGCTGAAAACCGTTCTGCGCCAGGAGCTGGGCTTCAACGGCGTGATTTTCTCTGACGATTTGTCGATGGAAGGGGCCGCGATCATGGGCAGCTACGCTGAACGCGGTCAGGCATCGCTGGATGCGGGTTGCGATATGATCCTGGTCTGCAATAATCGTAAAGGTGCCGTTAGCGTGCTGGATAACCTGTCGCCGATCAATGCAGAGCGTGTTACACAATTGTATCATAAAGGTTCATTTAGCCGTCAGGAGCTGATGGATTCGGCGCGCTGGAAGACGGTCAACGCCCGGCTTGAAGACCTGAATGAGCGCTGGCAGGCACATAAAGCCCGCCTGTAAACCCTCCCGGAAGGCGTAGCGTGGTGAGAAGACGATGATCATCTATTTACACGGTTTTGACTCAAACAGTCCTGGTAATCATGAGAAGGTGCTGCAGCTGCAGTTTATCGATCCGGATGTACGGTTGATCAGCTACAGCACGCGCCATCCGAAGCATGATATGCAGCATCTGCTCAAAGAGGTGGACAAGATGTTGCAGCTCAACGTCGACGATCGCCCGTTGATTTGCGGCGTGGGGCTGGGCGGCTACTGGGCGGAGCGGATTGGCTTCCTGTGCGACATTCGCCAGGTGGTGTTCAATCCTAACCTGTTCCCGAACGAGAACATGGAAGGCAAAATTGACCGTCCGGAAGAGTATGTCGATATTGCGACCAAGTGCGTCAGCAATTTTCGCGAGAAAAACCGCGACCGCTGTCTGGTGATCCTTTCACGTAATGATGAAGCGCTCAACAGCCATCGGGCAGCAGAGCTGCTGCATCATTACTATGAGATCGTCTGGGACGAAGAGCAGACCCACAAGTTCAAAAACATCTCCCCGCATCTGCAGCGTATCAAAGCGTTTAAAACGCTGGGTTAATCAATTTCCCGCATGCATCAAAGCCCGGCCGCGAAAGCGTGCCGGGCTTTATTTTTGACCAGATTTGTCTACTTTTAAGCCATCAAAACTTGATGCATATCAATTTTGGTATGACCAATGCGCCTGACGTGGTATTCTCAATGCACCTGAATGGTTTCAGTGCTGTAACCTGTTGTTAATTAAGGGTTATTTTTATAACTTTTAATTAACAATTGGTTAATAATTTGAGGGGGTCACGTTGACTACGCCATTGAAAAAGATAGTGATTGTAGGCGGTGGTGCTGGCGGGCTGGAGCTGGCTACACAGCTGGGCAAGAAGCTGGGTCGCGGTAAAAAAGCCAAAATTACGCTGGTGGATCGTAACCACAGCCACCTGTGGAAACCGCTACTGCACGAAGTGGCGACCGGTTCTCTGGATGAGGGCGTGGACGCGCTCAGCTATCTGGCGCACGCGCGCAACCATCATTTCCAGTTCCAGCTGGGCTCGGTGGTGGACATCAACCGTGAAAGCAAAACCATCACCCTGGCAGAGCTGCGCGATGAAAAAGGGGAGCTGCTGGTTCCCGAGCGTAAACTGGCGTACGACACGCTGGTCATGGCGCTGGGCAGTACCTCCAACGACTTCAACACGCCGGGCGTTAAAGAGCACTGTATCTTCCTCGATAACCCGCACCAGGCGCGTCGTTTCCATCAGGAAATGCTGAACCTGTTCCTGAAGTACACCAGCAATATGGGTGCGAACGGTAAGGTTAATATCGCTATTGTCGGCGGCGGCGCGACGGGCGTTGAGCTGTCAGCTGAGCTGCACAATGCGGTGAAACAGCTGCACAGCTACGGTTACAAAGGGTTAACTAACGAAGCGCTGAACGTGACGCTGGTTGAAGCCGGTGAACGCATCCTGCCTGCGCTGCCTCCGCGTATTTCCGGTGCGGCGCACAATGAGCTCACCAAACTGGGCGTGCGGGTGCTGACGCAGACCATGGTGACCAGCGCCGACGAAGGCGGCCTGCATACCAAAGACGGCGAGTATATCAAAGCGGATCTGATGGTCTGGGCGGCTGGTATCAAAGCGCCTGACTTTATGAAAGAGATCGGCGGTCTGGAAACCAACCGCATTAACCAGCTGGTAACCGAGCCAACGCTGCAAACCACGCGCGATCCTGAAATCTTTGCCATCGGTGACTGTGCCTCCTGCGCGCGTCCTGAAGGTGGATTCGTGCCGCCGCGCGCGCAGGCCGCTCACCAGATGGCAAGCCTGGTGCTGCACAACATTCTGGCGCAGTACAAAGGCAAGCCAATGAAAGCCTATGTCTACAAAGACCACGGTTCACTGGTGTCATTGTCAAACTTCTCTACCGTCGGCAGCCTGATGGGCAACCTGATGCGCGGCTCAATGATGGTAGAAGGGCGCATTGCCCGCTTCGTGTATATCTCCCTGTACCGCATGCACCAGATTGCGCTGCACGGCTACTTCAAAACCGGGCTGATGATGCTGGTGGGCAGAATCAACCGCGTGATCCGCCCGCGTCTGAAGCTGCACTAATCTTTCACTCCCTCCGGGCCCTCCGGAGGGAGTTTTTAGCATTTCATGCTGTAGATCACAGTTTGACTGCTTAAGAGTTCTCCTAAATACAATATATCTCCTCTCCATGCCCCTTTTTTGATCCTTTATCTTATTGGCGAAGCCGTGTCTCCATTGCAAAATTGTTACTAATAGCAACAAAGGAGGAAGTCCCGTGAATAAATCAATGTTGGCGGGTATAGGGATTGGCGTCGCGGCTGCGTTAGGTGTGGCAGCCGTTGCCAGTCTCAACGTATTAGATCGCGGCCCGCAGTATGCACAGGTGGTTTCTGCTACACCGATTAAAGAAACTGTAAAAACGCCTCGTCAGGAGTGCCGCAACGTCTCAGTGACGCATCGTCGTCCGGTGCAGGATGAAAACCGTATCGCCGGTTCTGTTCTGGGTGCGGTAGCGGGTGGCGTGATTGGTCACCAGTTTGGCGGCGGCCGGGGCAAAGATGTGGCGACCGTGGTCGGCGCGCTGGGTGGCGGCTATGCCGGTAACCAGGTGCAGGGCGCGATGCAGGATAATGATACCTACACCACGACTCAGCAACGCTGCAAAACCGTCTATGACAAGTCGGAAAAAATGCTGGGCTATGACGTGACGTACAAAATTGGCGATCAGCAGGGCAAAATCCGCATGGATAAAGACCCGGGCACGCAAATTCCACTGGATGGAAATGGCCAGCTGGTTCTGAATAACAAAGTGTAAAAAAGATGTTCTCTGAATTTAGCTCCTCATGCGCTCAGGCTGAGGAGCTTTTTTTTGCTTCAGATTTTCAGTAGCTCAGGCCACAGCCGCAGCGTGGTTTCGCTAATATGCTGCAGTTTTTCCAGCGTGGCCCCTTCACGTGCGCTGATCGACATCCCCTGCAAAATACAGCTCAGGTATTGCGCCAGCAGCTGAGGGTTGCATTGCGCGGGGAGTTCACCGCGCTGCTGGCGCTGAGCCAGAAATGCGCTGAGGGTCTCCTCCTGCATGGCATGCCGTGACTTCACCGTATTGGCAATCTCTTTAGAGGACGCCGCAAGGGTGGCAGAGGTGTTAATCATAAAGCAGCCCGCAGGCGTTTCTTTACTGGTGAAACAGGTCGCGACGGCGGTGAAATAGTCCCGAAGCGCCTGTTCAACGCTTTTCTCTTCGCAGAACAGCTGGGCTTCGTGTTTCGCCGCAAAGCGCGAAATGTACCTGTCCAGCACCGCCCTGAACAGCCCCTCTTTATTGGTAAATTCGGCATACAGCGTCGGCGCTTTGGCTCCGGTGGCTTCTACCAGATCGGAAAGCGAGGTTGCTTCATACCCATGTTGCCAGAAGAGAGTCATGGCCTTATCAAGCGCTGCATCCCTGTCAAACACTTTTGGTCGGCCACGGCTTTTCTTCGCACAACTCGTGACATCGGTTGTCATTTGCCGTTGGTCCTCTGTTGGTTTAGTGAATGACCATTATAAAAATAAACGCAACCCGCCACCAGTGCTGAATGCTTAAAAATAAATTAATCATATATGTATGAAAAATAACAATTTTAAAATTAAGTTAACGCTCGTTATAAAATTATGTTGACGCGTGACCTGGATCACATTTATGATTTACCTATCGATCGTTAACTAAATGATTAACGACCTCCAAATTCATCTGCTAAAGGTAAACATCATGAAAAACGTAAAAACTCTCATCGCCGCCGCCGTTCTGAGTTCACTCTCTTTCGCAAGCTTTGCTGCTGTACAAGTGCAGTCCACCCCTGCTGACCAGCATAAAGCCGGGACAATCTCTGCGTCTGCCGGTACCAACCTGGGTTCTCTGGAAGATCAGCTGGCACAAAAAGCGCAAGAAATGGGTGCAAAATCTTACCGCATCACCTCTGTGACCGGTCCAAACACCCTGCACGGCACGGCTGTCATCTACAAATAAGCCGGGCATAAACCCTCATTTATGCCACTGCAATAAAAAACGCCCTGCACATGTGCAGTAATGCCGATCGTTTAAGAACGCTTGAACGATCCTGCCAGTAAGAGACAATCCGGACTCAGCCCCTCTGAGTCCGGATTTTTTTCGTCTGAACACGATATGGACTTCGTTTCGGAAGCTTTCGCGTCCGAACTAGATACCTTTTCCCGCTCTTTGTATGCGTCCAGCGAGAGTCGTCTGGTCATAATCTGATGCATTCGACAACGTGGTGTCTGCCAAATAAGTAGCGGGTATCAAAGTGTCAGATATGCTGAAAAATGTGACTCGCGGCAGGCGAAAAGGCTGCCCTGAGTATTCTCCTGAGTTTAAGCAGCAGCTCTTTGCCGCCTCCTGCGAACCCGGGATACCGGGACGGATTTTATCCTCATATACTGGTGGCAGATAAAATCCCGCTTACGGCAACTGCTGTATATTCTTATCAGTGGCGAACCGGTTTCATATTTATTGCTATTCGCGAGGGAAGAGCGATTTATATCAGGAAAAAGGGCCGAATAACCCTTCAAAGGCGGTTCCTGAATATCTGATGATGCGTTCACAGGAAAAATACGTCGTCCATATTGTTGTTACCGGCTGAATTGTTATATACGGGTCGGGTATTATTCCTGATTTTTTATTTATGGTGTGAATATTTTTGTTTTATTTATCTTTAAACTGAATGATATGTATTTTGTAACATTCTGTGATGTGTTACGGAATAGTATTTTATTCAATGGTCTGTGAGTATATTGTTTTTTAATAAACAGTCATTCTTTATCAGGGATATTTGGCGATGGAAGGACCGTCAGGCATTGTTCAGCAACAGGATACGTTAAACCGTTATTTACTGTATTTTCCACGAGGCAAATCTGTTTTACCGGATGTTCACTCTTTTTCCGGGGAAGAAGAACTCAGTAAGCACTATCGCTACACCATCCGCTTTACCAGCCCGGCATCAAACATTGCCGTCAACGATGTCCTCAATCAGAGGGCGGAATTTATTTTGCGTGCCCCGAATCCGAAAGCTGGCTGGCACAATCAGGAGCCCTGGCTGCCGGTGCGCCAGATTAACGGAGTGATCACGTCGTTTGCCCGTCTGAAGTCCTCTGCCGATGAAGCCCTTTACGAGTGTGTGCTGGAGCATGATCTGGCGCTGCTGGACCGGAATTACCG